>JAEWSC010000016.1 GCA_023398575.1 Bacillota bacterium | reverse complement strand
GCATTTTTGATGGAATCTCAGCAAAGCGTTCGAAGGTCATAAGCATTATTGTCAACAAAAGCGGATTCTGGGTAAATGCCCTATGTGTCAAGAAAAGAGTCTTATCTAGCTCAGCGCTGAATTTTTCCTTTATTGACGGATCATCTGGCCTAAACTCCAAATTATCAATTAACTCCAACGCTTGCGTTTTGCTGAAGGGCTGCAGCCGCAAAACGCTGAATCGGGAATATGAGATAAAACTCTGATAAGGTCGTGAGGAGATAACAAAGCAGTTTGAAGGGTATGTATCAGCAAACTCTTCCAACTCCCGTTCAAAACGCTTTGCGTGGCTCATCCCTATTTCGTCAAGTCCATCAAAAAGCAATAAGCAGGAGCTACTAGCGAGCGCTTCCCTAAAATCATCCTCCGATACATTGCCGCCCAGACTCTTCATTTTTGATAATATGTACTCGAACAACCCGTTCGCAGATTCATCGAAGTCTTTTAGTGGAATAAAAACCGGAATTAGCTTAAAATCAGCATAATTGTCAATTGCATTTAAGAGTAAATGGCGCATCATCATCGATTTGCCAAGGCCGCCTGCTCCAGTAATAATAATAAAGCGCGAGCTCTCGGATATGGACTTGACCGTGGCGTTTCTAATTGTGACGCTGTAATAGGAATTTGGCTTCCTTAAGACAGGTACCTTGCGGACGATGTCGTTACAGACATAGAAATCATAAAACGGCCGTGGTTGATCGTTATATAGTAACGTCTTTATTGTGCTGTATTTGCTTTTTGCATTACGAAGATAAGCGAGATAATCCTGCTTCTTTTTATTAGCAGGAATTATATATTGCAAATCCGGTGATTGATGGCCAAGCTCCCTTTCAGTACTATGGGGAGCAACAATCCTGATGCGTTCTTTTTTCGGTACAAATGCCTGGATATAGTTTTCATTGATTTCTTCGACAAAGCTTTTACCTACAGTGTTTTCAACAAAACTCGCCACATAGAGAAATGTACCGGCGAGGAAATCTCCCAGCACAAAATCGCTCTGCGTAAGCAGAGCCCTTTTTGTTGTCCCATCGACCAAGTTTACGATCGTATCCTCATCGATTGTTACGTCATTTGTAATGATGTCAAGTAGCGCCAATACAGCAAGTTTTACTTTGTTTGGGTCAAGCAGAGGAATAACCTTCTTGCTGAAATAGGCGGATACCGCTTTGCTATCGACGGTTTTCGCTGCATCTGTCACTTCTGCAGATAAATAATTGTTGCAGGAAAGCAAGCGCGAAGTGGTATAGTCATCACTTCTTATATCGTAACTGTTATTCACTGACAGCAGGATAACGCCAACAAGCTGCTTTTGTGGAGTTAACAGCCTTGTGTTTTTCCTGGGCACACAGGCTCGAAGAACTGAGGCATAGATACCAAAGCACAGCCTTTTCACGGCTTTCCTCCCCATTTGGGCTGATAAACAAACTCCAAAGTCCCATCAAAGGATGCTCAAATCCCATCCAATTCATCCACAAAGGCCATATCCGTAACCTGTCGCCAGAGGTGCTGGAGACAGGTTTTTTGCTGCTATTACCTGTTAACCATTAGCAAAAAGCATATCACACACCTCCGAATCTGTCAAACTTTGGAGGCAAATGGTATGCAAATCAAACAACACACTATCACATCAGGAGTAAAGGTAACAGACCCGAAAACCCATTGCGTCCACAACCACTCAATACGAATTCAATATAAGTTTTCCAATGAAACAGTCGAGATCGAGGTTGACGAAGATTGGGGTAACCGTGTCCTTGAATTTAATAGCATGGAGTACAACGCCGAACGGAAGCATCACCGATCAGATCACAAATACCATTATGGAACCCCACTTTCACTGGAGGATACCGAATCTCCTGAATACGCACAACTCAACAAAAAGCGCGGTCTGACAAAAAGAGACGAAGTCTTAGCTGCAATTATTCGCAAGGAAGAGTATAGCCATCTCCATGACGCGGTGGACAAGCTTCCCCCAGATCAAAGTGACCTGATTCGTGCATTGTTCTTTGGTGATTGCAAGGCTGTCGATTATGCACGCTCCCATTGGATAAGCAAAGCAGCAGTCTCGCAGCGTTTGAACCGTGCGCTGGCAAACCTAAAAAAACATCTTCTGACCCGTTAACTCCAGCTTCTTTCACGGCTATACAGTGGACGGCAGAAAACAGCCATAAGAAAGATGAGGTGAGACGGGTGAAACACAACCTGAGGATCAGTATCCGAAAGGAGCCATCCGGGAATGGGATCGCATATTGCCGGAAGGTGTCCCTGCGAGAACGGGTTCTTGGCATGCTACTGGGTGAAAAAAAGCGGGTGACGGTGATCGTCCCCGGTGACTCGGTCGAGTGCGTGTCCATTCAGGAACTACCGGAAGGGGGTGAAGACAGTGGGCAAGATGAGTGAACTCTCCATCGTAATCAATGAATTACGGAACACCGCTTTATCACTTCATGCAGTCGCGGAGAGCCTCCAGGCGTTAATGACAGATCAGGAAGAGCATAGTAAATCCTCCACGGCAACACCCATGAATACGCAGAAGCCACTCACGTTGGAAGCGGTCAGGGCAGTGCTGGCAAAGAAGTCCATGGATGGGTATACGGCCGATATTCGCGTTCTGCTTGAGAAACATGGGGCCGTCAAGCTCTCGGATGTTAAGCCTACCGAGTACCCCGAACTATTGGCAGAAGCAGAGGCGCTGGGAAATGGGTAAGCATGCGCTCTTATCAGCCTCTTCCAGCCATCGATGGCTGAATTGCCCACCCTCCGCCCGGCTCTGCGAAGACATCAGCGACCAAGGGAGCGAGTACGCCGCCGAAGGTACGGATGCGCACGCTTTGTGTGAATTCAAGCTAAAAACCGCTCTCGGCATGAAAGTACAAGACCCGACAAGCCAACTCCGTTATTACAGTGAGGAAATGGATGACTGCGCAAGCGGTTATACCTCCTTTATCCTTGAACTAGTGAAAACAGTCAGACTGTCATGCCCGGATCCCGTCATTCTGATCGAACAGCGTTTGGATTTTTCTCGGTATGTCAGGGATGGATTTGGAACCGGCGACTTCCTGCTCATCGCAGACGGAACGCTTCACATCGTGGACTATAAGCATGGACAGGGCGTTCTGGTCGAGGCGGCCGACAATCCCCAGATGATGCTTTATGCCCTAGGTGCGTTGGAACTCTTTGATGGCATCTATGACATCTCTACGGTCAGTATGACCATTTACCAGCCTAGACGCGAAAATGTCAGTTCCTACACTGTATTGAAGGAAACCATTTACCAGTGGGCTGAGGATATCCTGCGGCCGGCTGCAGAAAAAGCCTACGCCGGCCAGGGTGAATTCCGCTGCGGCCATTGGTGTAGGTTCTGCCGGATGAAAAGCGAGTGCAGAACCAGAGCAGAAGAGAATATGGCCCTCGCCCGGTATGATTTTCAACCGCCTCCCCTTCTTGAGGATGATGAAGTCGCGTCTATCCTTGACCACATCGATGAGCTCATCTCCTGGGCTACGGATATCAAGGAATACGCCCTGCAGGCTTCGCTGTGCGGCAAGCACTGGAACGGATGGAAGCGGGTGGAAGGACGTTCCAACCGCAGGTACAAAGACGAAAAGGCAGTTGTACAAGCCGTCACCGCTGCCGGATATGATCCATATGAAATTTCCCTGCGCGGTGTGTCCGCTATGGAAAAGGTACTCGGAAAAACAATATTCCACGAACTCCTTGGAAGCCTTGTAGAAAAGCCTCAGGGCAAACCCACCTTAGTGCCGGAGAACGATAAACGTCCGGCAATTAATTCGGCGCGAAATGATTTTATGGAGGTAGAGCACAATGACTAACCAAGCAAACAAAGGCAATTATATCAACCCCACCAAGGTTGTCACCGGCGAAACCCGCCTCTCCTATGCAAACTTATGGGATCCGATATCCATTAACGGTGGTACTCCCAAGTATAGCGTCTCCATTATCATTCCCAAATCTGACACACAAACCGTTGTCAAGATCAAAGCGGCGATTGAGGCCGCCTATCGTGACGGGGAATCAAAGCTAAAAGGAAACGGAAAGTCAGTACCGCCTCTTACCTCTCTCAAGACCCCGCTTCGTGACGGTGATCTCGAGCGGCCAGATGACGATGCATATGCCTGAAGCGCCGCGATTGCGGCTCATTCTCCCGCTGGCCAGGGACGTCACAGAGGACGAATATCCCGCACTGGGAAGGATGGTAGCCAAGGAAATCGGCATCGACCTATTTGACGATACCACCTATGAGCCTGCCAGACTCATGTATTGGCCATCCACCCCGGCTGATGGCGAGTACATCTTCCTGGAGAAAGATGGACCAAATCTTGATCCGGACGCATACCTGGCCCGGTATGCCGACTGGCGGGATGTTTCCATGTGGCCAACGTCCACCCGGCAGTCGGAGGTGATCAGTCACAGCCTGAAACAGCAGCAGGATCCTCTGCTCAAGAAAGGCATTGTGGGCGCCTTCTGTCGGGTATATCCCATCGAGGACGCGATCGATACGTTTCTCTCCGATGTGTACGAGCCCTCCATTATGGCAGGCAGATACGACTATATTCCCGCGGACTCCTCCGCAGGCGTCGTGCTTTACAGCGGCAAATTCGCGTACTCCCACCACGCCACCGATCCGGTGTGCGGGAAGATGCTGAACGCCTTTGACCTGGTCAGGCTCCACAAGTTCAATAATCTTGACGACAAGGCGTCGTTCAAGGCGATGTGCGAGTTTGCGGTCTCACTTGATAAGGTGAAAATCCAGATAGACGAGGAGCGCAAGGAGGACGCCGCCGCAGATTTTGCTGCCGATGGCAAGGACTGGCGGACGCTGCTCAAGTACCAGTCAAAGAGCCACGTTCTGGAGAATAGCGTCTGGAACGAGATGCTCATCCTCAACAACGACCCTGACTTTGCCAACTTTGCCTTCAACGAACTGGCTAACCGCGTTCAGGTCACGGGCGATATGCCGTGGGAACGCCCGAATGACAACCGCTTCTGGCGTGACGCTGACACAGCGCAGATGAAGGCTATGATTGATGTACGCTATGTATCGTTCTCAAGCCGGAACCATGACGTCAGCTTCACCAAGGTGGCCGATGACAGGCGCTTCCACCCAATACGCGATTACCTCAACGGGCTGCCACCGTGGGACGGTACACCGCGAATAGAGAACCTGCTCGTACGCTGCCTTCAAGCTGACGACACACCGTATGTGAGGGCTGTCACCAGAAAGACGTTTGCGGCGGCGGTCGCCCGTATCTACCGACCCGGCACGAAGTTTGACAGTGTCCTTGTGTTCGACGGCGTTCAGGGCATTGGCAAATCCACACTCTTCAAAGACCTTGTGGGCGAGGAGTATTACTCTGAGACGCTCTCCCTCACCGATATGGATGACAAATCCGGCGCAGAGAAGCTGCAAGGTTTCTGGGTGGTTGAAATCGGGGAGCTGGCGGGCATGAAGAAAGCCGATATCGAGAAGGTCAAAGCATTCCTCTCCACATCCGACGACAAGTACCGGCCCAGCTATGGCAAGACGGTCGAGAGTCACCCGCGCCAGTGCGTCATCATCGCTTCCGTCAACGGCGAGCGCGGCTACCTCCGAGATATCACCGGCAACCGCCGCTTCTGGATTGTAAAAGCCCATCAGGAGGAGCAGGTCAAGAAGTGGAAATTCACGCCGGAGAAGCGCGACCAGATATGGGCTGAAGCCAAAGCAATCTACGAGGGTGGTGAAAAACTGTACCTTGATGGCGATTTGGTAAAGACCGCCGAGGTCGTCCAACGCGACGCTATGGAAGTCGACGAACGCCAAGGCATGGTCGAGGAATATCTGAATACGCTCCTGCCTGAAAACTGGGATACGATGGACATCTATCAACGCAGGAATTACATCTCTGATAGGAATGACCTCACGAACCCAGCGGGTGTTAATGTACGTACAGAAGTTTCTAACGCCGAAATCTGGTGCGAGTGTTTAGGGCGCAACATTGCTGATCTCAAACCCACAGACAGCTATGCCCTTGCTGCTCTGATGACGAAGGTTGCTGGTTGGGAAAGGACTAAAGAGATGAAGCGGTTGCCTTTATACGGGCGACAGAGACTTTACCGCCAGGCTTGTTCCAACGTATAAACCCTTGCGCTATGCGACTTTGTAGGCTTTGTGGCTACAAGTGAACAACTAATCTCTATTATATTCAAAATGGCTTTAATATCAAGGGGATGAAAGCCGTTCCGTAGCACGCGTAAGGAATATAGGGAAATCGTTGTTCACTTGTGCCGTTGTTCCAGAAAGGATAGATGATGGTGTCGTTAGGAGGATGCCCGATATGAGGGAAAAAACACTGGAATGCAAACTGGTGCAGGAGGTCAAGGCGATGGGAGGTATCGCCCCCAAGTTTACATCCCCCGGTTTTGCTGGGATGCCCGACCGTCTCATTCTTATCCCCGGCGGTCGTCTAGCCTTCGTGGAGGTGAAAGCGCCCGGAAAGCCTCTGCGTCCCTTGCAGGTAAAGCGGAAAAGGCAGCTGGATGCGCTAGGGTTTCGGGTGTACTGCATTGACCATCCCGACCAGATTGGAGGTGTGCTGGATGAAATACAATCCTCATGAGTACCAGACTTACGCAACGGATTTCATTCTGACGCATCCTGTTTCAGCAATCCTCCTGAGCATGGGCTTAGGCAAGAGTGTGATCACTCTGACCGCCCTTTTCGACTTAATGCTGGACAGCTTTCAGGTCCGAAAGACGCTTGTCATCGCACCCCTTCGAGTGGCCATGATGACCTGGCCGGCTGAGATTGCCAAGTGGGATCATCTACAAGGATTGACATACACCGTTGCAGCGGGTACGGAAACCGAACGTAAGGCGGCTCTCCGTCAGCGGGTTCAAATACATATCATCAACCGGGAGAATATGGAATGGCTAGTCATGAGGAGCGGCCTTCCCTTCGACTATGACATGGTTGTGGTTGATGAATTATCTTCTTTCAAGTCCCATCAGGCCAAGCGCTTTAAAAGCCTCATGAAGGTACGGCCTTGCGTCAATAGGATCGTTGGCTTGACCGGCACCCCATCCAGCAACGGGCTCATGGATCTGTGGGCAGAATTCCGGCTGTTGGATATGGGTAAACGTCTTGGCAGGTTCATCGGGCAGTATCGTGATACGTTCTTCCTGCCAGATAAACGTAGCCAGCAGCAAGTGTTCTCCTACAAGCCCAAACCTGGCGCTGAAGACGAAATCTACCGGCGCATATCGGATATCACAATCTCCATGAAAAGCAGCGATTACCTGAAACTGCCGGACCTTCTCATGAACGAAGTGCCTGTGCAGATGTCTGCTTCCGAAGAAAAGCATTACCGAACCATGAAGGAGCAGATGATCCTTTCCCTGGATGAGCGGGAAATTGATGCAGCAAACGCGGCAGCCCTTTCCGGAAAGCTTCTGCAAATGGCTAATGGTGCGGTGTATGACGGTGATCATAAAGTTGCACACCTCCATGACCGCAAGCTGGATGCATTGGATGATCTCATCGAAGCCGCTAATGGAAAACCGATTCTCATCGCCTACTGGTATAAACACGACGCAGAGCGTATTCTTGAGCGTTTCTCAGCAGAGTATCTGGACGGTGAGAAGTCCCTTAGGCGGTGGAATGCCGGCGCAATCCCAGTCGGCTTGATACACCCCGCCTCTGCAGGGCATGGGCTGAACTTGCAGGAAGGGGGCTCCACCCTCATATGGTTTGGACTTACCTGGAGCTTGGAACTTTACCAGCAGACAAATGCACGGCTCTGGCGCCAAGGTCAGAAGGATACGGTGGTCATCCACCACATTATCACCAAGGGCACCATCGATGAGCATGTCATGGTTGCCTTGAGCAAAAAGGATAGGACCCAGACTGCACTAATCGATGCAGTCAAGGCGAATTTGGAGGTTATAAATGAAGCCAATCGATAACGGATACCGTTTTCTGGCTGATGCCATCATCTTGCAAGCTGTAGAAGATTATCGAAGGGCGGTTCGGAAGCTACGCAAGCATTCAAACAATCTGGAAGCGTTGCGGACAAAACGGACTATTGAGGACTTCTTCCTGTCGGATTGGTTCAATACACTCTGCGATCTCGACGGCAGGCAGCTACTTTTTGATATGAAAAAACAGGTGGTGGAGGTATCATAATGACCGGAAAAGAGTATCTCAGCCAAGCATACAGGCTTGATCAGCGCATCACCAGCAAACTGGAACAGGTGGAAGTCCTTCGCTCCCTCACTCGTAAGGTAACCGCTTTTCAAGATGGTGATCACGTATCCCGAACGCGCAATGTTTCTTCGCTGGAGGATACCGTCATCCACCTGATGGAAGCAGAGGATGAATTGAACCGGCAGATAGATGCGCTTGTTGATCTGAAAAGAGAAATAGCCCAGCACATAAATAAACTGGAAAACACCGATTATCAACTACTGCTTGAAAAACGATACCTTTGCTTTCAGTCCTGGGAACAAATCGCTTTCGATATGCACTATAGTTCACGTTGGGTACACATCGTACATTCTAGAGCGCTAATCTGCTTTGACAAGATCCTACGCGATAGGAATGTTGATGAAAAAACTGATAGAGTGCACAAAAGTGCACATGAGTTCACTTGAATTCCTCCCTATATAGCAGTATCATGTAATCAGTAAAATAATCACCCAATGAAGCGCCCGTGGAGTAATCTGCCGGCGCTTTTTTCATGCATGGAAGGTGGGGGTATGCCCAGTAAACCTAAGCGTCCATGCTCCCACCCCGGCTGTCCCCGGCTGATCAACGGCCGCTTTTGTGAGGAGCATGCCCAGCAGGAGGCTCGGTATTACGAGCGTTATCATCGTGATCCTGCCATGAAGAAACGGTACGGCCGGGCGTGGCAGCACATACGTTCCCGCTTCATCGCTGCCCACCCACTGTGTGAACGTTGCTGGAAGCAAGAGGTGATCACACCGGCTGAGGAGGTCCATCATATAGTGCCTCTATCCCAGGGTGGAACGCACGATGAGACCAACCTTATGTCTCTTTGTACTTCTTGTCATTCAAAGATCACAGCCCGAGAAGGCGGTCGCTGGGGGCGGTAGGGGGGGCAAAACCTCTGGTAATCTTTCACTGGTGAACGGGCGCATGGTCACGCGCGAAAAAAGTCCGGTTCAAACGAGGGATTAACCCCGGCCGAGAGAGGAGGAATCTTGAATGGCCAAGGATGGCACCAATCGTGGCGGTCGGCGGGTCCGAGCAGGGGACAAGCCCATGCCGTTAGCCGATAAAATTAACGTAGGTAAGGCAGCGAAGGTACTGGATGCACCCGAATTCCAACCGGATACAGAACTGTCCGCAGAGGAGCTTGGCGGCGTAACGGAACTATCCGGTGCTGATATACCCGAGCCCAGCGAGTACCTCCGATCACGTCAGAAGGATGGAAAACCATTAGGCGCAGACGCATTATTCACCGAAACGTGGAAGTGGCTCCGGGATCGGGGCTGCGAGAAGTTCATTAACCACCGGCTGGTGGAGGCATATGCCCAAGCGTTCTCCCGCTACATTCAGTGCGAGGAAGCCATCAGTGCTTATGGGTTGCTTGGTCGGCATCCCACCACTGGCGGTGCGATCGCCAGTCCTTTCGTGCAGATGAGCCAGTCGTTTCAAAAACAGGCGAATCTGCTCTGGTATGAGATTTTCGATGTTGTGAAACAAAATTGCACTACGGCGTTTGCAGGCAACCCACAGGACGATATCATGGAGACTCTCTTATCAGGAAGAAAGGGTAAGCGATGAATACGACAGACCGCTTTGAAAAAGTAAGCATTGATAAGTTGATCCCATATGCTCGGAATGCCCGAACCCACAGCAAGGAACAGATCAAGCAGCTCCGTGCCAGTCTACGAGAATTCGGTTTTGTGAATCCGGTTATCGTGGACAAGGAATACAACATCATCGCGGGGCACGGCCGTGTCATGGCCGCCAAGGAGGAAGGCATCACTTCCGTCCCTTGTGTCTTTGCCGAGCATCTCACCGATGCGCAAAAGCGCGCCTACATTCTTGCAGATAACCGTCTGGCACTCAATGCCGGTTGGGATGAGGAGATGCTATCTGTCGAATTGTCTGATCTGCAGACGAACGCCTTTGACCTCTCCCTGCTGGGTTTCAGCGACGCGGAGATGAATAAATTCCTGGGCGGCATGGAAGACGCCAAAGATGACGATTTCGATGTGGATGCGGAACTTCAAAAGCCCACGCTTACCAAAGCCGGTGACCTGTGGTTACTGGGGAACCATCGGCTGATCTGCGGCGATAGTACCAAGCCTGAAACATATACGCTGCTCATGGATGGAAAGCCAGCGAACCTTGCGGTCACAGATCCCCCTTATAATGTGAATTACGAAGGGACTGCCGGCAAGATCAAGAACGATAACATGGCAGGCGATGCATTTTATCAATTCCTGCTGGATGCTTTTACCCAGATGGAAAAGGTTATGGCTCCAGATGCCAGCATCTATGTGTTCCACGCGGACACCGAAGGGCTAAACTTCCGCAAGGCATTCACCGATGCTGGTTTCTATTTGTCTGGAACTTGCATCTGGAAAAAGCAGAGCCTAGTGCTCGGACGCTCCCCTTACCAGTGGCAGCATGAGCCTGTGCTGTTCGGCTGGAAGAAGACCGGCAAGCATGCCTGGTATTCTGATCGGAAGCAGTCCACCATCTGGGAGTTTGACAAGCCTCGAAAAAACGGCGACCATCCTACCATGAAGCCGATCCCCCTGGTGGCTTACCCCATCATCAACTCGTCTATGACAGGCTGCGTTGTGTTGGATCCCTTCGGCGGCAGCGGATCGACACTCATAGCCTGTGAACAGACTGGGCGAATATGCCGTACAGCTGAACTGGAAGAAAAGTTTTGTGATGTGATCGTCCGGCGGTTTATCCAACAGGTCGGTACAGACAAGGATGTATATCTATCCCGTGACGGGAAGATGCTTCGCCTGATCGATGTGGAGGAGACCGTCAAATGAATCGATCCATATAAAAATATAACTTGCTATTTCACAGCTTTAGAGTGATGTATATAAGCGTCCAAAGAACAAAGGAGGATGCTTATCATGAGGATACACTACAACATCACAGGAGCCAATCGCAAAACTCTGGTCAACGCAATCACCAAGGAACTAAATCAACCTGCCAATTACCTAGGTGCACCGACCTTCGCTTATGAGGTTGGAGGCTATCGCATCGACAAATCGGGTCTACTGGAAGGTTCGGACAACCGCAGTTTGGTAGCCGACCTTTGTGGGCTGCATGACCTCAAGGCAGAAACGGAGGAGTACGATGTGAATCTCCCGAAAGCCGAACCGATTCCTGAGAATTTGCCTATTCCTTATGAGGCGGAGCTTGGCGGTCGGGTCAGCCCCTACCATGATAACGAAGAACCTCCCGCGTACGGCCAACCGGACGGTGATCGCATGACGATCGAGGTCCCACTGGAAGGTTTCACAGAAGAAGCGATTTTAAACCTAGAAAAGCTCATCGCTAGCAAGGCCTGCTTAATCCAAAGGGCGATTAGCATGGAGACTCTCCCGGTCCATCGAACCAAAACAACGCTACAGTTTCCCTGGTTCCCGGCCGGGCTGGAGGGGGATGTGGTCAGTGCTTACGTTCAGTTCATATGCGCGCTCAGCACTGCGGCAAAGCAACAAAAGCGGGTCACTGCCAAAGAAAAGCAGGTGGACAACGAGAAATTCGCTTTCAGAGTCTTCCTGATCAGGCTGGGCTTTGTAGGCGATGACTATAAGGCGGCACGAAAGATCCTTCTCAAGAACCTCTCCGGCAACAGTGCTTTTAGGAACGGCATCCCTGGCAAGAAGGAAGAGGGAGCAGATGAATAAGTTGCCGTCACAGGAGATCGTCCAGTCCCTTCGCGGGAGATACCCCAAAGGCACGCGGGTAGAGCTTGTCAGAATGAATGACCCTTATACCAGCCTCAAACCGGACAGCCTTGGAACGGTTGATTTCGTTGACGATGTAGGTACCATCTTCTGCCTTTGGGATAACGGGTCCACCCTTGGCGTGGTGTATGGTGAGGATGAAGTTCGGGCGGTTGACAAAATTATACCGGTATACTGATTGGATAGATACCCTGTAAGAATGAGCTTCTCAATGAGGCTCTTTCTTTTTGTATCAGGAAAGGAGATGGCAGCATACGAAAGCTGGCTAAATATAAGCCCACAGCCTTTATGGCCAGCGGCTCGCGGTATGACAAAGCGGCCGCCGACTATGCCGTCTCCTTCATTGAAGCCCTGTCGCATACAAAAGGGAGCTGGGCAGGAAAGCACTTTGAGCTGATAGATTGGCAGGAACAGATCATCCGGGATGTGTTTGGTGTTCTCAAGCCCAACGGATACCGGCAATTCAATACCGCCTATGTGGAGATCCCCAAGAAGATGGGCAAGAGCGAGCTGGCAGCAGCCATTGCTCTGCTCCTAACTTGTGGCGATGGCGAGGAGCGTGCCGAGGTGTACGGCTGTGCAGCCGATCGCCAGCAAGCATCCATTGTTTTTGAAGTTGCCGCGGATATGGTGCGATTATGCCCCGCGCTTTCCAAGCGTGTGAAGATACTCGCCTCGACCAAACGGCTCATATACCTTCCCACCAATAGTTTCTATCAGGTGCTTTCGGCAGAAGCCTATTCCAAGCACGGCTTTAACATCCATGGCGTGGTGTTCGATGAACTGCACACCCAGCCGAACCGTAAGCTCTTCGACGTTATGACCAAGGGTTCCGGTGATGCGCGTATGCAGCCACTGTACTTCCTCATCACTACAGCGGGTACGGACACGCAAAGTATCTGCTATGAAACGCATCAGAAAGCCGTGGATATTCTGGAAGGCCGCAAGATCGACCACACCTTCTACCCCGTGATCTATGGTGCGAAGGAAGAAGATGATTGGACAGACCCCAAGGTGTGGAAGAAAGCAAATCCCTCCCTGGGAATCACGGTGAGCATTGACAAGGTAAAAGATGCATGCGAGAGCGCGAAGCAAAATCCTGCCGAAGAAAACAGCTTCCGGCAGCTGCGCTTGAACCAGTGGGTTAAACAGGCGGTGCGCTGGATGCCCATGGCCAGGTGGGATGCTTGTGCATTCCCGGTGGATCCTGAACGTCTCGAGGGACGGGTTTGTTATGGTGGGCTGGATCTCTCCAGCACCACTGACGTCACCGCCTTCGTTCTGGTGTTCCCACCGGATGATTCGGATGACAAGTATGAAATCTTGCCCTACTTCTGGATTCCCGAGGAGAACATTGACCTGCGCGTACGACGTGATCATGTGCAATATGACCTGTGGGAGAAGCAGGGATACCTCTTAACCACAGAAGGGAATGTCGTCCATTATGGCTACATTGAGAAGTTTATCGAGGAATTGGGGACCAGGTACAACATCCGGGAGATCGCTTTCGACCGTTGGGGGGCTGTACAAATGGTGCAGAACCTAGAGGGGCTGGGCTTAACGGTTGTCCCCTTCGGACAGGGCTTCAAGGATATGTCTCCGCCCACAAAAGAGCTTATGAAGCTGACGCTGGAAAAACGACTCGCCCATGGTGGGCATCCCGTCTTGCGCTGGATGATGGATAACATCTTCATCAAGACGGACCCAGCAGGTAACATCAAGCCAGATAAGGAAAAATCCACAGAGAAGATCGACGGTACTGTAGCCACGATCATGGCCCTGGATCGGGCGATTCGGCATGACGGCGGAGGTGGATCGGTTTATGATAACCGAGGTTTGCTAGAAATATAGTTGATACATATTCTATATTATCTAGGGCTTGCGTAAATAAGCGATCATTGGATTGCAAAGTACTTTCTGAGGGTCATCCCATCTATGAAATTGTAGTGCGTTTCAAACAACCGTGTAAACCTGCCGATAATAAATCCATTGACTAAAGCGCATACAATTGTACCTGGCTTGACGCCCTCAAAATTCCATAATCCAAAGAAGGCAAAGGACAACGCAATTCCGACTATGCAGCTTATGCAATCATAGTACGTTTTGAACTTATGGATGCCAATATTGTGCTGGGCAGAAACTTCTTTGACGAACAACTCATAAGCCTCAGGGGATATGTAGCTATGGAAAAGGAGAGAGACTCCCATTGAGCAGAGCAACAGCCCTAAGATGTAAAATGCAACGAGGGTTGCGAAGTGATTCAATGGAACAAGGGCCACTAGAGCCATGGCTCTATCAAGTAAAAATCCATAGATAAGTGCTGTGATAAATGAAAACAGATAGGAAGTTTTGAATTTTCTTAATACCAAGGTCATGCCAACTAGAAGAAACGCTTGCAATATATACTCGGCCATACCAAATGTAAAGAATGGATAGATCGGCGACAACCACCGATAGATTAAGTATGCTGGGGCTACCACCATTGAAACACCAAAATCAGCCGCTTCCATAAACGCTGTTCCCAAGGCCAACACAGATAGTCCCAGTACATAAGCAATTTCAGTATAAAACGTTTTCTTTGTCATGCTTCCCTCTCAAAAAAAGCAGCTTCAAGCGTTTGATAAAGAAACGCTAAAAGCTGCTAGAATTCTTGTGAAGATGTATACTCAATAATCATAGCACAAGTCTCGATCAGTGTCGAGTCATAAATGGGTATGCCACCAATAATGCAAACTGTCGCTTTTTTGATAGAACTTTGTAATTGATATATGCTGGGTAATATGGTAACCTATATTGCCTGATTCATTACAAAACTGTGAGGTAAAGCAATGAAAAAAATCGCAAAGGTATCTTTTAATGCTACATGTATTATCGGAATTTTTGTGGGGATATGGCACTTTTTTGCACCATATATCTCTCAATGGTTTTCATATATACCGAACGCCCCCACTGAAATAATCCAATCAATTAACTATATCAATTTTTGCTTTTCCTTTATGTTGGCAGGAAT
Source organism: Bacillota bacterium (assembly GCA_023398575.1). GTDB lineage: Bacteria > Bacillota > Clostridia > Christensenellales > Aristaeellaceae > JAEWAH01. The sequence goes on along the minus strand of JAEWSC010000016.1, from coordinate 92,199 downwards.
TAGTTTGCTGTTGATTATTGTGCAAAAGAAGTTATTTGAGGGCTCAAAGGAACTGAGAGCATTCTATGCATTCTTTTCTCTCATATGGCTTTCAAGAATCATCATACAACTTATTTGGCCATGGCCATCCAGTTTACAACTATGGTTAGTTGTTGCTTTTAGCACAGAGTTTATATTGACCCTGATACCTATGATGTTTTTGATAAGAAATGCTCCAAAACAAGAATAGTGTAAAGTCCAGTTTTGCAATGAGAGCAATATTCGAACCGTAATGAGCACTTGCTAAAGCGCAAGTGCTTTTTTCATGCCTTTTGAAAGGATAATGCCTATTGAACCTGCTGAACAAGATCTTCAAAGCCCGCGACAAGCCTACCAACAGCCTGAATGGCAACACGTACAGCTTCTTTCTCGGCGGATCGTCTAGCGGCAAGACAGTAAATGAACGCTCAGCCATGCAGATGACCGCCGTTTATTCTTGTGTACGCATCCTTTCCGAAGCGGTGGCAGGTCTGCCGCTTCATGTCTACCGATATGACGGAAAGGGCGGCAAGGATAAAGCGCTAGAGCATCCGCTGTACCGGTTGCTCCACGATGAACCGAACCCCGAGATGACCAGCTTCGCCTTTCGTGAAACACTCATGACGCACCTGTTGTTGTGGGGCAATGCATATGCCCAAGTGATACGGAACGGGAAAGGTGAGGTGGTATCGCTCTATCCCCTCATGCCAAGCAAGATGACCGTGGATCGGGATCAAGCAGGCCGCATATACTATGCCTACTCCCGCACCCAGGAGGATGCGAACACGCTCGGTAGAGATCAGCAGGTGCTTCTATCCTCTCATGATGTGCTTCATATCCCTGGATTGGGTTTTGATGGCCTGGTTGGTTATTCCCCCATCGCCATGGCTAAGAACGCCATTGGTATGGCGATTGCCTGCGAAGAATATGGGGCATCCTTCTTCGCCAACGGTGCTGCACCGGGCGGCGTACTAGAGCATCCCGGTGTGGTGAAGGACCCTAAACGTGTCCGGGAAAGCTGGAACACCATTTATCAAGGAAGCCGGAATGCCCACCGGATCGCCGTCTTGGAAGAGGGCATGGCGTATAAATCCATCGGTATCTCCCCGGAACAGGCGCAATTTCTGGAGACACGGAAATTCCAAATCAATGAGATTGCCCGTATCTTCCGAATACCGCCCCACATGGTAGGTGATCTGGAGAAATCCTCCTTCTCCAACATCGAACAGCAGTCCCTGGAGTTTGTGAAATATACCCTTGACCCATGGGTGGTCAGGTGGGAGCAGTCCCTGCATCGAGCGCTCTTTTCCCCCGAGGAAAAGAAGCGCTTTTTTGTACGCTTCAACTTGGATGGTCTGCTGCGCGGAGATTATCAGAGCCGTATGGCTGGTTATGCCGTGGGCCGGCAAAATGGTTGGATGTCCACCAACGATATCCGGGAGTTGGAAAACCTTGACCGCATCCCTCCTGAACTGGGCGGTGATTTATACCTTATCAACGGCAATATGACCAAACTGGAGGATGCCGGTGCCTTCGCATCTACTACGAAAAAGGAGTTACCAAAGTGAAGAAATTCTGGAACTGGGCAAGAGATGCGGATGAAAGCCGCACCTTGTACTTGCATGGAGCCATTGCCGAAGAAAGCTGGTTCGAGGATGATGTGACGCCTGCATTGTTCAAAGCAGAGCTTCTGTCCGGCAGCGGTGATATCACTCTGTGGATCAATTCACCGGGGGGCGACTGCATCGCTGCTGCCCAAATCTATAACATGCTCATGGATTATCCTGGCAATGTCACCGTGAAAATCGACGGCATCGCAGCCAGCGCCGCATCCGTCATCGCCATGGCCGGCACGAATGTACTCATGTCCCCCACCGGCCTCATGATGATTCATAATCCCCTGACAATAGCCATCGGTGATAGTGCGGAAATGCAAAAGGCGATACAGATGCTGGATGAAGTAAAAGAAAGTATTATCAATGCTTATGAGATCAAGACCGGCCTGTCCCGTGCCAAGCTCTCCCACTTCATGGACGCGGAAACGTGGCTCAATGCCTATAAAGCGCTTGAACTTGGTTTTGCGGACGACATCCTGTTCCGGGAGGAATCAACCCCCTCTACGGCGCAGGACAGCTTCACCTTCTCCCGCCGTGCCGTGACCAATTCCCTGCTGGACAAGCTCCGGTCCAAAATTCCAAACACACAACCCCAATCACAACCTGAAGAGCCCCGCGTAAAAGCGTCAGACCTTGAAAAAAGGCTGGCACTTTTAAAATAAGAGGAGGAAATGAGTATATGAATCAGATTCTTGCATTGCGTGAAAAGCGTGCAAAGGCTTGGGAAGATGCCAAGGTTTTTCTGGATTCCAAGCGCGGCAGTGACGGTATGCTGTCCGCCGAGGATACCGCTACTTACGAAAAAATGGAGGCCGAGGTAGTCAATCTCGGCAAAGAGGTTGAGCGCCTGGAGCGCCGGGAGGCACTGGACCGGGAGATGGCTGCTGTCACCACCCAACCCATTACCGCCCGTCCCGGCCAAGACCATGAACAGAAGGCGGGCCGCACCACGGATACTTACCGAGATGCCTTCTGGAATCAGATGCGCAACCGTTCCTCGTATGAGGTACGGAACGCACTGCAGATCGGCATGGACTCCGAGGGCGGCGTACTGGCGCCGGATGAGTATGAGCGCACCCTCATAGAAAAGCTTGAGGAGGAAAACGTACTGCGCTCCCTGTGCCGCACCATCCGAACCGCCTCTGGCGACCGGAAAATCCCGCTGGTCGCATCCAAGGGGTCTGCTTCCTGGGTGGACGAGGAAGGTGCCATTCCCGAATCCGACGACAGCTTCACCCTGATGTCCATTGGTGCCCATAAGGTAGCCACCATGATCAAGGTATCGGATGAACTGCTCAATGATTCTGTGTTCGATATCGAAGGTTACATCGCCTCCGAGTTCGGCCGCAGGATCGGCACCGCTGAGGAGCAGGCTTTCCTCACCGGCAATGGTTCCGGCAAGCCCACCGGCCTTTTGCACGATACTCTTGGCGCCGAAGTAGGCGTCACCGCTGCCGCTGCTGCCGCCATGACGGCAGATGAACTGATCGATCTCATTCACAGTCTGCGCGCCCCGTACCGCAGGAAGGCGGCGTTTGTGATGGGCGACAGCACGGTGAAGCTCATTCGTAAGCTCAAGGATAACAATGGCCAATATCTCTGGCAACCTGGGCTCAAGGAAGGCCAGCCGGATACTTTGCTTAATCACCGGATCGTGACCTCTGCCTTCATGCCTGCGCCTACTGCCAGCAACAAGGCAGTAGTCTTCGGTGACTTGTCCTATTACTGGATTGCCGACAGGCAGGGCCGTTCCTTTCAGCGATTGAATGAGCTCTTTGCTCAAACCGGTCAGGTTGGTTTCCGTGCTACCCAGCGGGTTGACGGCCGGCTGATCTTACCTGAAGCAGTGAAGGTGCTGCAAATGAAGAGTGCCTGATCAGGGCATGGAGGTGAGGATTTTGCCGATCACACTGGATGAACTGAAGCGCCACTTAAGGGTGGAGTTGGATGAAGAAAATACGCTACTGGAGTCATTGCTCCAGATGACCCATCAGGCGGCGCTGGATTTCTGTAAGGTGTCGGCATTTCCTGACCCCATCCCGGAACCTGTACGGCTGGCTATCCTCCTGATGGCCAGCCATTTTTATACCTATCGGGAAAACGGTAACGGGGATGCCTATGATGCGATGCTACGTGCTTTTCATAGTCTTCTCTGGCCTTACCGCGATCCCGCTCGGTTGATTTAAGAAAGGAGGGATGCGTGTGGCGACCTACCGAAAAAACATTGACAGTGACCAAAGCGCGGGTGAGCTTCGCCACCGCATCACCTTTCTCATAAAGCAAGTTACCATGAGCGGCGGCATCGCAAAAGAAACCTGGGTTCCTGCCTACACCTGTTGGGCAAGCGTAGAGCCGCTTAGAGGAAGAGAGTATTATCAAGCCGCTGCCGTCAACCGAGAAAACGAGGTGCGATTTACCATTCGTTATCGAAAAGATGTGAGTGAGGCGATGCGGATACGTTTCAATGATATGGAGTATGGCATCACTGCCATGGCTGACCCTTTCATGCGGCATATAAATCTTGAAATCCTGGCAAAAAGTGTGGTGCCCAATGGCAAGTAAAATCAGCATTGAACAGCTAGGCGAGGTAGGCAGGCAAGCCAAAGCGCTGGGCAATGAAGCAAAAGGGGCGATCAATGGCGCACTGCTCAAAGGTGCACGCATCATTTCAGGTGAAGCAACAGTACGAGCGCCCAAATCCCGCAAACACAGAACCAATCGGGGTCAAAGCCCCAAGCGCTTGGCGGAGGTCATTACAGCAGATCTGATATCTAACCGCAAGGTAGCCGGTGTGACAGTAAAGGGTGGTTTCAACGGCCCCAGTTATTATGTGAAATTCGTCGAATACGGTACTGGAAAACAAAATGCTCAGCGGTTCATCGAAAAATCGGCGGAAGCAAAGGAAAAGGAAGTCCTTTCAACAGTTGCCACCGAATTAAAAAACCGATTAAGCTTATAAAGGAGGCAATGCCCCTGGACGCATCTATCTTGGTGGGCAAGCTGCTGGGAAACCAGCGGCTTGTTTTTCTTTTGGCCGTTGACCCCTATGGGAACCCGGCCATTTATCAGCTTTTATCTCCGGAAGCAGATGTCTTTCCCAGGCTGATTGTCCTGGAAGATGACCGGGAATATACACGATTTGCGGATGACGTACCTCTGGATGAGCGTATCCGCTTTCGGCTGGATATCTACGCCCGGGAAAACATTCTTTACCCGATCAACAGTGCCTTACATGACGCCATGCGGAATCTGGGTTTCAAACGTGATAGCCAGGTGGAGGATGGTTATCTGCCTGAGTTGGACGTTTATGTAAAATCCACTTCCTATGAAATAACAGAACTGCTTCCCACCACTTGGGACTAAACAAAGGAGGAAATATGTCGCAACGACAATCTCTTCGGAACATACATTATGCGCTGCTCACCAATGATACAGCCATTGGTGTGGAATACGCAACCCCTAAGCCCTTGGTGGGAGCCATCAGCGCTAAAATCTCCCCGACATCCAATCAGGAGAAGCTCTGGGCGGATGATACTGTTTTCGATATCGCCAATAACTTGGGGGATATATCCGTAGAACTGGAATTGGCCACCCTCCCCTTGCAGGCTCAGGCAACCTTATTGGGCCACACCTATCTGGATGGGGTTATGACCATGAAGGCCACAGATGAGCCACCTTATCTGGCCATTGGCTTTATGTCTCAGCCCAGCCCGGGACGCTTCCGTTTTGTCTGGCTGTACAAAGGCAAGTTCGGTCTTGTACAGGATGAATACGCCACCGCCACAGATGCTGCCTCCTGGCGCAACGCAAAGCTCAGCGGCACCTTTGTGCGTAGGGATTATGACGGTGAATGGCAAGTCATCGCCGACAGCGGAGATGCCGGCTTTACCGGTGCAGACTTCTGGTTCAAGTCGGTATACCCCAACACGCCCCCTGCGGAGCCCGATCCTGAGGTATGAGCACCAGACATACTAAGATAAAGGAGATATGATATGGCATTGCGTGATGTGAAAGAAATAGCGGTACCCCTTCAACTTGACCGGCCTCGTACGCTGAAGTTTGACCTGAATGCCTTCTCTGAATTGGAAGAGAAGTATGGGAACATGGAAAAGGCCTTCAACGCCATGCAGGGCGGTAGCATGAAAGCAGCCCGCACATTGCTATGGGCAGGCCTTTTGCATGAAGATGCCACCCTCACTGAGCGGCAGGTTGGAGGCATGGTCACCTTAGAAAATTTGGAAACGGTCATGGATAGCATCTCCAAAGCCCTCATGGAAGCCATGCCCCAGGATGAAGTTAGCCAAGTTCAGGAGGCTATTACTGCCGACCCTCACTAAAGGCATTGTGGGATTCCTTTGCCGATGCGGCCTCCCCCGATACAGAAGAAAATCTGGACTGGGTGACGCTGTACTACATCGGCACAGTGATTCTCCACATGCCTGAAAGCATTTTTTGGCGCTGCACGCTTCGTAAGCTGCAAGCGCTTTTTTCATTGCATTGCCGGATGCAGTCCACCATGGGCACATCCCGGCATGAACCTTGATAAGCAAAGGAGGTGATGTCCGTGGCAAAGGAATTGGGAGACCTGATAGTCCGCTTATCATTGGATTCCTCAAAGTTTGACGATGCGCTTTCTCGCTTTGAATCCCAGATGACCAAGGTTCAAAAGCAGTTCCAATCCTCTGCCACCGGACTCACCGATTTTGACAAGGTAACGGAGAAGCTGAAGGCCTCCGCTGATACGCTATCAGAGCGCCTTGGCCTGCAAAAGGAAAAGGTTGCCCAACTGGAAAAGGCATATGAAGCCTCAAAGGCAGCCAAGGGCGAGGATGCGGAAGAAACCCAGCACCTGGCACAAAAGCTGGAAGAAGCCAAAGAAAAGGTCGCTCATACCGAACAGGCCTTAAAACTGGTCAATGAGCAAATCAAGCTGAACCAGAACGGCTGGTACCAGCTTGGCGTCAACCTTGACAATATAGGCTCTAGGCTTCAAAGTATCGGCACGAAGATCTCTGAAGTCGGAACCTCCATGAGCATGAAGGTCACCGCACCTGTGATGGCTTTGGGCACCGCATGTGTCAAGACCTTTACCGATTTTGATGATTCCATGCGTCAGGTACAGGCCACGATGGAAGCCAGCGAAGCGGATTTGGTCAAGCTGACTGCCGCTGCCAAGGAAATGGGCGCCACAACGCCTTTCTCTGCATCCCAGGCAGCGGAAGCATTGAATTACCTGGCCGCAGCAGGATATACTGCAGATCAATCCATCAGGGCCTTACCCCAGGTGCTTTCCTTGGCTTCCGCCGGTGGATTGGATTTGGCCTATGCATCCGATTTAGTCACTGATAACATGTCCGCCTTGGGGCTGGAGATGAATCAGCTTGGTACCTTTACGGATCAAATGGCTGTGGCTGCACAAAAGTCGAACTCCAATATAGCGCAGTTGGGTGAAGCAATCTTGACAGTAGGCGGTACCGCCAAAACCTTGTCCGGTGGTGTGGTCGAAATGAACACGGTACTGGGCATCCTGGCGGACAACGGCATCAAGGGAGCGGAAGGCGGAACAGCCCTTCGGAACATGATCTTATCGTTGTCAGCCCCTACGGACGTCGCTGCCAAGAAGATGAAAAAGCTAGGGCTAAATGCCTTTGATGTCAACGGCAACATGCGGCCCATGAACGAGATTTTCAAGGACCTGAATGGCATCCTGGGCACCATGTCCCAGGAAAAGCGCACAGAAGTACTAAGCACCATCTTCAACAAGGTGGACCTGAAATCAGCCACTGCGCTCCTCGCCAACTGCGGGGAGCGTTTTGATGAGCTCTCCGGATATATTGCGGATAGTGACGGTGCTGCCCAGCTTATGGCGCAGACCATGGAAGGTGGGATCGGCGGTACCTTCCGAAACCTGGAATCTGCAGTGGAGGGTTTGGCTATCGCTTTTGGGGAGCGGCTAGCCCCTCACATAAAGGCCATTGCAGACAAGATCACGGAATTAACCGCCAAATTCATGAATCTGTCTCCCGAAGCACAGGACATGATCATCCGGCTGGCCGCCATCGCTGCTGCTGCTGGACCAGTCCTGTTTGTGGTGGGCAAGCTGACTTCCGGCGTTGGTACCTTCATGAAGATCATTGCTCCCTTGGCAAAGGTGCTGGGTGGTGCGCAAGCCGCTACCGGCGCGCTGGGCACGACAATGGCCACGCTTGCCGGTCCCGTTCTTATCTTGATTGGTGTGGTCGCCGGTCTGGTTGCCATCTTTCATACCCTCTATACCACCAACGATGAATTCAGGGCGAAGATGGATGCCCTGTGGGCACAGATCACGGCAGCCTTTGAAAATATCCGGGCGGTGTTTACCAATACCTTTGAGCAGCTCAAGGCTGGCATGGAACCGGTGAAAGCAAGCCTGGGCAGTTTATGGCAGACCGTACAGGAGGTATTCACCCGGCTATGGGAACTCCTCGAACCGATCATCACCAGCATCGGTGTGCTGATCGGCGGTTTGGTCGCGGTTGTGGTCAGTAGTGCTAACGGTATTCTGAATGCCATTGGTCCTATGGTGGACGCAGTGGTCAATGGATTAGATTTCATCATGAACTTGTTCAGCGCTCTCATTGCGCTTTTACAGGGCGATTTTGCCGGAGCCTGGGAGTCCATGAAAGCTGCATTTGCCTCTCTTTGGACAGTCGTACAGGATGTGTTCACCGCCATTGGCAACTTCTTTACTGGATTCTGGGAATCGATCTGCACCATTGCTCAAAACTTCGGCATTGACCTGAGTGCCATCTTCTCCGGCCTGTGGGAAGGAATCAAAACAGCGGCAGCTACCGCCTGGACTGGCTTCTCCACCTGGGCAAGTGAAACCTGGAACAGTATTTGTACGACTGCGCAAACCATCTGGAATTCACTGACCGGCTTCTTTTCGGACTTGTGGGATGACATCTCCAATGCGGCTTCAGATGCTTGGGATGGCATATGCGCAACCATTTCTCAGTTGTGGAATGGCATGGCCACGACAGCCTCCACCGTTTGGAATACTGTCTGCACCAATATTAGCACGGCAGTTGAAACGGGCAAGGCATGGATCTCAACAGCTTGGGAGAATGTGAAATCAGCAGTTACCGGTATATGGGATGCAGTGAAAACAACCGCCACCACCGCCTGGAATACTGTATGCTCCAATGTGAAAGGCGCTGTGGATGGTGCAAAATCCAGCATCCAATCTTCCTGGAGCACAATCTCTACCGGAATCTCCACAGCATGGGATTCTTTCAAAACGACTGCTTCTACCGCATGGGGCGGCATTGCCGGTGGCGTGAAGAAGGCCATTGAAGATGCAAAGTCCGGCATTGTTACTGCCTGGGATGCCATTAAGACCGGGGTCAAAGGTACCTGGGATGGCATCACCAGTATTTTCAAAGACCCCATTAATGCCGCGAGCACATGGCTTACGGAAAAGGTGGAGTGGTTCAAAAATCTGTTCAACTTTGAATGGAAGCTGCCAGAGTTCAAACTGCCCAAGATTGACGTCAAGTGGAATGAAATTGGCTGGGGTATCTCCATTCCATCCCTTTCATTAAACTGGAACGCTTTGGGCGGCATCTTTCAAAAGCCCACAATATTCAATACGGCTGCCGGTCTGCAAGGCGTTGGAGAAGCCGGGCCAGAAGCCATCCTTCCACTGAATACACTTTGGGAGGAAATGTCCCAGCGGCTCAAACAGGGAATGCGGGAGATTATGATTGAGGCTGAACGTACACAAAATACTCGCGAAGAAATGCTGATGAACGCTATTTCCGCTGCTATCCGAGAAAACGGTGCTGCAAATAAAGCAGCACACCCTGTTCAGGTGACGCAAAACATCTATGCCAAGGAAACCAGCTATGTAGCCCAACAGCGGGAAGCGGCACGCAACTTCCGGCAGATCGCTCGAGCCATGGGACAATGATTTTTTGTCTTGTTTCATTCAATAGATAGCGTTACAATGATTGCACTCATCTTTGGACAAGTCATGATACCTAACATCGACTGATCGTCATGTGGGTTCGGAGGCTATCTTTGAGATCTTCTGTCCAGAGTTTTTTTAAGGAGAAGTAATCATGTTCCTATCTATTTTACAAATGGCTCTTCCTGTTTTGATCACCTTTGGCCTGGGCTACCTATGCAAGCGCAAGAAAATATTCAGCGCCGATGGACTTGCTGGGTTGAAGGCCGTTGTAGGGAATGTGACGCTGCCCGCGGTATTGTTCTTCGCGTTTTTCACCGCCGAGTATTCGGGTAAGATCGCGTTGACATTCGCGACGGTATTTCTCTCCTGCGTGATCGGGCTGATACTGGGTTTTGTTCTCCGTCGCTTTGTAAAACCATATGGAAAATTCCTGCCGTTTCTGGTGACCAACTTTGAGGGTGGTATGTTGGGATATGCGCTGTTTGGCCTTTTGTATACTGGACAGACGCATGTTTTTGCCATGGTGGATATCGGTCAGACATTTTGTGCCTTTACCGTTTTTCTTGCGACATTAAAAGCTACCGGCGGCGAAAAAGTGGATATCAAGGCATTGGGCAAAAACATGCTGCACAATGTGGTCTTTGTTTGTATCACATTGGGAGCAATATTGGGCATACTGGGTATTGGCAAGTGGGTATTGTCATCTCCAGTGGGTGCGATTGTAAATGATGTGATACGGTTTATCGCAGCACCAACCAGCGCGCTCATACTTATTATCGTAGGCTATGAGCTGAGCTTCGAAAAATCACTTCTCACTCCGGTGTTAAAGACCGTAGGCTTACGGCTTGCAGTCATGTATGCCTTGCTGACGGTTGGTGCGCTAATCGTTTTTAGTATCATCCCTTATGAAAAGCCGTTATTTGTTGCTATGCTGCTGGCTTATAGCATGCCTGCGCCATTCATTATTCCGCTATATGCTGATGTAACTGGTAATGGAGAATACATCTCCACCACCCTTTCTGTGCAGACACTACTCTCCATTGCGCTATTCATTGGCATTGCCGCATATTCACTGTCATAATAGGTGTAAGACTAGCTCATGATACGCACTGCTTTGCCCGGATAGACTTTAGAAAACATGATAGATTGATTCTGGCACATCAAGAAGCGCTCACTCCATAGTAAGCGCTTTTTTGATGTTCCATTTTGCAGTAGAGGGAGTTATGCCAATCGTCGAAGTCTTAACCTACACCAATTCTCTTGGTGAAAGCTTGGTGTTTTCCCATGCCTCCCTGTATTGCAGCCAGACGGTAGAGGGCATCTCAGATGTAAGGAATACTATTTACAGCATCAACAGCATGGGCCAAGACGGTGATACATTTGTGGCCAACCGTTTGGAAAGCCGGGACGTTGATATCTCGGGCTTCATCAGGGAACGTGATCCAGTAAAGCTTCACGCCTATCGCCGAAAACTGGCCCGAATCCTCAATCCGCAACTGCCGGCCACATTGACATACACTTTCGGCAGCTTTACTCGTGTTATCTCCTGCCGCTCGGTGAACGCACCGGTGATTACCAAGCCCGCCGGCTCCATCTATGCTTCCTTTGCCGTTCAGTTGGTCTGCCTGAATCCCTTCTGGCGGGAGGTGGCGGAAAAGCGAGACGATATTGCCGCCTGGATAGGTAGCCTGGAGTTTCCTGTGGAGATACCGGAAGCGGGCATGCAGCTTGGGTTTCGACAGCCCAGCCTGATTGTCAATGTATATAATGGCGGGGACGTCCGGACAGGTATACGCATCGAATTTCAGGCACTGGGAGATGTGGTGCGTCCGATCATTACCCTTGTGGACACCTTAGCATTTATACAGTTGAACATTACCCTTCAGGAAGGAGATATTCTCACGTTATCCACTGGGTATGGGGATAAATGGGCTAAGCTTTACCGAGATGGGGTTACCACAGACGCATTGCGGTATGTGGATGTAGACAGTACCTTTTTGCAGCTCGCTCCCGGTGACAATCTGATCCGATACGATGCGGAGGAAGGATTATCGAATCTGGAAGCGGCTATCTTCCATAACAATCTTTATTTAGGCGTGTAGTTTTTGAAGGTCATAAAATCTCTTATTGCCTTTTATCGTCTCAAACTAGGCCAAACAATATCTTGACATCGAATTGAAGGAACGATAACATAAAACCATATATAAGGGGGCAGCCAAATGAATATAAATGATGCAATTCATGCGCGGGTTAGTTATCGAGGAAAGTTTCAAAATACACCTGTCTCCAGGGATGCCCTCAGATCAATAATGGAAGCAGGGCTTGCCGCGCCATCCGGGTGTAATAAGCAAACAACCAGCCTAATTGCAGTGGATGATCCATTGTTACTCAAACGACTAATTGCACTCATCCATCCGCCCATTTGTGAGACTGCGCCAACGATGATCTGTGTGTTGACGCAAAAAATCATCGCATACAGGGACCGTAGTTTTTTCATACAGGACTATTCCGCCACCATTGAAAACATGCTTCTTGCTGCCGCAGGGCTTGGATTGGCAAGTTGTTGGATTGAAGGGCACATTACGGATAAGGACCAAATAGGCAGGAAAATGGCAGATGTACTTGGCGTACCGACGGATTATGAGCTTGTTTGCTTTCTTCCCCTTGGGTATGCAGCCGAAGAAGTTATTCGGCCATCTAAGAAGGCATTTCATGAACGAGCATGGTTTAATGGCATAGGAACTGTTGAATCATGACATAGATAGATGGAGGTCTATTTTGCACACCTAAACGATGATCCATATCCGAAGGGTATGGGTCTTTTTGCATGTGTTTTGATCCTCACAAGAAAGGAATATCCATGGAGCTTTACCTCTATGACACATCACTAGAACTGCTGGGAATTATCGATGAAATCAGCGCACTAATATGGACACGGCGGTACTGGGAATGCGGAGAATTCAGCCTGCTGGTTCCTATGACTTCTCGGCATGCGTCACTCCTGCAAAACGGCCTGCTCATCGCCCGGAAAGATACGGATGAGATGGGTCAGGTGCGGTATCTTACTGTTACCAAGGATGAAAACGGCCTGGAACAGATTGAGGTGCAAGGGAGATTCCTGACCCATTGGATTGGAAATCGTCTATTGCTCAGTAGCACCGTTTCAACATTACCTACGCATGATCTATTAGCTCGAATCATACTCGAAAACTTGATCGCACCTACTGATCCGCGCAGGCTCGTGCCGAACCTCTTCTTGGCCGACATGTCCGATCTTTCTTCAGAAACAGTGGCGTGTGTTTGCAATGCATATAGCAATGCCCTGGACACCTGCTCCGAACGCGCAAAGCTGGCCAAGCTGGGGTTCAAGATCATCACCGACCTAAAGCAAAAGAAACATTTCTTCAGGGTTTATAAAGGTGTAGATCGAACCGTAGGGCAGGCTGAAAACTCCATATGCATCTTCTCTCCGGATTTTGATAATGTCCTGTCCCAAGAATATACCCACAGCGTGGAAAACATGGCTTCGGCTACATATGTAGGCGGCGAAGAAATTGAAGGGGAAGCCCGGCAAGTGGTGGAGGTATCGGATGATACCCATGTCGGCCTTGATCGGATTGAGCATTTCGATGACTCCTCCAGCATCAGCCGCTCCTACATGGAGGACGGCGTGGAGCAGCAGCTCTCTCTGGAAACGTATCTCGCACTTTTGACTGCAAGGGGTCATCAGGTGCTGGATCAGAAAACGGAGAGCATATCCTTCTCCAGCCACATTGACACGCATGCCAATCTGGTCTACAAAAAGGACTTTGATCTAGGTGACCGCGTAACCTGTGTGAACAAGCGCTGGGGTATTCGTATCGATTCTCGAATCACAGAAATCACCGAAAGCTATGAGAGCGGCAAGGAAGCATTGGAGGTCACTTTCGGCACATCCATTCCGAGCCTAACGAATGCTATGAAAGGAAGGTAGTCATGGAAAAGTCCAGCTTCTTTAACTCCGTAAACGGAGACCGGAAATATGATGCTGCCGACTGGGCGGCATACTTTGCTTCCCTGATTGGAAATGGTGTATTTGGTTCTCCGGCAGATTGCCTGAAAGTGCTGCCGGGTGAAAGCACCTCTCTTCGCATATCCGAAGGTTCTGCCTGGATCAATGGGTACTATTACGTCAATACCAGTATTCTGCTCCTGGAGATGACCACACCGGATGGCATTCTAAACCGTATCGACCGGGTGGTTGTGCGCTGGAGCCTGACAGAGCGGGCGATCACGGTAAAGATCAAAGCTGGTGCTCCCGGTTCCAATCCATTAGCACCGGCTCTTCAGCGGGATGCCGGAGTATACGAGCTTGCCTTGGCAGACGTGTATGTGCCTGCCGGTGCAGCTTCCATCCTGGAAAGCAATATCACAGACCTGAGGGGAAACCCCTCCATGTGCGGTACGGTGTCCAGCATTGTTTCCGAAGCCCATGTCCATGAGGCAGCTACCCAAACAAAGGCTGGCTTTCTATCGGCCAATGATAAAAAGAACCTGGATACCGTGAATAGCCGAGTAAACCAGGATGTGAGTACTACAGCCAGCCCCACCTTCAAGATCGTTACTGCCGAAAAGGTGATCGGGGCTGTATATGCTTGATGTGACTTCCCTTTTTATAAGGAGGTGAACGCGTGCCTACAGCCATATTTCAATCCGCTGCCTTGACTGGAAACTATACCATTACCAGTAACGGCAGCGGATATGTTTTTGCGCTTTCCCTGATCAGCGGCAGTCTGCCAAGCTCGAATATCTATATCACCTCCGCGTCCATGAATATCAGCCAGACCTATCAATACTCCAAGATGCGTCTGGCGATAGCAAGGAATGAAAATACCGGCGCTGATCTATGTGCCGCCTTCACCACCTCGGGTAACAGCGCTTCCTCCAATGTGAACGAACAGCTGAACGTGGGGATGTACACGGATCTTTCTCTGTATGGCTCCAACCCGTTGAATGTCCGCATCCGTGGCGCCGGCAAGGGTTCCTCCAGCAGCGATGGCAATGTTATGTCTTTGCGGGTCAATGCGCTGATCACGGTGACCATCAACTGGGAATACAGTTACACGGCCTGCGGAGCACCGTCTGCTGTTTCAGTATCCGCTACCAATGTGGCTCCCGGTACTGGTGTGACCTTATCCTGGTCGGGAGCATCCGCTGGAATCAGCAACGGGATTACAGGATATCAAATTTATCGATCAGACAGTGCCGGTGGCAGCTATAGTCATATCGCCACTGTTTCCACCTCCGCCGGCTCCGGTTCCACTACCGTCACTGCCCCTTCGGGTAACGGCAGTTCCTACTATTACAAAGTGCTCACCTTGGGAAGTGTTGCAGGTTACAATTCTGGTCTTTCCTCTGCCTATACCGCTCTGACATGCTCCTTCACAGCTCCCTCCGCACCAAGCACAGTAACCATTGACGGAAGCACAACCGCCTATGCAGCTGCCGGCACAAATGTGACCCTGGCATGGTCCGGTGCCGCTGCTGGTACAAACAACCCCATTACTGGCTATCACATCTATAGGGACGGAAATTATTTTGCTGCCACCACCGGTACCAGCTATTCCGTGCCAGCCCATGGTACAGCCGGGATCAGCTACACCTATACCGTATATACCCTAGGCGCTTATGCCAACAGCGGCGCATCTTCGGGGCGTACGGTTTATACCTATGGCGCACCAGCAGCTCCGGCTTCTGTAACGGTATCGAATGGTAATCCAGACGCTGGTACAAACCTCACTCTTTCTTGGTCTGGAGCCGGTGCAGGAAGCTATAACACTATTGCTGGTTATCAGGTATACCGATCTACATCTGCCGGTGGAACATACTACTACCTGGGGGAAGTGACCTCCACCGGCACCAGCGGCAGCATGCAGGTAACATCTCATGCCACCATGGGCACTGCCTACTACTACAAGGTGTACACCATTGGCGCCAGAAGCAATAGCGCGATCAGCGCCGCATACGCCTCTGTCACATCCAAGGTATATACCGCCTGCTCTGCGCCTACTGCCATTTCCCTTTCGGCTGTGCTGGCCAACGCAGGCACATCGGTCACCTTATCCTGGTCAGGGGCGGTTGCAGGTGCAAACAATCCGGTATCGGGGTATGCCATCTACCGATCGACTACTGCTGGTGGGACATACACCCTACTCGGTACAGCTGCTTCCACCAGCTATGCTTTTACTGCGCATACCACGGAGGGTAGCAGTTACTATTTCAAAGTGGCTGCACTTGGAACAAAAGCCGGCTTTGACAGCGGCTTATCCGGTGTTTATGCGACCCTGAAAACAAACAGTGCTCCCGCCGCACCGACAATTGCTGCACCTGTCGCTGGTAAAATAGTCTTCAACAGCAGACCACACATCCTCGTGACCATCGGGGCGGATGCAGACGGCCATGCCCAAACGCCATCCTTGGCTGGTTATTCCACTTCTTCTACCGGCGCCTTAACCCCTGGTAAGAAGGTAGTGATGCGACGAACCGCTGCACTAACGGAAGCGGGATCGCAAAGCATTGCTCTATCCACAACGGATACCTTAGGGCTGGCTTCGGGAGTTGTCTCTCGGAGCTTTTCTTATCTCTCTGCTGTCTGGACAGATACTTACCTGCTATCGAATACCACTCCTATAAAGGCAGTGCACATGCAGGAGTTGCGAAATGCTGTGGATCAGGTGCGAGCCTATTATGGCATGGTTACATACCCCTGGGCCGAAACACTGGTGGCCGGTGTGACTTCCCTGGCCGGCTGGACAAGCCATGTGCTGGAAATCCGCTCCGCAATTGAGCAGGTTGTTTCTTTGGTCAACGGATGGGATCTGGAAAGCGCCACGCACAACATTTCCTCGCCTATGTGGATTCCAATCTCAGCGAACAAGCCCAGTACTGCCGTGATGACACAGCTTCGAGATGCGATCCTGCTGCTGTAACACGGATCTATCCTTTTATTCACCGCTTCCCTTTGGAGGCGGTTTTTGATTGCACTAAATCAAATTCAGGAGGCATGCACATGAAAGAAACCTTGATGACAACCCTTACGACCATTGGCACTGCGATCACTACGACGCTCTTAGGTGGCTGGGACCGAGCTTTGGAAATCCTGCTCATCTTTATTGCGCTTGATTACCTGACCGGTATCGGTGCGGCCATGAAGACCAAAACCCTCAAGTCCAGTATTGGCTTTGAGGGTCTGATGAAAAAGGCCACCATCTTTTTGATGGTGATCCTGGCTGCACAGCTAGATCGTATCACCGGCAATGCAGCGGGCGTATTCCGCACGGCCACCGCTTTCTTCTTCATCTCCAATGAAGGGCTTTCCATTCTGGAGAACGTCGGGGAGATGGGCGTCAAACTGCCTGCGTTTATTGCTGGTACGTTGACCAAGCTCCGGGATGAAAACGACGTAAAGGGTTCGAGTGACGACGGCGACAGCGAGTAAGCTGCCGCTTTTTGATGGGAGGTTTTCATATGACGGTTAAAACAAATCTTGGTCTGGTAAAATGGGCGCTTCAATGGGTTGGGCAAAGGTATTGGTTTGGAACCTGCTGCTACGACTGCACCACAAGCTTGCTGGCCAGGAAAACCAATCAATATCCTTCCCACTATACCACCGCTCGCATGGCTCAGTATAAAGCTGACATAGCAGCAAAAAAGAAATGTACCGACTGCGTGGGGCTCATCAAGGGGTATTACTGGGCTAAGGATGATGGCACCCAGGTGTACGGCCTTGACGGACGCCCGGACAAAGGTGCGAACGGCATGTTCAGTGCCGCAAATGTAAAGGGGTCCATTTCCTCATTACCGGAGATTCCAGGATTGTTGCTCTACAGCCCCGGGCATGTAGGTGTCTACATCGGTGGAGGATATGCCGTGGAAGCACGTGGCTTCAGCTATGGTGTGGTGAAAACGAAGGTAGCCCAGAGGGGTTGGACTCATTGGTATCAATGCCGTTATATCGATTATCTGACGGAAGAATCACCTGCTCAACCTGACGCGCCTTCAGCAGAAAAACAGAGGCTTCTTTCCTAT
This sequence comes from Bacillota bacterium, assembly GCA_023398575.1. GTDB lineage: Bacteria > Bacillota > Clostridia > Christensenellales > Aristaeellaceae > JAEWAH01. Next base: position 74,547 of record JAEWSC010000016.1, on the reverse strand, counting down.
GTCCCCGGACAGACCATGATGCAAGGCAATGAAGTGCGAGTTCTCCAGGAAAAGCTACTGTATCTCGGATATACCCCAGGAAAAGCGGATGGCATTTATGGCCCAAATACAATGGCGGCCGTGGTGGCTTTTCAAAAGAATAGCGGTCTGGAGGCGGACGGTTGTGTGGGAGCAGATACCTGGGCAGCGCTTGAAAAGGCGGAGAAGGCGCCTTTATCCGAAGATGCGAAGCCGGAAGCCCCGGCTGAAAACGAAGAGATATCTTCCCCTGAAGAAATCGGAAATGGTGATAAGGAAACGCAACCGGAAAATGCGACCTTGGATTTCGGGGAAAGACTTCTGAAATATCAGCCTGGAAAACGACTGATGGCCGGTGCTGATGTGAATGCAGTGCAATCTCGACTTCTCCAACTCGGATACGATCCTGGGGCGATTGATGGTAAATATGGTCCTTTGACTGCCGCGGCTGTATCAGCATTTCAAGCAGCAGCCGGCATAAAGGTTGATGGCATTGTCGGTCCTATAACACGGAATAAACTTACTCAGTAAGGATTATTCAACCCCCATTTAGCCCAGGATTGTCCTACTATTTCGGCCGGCATTTACTTGTGGATGTGAGACAAATACCGGCCGCATCTTTCTCTTCCTATATAATACCACAATTGCCTAATAGGAGTTGATATAATGGTCAGAACGATTTACCATGTCACTGGTTCTCCGGATGGCAGCAAATCTAAGGGAGGGAAAGCAGTGACAATCGTTCATTTGAAGCTTGGGAAGATTACCAAGCGCTCGGACGGAAGGTATCAGGCGGGTTATAAGGATTTGGATGGAAAGCGGAAGTTCATCACCTGCAATACGGAAGCGGAGGTGCTTGAACGCTTCCAGACTATACAGCTTTCCGCGAAATCTACAAACGAGCCTGAAGCAAAGAAGGGTCAACCCAAGAAAAAGCAGGCAGCGAAAGGCTCTCAGGGAAACAAGGGCTTAGCTGATGAAAAACTGGTATTAGCCGATTACATGCTGAATTGGTTGGAAAAGTACAAGCTTGGAAAGGTACGCCCCACCTCGTATGCACGGTATCAATTTTGCCTTCAACTGCTCTGTAAAGATGATCTGGCTCATATGGATATCCGGGAGATAAAGCTTGAGCATATTCAAGAATACATCAATCGCCTGGAAGCAGAACTTAGCGCCTCCACCATCAAGAAGCAGAAGCTGATGCTCAGCCAGGTCCTGGAACACGCCATGCTGACAGAGGTGATTTTGCGGAATCCAGTACAAGGCGTCCAGATGCCTCCTATGACTCACAATACTAAGGTGGTATTCCCCTACGAAAAGGAGGAACAGGAAAAACTAGTGGCAGCCTTCACCGAGCAGAAAGGTAACAAGCTCCGCTTCCGTTATGGATGGGGAGCCGTTCTTATTTTGGAGACAGGACTTCGGGCAGGTGAAGCTCTGGCGCTGGAATGGAACGATATTGATGAAGAAAAGCGTACACTGCGAGTGAACAAAAACATGGTCCGGGTGGATGGAAAGAACATCGTCCAGCGGACCACAAAAACAGAATCCGGCAAGCGGACTATTCCCCTAAACAGCAAAGCCATGGAAGCCATCCGGAAATTGAAAATGCAGCAGGTGGTTGGTTGCCCCTATATATTTGCTACGCAAACGGGAGAGCATGTCGGTTACCGGCATCTGTTGACAACCATGGCAAATGCCTGTGAAGCAGCCGATGTAGAGCATAGGGGGCTACATGCTTTACGTCATTCCTTCGCCAGCAACTTATACTCCAGGGGCGTGGAAGTAAAAGTTATCTCCAACCTCCTGGGGCATGCAAGCGTGGAGATCACCTATAATCGGTACATTCACTTCTTTGAGGGGGATATCGACGATACCCTCCGGCAGGCGGTGGGGGCATAAACGGATAAAACGTGGGTAGCTATGCTATTTCAGCCTGGCTACCCGCTTTTGTCTTTAACATAAAACTCCTATAATCCGAGCCTATTTACACATTTTCCCCAACATGGTATGATCATGCTACATGAAGGGGTTTTCAGTATCGGCAAAGGAGCATTCAGTGACTGCAGTTCCGTTGAGAGTATTACACTTCCTTCGACCTTAGAAGCTATTGGTGAAGGTGCATTCAAAAATGCAATTATGCTACAAAGCATTTCGATCCCTGAAGGTATAACGAGCATAGAAGACGAAACCTTCAGCAGTTGTTCCGGAATGCATGAAGTGATATTTCCAAAGAGCCTAAAATCAATAGGAGCTGTTTCATTTATAAATACAGGCCTTATAAACATTGATCTTCCTCATGGCCTAGAAAGTGTAGGATATTCGGCATTTGCATTTAATAATTATCTTGAAAGCCTGACAATTCCAAATAGTGTTAAACAAAATAAAGACTCGCAATTCTACAATAACCCATCACTAAAAAGTGTGGTTCTGTCGGCAGGACTCACAAAACTCAGCTTTGAATTTTCTTACTGTCCAAGTCTTGAGAAGGTTGCTATCCCTAAGAGCGTAAAGACAATCGATAGTAGGTTAATGTTTGATGGGAGCTATAAGGTGAGTATTTGGGGATTTTCAGGGAGCGCTGCTGAGAAGTTAGCCAAAAAGCTCAGCATGCCCTTTGTTGCCGTGGATCCAGTAAAGGAAGTGCTTCTGAAATGCGGCGAGGAGAATGTAAATAGCGGAAAACTTACCATTGATTTGGCTGCTGATAACAAAAAGCTTCAGTTGACTGCTCAAACATCGCCAGAGAGCCCCTGGCCTGGCGTCACATGGAAAAGCTCCAATGCTAAGGTTGCATCAATTGATTACAATGGCTTGGTGACCGGGTTGAAAAAGGGGAAAGTGACTATAACCGCAATAGCAATTGATGGCAGCGGTACAAAAGCCGTCTGTGAAGTAAGCGTTACGGGTTCCGGAAAATAGTTAACCTTATATGGTGAGACTATATTCCTTATTCATACGCAAGTACATGTTGCATGCCAGCGTAGAGATTACCTACAATCGGTACATCCATTTATTTGAGGGAGACATTGATGATACCCTCCGGCAGGCGATGGGGGCGTGATTGTTTAATAATCCTTCAAGATCGTATCGAGCAAGGGCTTAAAGACTTTCATTAGTTGCCTAATATTTTCTGCAAGGAAATGGGCGATCTCGTCCCAATGTTCCTCGTCATTCAACCCATAATCGTGATACTGTACACAAATCCTGCATCCCCGCCTTTCGGGAAGGTCTTGCCAAATGAGCTCCCCTTTAAAAGAGATGGCAACGTCACTCTCTTTGGCTTTCAGTGCATCATATATACTGATGTTTCGTTGTCCATCGCCTGTATCAATATACAGTTCCGCACGAGCTCCATCTATTCGTATAATCGGATTAAATGTGATTCCGCCGTGTCCGCCAGCTCCGCTTAGCCAATTATCATTTGTTGGAGAGACATTGTTGTAAATTCCTGTCGTAGCTCGTAAAATCGGCAGTGCCTGCTCCCAGAACCTATATCGTTTTTTATGGCGCAATGCTTCCTCATTTGAAGAAATCGTCTCCTCCTGCTTTTTTGCCGTCAAGCGTATCTGATAGTCGCCAATATCCTGAATGGGGATGATCTGTTCCGTATCAAGATAGAGCTTTTCTACGTCCTGATATGGTGTCACCTTAATACAGGTAATATCGATGCCGTGATAGTTGCGCAACCAGAGCACGGTAGAGGTTACTTCCTTGCGAAAGTTTGCCGCAACGAGGATAATGCGCTGGTCGCCCTCCACGGGATTCAGACGAACGCTTTCGTAGTCATGTGCGTCAAAAAACTCGGCTATTTTATCAGATGCGATGCCTGATGCACCGAGGTATCGTTGGAAAATCTCTACTATCTCACTTTTGGTCAGCGTTGCGCAGTATGAAACATACTTTAAAGCTTGCCAAACAACGTCTTTACCCGAGTCATCGAGTTTGTTTTCAATGATCACAAGCTTACCGCTTTCATCAAGGGCAAGCAGATCAAGCCGCTCATTCGTGTCGGAGAATCCATCAAACTCCTTTTGAATGATCAGGAGGTTTTCGCCGAGTATACTCGGATTGTTGGCAATCCACTCCTGTAAATCATATCGTTCGGACAACTTGAGTTCAGAGAACGTCTTCTTTTCCAGCGATACCGCCTTTTTGCTCTGTGTATCGATCAAGAACATGCCTTTCCTCCCCTTCAAACTCAGTATAGTTAAAGTTCAAACTATCCAAGTAAATGGTTGGTCATCTTTTTTAACCGTTAGCACTGTCCACAGCACTATCACCGTGTCGATCGCAATTAATTAGGCGACGGGTCTTACAAAAACAAGTTAGGGGGACAAAGGTAGACTTTATGTGCGAAATTATAAATTTTCTGTCATATTATATACTTGTCGTATCCCAACTTCAATAGCGCTTCATATGAAGCAAAGGTCTTAGGTGGAATTTCCTGTGGAATTTTATAGCCCAGCTTTGCAAACGCATCCATCCGCTGATGAATTCAGGGTGGCCTTCGGAGAGCACATAGAACTCCTGTTCATATTCAATAACAAGCGCGCTGTAGAGCCATAGTATGCCGTTCTTGAGGCGTGCACCCGAATAGACACTTCACTTCGAACTACCAAAAAACAGAAAACGCCTTGACTAAACAAGACGTTTTCAGAGACTCCTTCTACACACGGCAGATGAGCTATTTCGAGTATAGCACATGCTGAGCGCTTGTCAAGAGGGAAAACATAACTGATTTTCCTCTACACTCATTATTATCTTACGAAAAAAAACCAAAAAGTTACTTCATCGATGTGCATTTAAGTAGTCGCGAAAGTGTCTGAGCTGAGCTCTCAGGGTGTGATCCTGATCGATATAGAACGCGGTAATCAACAGGTTGTAGTCTCCACGTAGTTCGATAATGACCATGTAGCGCTCCTCTTCAAGTAGAATATGAACCCTAGTATTTGATCCTTTCGGAGCGAGTTCCTCCCACACCTTGACGCCATCGCAATCAGGGCAGCGAGAGGCATCACAGTTATAATTCTCGATAAGGCTTCTGACCCACCGAATACGCTCACATCGACGGTAGTCGGGACAGCGTTCTTCAAACAGATGGTAGTCGCGGCATGTCACATGGTAGAATGCCTCTGCTTTCCCATTTACTATTGGATTAAATCTAATGTTTACGCGCTTTCCATAAAATTGCGGCTTGGTATCAATGAAGGCAGCTTTAAATATTGTGTACAGCATATCCTCATAAGCATTCCAATCCTCACCTGTGCCTTCGTAGCACTCAAGGCCTGGCAACCAGCATACTTTACTACTCACAGCCTCTTACCTGGCCTCCCAGAAAAATAAATTAAACTTGTCCTCTCGCAGTAATGTACTTTTGTCCAAGCTTAAACCAGAACGCCTTTTAATCAGTTCAATAATTTTGATCTTAGCCGCGCTCTTCTGGTGGTCATGCTCAAAAACTCTATTGTTATAACCCATAGATCCGATAAGCAGATCTACAATTTGCATAATCTGCACCTCTTCAGACCGCACTGGTTGCATCTTTTGTATCGCCCTAGCTTCAAAGTCATACATGTTGTTAGAGCATACCTCTCTTAGCTTCTGAGCTTTCCTGTTAGTGTGGGTGTCCTTGACATCAATATATATTTCGTAACAATTCTCACGAGAGAGGATTGCCTTGAGCATCTCAAAATACATTTTGTAATACCAATCATCATGTGTTTGGTTGAATCGTGCATGGTCTAGCTGTGATTTGTCCGGGATGATCAGAGCCCTGAAATGTAAGTTTTTCTCATCAAAGAAAAAATTGACGAGGTCAAAATATGGATCTACATTCGTAGAGCTAATTTTACTCCACTTCATCTCAGCAGTTTTTGAGAATCCATATCGAGCTTTAATTTCACGTATCCGCGTATTGATTTCCCTGACATGATCATTTGGGCACCAGACAGCGCCAAGAACCATCACGTTGATGCCGTCATGTTCTAGGTGGCAACTCTCATCACAGTATAGGTTGTAACTAGCCAAAGCTCACATCTCCATCCTCTTTAACAGAAGGACTATCCCTCTTGTGTATTCCGGAGCAGCCAAACGAGCTGAAGACATTATGCAGGTGATTGTAATGCCTGCACCAAATAACTAGATCATAATTCGCTTGCTTCTGCAGCTTCAATTTCTTTCAGACTTTTTCCTTCAACAGTCTTCCAGGCCGTGATTCCGCTAATAGGATGACCAACAACAAATCCTGCTGCTTCATTTGCACTATTGAGTAGAATATCCTCAGTTAACATGCCGTTTTGATCGATTTTGAAAGCATTGACTTCTCTCTGCTTCTTTGCGTTCTTGGGGCAGGATGGCGCAACAGTTGTTTTTATTTTACTGCCTTTCAGAACAACAAACCCATCACTAGTGCGTTGTCCGAAAGCTGTAATATCTCCCTGCTTAATTTCTAATGAGATTACAGGCGACGTGCCTTGTTCTGAGGGCGTGCTATATGAAAGTATGGAAGCAGACAACGGTTCAAACACCAAATGACCGAGAACACCCATCACAATCTTGGCAAAGTCAACGTATTCCTCTAGTTCGCATTCTTTCTCCTCTGTGACGTTTCCAGCGTTCGGTTCATTACCATTCATCGCCTCATAGCGGTTCGCTGCGATGGCGAGAGAAAAAAACCGGTTTTCAAGCCAACTTATCTCGGTTGCTCCGAAGATATTATTAGAGGTAGTGAATGCTATAGCTTCGTACCAGTCTGCTAAACCTTGTTTTGGTGAAGCGTGATGTTCCTTCAGACGATTCAAAATACCCTCGCCGTTCTTACGAGTCCCCGCTTGGCCAACATAAACAAGAGGCTTGATGTTGTCTCCCTTACTGAAAAGGAAGTATACGCCGCTCTGCTTAAGGTAGTCTATGCTCTTGCATTCAACGAGTTTGATTCGGGGTATTTTGTAAGCGACACCCGTCCAGTTTGCGAGTGTACACTTTATCCGACCATTTGGGGTGCCGTCCATTAGAAAGTAGTTCATATTCTTGCCGGTCATGCATGTCGTCTCCCGATATTTTTGCCCACTAGAAAACGGGCAATCAATAATAGCCTATATACTATGATTGTAAATCCCACAAATGAGGCGGTTTGTTAGGAAACCTATTAGGTCCTTCACGTTCTATTCTCATCATCAATACTACCTATACGATAGTAAATGTATCAGCCCGTTATTAGCAAAGCATTCTCCTTTACCCGCTTCACCAGTTCAAGAATTCGAATCTGCTTGCTTCTGTCAAATAGATTGACAAAGCTCTGAGGCCTGTCAAAGGGAGGAGTCATAAGCAAAGATACATCGTCTATGTATCCATTCTGAACCACATAATCCACAATCTTTTGAATAAACACAATCTGCTGCTGGTTAAGTGATTGATCGTTGATGAATTCCGAAAACGCCTGCATTGCTGCGCTATGCTCAACTTTAGCCACCCGGCGTATCAAAAGGCCAAAGGGCAAATCTTGGTATTCGCGCTTATAATCCGCCTCAACACCCAATTCCTTTGTAAAAATATCTGACAAGGCCTGATAATCGCCATGGGCAAGCGGGATATTATTACGCAGCTTGTAAATGGCTATATGGTCCCGGTGCCGTTCGATATAGCGGTTCACCTTTACCCTGTAATCTTCAAAGTCATAGGCAGGGTCAAGTGCATCTCCCTCCCTGACGGCCAACACCTCGTCCGACAAAATGGTAAAGATGGGCTTTCTTCCATTCCCTTCATCCATGATGAATTGAATCAGGCCACGAAGCTCCAGGCGTACCATTTCCAGCGATTTCAGGTCATTGGAAGCCCAGAATTCCTCCGTGCCAACGGTTTGAATGATGGGCAGGCTCGCCTTGATCTGCGGGATGGTGCTTCGCTTTTGCAACTCCAGGCAGATATTGCAAAGCTGTGTCCTGCTTTTTTTGAAACTCGGCTTATGCTCCATTTGGGCCAGCATCAGGCCATACATGAAATTGTCAAACTGCTTGGCATACTCGTCCGCATCATCCATAAACACCAGAGGCGCTATGCTTGTACTCAGGTCATGCTTGTCCTGCTCGGTCAGGCAAACATAGCTGTCCCTTATTTTGAACTTCTCCACATGCCGCAGCTGCAAGCGCACGGAAGTAAGCTCCGTATTCAATGCCTGCACCTGGGCAAGCAATCCCTTTACAAGCTCATCCCGCCAATCCTTCAGACCGGCGTACACGTCTTGTTGTAGCAAATGAACAATGGAAACCCGCTTTACGAAAATGGCCTCCGACAGGCTTCTCGTCTCAGTCGCTTCAATGCCTTCCTGGTGCGTGCGGAAGAACTCAAAATTGCCCACGTAATCGAATATGAGAAACCTGCGCTTGTCCACATATGCGCCATCCTTGCCGTCTAAACAGGCAAGGCCTTTGCACAGACGCGTGCCGCGCCCCAGCATCTGCCAGAATTTTGTTTTGGAGCGTACTTTTTTGAAGTATACTAGATTCACCACTTCCGGCACATCGATGCCGGTATCCATCATGTCCACCGATACGGCGATATGAGGCACCTTGTCGGGCTGTTTGAAATCCTGTATCAGTGTCTGGGCATAGCTATCGTCGCAAATGATGCGTTTGGCATACTGGCCCTTGTATTGCGGGTACAGCTTGTCAAACCGCTCTATAATGTATTGGGCATGGCGCTTGTTCTGCGCAAAAAGGATGGTCTTGCCGATACGGTCACCTCCCTGCACCTTGATGCCCTTGTTCATCAGATCTTGCAGCACCCGGTCCACCGTGTTCTGGTTGAAAATGAATTCATTGATCTGCGGAGCCGGTATAAAATCGGGCATGTCGCCATCCTCATCCGCAAAGTCATCTTCATAACGTTCCTTGTCCGCATCAGACAGATCCTCATACACAATGCCCTGCTCCAGAAACTTCAGGGATGTCTCGATGTTGTAATAGGGCACCAGCACATGGTCCTTGTACACCGCCGTTTCATAATCGTAGGCATAGGTTGGTACACCGTGCTCCATTTCAAAAAAGTCATAGGTATTCCTGTCCACATCCGTCTTCGGTGTAGCTGTGAGGCCCACCAGCAGCGCATCAAAGTAATCGAATATGGCACGGTACTTTTTGAAAATGCTGCGGTGCGCCTCATCAATGATGATCAGGTCAAAATGCGCGGGGGTAAAAAGCTTGCGCCCATCCTGGGATTTTGCGCTATCGATGCTGTTTAGCATGGTGGGATACGTGGAAAACACAATGCGTGCGTTTTTGTCATCCTGGTTCTTTAGCAGGTTGCATAAGGACATGTCAGGCAGATGGGTTTGATAAACATCCTTCGCCTGGCTCACCAGCGCCGTTCTGTCTGCCAGAAAGAGAATATTAGTCACATGCCCGCCGCGGCTTAATACATCTGTGAGGCTTACGGCCACTCTTGTCTTGCCCGTGCCGGTAGCCATCACCAGCAAGTTCCTACGGCTGCCCTTTTCCATGCTGTCACACACGGCGCGAATGGCTTCCATCTGGTAATACCGTTCGGTGATTTTGCTATTGATGACGATCTGAGAAAGGTTCCGCCTGGTCTGGCGCCGGTCCATAAGCTTTTGCAGGTCTTCCCGGCTGAACATACCGCTTACCGTGCGCTGGGGAGCGGTTTTATCGTCCCAGAAATAGGTCTCAAAGCCGTTGGTGGTAAACATCATTGGCCTGCGGCCGTAGCGGTTTTCCAGGCAGTCGGCATATAGCTTGGCCTGCTGCTTGCCCGCGTTGGGGTCGCGGCTGGTACGCTTGGCTTCAAGCACTGCCAGGGGCAGGCCGTCGCGGCCAAACAGAACATAATCCGCATAACCAAGCTGTCCGGGGACACCCGCCATGCCGGTGACTTCTAATTCCTCCAGCACATCGTCGCCCAGGGTCCAGCCCATCAGGCGCAGGTCCACATCGATGTACTTTTTACGCGTGGCAAACTCTGAAATATCTTCCGCCGCAAAGGTGCGTTCCTGCCGATGCTGCTCCTTCTCCGCCGTATAAACGGTGCTGAGCGCTTCGATCTGTTTTCGCAGTTCCTCGATCTGCGCTTGTTTTTCGGTCAGCAGGCTTTCCTGCTCTCTGATCTTCTTTTCGTCGATGACAACCTTTTCCGTGGGAATCTGGTCCTCAAAAAACTGCCTTTCCAGATAATCCGCGCCATAGCAGTAATCCAGCCATTGCACAAACTCGAAAAGGCTGCTAAGCGCCAGCACAGCGTCGCTTTTGGTGATGGCCTTTTCCGTGTGCACCGCCAGGTTACCCAGTTTGACGATATACGGCAGCTTGCTCCATGTTTTGTTATCTACTGCAGAGCGGAAAGACGGCTCATGTAAAAGTGCCTGCAGGTTGTTTTGATAGGGGGCCTGAATGGTGTTGTCTGCGGAATACACCCACTTGATCGCCAGCTCCAGCGCTTTGCGGCAGCCCACCGCGCACATGGCGGAGGAGGAAACAAGAACCTTCTCCGCCTCGATGCAGGCCGGGGCGAACAGGGCGTAATCAGGCTTTTGCGACAGATAGGCAAAGTTGGCGGGCATGGGATCACCTCGTATGCATCATCTGTACATCGGGCAAGGAAAAGGAACATGAATGAATCGGAGCACATACTCACTATCCATATTATGGTATGTCTGCCCGGTTGTCAAGGTGAAGCTCCTTACTCAAAGTACTCGTTCATTAGGCTGTCAAACAGGGCTTGGGTTTGGTCGATGGATTGCTGGATGATATGCTTAAATTTGTCAGCGCTTTCTACAAAGTCTGCAAATCGTTTTTGAAGCGCCAAAGGTGGTAGTGGAATAGAAATTCTATCAAGCATAGCCTTTGTTATCTGATTGATAGTCGTTGTTTTTGCAGAAGTAATCTGAGCACGAAAAGCTTCATTCTCAAAAAATGTTAGTAAATACCTATAATGCCTGCTTCTTACGATTGTCATAAAAGCGCCGAAAGTCATACTTTCGCTTGGATTTTCTATCAATGCAACTTTTCCAACGAGCTTTTCGCTTCCATTTCTACTGCACATCAAAATATCTTTATTCTTTACAAAAAGCTTATCTGGGATTTTCTTATTCACTCTTAGGATATCTGAAAGGACAATCTGCCCATTTTGTATATTGCCTGAGCGAAGTACAATTACTCCATCATTAGCTTCGTCAGTTGGCTTATATGTTAAACCGATATAGTAATCTGCAATATCATAGAGTGACTTTACTTCCCACCCCATCGGATTCGTCACCAGGTCCCCAAACATCTCGGTAAATTGCGATTTCACAAGCTTGTCCAGTTCGGCAAGCTGCTGCTTTCGCATCTTTAGTAAATCCGATACCACATCCAGCGTGGCGGCGATTTTGCGCTGTTGTTCTATGGGAGGGAGAGGTATATATGTATTTGAAAACTGAGTTTTGTTTATAATTGGCACAACTGGCGCATTAGCAATGTTTTGCAGCACTTTTTTTGCGCTTAGAACAGTATATGCCAAATACCTACAATCACACGTTTCTTGATATGGGATTATTGCATTAATTTGTTGATTACACGTACATTCTGATGATGTTATTGCTACCTTCCCAATGATACCAATGCATGTAACCAATACACTATTTGAAGGAATTATCCTGCATTTTTTGCGTGCTTGTTCAGCCACATATTTGGTTGGTGTTACTAAATCAACAACGACATCTTCTTTTATATCATTAGGTCGATAAAAGGGTATATCGTTACTGATATAGTATTCATCTATGTTTGTTGGTGGAGTATTGCCAGTGATGATAATACCCACATCCCCAAGCTTTACCTTCTCCCACTTACTCATCCAACAACCCTCGCAATTCTGCCATCTTGTTATCAATTGCAAGGGACAGCTCCTCCAGCCGCTGTAAAATCACCAGCGGGCTTTCGTGCTCCACCTTTTCATACACCGTCTCCTTGTAGCGATTGATGGACAGGTCATAATCCTTTTCCACGATTTCCGCCTTGTCCACAAAAAAGCTCTGATCTGTCCGAGCACGGCCTTGCTCACTCTGCGGTGCGTGGAAGCGGGCGATAATATCGGGGATATCGTTCTGTGCAATTTCATTTCGCTTGTCGTCCAGGCTATATCCATCCGCTTGCATATCGTAAAACCAAACCTTGTCCGTACCTCCTGCACCGGTTTTGGTGAATACCAATATAGCGGTGCTTACCCCTGTATAAGGCTTATATACACCACTGGGTTTGGAAATCACCGCCTGAAGCCTATGGTTTTCCACAAGCTCCCGACGTAGCATCTTATGGGCGTTGGTGGAACCGAACAGCACCCCGTCCGGCACGATGCAGGCGCAGCGACCGCCCTTTTTGAGCATACGCAAAAACAGCGCCACAAAAAGCAGTTCCGTCTTTTTAGTGCTGCATACGGCCTTTAATGTATCGCTGATACTCTCCTCATCAATGCTGCCTGTAAAGGGGGGATTGGCCAATATCACATCAAACTTGGCGGAGGTTTCATTCTGCTTGCTTACGCTGTCCTCCTGGTGGATATCCGGATGGGTGATGGCATGCAGCATCAGGTTCATGGCGGAAATGCGAAGCATGGTGGCATCGGAATCGAAGCCTGTGAACCCTTCCCCGGCAAAATGTGCCCACTGGCTTTGGGTCATTTGTGCTTCAAACTTTTCGCGTATGTATTCCGCCGAGGATACCAGAAAGCCCGCTGTGCCGCAGGCCGGGTCGCAAATGCGGTCTTCGGGGCCGGGGGCCACCAGGCGTACCATCATATCCCGTATGTGCTTGGGCGTGCGGAACTGCCCGTTCTGGCCGGCGGTGTTCAATTTGCTGAGCATGTATTCATACAAGTCACCCAGCATATCCCGGCCAGCGATGTCGTGCTCATACAGCTCATCCAGCCCGGTGACCACCTTTTGCAAAAGCTGCTTCTTGCCCTCAGGGAACTGGAACATGGCATCCTGCATGTAGCGGGAGAAAGCCGTCTCATCCCCGTTGCCGTTCATTGTCTTGATGAATGGAAATACCTTTTGCTGTACGATTTCGTACATCTCTCGTGCATCCCGGTTTTTGAACTTGCTCCAGCGCATGGCCTGGCCGCCTGCATCCTGCGGGAAAACCCTGGGCATCTTTATTCCGCTGGCAGCCTCAAAGCTTTCGTTCGCCAGCTCCTTTTCATCCAGGGAACGGATAAACATCAAATACGTTAGCTGCTCGATTACAGTAATGGGGCTTGTGATACCACCGGCCCATATATCCAGCCATATCTTGTCTACCTTGTTTTTGATTTCGCCTGTGATCATTCACTTTTACTCCCATCGAAAAATGCGTATATTAAGAAAACGTTGACGGCAATTCGAAATATATCACCGAAAGTATAGCATGCTATCCAATTTGAGGCAATAAAAAATAGCCGATCCATGATGGCCATGTAGTGGTTTAGGTATCTTACTGCCCTTACATTGTCTCTACAAACTTTTTCCTTCAGACAACAAAACATGCCATTGGTGCATATCTAACCAACTCGCTTCCGATAATTACGTCCAGCTTGGTATGAAAACCGTGATAAATGGACCTCATAATTGGTAAAGATTGACTTAATTTACTGAATAGTTTATACTGCAATTATTACAGGCATGAGGCAGAGATCATCGGAATCGAAAAACGACGGCACCTCTCTGTGAAGCTGGCTTGAAAGACGTGAAATATCGCCCTTCTACAAATGAATTGGGATTTGCGTCTAAGCGAGACAAAGGAATTTATAAGGCAGAGAAATCTGCAACAGAACGAGGTTGAGCATGAGTGTTATATTCGCTATAAAAGAAGAGATGAAAATTACTCTCGCCGCCGACAAGCGGGGCTCGGGAAAGAATGGCCAACTGATATCCGACAACATGAAGAAAGTCGTAGTAATAAACGGCCAGCTGGCCTTTGCCTCGGCTGGAAACGCGGTGTTTGGAAAGCTGGTGGAAATGGATGTCGCCAATCTGGCCGAAAAGGAGACTTTAACAACGGATGATTTGGCGAGAATCATACGGGACGCCTATCAAAAGATCCAGAGCATCGGGGTTCTGGATAATTTGAAAGTCCCGTCGCCTTTTTGCTTCCTCATCGCGGGCAAAGCCCAAAACGGCAGCGCTAACCTTATTTCTGGTGGAAATCCCAAGGGAAAGCTGGACATGAGCGAGGTCCCGATGGCGCTCTACCCGCCTGATGGTGCAGATTTAAAACAGTGCTGCGAGATATTCGCGAAGAATTACAAGCTCCACCACACGGATTTTGTGGAGCGTACGATACTTGAGATTTCGGCAATCAGCCCTTTTGTGAGCCCGACAGGCGACCAGTGGGTCTATGATATCGCAAGCAACAAAGGAACGCTGAAGTCCTTCTAAATATATATCCAATTAAGAAAATAATGCGGAAAACATGCCCTTGACTTCCCTAGAACATTTCAATGGGATTGAGGTTGTAGGGCAGATGCTAGTACAGCTGGACGGGTGTCAACTTGACATCCTAATGACATCCACCTCGAAAGCCATCCTCCAGATAGCACTGGTTTTATCAAGATAGCACTGCTTTTTTCGTCCAGAATTTCCCACACATATGTCCCTGGACCAGCGCTACCAAAGACCTTTTTTGCCCAAAACCGCCCGCAAGAGCCCAAACCACCCCTCCGAATCCCCTAAAAGTGCACTTTTGGCGTTGACTTTACCTCAAAACCCTGATATAATAACCTTCGCTGGTTCTTTATAGATGGAGAGATGGCCGAGCGGTTGATGGCGCTGGTCTTGAAAACCAGTGATGCTGAAAGGCACCGGGGGTTCGAATCCCTCTCTCTCCGCCATTATTTTCTCTAAAAGTTACATAGTCTGCCGGCTACATGGAGAAGTACCCAAGAGGCCGAAGGGGCTCCCCTGCTAAGGGAGTAGGGTGCGATAAGCGCCGCCCGGGTTCAAATCCCGGCTTCTCCGCCAAATAGAAACCCGTAGAACCGAGTGTTCCCGGGTTTTTTTATGCCACGAAACAAGCGACTATCCTATCAGTAACCCCTTACAGCATTTTTATGACATAATTGATTCAATGAACGCCTCGATGCGATTTACACTCTTTTTGCTTCGTACGCTCCATAACATATCCATACCTGTCCGGCGTGAAGGGCAAAGTGGCATTGCCCAGGCTTATCCCGATTCACAGTCACTTTCCATTGAAAACTTACATATACACCACATATGGTAAAAACGCATTGATGGTAAGCCAATGCGCTTTTACGATACGCTTGGATCAATTGTATATCGCTGCCTTCGCTACTTACTCATCGTGTTCGTTTGTTAAGACAAGGTTTCATGGATTCGAACTTAGCTGCTGTCAATGCAGTCGCTCTTACTGCTGGTCTTTCAGAATTTGCACTATTGTCATGGCAGACCAAATAGACCTTGTCATATCACTTTTTAGAGCAGCAGCATATCATCGCCTTTCCTTCGTTCCTTTTGCAGCTGACGACGACTAGCTAAAAATTTCGTTCGAAATCGATACTGGAGGAAATGTATATCAGGGGGTTAAAGCATGATGCACACAAATATCCTTGAGCCTTGCGATGATGCTTGCCATCGTATCAACACTTGTTTTTCTGCAAATGGCCAACTGGCTTTTTATCTGGGACAAGCAGGATACTCATAACCAAAGCTTTCATCACGCTTTACCTTTTTTAGCTCCATCCACACCACCGCATTTTCCTTCAAGTCCATGCTAATTGTAACCCAACCACCCTCGGCCTGAATTGTACGGCTTGATGCAACAGGGCGGGCGGAATCACGAATAAGGGCAATCTCCTCACGGTTTATTGAGGCATGTTCCCCCAGGTCATGCCACATTTTCAGCGGGTTGCAGCCTTCCTCATCCACAACACGCGTCACGATCACCCATTCTCCATCCCCAGCGGGCAGCGAGCATTCCACCGTCCGCTTTTCCCGCGTTTCTTGGCAAAGATTCCAGAATACTCCGCAGTATGAACCATCTTCTTCTCTCAGCAGAACACAATCCTCGCCCTTTAGCACGGGGGTTCCATGCAAACGTGCAAAGAACTGGAACGTCCATAGTGTGGGTTTGGGAATCATCCAATTCGCTACCATACCGAAGCCACCATGGAAAGGCCTGTCCGGCACGCCCTGTTCTTCAAACACATCACCGAAGGTCCAGTATGAATAGGATGCGCAAGTGTCCCCCAGGCCTGCAAGCACCGCCGCAATCAAGGCGGCATTGTAGTTGGTATCATGGGTGGGACAGAAGGGATGATAGGAAGTATTGAATTCCGTTATGTGCAACTCCATACCGCGGTACTCAGGAAAGCTATCAATGATATCCCGCGTATCCTGCGCTTCTTTGCGCATCGTCTCCGGCGTGTTCATCTCGTGATATAGATACTGCCCGCGCTTTTCTGGCTGCTGGCCCAAGTACAGATGCCGGGTTACAAAATCCAGAGGAAGCGTATTCTCTTTGCAAAACAAGAGAAAGTCTTGTATCCAGCCAAGAGATCCTTCACCGCCGCAGATGGCCGGACCGCCTACTCGCATTTGCGGCAGTACGCTCTTCACTGCCTGTGCGCTGACAGCATACAGGCGGAAATAGGCATCCTTGTCCGCCTTTTCCCAGAACCCTGGCAAGTTGGGCTCGTTCCATACTTCCACAGGCCAGGCCGCCACCTCATGCACACCATAGCGATTGATAAGATGGCGGATAAGCGCGCGAATTAATTCTGCCCATTTTTCATGATCCTTGGGCGGTGTCGTATTGCCCTTCCAGTAAAATATGGTTTGTGTTCCGCTAGCCAACGCATAAGGCATAAAGCCAAGCTCAACAAACGGGCGGATATTGAGGGCAAGATAGCTGTCGAAAACCCGGTCCAGATAAGTGAAATTATATACCACTGTGCCATCCGGCTGCTCATGGTAAATGGCCATGTCATCACAGAAAAGTCCATGACCGCGTATATGAGAAAAACCTACTTCGCTTTGCACATACGCCAGCTGGTCCAGATATTCCTTATGCAATGCAAGGCCCATCCTGCCCGTGCCAACGCAATACCGTGTATAATTGTTAAAAACAGCCCGGTCACCATGTAAAATGCGATAAGATGTACGGGTGCTCATAGTGTTCCTCCATACAGACGATATTTTTGTGCGCATCAGCCCTCAATGATTTCCATTGCGTATTGAAACTGCTTTGTCTCGCCTGGCTTTAGCACCATTACATATGGCTTGTCCAAAAACTCCCCCGTTTCATCCGTCAGCGCCGGCAGCCCCGCCCACGGCTCCAGGCAGATAAACGGCGCACGCTTCTTAGGCGGTGTCCAGACGCCAAGGGCAGAGAACCCGTCAAAGGCAAAACGCAACCCCTTTCCTGTCACCTTGTGCAAAAGGGACACAGCGCGGGAGGCAGGCCCATCCATGATGAAGGCATCCATGTCAAAATCGGAATAACGGAGCGGTATCTGATTACCATCCCGCACCAGATTCACAGCCGTATCCCGCCTTAACAGCGTGCCGCCGTCGGTATACAGGGCGGGAACTGTTTCATTTTTTTCAAATAGCAATAGGTAATCTTCAAAGCTCTCGTAAGGTTGAAGGGGGCAGCGGAATGCCGGATGGCCGCCGATGCAAAAGGGCATGTCCCGCTTATCCTCATTCGTTACCGCATAGGTGGTATGAAAGCCATTTTCCGTGAGCTGTTGGGTAACATGCAGCACAAATTGGTATGGGTACATGATCAGGCTTTGTGCATCGGGCCTGAGTGAAAACACGGCACTATCTTCCCGCTTTTCTTCCAGTGTGAATTCTCGTTTGCGGGCGATGCCATGCTTTGGTATATTGTACGTTTCGCCGCCCATGCGGATAATCCCATCTTTTAACGCGCCGACAACAGGAAACAAAATCGGCGCATGCCCTGCCCAATACGCAGGATCACCTTGCCAAACATATTCTATACCGTTTTTCCGGTAGCCGGTCAGTTCTCCGCCCGTGGAATCGATTGTTGCACTGGCGCCATAACCATTCAACGAAAATTGCATATTTACCCCTCCTGCTAATGTGGCTTATCCAATCCTATATACGACTTGCCTTACATCGTATTTTTTTATCGAAACCCATGACATCTACGATGCATATCACATGAAGCATGTACAAGCATAGCACCTTTATACATTAAAGTACAAGCCATTTTTCTATGTTATGCTTACTGCCTCATGGCTGCGTTTGCTGCCGCAACCATCTGACTCCTCAAAGCGTAACGTTTATATCTTTCCGTTGTTCTTTGAGATTTAGTTTGATATACTGTGAACAAACAGGAGGATGCAAAATGGCTGCTACAATGAAGGATATCGCCAAGCGGACAGGCCTTGGGCTGGCCACCATATCCAAATTCATGAACGGCGGGAAAGTCAGGCCCAAGAATAAGAAGCTTATTGAAGAAGCCGTTCGGGAGCTGCATTTTGTGCCCAACGAGTTTGCAAGAGGGCTGAAAACAAGCCAAAGCCGCACCATTGGCGTCGTCATTCCAGAGCTTGGCAATGCTTTTTGCACCAGCATCATCACAGCTGTGGAGGACATGCTCCGCAAACAAAATTACGCGGTGATCGTATGCGACTGCCGCTCTGACCCCAAGCGCGAGCTGGATGCTGTTTCTTTTTTGATCAATAAGCGTGTCGATGGCCTGATCAATATGCCCACTGACATGAGCGGAGCGCACCTTGCACCAGCCATCGACGCGGGTATACCTGTCGTGCTAGTGGACCGCGTTTTAAAGCCGCTGACCGGCAAGGTAAGCGCAGTAATCGTAGATAACGTGGACGCCGGCGAAAAGGCGACGCAATTATTGGTGGAAAGCGGGCATCAAGCCATCGGCTTGATCCTGGGCGGACCGGAAGTCTATACGGCCCAAAAGCGCCGGGAAGGATATCTGAATGCCTTGAGAGAGCATGCTATCCCACCGTGTGAAGACTGGATACAGTACACGGACTATACCATGGAGGGCGGCTATACCGCCATGAAAAGGTTGCTCGCCATGCAAGTGCGCCCCACGGCCGTTTTTGTCACCAACTATTACATGACACTGGGGGCCATTATCGCCTTGAACGAAGCACAAGTCAGCATCCCAGGTGATTTGAGCTTTATCGGCTTTGACAAGCTGGATTTGTTCGATGCCATCTATCCTCACCTGACGCTGGTCAAGCAGCCATTGGCGGCTATCAGCGAATGTGTGGCACGGCAGTTATTGACGCTGCTTGGTGATGAGAAGGCGCCGCCGCAGGTGATAATGCTCAGTACACAATTGCATGAGGGAACGACAGTCAAGAACCTGGCTGTCTGATTGTTTCTTACCGCATTCAATAATTTATGCACTCATCGAAAAAAGAGCTTTGGCTCACTGCCGCAGCGCTTTTCTTTTTTACTGATTACATCATCCGTTTGTATTCGCTTTGCGCCTGATCCAGCGGATGGCCTGCTCCATCCAGCCAGCATTATCAGGGAGTATATGCTCACTGCCCTGGGCTGTTGTCACATCGCATAGCGAGAGACCATGGCCGCCTTTTTCATACACGTGCAACTCAAAAGGCACACCAGCCCGCTTAAGTGCCAAAGCAAACATCAGGGAATTCTCGGCTGGTACAGCGCCGTCCTCATACGTATGCCATAAAAAGGTTGGTACCGTACTGAGGCTTACCCTGTTTTCCAGCGAAAGAGCATTAATCATTTCTGGAGCAGCATCTGCCCCCAACAGGCAATTTCTTGAACCTTGATGGGTATATTCCCCCATGGTGATCACCGGATAGCTTAAAATCATGCCATCTGGCCGCCAGTCTTGACTTTCGCCGCCCAGCGCCTTTTCAAACACTGGCTCATTCCACAGCGTGCCCAAGGTGGCACACAAATGCCCGCCGGCAGAAAAGCCTGCGATATATATTTGGTCATTTAAGACACCAAAGCTTTCCGCGTTTTCGCGCACCAGCTTCACCGCCGCCGCCAATTCCAGCACGGCGCTGGGGAATCGCGAGGGAGCTACGCTGTACTGCAAAACAAAAGCATGCATGCCGGCAGCCAAAAAGCGCATGGCGATAGACTCCCCTTCCCTATCAGAACGGAAGGAATAACCGCCGCCCGGGCAGATGATGACGGCCGGCCGCTTATGGTTCAAAGGAAGCTCGGGGCTTTTTTCCAGTAAAATGGCTTGCAAAACCGGCTGGTAACCATCCTGCACGGCGCCAACCTTTTGATAATCCACAGATATCTTTATGCATTCGTACCGCATGGCGCACAAACCTTTCCAAGGCAATCTATTGGGGAAATGTCTTCTCCGACTATTATATCATATCCATCATGCGCTGCACAGAATTTAAGGCTACAGTTGGCCCAACCTGCGTACCGGCCCAATCCATTTCGACCTCAGCACATATTTTTCAGAAGTGTTTCCAAGCCCAGATTTCTTTCACATTCGTTAAAAGCGAAATCATCGGCCAGCGAATTTCTTGTTTCTTGTGATAGCTTCATCAATGCCGGCACAAGGATGTGCCGGATGTCACTTTGAGCAACGATTGCGCGGATCATAAATTGCATACTGTATTTTTCCTCGGGCGTAAGAGAAAAGGGACACAATTTTTCAATGGTCCCCACCGCCTCCATCCCAAGTGCTGATGCCCGATGATGATCCCACAACACCCGGACATCCTTCACCAGCTTCATCCAGCCGCTGTTGTCCGTCGGGTAAACCAAGCCCATAAACCGGGCGTCCTTGTAGCACCACAAGCACCAGGCGCTTTGATGTGCTTCTATCGCATGAATCGTGGTTTCTGTCAAGCGCACGCCGAATTCCGCGTCCAGACAGCTTAGCTCATAACCCATTTCACCGCACAAAAGCGGCCCATGGTAATCCCCCATGGAATGCAAGATTTCTTCCAGGGCAGCGATAAAGGCGGCTTGACGCGCCTCTTCCCCCATGCTGGGATCCAGCAGCTTTTCATCCCACACCCCGGGATAAAAATGATAGGCATACGCCCATTGATCCTCGTTTAGCGGCCGGATCTTTGAAAAGTCCATGGAAAAGCGGTCGCCTTCCAAAAAGAGAATATGCTGCTTGTCCACTGTACGGATGGCAGCGGCAGCGTCATGATAAAATTCATTCAGCAGATCAATGTGCCCCTTCGGCAGCACCGGCTCATTGAGCAGGTCATACCCCAGCAAGGCCGGGCTGTCCTTTAAAACAAATGCAATATCCCTCCATACTTCCACGGCCCTGTTTCGCAAAGCCTTGAACGCCCAAAACTGGGCGCTGCCAGTGCGGCTTTCGCTGTGCCAGTCGGGATTCTGGCCGCCAGGCGAGGTATGCAGGTCCGGAAGGAAATACAGGCCGCTTTCCTCGCAGATATCCGCCAGTCTTTTTATTTGTTTGAATCCATATTCCTGCCTCGTATCTGTTTCATCGTCCCAGAACAGGTGATGATTGATGGGCACGCGTATGAAGTTAAGCCCCAAGGATTTGATGTATAAAGCATCCTCCATGGTAAAAAACGCTTCTGTGAATCTCTCCATGAATTGAGGACAATGAGCATCGAGACATTGGCGCAGCTGCCCGTCCCAGCCTGGCACGCCTATCATAAAATGCTCCAGGTTCAACCAGGAACCTACGCCTAGCCCTCGAAGCACCAAAGGCTCGCCGTCTGCCATCAGCCGGCTGCCCTGAACACGTACAAAGCTCTTCACCCAACTGTCCCCCACTCTAACGCATCATTGTTATCCTTTTACACCAGCGAAGGCAACGCCTTCCACAATATGCTTTTGACCCACAGCGTACAGCACGATCACCGGAATAATGGAACTGACCGTGCCGGCCATGATCGCCCCATAGTCTGCGCTGAACTGCTGCTTGAAGGTGGCCAGGCCAATTTGAATGGTGTACAGCTTGTCGCTGTCCAAATAGATCATCGGCCCCATGTAATCGTTCCAAACCGTATTGAAGGTGAGCACCGCCAGTGTGATCAATCCCGTTTTCGTCAGCGGCAGGATGATGGTCAGATAGGTGCGGAACCAGCCGCAGCCATCAATTTTCGCCGCCTCACTTAAGCTATCGGGGATGGAAAGCATATTCTGTCTGAGCAAAAACACACCGAAGGCGCTGAATGCCTGCAAAAGAATCAAGGCCAGATGCGAATTAAAAAGACCAAGGCTCTTGACGATGATAAACTGCGGGATCATAATAGCATGCCATGGCACCATCATGGTGGCCAGATAGGCCACAAACAGCTTGTCGCGGCCGGGATAGTGCAATTTCGTAAAGGAATAGGCGGCCAGTGAGCAGGTCATAAGCTGCATTAATGTAATGCATACCGCCAGCTTGGCCGTATTGAAAAAGTATTGAGGGAAGGGAATGTCATTCCATACCTTCTCAAAGTTTACCGTACGGAAGACTTCCGGAATCCACCTGGTAGGCGTTTCAAAAATCTCGGTGTTTAGTTTGAAGGAGGCACTGAGCATCCACACAAAGGGCACAACCATTAAAAAGCCAACCAGCAGGCAAAAGAGGAATATGACCACTCGGCTTGCGCGAAGGGGCTTTTTTCTTTTGGGCATCACTTGCACTGCGTTCATCAAAGCTTCCCCCTTTGCTTTAGTCGTCGCTGACCCAGTTTTTCTGGCCCCGCCACTGGATCAAGGTAATAATCAATATAATCAGGAACAAGATATAAGCGATAGCGGAAGCATAGCCCATCTTCCAGTTTTTAAAGGCTTCCTTGTATATGCGGAACACGAGCACGCTGGTGGCCCGGCCAGGGCCGCCCTGCGTGGTGACGTTGATGATGTCAAACACTTGAAACGAGGAGATAAAGCACAAGATCGTAACCATAAACGTGGTGGGCGAGAGCATGGGCCAGGTCACATTCCAGAAGGTCTGGCGGGCGTTGGCACCATCGATGCGCGCTGCCTCATAAAGGTGCGGCGGTATATTTTTAAGTCCGCCCATAAACATGATCATATAGTAGCCGGACTGTTTCCAGACCACCATGATAATTACTGTGAGAAGCGCTGTTTTTGTGGAAAAGAACCACTGGGGCAAGTCAGCATCGGCAACACCCAAAGTACGAAGAAAGTTGTTGACCGGGCCGCTTTCCGGCATAAACAGCAGCATGGCCACACAGCCCACCGCCACCATGGAGGTGAGGTTTGGAAAAAAGAAAATGGTTTTAAACAGGTTGGCTCCAACCATTTTGCGGTTCAACGCCAAGGCCAGAAGCAGTGCCACCACAATGGTCAGCGGCACACTGGCGGCTGAATAGACAAGGTTATTGACAAGAGAGGCCTTAAACTGCGTATCCCGGAACAGCTTTGCGTAATTGTCCAGGCCAACAAATGCGCCGGTAAAGCCATTGTAATCCGTAAAGCTGATTACAAGACCGGCGATAATGGGAATGGCGGTAAACACCAAAAACCCAATAAAATTGGGCAGCAGGTACAGATACCCCACGGCGGCTTCCCGCCGAAGCGCCTTGCTCATCCTTGGTTTATGCTGCATGCCTTGCACGGCGGCTTTTTGCATGGGATGTCCTCCTTTTGGTTTGGAAGAAGTGGCCTTTCCACTTGTTTTAACCTGGCGGGCACTTCGCAAGGAGTGTCCGCCAGATGCAAGAGCCCTATTAAAGATTAACCTTAGAGATGAATGTCAGTTATTTTTCCATACTCTCCGCACGCAGCGAGTAGTAGTTGGCAAAGGCATCTTCCAAAGATTCCTCGCCCAGCAGGTACAGCTGCATTTCATCCGAGAAATTCTGCAGGATTTCGGCATAGTAATCGGCTGTGCCTTGTTCCGCGCGAATGGTGGAGGAGAAGCGGTATTCCACACCGGGGACCTTTACTTCTTCCTGATAGACAGCCATGGCTTCAGGGGTAGCGTAGGAAGGAACATCATGATTCTTGGCGATGATGGAGGTGCCTTCCACCGAGGTGGTGTAGAACGCGATAAACTTGTAGGCTTCTTCCTGCTTGGCAGAGCCTTTGTAGATGGACAGCACGGAGTTTTGACCCGCGCTTGCGCCTGCGTTATCCTTGCTCAATACGGGCAGGGGAGCGGCGGCATAGTTGAAATCGGTTTTCAAAAGGCGGAACTCCCAGTCGCCGTTGATCATCATGTAGATGTTGCCGGCGCCAAAGTAAGAGTTAACGTCAAAAGTACCGGTGCTCATTTCAGCAATGGAGGGATGGCTGGCATCATCCACATACAACCTGTGGAGTATTTTCATGTACTCCATGGTCTTTTCCATAGGTTCGGGAGCATCCAGGTATTCGCCCAGGGCGGCCGCGCCCAGGTTCGGCGTCCAGAAGGGAGCTACGCCGCCCCAGTACTTGGTGCCATTCTCTTCATAGGTCAGCTGCTTGGCCAATTCGGCATACTCTTCCCAGGTGATGTTGATGGGATAGGGCAGGCCCTTGGCGTCAAACAGGTCCTTATTGTAGAACAGCATCCAGCAGGAGCCGGAAATGGGCAGGCCGTAGTAGCTGCCATTCTCATCAGATACCGCTTCCAGGGGAGCCTTGATGGGGGTGGTATCCAGGCCGGCTGCCTCTGCAAAAGGCTTCAGGTCCACTAGCACGCCGTTGGCCATATACTTCTTGGCCTGAGCGGGGGTGCGAACCCAGAACACATCGATGTCGCTGTCACCGGTGGTGAGCACTTTCATTTTGTCATCATAGCCATCATTGGGGATCACGTTCAGCTTGACTTCCACCTTGTCCTGGGAAGCATTATACGCTTCCGCAATAGCGCTGGCGGTTTGGTCCATATCGCTGGCAACATAGAAGTTCAGGACTTCCTTTTGCGTTTCGGCGCTGGCAAGACCTGCAAACAAGGTCAGCAGCATCGGCACCGCCACCAGGGTGGACAGAATCTTTTTCACGATAGAGTTCCTCCTATTCATCTCTTATCCGGGCATTTGCCCATCTGAATTTATTATAGTGAATCTGCTCAAATCAACAAGGCGGAACTTGTGCACACCCACCTTTCGTGCGATCAACCATGCAATGATCTCAAAAGTGTATAAAAAACGCGGGAAATGGGCGGAAAACGTGTCCGTGCACACTTTCCACCTGTCTTAGCAGGGTGTAGATTTTCTACACCCCTATCAAAGTCGAAAGAATTTTTTAGGTAAGTGCGCATTCTGCTCAATCACTGTTTGCAATCCATAAAAAAAGGACGTATGATACAATCTTGGGAGATGATCGCATATGACGAACCTTTTGAACAAGCTACCGGGCATTCTGCTCGCGGCAGCCATCGCACTGCCCGCTTATCTTATCGGCAAGGCTTTTCCCGTTATCGGCAGCCCGGTTCTTGGCATACTTTTTGGCATGCTGCTGGCCTTTTTCAAGCGCCCGGCGTCATTGGAAGATGGCATCAAGTATACATCCAAAAAGCTTTTGCAGTACTCCATCGTGTTACTGGGATTTGATATGAACCTGTTTCGTGTTTTTCAGGTTGGCAGCCAGACCCTTGTACTGATGGCATTTACGCTGACCGCAAGCTTTGCGGCAGCCTATATCGCCGGCCGGCTGATGAAAGTGGATGGCAAAACCGCTACGCTGATCGGTGTGGGCACGTCCATTTGCGGTGGCTCAGCCATCGCAGCGACAGCGCCGGTGATACAGGCGGAAGACGACAAAGTCGCCCATGCCATTTCCACTATCTTTCTGTTTAACGTGATTGCTGCATTTTTGTTTCCCTTTCTTGGACACGCCATGGGCATGAGCGATAGCAGCTTCGGTTTATGGGCTGGTACCGCCATCAACGATACATCCTCTGTCGTAGCGGCTGGGTATACCTACAGCAAAGCTGCCGGCGATCTGGCCGTGATCGTAAAACTGACCCGAACGCTTTTGATCGTGCCTATTACGCTTTTGCTGGCGCTTTATACGTCCAAAAAATCAGCGGAAGGAAATAGAACTAACAAATGGAGTATCGCAAAAATTTTTCCCTGGTTCGTGCTTTATTTCCTGGCCGCCTCCGTCTTAAACACCTTTATTACCATACCTTCCGGTATCAGCGGCCTTTTGGTGCAAGCGGGAAAATTCATGATTGTCATGGCCATGGCATGCATCGGTTTGAACACCAATCTTGTTAAACTCATCAAAAGCGGAGGCAAACCGATCGCTCTGGGTCTTATTTGCTGGGCTGTGCTATCTGTGACATCCCTTATGGTCCAGAATGTTATAATGAAGTAAATGCAATGATCGTACCATTCGCAGACACAAAAAAAGACCGCCGGGCAAGCTTTTGTCAATGCCCGGCGGCCTTCTTTTCTATTCACCTTTGAGTATGGGCAAACGCTTATCCTCAAAGTTTTGGAAAGCGTTATTAAGGGTTACGCTGCCCTTTAGATATTCAATCATGCATCCCTTAAATACAATATTCAACTCCCGGTAGCGAATGAATGCCCCCTCCTCATTGCGGACAAAGGAATCAAACACATACTGGGCACCTGGCACACCGGCATTTTGCTGATACCGCTCCGCGCTCTGTTCGGTATAATAGGCTGAGCAGGTCGGCAAATCTGCTAGCATATCGGCCGCACTCCCGCCACAAAAGTAGGAAATGAAATCAAAAGCGTTGTCTTTTTTCTGGCTTGCATTTGATACCGCAAGGTAGGAGCAGTTGCCAATCGAGGTTCCCCCAGGCACATCAGGAAATACCGGCAGAGTAGCGATTCCCCAGCGGAAGGCGTTGCTTCGATGGGCATAGGCATTTTTAAACAGGTACACCACCCAGTCTCCATTGACCATGGTGGCCACCTTTTGATCCAGAAAAACGTTATTGGGCAGGTTGTACTCCCCTTCCATCTGAGTGATGTCCGGATGGCTTTCTTCTACGTTATAAAGCTGGTTTAACAGTTCCACATAGCGCTTGGTGTAGGGCAGCTCATCATCATACAAGTATTCTCCGGCGGTTACGCCGCCAATGTTGAGGGTCCAGGGCGGAATATAGCCGCCATACTGAACACTGCCATCCGCTTTGATGGTTGTGAGGCGCTTTGTCAATTGCGCATATTCTTCCCAGGTGAGATTGCTTGGCTCCGGTATGCCCTGTTTTTCAAATATATCGCGGTTGTAAAACAAAAGCCATACGCTTTTTGTGCGGGGCAGCGCCGGTATGGTATCGGCGATGGAGATGATGTCCAGTGTTTGTCCATAGCTGGCCGGGTCCAGACCGCTGCGCGCCACCGATGCTGTCAGATCCATGAGCAGCCCTTCGCTGGAATACTGATTGACCTGGCAAGGCTGCCTGATATAAAAGCAATCAACGGGCATTGTCCCTTCCCGAATCATGCGCGAGATTTCGGCATCATATTGCTCGTTATCGATAAGATGCAACACCACTTCCGTTGTGCTGCTTTGTGCGTTAAATGCCTCCACTGCCTTGCCGGCGATTTGTGCGCTGTCGGAAGAATCGTAGTAGTGAATGGTGGTTTTGCCGCCAGGGGCCGCCTGTGCATGGGTTGGTTCCTGGGCCGTGCCGCCTATCCTGGAGCAGCCGCCAAGCAAGAGCACCGCCGCCAGCACAAGCGCCATCACTTTACCCTTTCTCATGTTGGTTCGTGCCCCCTTTGCTGTTATTGTAGCCCGTCCCGCTGAAATTGACAAGGAAATTGCGCAAGCTGCGTGAACATGATAAGATAAGGGACAAGATAGGATGGCGGAAAAGGGAGGCGGACAGCGTGATTTATTTTGTACTCCTGGCCGTTGCCGTAATCAGCTTATTCCATTTCATCTTCTCCGAATACAAAAGCCATATGACTGCCGCTGTAATTGCCATGCTGGCTTCACTGAGCTTGGCCTATTTTTTCTTTATCTTGTATGTTTGCAAGGTATCCTTCCACTTAAGCCTTTTTCAGCGGTACTTTCCCATACCAAGGGGCCTGGTCATGTTTCTGTATGCCTTCCCGCTAAGCAAGCAGACTGTACTGAGCCTTTTAAACCTTTTTTGCGTACTGTTCCTGGCCAGCAACCTGTGGCTGTCGCAAATGTTCTGGCCGCCGCGCTTAAAGGGTGCACAGAAGGCAATCTTTATTGCTGCCGGCATCTTTTTTGCCGCGCAGCTTGCGCTGTATGACCCTTATGTGCATATCCGTCTCTATTCCATGCTGTATCCAGACATCCTGCAGCGGGAGGCGATCAAAAGCTTATATCATGTGCTGCACATCGTTACCAAAATCGTAAACATTGCGCTGCTTGGCGCCTGTGTATTAAGCGTATTCTATGGCTATTATTCCGCACCGCCGCTGAAGGTAATGCGTGCCTCCATGGGTGTGTTTTTACTGGCACATACAACGCTGTCTGTCACCTACCTGACCTTTTTCATGGACCATCCAAGGCTGTTGATCGACTATGCATCAAAAGCAGGCATCGTCACCTACCAAGTACTGTTCTTTGGCGACTATATTCCGGTCTATGCCATATACCCCTATGTGCTGACACTGTTGGTCGGTATGCTCATATTTACCGCCTACCGCCTGACGATTTTGCGCGGCAAGCTGGATACAAGGAGCCTGAGCATTGCCCAAACCATCGAGGCAGCCAACATGCCCACCCGTACCTTCTGCCACTTTATGAAAAACGAAGTCCTCTCCTTGACCGCAGAACTGGAGGAAATCACTTCAGAGGCTGGCAGCGGACAGGCTGCACAGAACATGCAGGCTCATTTGGATTGGCTGTATCGGCGGCTGGACGACATACACAGAAACATACGTGACGGCGTAATGCAAATGAAGCAAGTCCCCTTGGATGAAGTGATTGAAAGTGCCGCAGAAGAACTGAAGGCATCGGGGAGTCTTGGCGAAATCAGCTTGGCCGTGCATTTACCGGCAGAAATACCCATCGGTTTTGTGGACCCCCATTACCTGGAACAAGCTTTGATTAATCTGATGCAAAATGCCTGTGAAGCGCTGAAGGCGGTTGATGACGGGCGAGAAAAGGAAATAGCCATCGGCTTGTATCCGCGCATGCGCTGGACCTTGCTGGACATCAGCGACAATGGCTGCGGCATAGAGGAAAAGGATTTGACCAATATCTTCTCCCCCTTTTTCTCCACCAAACCCATGACCCAAAGCTGGGGTATCGGCCTTTCCCTTACACACAAGATTATCACCTCCATGGGCGGCCGTATCGCGGTAGAGAGCAAGGTAGGCAAGGGTACGACCTTTCATGTGCTGCTGCCCAGCGTGAAATAAGCTAAAAGGAGGCAAAGCTATGATACGAGTACTGATTGCCGAAGATATGCCGGCACTGCTACGCAAATACAAGCGGGAACTGGAAAAGGAAAGCGGCATCGAAATCGTGGCCCTGGTGCAAAGTGGTTACGAAGCGGTCATGCAATCCGCCCTTTTGCGCCCGGATGTGGTATTGATGGATATAGAAATGGAATCGCGGACCGCCGGCCTGGATGCCGCAAGGCAAATTCTTTCCAAGCTGCCCGACACAAAAATCGTAATTCTTACTGTGTATGAAGATGATGAAAGCGTATTCAAAGCTTTTCAATTGGGCGTTAGCGATTATGTGCTGAAAAACAGCCGCCATGAGGAGCTGGTCAACTGCATACAGGATGCTTACTATGGCCGTTCTCCCATCCGCCCCATCATTGCCGAAAAAATTCGGCGGGAGTTTCAGCGGGCCAAGACCAGCGAGCAAAGCCTGTTGTACAACCTGCAGATTATTTCCCAACTGACGCCGACAGAACTGGATATATTGAACCTTTTGAATCAAGGCTATACCCGGCAGGAAATTTGCGACCTGCGGTGCATTGTGCCAAGCACATTGAAAACCCATATCCACAATGTGCTGCGCAAATTCGCCAAGGAAACGGCAGCAGAGGTCATCAATCACTTAAATTCGCTGCACATTTTTGAGTATTTGAATCAGACGGATAAAAACACAAAAAATTGAATCGCCACATTCTTTTTCATATTTCCCAATGTATCCGTTCGTTTTTTCCGTCAGGAAACAACGCACGGATAAGGAGATGCAAACCACATTGTCTCTGGATGTGCATTCTTGTTGCTTTTTGTGCACTTTTAGCATTTTGCCCTTTTCCCCGCTTACAATGCTTGACAAATAATACGTCGTGGAGCATGATAAAAGCAGTAGAAGGCTGGGTTGCCTTCATAGAATAAAGTAGGAGGAAAGTCATAATGAAACTCAAACGCCTGTCAGCCCTTGTCCTCGCGATGATTATGGTGCTTTCTGTTGGTATAACCAGCAGCTTCGCCGAAAATGTCATCGAACTGCGTGTACTTAACTACCGCGACATGACCAGCCCCAATGCCATGGAAGAGACCGCTACTGTTTGGGAAGCTTTCCAAGCAGCCAATCCGGACATCAAGCTTGTCATCCAGGACGAGTTCAACGACCCCTTCCATCAGGCGACTGAAGCGTACGCAGCGGCCGGCAATCTGCCCGATGTCGTCTACGCTTGGCCCTCTGGCCGTTCCACCACGCTGCACACCAAGAAGCTGCTGAAGGACCTGGGACCCCTGGTTGAGCGCGATGCGCTTGCCTCGTCCTATCTCCCGATGGCGCTGGATCCCGCCCAACAGGCAGGCGGCTATCTGGGCATTATCCCGTCCGGTATCACCGCGACGCATGCCTTCTATGTGAACACGGCCGTGCTCAAGGATTGCGGCCTCGAACCCGCCAAGACCTATTCCGAATTGGTAGCCCAGGTTCCCGTGCTGAAGGCCAAGGGCTATGAGACAGTTCTCATGCCCAGCCAGGACACATGGGTCATGCAGTCCTGCTTGTTCTCCATGATCGCCGGCCGTTTCTGCGGCGAAGGCTGGGAGAAGAAGATCCTCGCTGGCGAAGCCAAATTCACCGATGCTGATTTTGTTGCCGCGCTGAACTTCGTTAAGAAGATGTACGAAGATGGCGTTCTGGACAAATCTACCCTGGCTGTTGGTTACGGCGAAGGCCCCGGCCTGTTTGCCACCAATACCGCCGCCTACTATATTGATGGTGACTGGCGCATGGGCGCTTTCATCACCGACAAAACCACTGGGCAGGCGCTGATCGCTCCTGACAAGCAGAACGAATTCCTCATCACCGTTTTCCCGGAGATCGATGTGGAAGGCGTGAAGTTCAACAAGTCCAACACGGCTGTGCTGGCCACCGGCTTTGGTATCAGTGCCGCCCTGGAAGACGGTTCCCCGAAACTGGAAGCAGCTTGGAAGCTGGTCAAATGGCTCTCCGGCAATGAGGTCGAGACATACAGGCTCTCTACCGGCGGTCTGGCCACTCCCTCCCGTACCGATATCGATTACGCGTCTCTGACCCTTGAACCCCTGCAGATCGCCATGGCGAATCTGGCCAAAGAGTATGACAAGGCGACTGTGGTTATCGACGGCGTCTTTGAAGGCCCCGTGTATACGCCGCTGAACGATGGCCTGCAGGCCATTGGCTTGGGCACCCAGACCCCCGATGCAGTTGCGAAAGCGACCCAGGATGCCTTTGATGCCTGGAAAGCTTCCAAGTAAGCGGCTGTATCTGCGTCAACTACTAAATAAATGAATGGGTGGAGAGGCCACAATGACAACCAAAGGTGAGAAAAGACTTGCATATACGGTATTGGTTTTACCTGCCGTAACCATCTACTTGGCTGTCGTGGCCTTTCCAACCATCTTTTCTGTTCTGCTAAGCCTGACCAACTACAATGGCGGTTTGATTTTCGGCAACCCGGATATTCAATTTGTAGGTTTAAAAAGCTATGTCTGGATGTTTACTGAACCGGCTCATAGCTTTTATACGGCGCTGAAAAACAACATGCTGATCGTAGGCGTCTCGGTTTTCGGCCAGATCCCCCTTGGGTTTATGCTGGCGTATATACTCGCGCGAAACCTCATCAAAAAAGGAACCCGTTTTTTTCAGACGATGATCTATCTGCCAAACGTGATCTCGTCGATTATCATCGGTGTATTGTTTAACGCAATCATTTACGGACGGAACTCGGTTCTGATGGACATCCGCCGTATCTTTGATCCTACTGCGGCTTTCGCAATGAGCAGCAACCCCATGCTTCCCGTCTTGATCGTCATCCTTTGGATGTTCACAGGTTTTTACATGATCATCTTTCTGGCCAATATGCAGCGCATAGACCCAGCGGTGATCGAAGCTGCCAGAATAGACGGCGCGAAGGAATCCAGGATTCTGTGGCATATTACGTTGCCTGCTCTCTCCGGCGTGATCATCACCACGGCAATCCTGGCGATCTCAGGCTCTTTGAAATCATTCGATCTGATCTATGCCATGACGAACGGGGGTCCGGCAGGTCAAACGCGGGTGCTTTCACTATATATGTATCAATCAGCGTTTCATGGGGCGCCGAACTATCCCTTGGCAAATGCCATTTCCACGGTGATGGTGCTCATCAGCGTTGTGCTCATTTTGATTACCAATGGTCTGGGAAAAGTATTCAGGGAAAAGGAGGTATAATCCATGGAAAGTAAAAATATCTCCCTACCCGCCAAAATCATTGTCTACGCAATCATGATTGCCTTTACGGCACTGACGATTTATCCACTTTTCTGGCTGATCCTGCAGTCCTTCAAAACCAATACGACGTACTTGACCACCAACAAGCTCTCCTTCCCCCCCTCTTTATACCTTGGCAATTATTCCTTTGTCATGAACCAAGGCAACTTTTTTACTTTCTTCAATAATAGCGTAATCTATTCGGTCGTGACGGTTGTCGGTGTGGTGCTATTATCCAACATGGCCGGATTTGCTTTTGCCAAATTACAGTTCAAGATCACAAAGCTTTTGCATGGACTCTTTATTGTTGGCATACTCCTCACCCTGCAGTCGATTTTGATTCCCCTCTTTCTGATGGTGAGTGCGGCAGGAATTCACAATACCCGTTGGGCGGTGCTGATCCCTTACATCGCACTGGGGTTGCCCATGGGTGTCTACTTATGTACTGATTTTGAAAGAAGTATCCCCGATGAATTGTTGGAAGCGGCAAGAATAGACGGGGCAGGCTTTATGAGGATTTTTACAAAGGTTGTTCTACCGATGTGCGCGCCCGTTTCGGTCACCCTTGCGATCATCACCTTCACCGGAACGTGGAATGAATTTATACTGATGAGCCTGATGGTATCCTCCGAAAAGCTCAAGGCCATTCCTTACATGGTCGGTCGTTACGCAGGCGCGTTGGGCTCGGATTACGGAAAGCTTTTCACATCGCTGACAGTCGCTTTGATTCCCATTTTGATTTTTTATTCGATCTTCAGAAATCAAATCACAAAAGGTGTTGCAGCCGGAGCGGTAAAGGGCTGACGACTTGCCCGATCTAGCGGGGTGGTTAAAAAGCAAGTAACCACCCCGCTTTTTTGCGGATTGTACTATTTGCTTACAATTCCGTACGCCGCAGGCGAAACCCCTTTGTGGTTTGCCGCCCGGCATGAGCGCGCATGTATTACTGACAGGTGATTGACAGACACCCGCGGCACGTTTATGATGAAAATGACAGGTATAAAGTGGCGCGCTAATGCGAATGCGGCATATGGAGGCAGCTATGGAAAACATCAAAATCGGCGTGGGTACCTATATTATACGGGATGACGCAAAGGCAAACCTGAATCAATCCCTAGGCCGGCTTAAGGCCATCGGCTATGAAGGAGCGGAGCTTCTGGGCTTTTTCGGCACGGAACCAATCGCACTGGCAGCCATGCTGAAATCCATTGATATTGAGGCTCTTGGCGATCATGTACAAGTGTCGGATTTTTTGAATAACGCAGATAACGTTTTACTGGATCATTTGACCATCGGCTGCCGGCGCATCACCCTTGCATGTTCCAAGGACCAGGCAGAAAACACACCCTTTGACACGCTTGCGGAGCAGTTTTCTTCAGCAGCACGTTTATGCAAAAAGGCCGGAATTGTGCCCATGTATCACAACCATGATTTTGACATGCTCGGTGAAGTTCCCTTCGCACAGCGGATGCTTGACGCTGTACCTGAACTTGTATTTGAACCAGATGTCGGCTGGATGGTGGTGGCGGGCAAGGACCCCGAAGTCTATTTGCAGAAGTATCAGAACCGAATTCAGGTGATTCATTTGAAGGATGTGTTTCTTGATAAAGCCGGATTCACCTTTCGCCCCACAGGCTATGGCTGCGTCAACACCCCGGCGCTCATGCCCTCTATACTCGCTTGTAACCCCCAATGGCTGATGGTGGACCACGACTATGCTTATGACAGAGACAGCTATGACGATCTTGCGGTGAGCTATGATTATGTGAAAACACTTTTGCAGGTCGCCGGCTGACGGTGGGTCACACCTAAAAATCGCATTGGTCATCAACAGCGTCAATAACGACGTCTTCTTAGCAGCAACAGAAAATTACTTTCGTATGCATAACAATAGCCGCCCTGCTTATTTTACGGGGCGGCTTTTATATGTCAGTTTTTAGTTATGTCCTGCCGCCTGTAACTCCTCAATGATGGCGAAACCCCAAGGCGGCAGCTTTAGTAATTCGCCCTCATGCACAGCAGCACCTGATACCAGCTCCAGCCCATCCCGGTGCAGATAAGCCTGCTCCACAGTTTCACCGGAATAATTGAAATAGTACAGTACCTTTCTGTTCAGTTCATTGACGCCGCTTCGTATAACAAGCGGGAAGGCAGCGTTTTGCTCTATCCCCCACAAGCCTGTCTTTTTCAGCGCATAGGTGAAAATGGCCTTGTAAGCATCAAGGCTCATATGGCAGCCGATGTAAAAGGCTGTACCTTTCCCAGATGTGTTTTCGGTGATGGCCGCGCCGTCCTTCCAGAAAGGATGGCAGTACGTGGCCAGAGCTTTTGCGCCAGTTGGCCTCACCAGCTCCATCCATGTTTCAGCCTGACAGCCCTCTGGGGTTAGCCCCAAGTCTGCCCCGTCTATCCCCACTTGAACAGGCATGGTGAACTCATCATACGTTATGCCGCAGCATTCGTGCAGAATATGAGGCTGCGCCTGATGGCTGACCTTCACATGTTCGTTGGTGAACCCGCTCTTAAAGCCTGTGACCAAGGTTCCGCCAGCCTGCACATAATTACATAGCACATTCAATAAGCTGTCCGGCGCACTGTAGAGGGCGGGGGCCAGCAACATCGCATACTTGCCAAACACCTCTGCATCGTCGGGAAAGAGGATGTCGCAAGGTATATTCATATCATACATAGCATCCCACCAACGGCGGAGGATGTCATTATACCCGGTCTTATCGCCGCTTGGGCCTGTCGGAAAGGGGAATAATTCCAGCGCCGTCAGTGACTCGTTGCTTACCAGCATAGCGACCTTGTTTTCCTTTTTGAGATTCACCAGGTGTTTTGACAGCCTGGCAAAGTCACGTCCGATGGTGACCGCTTCCCGGTACACACGGTTGGGCGCAAGGTCATGACTCAGAATGCCTTTCCAATAGGTTTCGCAGGCATTATGTATGGAATGCCAGTGCCAGTACATGACGCTGTTTGCTCCGCTGGCCAGATGGCTGAAGGCTTGCAGCCGCAACTGCCCGGGATAGGGCAGCCATTCCGGAAACCCTTGGGCCTGGGTTTCCAGCAACAGATAGTTATCATGCTTTAGCCCCCGGGTCAAATCACCGCAAAAGGCTGCTTCCTTGCCGGTCAGCTGGTCCTGCGACCGATGGTAGATATCACAGCCGGCAATGGTCAGCACCCTGGAGGCCGTTTTGTGGTTCACATCCGGCTGCACGCCAAAGGAATGGTTGCGCCAGGCAAAATCAAAGTTGTGGGTAATGAATTGATCCGGGCGAGCATACTCCCGCACGATGTCCGCCTGCCAGCTTAAGTATTCATCCACCAAGCTCCGCTGAAATTTTGAAAACTCCGCCGCGAAGCTTCCGTTAATGGTGCCGGTAGGATCGGGCACATTCTCCCAGGCGTCGACGGCATTGCTCCAATATTGAAAACCAAATGCCTTGTTCATCGCTTCGGTGGTTGAAAAGGTACGGCGAAGGTTCCTTATAAAAGCCCGCTGTACATTCTCGCCGCTGGTATGATAATGCTTTGTTTCATTGTCCAATTGAAAGCCGATAACATGGGGATAGGGCCGCACACACGCCATCAGCTTTCTGATAATGCGCTCGGCATGGTATCGGAAGGCCGGATGGGTAATATCCATGATCTGACGGGCACCATACTTGCCGCGGCCTTTTGGGGTAACGGCCAGCACCTGGGGGCATTTTTGCGCCAACCACGGCGGGAAGGCATACGTAGGCGTACCTATAATCACCGAAATGCCGGTATCCTTTGTGGCATCCAGCACACGCTGAACATGGGTGAAATCAAACACCCCATCCTCCGGCTCCTCCGCCGCCCACGTGGATTCCGCAATGCGGATCACGTTGATGCCGGCTTCCAGCATCATTTGAATATCCTTGCAAAGCCTGTCCTCAGGCATATACTCATCATAATAGGCACAGCCAAACAGCAGCTTTTCCACTATTAGCACTCCCTCCACCTTTGATGTCCATGCCCTGGCAACGCTCACAAACGCAGTATGGTCTTATTTCAGTGCCCCTCAACGCCAATATTTTCATTGGAACGCCAAATCTCATCCCAATCTTGCGCTTCCTTTTCAAGTGTCAAAGCCCCCATGGCGCTCCAACCCTGCATAAGCGACCCGCGGCCAGACACCGGATTGTAGTACTCCACCGGCGTGCACCAGTTGTTGGCAATGCCGTAGGTAAACCAGCGGGTGGCTGGATAATGCCATTTAAGCCCAAACATACGCTTGCTCAGCGCATACACGCAGGACCAGAAGGGCCAGTCGCTGCCATTGTGATACACGTAAGGGTAACTGCTCTTTTCCACCAAGTGCCGGGGATATTTATACGGCGGCCAGCAGCACATAACGCCCCAGTCCTGAAATGGTTGGTCCTTGTTTTCCTTGGTTTCTAAAAGTGCTTGCATGTTAGCGAGCATCCGCCTTGCGCGCTCCTGCCTTGCGATGCCAAACCAGGCCATTAGCACCGTATCAATCGCCAAGTGGTCTTCCAAGTGCTCGCTGGAGCGGTAGTCGGCATACCAGCCTTTATCCTCCAGCCACAAATGGCTTTCAATGGCTTCGGCGATGAGGTCAGATTGTGTGATATAATCATTCGCCTGATCTTTACCGCACATCTTTAGCATAAGGCCCATGCTGCGCACCGCCTGGCAGTAAAGGGCCTGCTCGTAGCAAACATAGCCTTCCCGAAACACATTGTCCGCCCAATCATGGCGGTTTCCGGCCTGCCGGTATAGAAGATGGTTGTGATCCGCCCGCTCAAGAAGCGCATCGGCCAAGAGGCGCGCCCAATGAAGCATAGTTCTTCCCCGCACACTCTCACTTAAGAAGGCATGATCCCCTGTCAAAGACACATACGCATGCAAAAGCAGAATAAAATACTGCGGCGAATCCAAATGGTTCGGCCAAAATACTCCTTCGCTCTTGACCGCACTAGGGCAAGTACCATCTTCCGTAATGCCGCCGGTCAGCGCAATCAACTGCTTGCGCACAAGCTCTGGCCGAAGACGAATGAGCGGCAGCACGGTAAAGAAGGAATCGCGGTAATAGGTACGGGCAGGGCTTTGATAGTTCACGCCGGCAAAAAAGCCTTCAAATCCATCTGTTGTCTTATAGTTGGTCAGCGCACAATTCAAGCTTGCACAAAATTGGGCCTTTTCCAGCACAGTTTCTCCGCTGGCGTTATCTAAAAGCCAATGTTCATATGCCTTGGCGTCATCATATGCCTGGTCAATACCCGCAAGCAATCGGGAGCAAAAATTCTTTTCTATCGCCGCTTCTTCCCGCCAATGAAAAGCGAGCGGAAGGCAGAAAGTTTCTGATGCCGGCAAACGTATCTGAATAGAAAGATGAACTCCCTGATATTCCACCTCACGCACAATGACATCGCTGGTACAAGCCAGATAAACACCCACCCCCGGTGCGGCTTGCATGTACAATCCATTCTCTTGCTGAACAACCTTCACATGCTCAAAGGGAGCCTGTTGCCCACGGGCCGCCATATCACGGGTATTGATTAGCACACCAAAATCAAGCCGGAAATCTATGGGCTGTACGTTGCTGTTGAAAATCTCCAGCTTTTGAAATATTGTGGTTTTACCTTCTTCCAGAAATGTATCCCACTCAATGCCGATGCCTCGCTCCGAAAAACATAATTGCTGCCGCCGCCCCAGCATCGAAACTGTTTTCTCGCAATGGGCGCTGACCGCCATATCATCGATGGAGCAATGCGCATAATAACTGTCGGGCAAAAAGACGTTGTACCGGTCTGCCACGGCAAACCGTGACAGGGCACCGCAGCCGTCTGCCTGGGCCAACAGCCTTGTGTTTCCAAAGTCATAGAGGGCCTTTTCAAAGAACTGGTCTTGAAAATAAAGCGCACCATCTTCCCGTGGGTGAATCATGCTTTAGCCTCCGAATGATTAGCAGCCTTAAAGCTCACAAACTGCGATACGGTAAAAGAAATCAGCATGAGTACAAACGGGAAAACCACCATCATAAATTTCGCCGCATCGCCCGGCTGCGCACCGGGATTGTCGCTGGAAACAAAGCCGAACCAGGCAGTCAAAAGCATAAAAATGACGCTGCGAACCAGGCCGGACAGCCGTGTCACAAAACTGATGGCGGCAAAGAACGTAGCCTCTCGCCTGATACCGCTGCGCCTATAATCCGCCTCAATCAGTTCAGAATTAACCATATCTAGGTTTGCTGTAACCCCGGCGATCCCAATGCCGACCAAAATTCCGGCAACAGAGGCAAACGCAAGTCCGTTTGCAAAGTACATTACGCCCAGCGCCAGCGCCAGCCATAGAAGTGCAATACGCCACACCTTTAGCGTACCCAGGCGGTTTATCAGCTTATACCAAAGATACATGGAGGGAATGGCCGATACAAACACACAGGCAGATAGAATCGTAGCCATGCTGTCAGGCTGCTTTAAGGTATATTTGATAAAGAAAGGAATGCCTGCCAGCAGCAGCGCCGTCGTTGCCTGATAAAAAAAGTGGGACACAGACACCATCCAGAAGTTGCGGTTGGCAAAGACAGCCTTTAAGGATGCCCACAGCTTTGGCTGCGGCATATGGCTGAAATCATCCCTCTCCTTAACGCCAAAAAAGGAATAGAGCATCAAAGCTCCGCCTAAAAGACCCAGCACTGCCGCTGTAAGGCGGTACCCACCCACATCGCTGCCTGTCATTTTTCCAAAGGCAGAAACGATCATGGGAACCAACGATACACCAATGATCATACCTACCAATTGCAGCGCCTGGCGGATGGCATTTGCACGGTTTCGTTTGTCTGTCTCGCGAAACAGTTCAGGCAGCAGCGAATGGTAGTTTACAGTGGCAATCGTGTTGGCCGTTTCTGTCAACATCAAAAAAAACGTGAAGTATACCGCCAGCGCAAATCCATTGCCAAGTGCTCCAGGCGGGCTGAAAAACAACACGGCGGCTACCGCAAAGATCGGCGTACTAATGAGAAGCCATGGCTTGCGCCGCCCAAAGCGGCTGCGGGTACGGTCGGAAAGAAACCCGGTGATCGGATCATTGAAAGCATCCCATATGGAAAAAAGCACACTGCCTATCCCAATGGTGGCAAGAGGAAGCCCCAGCTTGTCGTTGTAAAAGAAGGTGCCAAAGGTCGTGTACATGTATCCCATGATGGAAAGACCGAACATGGCCATGGCATACCGCCAGGGATGGTTGTAGACGCGCTTGTTCTTCATGGTATTACCCTCCTGCCACTTTTCAATCAAAGATGCTCAGCATCCACAAAGCAATGCATATGTAAAGGCGACAGTACCTTCAGCCCCTCGCCCAGCTGAAAGCCGCGGTCCTTGGCCAGCTCAGTGCCTTTCATTTGAAAGTACACTCTGTACATGGCCAGCGTTTGTGCGTCCATCTGGCTGTCGTGCAGCGCAATCGCCTCAAATTTGCGCTCAAAATGGGCTGTGATATCAATAACCGTATTCGGTTTGGCCGTAAAGTAAAAGCCGATGGCGGACGTGTGCCATGCAACAAGCCCATCCGCCACCGGAAAATGGCGGACACCGCTTAAATGAAAGGCATCTGCCGCAGCCAATCCAGTGACCACATGATCATAATGCCCTTCGTAATGAAGATACGGGTCGGGGCAAAACAGCACCTCCGGCTTCACCTTTCGAATCACCTGTGCGATTTCAGTAGACAGTTCCTTCACGTTTTGCAGTGTGCTGTCCCCATGGGAGAGGTAATGAAATTCCAACGCGCCCAAGTGACGCCCGGCAGCCTCTGTCTCCCGGCGGCGCTTTTGTGCCGTCTGCTCGCGAGTGGCAGTCCGGTCACGGTCTCCAAGATCGCCGTTGGTTACTGTCAAATAATGCACTTCACACCCGCCTTTCGCAAGTGCCGCAATTGTACCGCCCATGCCAATCTCGTTATCATCGGGGTGGGGTTGAATGCAAAGCACTCGCCTAGCCCTCATAATTTGGGGAGGCGCGAGCAGTGCGCTTACATCAAAATTGTTCTGTTCCATACGCTTTCCTCCACTGTATACGATTAATGGCATCATACCATAGCCGGATGAAAAATACGATATCATTTCACGAATTGACAAGAAATCAAACTCGCTTTACTCTTTTACCGCTTTCAGGATCCGCCAAAATGCAACATGCTCCACTGCAACATAGGCAGGGAGCAGATGCAAAAGACCAGGATAATGCTTTGTAAAGGCAGCTCTGTCAGGACACATCTTTGGGCGGCGCAATGGTCATACCTTCTACCCATTCCCCTTCCAGCAGAAAGCTGCGGCGTTCAGGCATACGGCCATGAATAATGTCGTTGATAACTTCCACAGCGCAGGCGCCGATGCTTTTCTGGGGCTGGCGGATATGAGATAATAGATGCAACCCAATATAGCCCGAATCAAAATCAAAACTGACGATGGATATGTCCTCCGGCACCCTTTTGCCGATTTTTCGCACCGCATCCCAAGCAGCCTTGGCAACGTTGTACTCCGTACCGAAGATGGCTGTGATTTCCGGATGGAGCTTCAAATGCTCCGCAATGACACTCACATACTTTTCATGGGCGGTACGTTCATTCAGCTCCAATTCGTTGTAATTTACAAGATCGTTGATGCTGGTCAGCCACAAATCCTTTTGCACCGCCTGCCTGCTGTCGGCGAAGGCTTCCAAAAAGCCCTGCATACGCTCCTTCAATGAAGAAGATCGATCATCCTCCAGCGCCAACAGGCTAATATTCCGGTGACCGGCATCAATCAGCTTGCTGACAGCCTCCCGGCTTAATTTTACATTGTCCACCCCAACAAAAGGCACATCAATACCAGACATTGACCGATCCAGCATCACAATAGGAAACTTAGAATATACAGCGTTTAATATTACCTCATTGTACAATTCACCGTGGGCCGGCTGGACAATGATACCCGCGACATTGGACTCAATGAGGGATTTGAGCATGACCGATTCCCGCCTTTGATTGCTGCGGGTGTTTTTCAATATTAAATGAATCCCCAGTTCTTCCGCCCTTTCCAGAGCGGCGTCAAGGACTTCCAGGCCAAAGGAATAGCTGTAGCCAGTCATTAGCAGCGCAACAACCTTCGGACCAATGTCCTTGGGCGAGGTGAAATCTGGCAGCGTATAATCCTTTTTCACAAAAGAACCGCGGCCGGGGATGCGCACAATAACCCCATCCTCCGCCAGCTTAGTTAGCGCCTTTTTGCTGGTGATGCGGCTAACGAGGTACTGCTGGGCCGCCTCCGCCTCCGTTGGCAAAGGCTTGCCGTCAGCATATATGCCGCTTTTGATATCTGCGAGAAGCTTGGCATAAATTTGCAGATACAGCGCTTCGCCACTTTTCATTAACAGCCCTCCACATCATTCGTTGGCAAAACCAGCCTTGACCTAGATCTTTGGTTGCCTATATATCAGCATGATTGTATCACATCAGGTATGCCAGTCAAGTTTTTCAGCCATTTTGCATACATCCAACTCCAAATCAATGCTATGCAAACGTTAGAGCACACTGCCCATATGCCGCCAGGAGTTTTTTCAGTTCAGACCGAGCAGCAAGCTCACTTTAAAACCAGACAAAACAAGATAAAAACTTACAGCATGGCTG
Organism: Bacillota bacterium; assembly: GCA_023398575.1. Lineage (GTDB taxonomy): Bacteria > Bacillota > Clostridia > Christensenellales > Aristaeellaceae > JAEWAH01. Next base: position 32,309 of record JAEWSC010000016.1, on the reverse strand, counting down.
CCGGGGGTAAACCCTCCGGCAGCCATGAAAGCAGCAATCTGTATGCAATCAACCCCTCGCTTTTATGCGCAGGGTTTTCACCTCAAAAGGACCAAAATGCAACGCCACACCACCATTATCCAAAGCAAGCTCTGTTCGAACATTTTCCAGCATGTCACAGGCAAAGATTTGGGCTGCCGGCACGCCAATGTGCAGCCTGCAGGCAGTGTCGCCCTTCTTTGCTTCATAAAGGCGCAGAATCATATCACCGCTTCCGTCCTCAGCAGGCTTTAACGTATCGATGAATACGTTTTCCTTATCAAGTGAGAAAGCGCTGAAGGTATCCAGCATACCACCAGCCACCTGAAGCGGCACGTTGAGGGCATAAGCCTCCTTCACCACAGGCGAGGAAAGGAATGCGCCTTCCCAGGCCGTAAAGGCATAGGTAAAGGTATGTTCCCCGTTATCGGCACGCATTTCAGGGCTGGCCGCAGCACGTAGTAAAGTCAATTGCATCGTGCTGCCAATCTGGCTGATGCCATACTTGCAATCGTTGAGGATGGCCGCGCCATGGGTCTGATCGCACAAGGCGCTGTAGCGCTGCTGGCAAACCTCAAACCGGTCCGTATCATAAGAGCGGGAACGGTGGGTAGGCCGCGTCATGTAGCCAAATTGAATTTCGTTAATCGCTTCTGTGGCCTCCACATTGACGGGGAAGGAGACCTTCAGCAAGCGGTGAAGCTCTTTCCAGTCGACATGGGTCTCAAAGTCCACACGGCGGCTGTTGGCACGCAGCACGATCTTCTGGGTGAAGACGGAATGGAGCAAGGTCCGCTCCATGGTGATGGAGGCTTGCAATCCGCCTTCTTCACAGATGGTAATCTTTGCAGGCGCATCCACATCCACCGGCTGCAGCGCATAATTCGAGTCAATATCCCAGGCGTCAAATAACCGCGGTACATCTTTGAATAGTAGCAGCCTGTTCATAGGCTCCTTGGCGAATTCGCGGCCGGTTTGCTTGTCGATGTAGGAAGTGACTTCTGCCCTGTCATTGAGCGTTAGTCGGACAAGATCATTTTCCAGCACAGCGCCGGCTTTCGTGAGTACAGCCGCAACTTTGGGGCCTTTTGCTTTTTCACGGGCGGGCTTTATGGACACCGCGCCCATGGCGGGAACACTGACAAGAGCCTGAACGCCGGATGCGGATGCTTCCACCGGCACGGGCGTTCCTTCCAGCGTCTGCGCACCGTCTTTATACGCTTCCGGCAAGGCTACAACTTCCTCACGGGCAAAGGACAGGGAGTTGAATACTGTAACTCCTTCGCCCTTTAAAAGTGCCTGCTGCGCCTGCTCCTTCACGCTTTCTGCTTCGCCAATGATCCACTGGTGGTCTTTCCTCGCCTCCACGTACACCCTGGCAATGGAAGAGCCGGGCAGAATATCGTGGAACTGGTTGAGCAAGAGCTTCTTCCAGGCTGCATCCATCTTTTCAAGCGGATACTCAAAGCCCTTCGCCCCCGCCAGCATGCCCCATACCTCGGCTTCCCGCAGCGCCAGTTCACCCTTGCGGTTGCCTTTTTTGATGGCAGCCTGGGAAGTGTAGACGCCCCGGTGCGCGGAGAAGTACAGTTCGCCCACATAGGTGTGATTGGGGCCGCCCTCCGCTTCCATCATTTCAAAGAACTCGGTGGGCGAAGCCATTTTCACTTTTGGAACGCCCTCTATGTCCTTGGCACGGTTGGCATACTCAATGTGGTCACGGCAAGGCCCGCCACCGCCATCGCCATAGCCAAAGGGCAGCATAAAGGCTTCCAGGCCGCGCTTTTGCACGCGCTTGCCCCAGGTTTCGCACAATTCCTTGGGATCGGTGCGGTAGGTATAGCTGGTGGGCAGGAAAGTGTCAATCTTTGATCCATCCGCACCCTGCCAGGTAAAGTAATGATACGGGAAGGTATCGCCTTCGTTGTAGGACCAGAAAATTTTCTGGGTCACCAGATACTTGACGCCGCAGCCCCTTAAAATCTGGGGCAGGGCGGCGGAGTAGCCAAAGGTATCCGGCAGCCACAAAACGACGCTGTCAATCCCAAGCTCTTCCTTAAAGAAGCGCTTGCCATGCACAAGCTGGCGCACAAGCGATTCGCCGCTGGTCATGTTGGTATCCGGCTCCACCCACATGGCGCCTTCGGCGATCCAGCGGCCTTCCTGTGATGCCTCCTTGATGCGCTCATACAATTCGGGATAATGCTCACGGCACATGACATAAGCCGCCGGCTGGCTTTGCAGGAACTTGTATTCAGGATACTCTTCCAAATGCCTTAGCTGTGCGCCAAAGGTACGGGCCGTCTTGCGGTGGGTTTCAGCCATGGGCCACAGCCAGGCCAGGTCCAAATGGGCATTGCCCACAGCATAATAGGTTGGGGCCGTGGAACCATTATGGGCTTCCATGACCGGGCGCAGAATATCCCTGGCCTTTTGATAATCGGCAATCCGCGCATCCAAAGGCTGCTCAAAATCCACCGCCAGGGTGAATTGCTCCAAAGCGGCAGCAATTTTGTCAGCGCGCAGGCTTTCCGGGTCAATTTGCTCCAAAATCTGGTGAAGCATATCCACATCCAAATACAGTTGATAAGCTTCCTCATTCCAGATGCCATAGGTACAGCATTCCAACGTGGCCCGCTGCCCTTCCGTTTTGGGGTCCTGGTACGCTCCAGGCAAGACTGGACCAGTAGCACAGCCACCCAAGGGACTTTCTGGGAAAAAGTGCCCGGCATAGGATTCAATAAGAATTTCATGCCGCCGGCCATTTTCGCCGCTTACCGTCAGCGTATTATCAATGGAGAAATGATACGGCACTCTGACCCAATCCGCCCGGTAGGTACCAAAGGCTTTTCCATCCACAAAAATTGCGGCCTCGCCACCGGTGCGCAGCTCCATGTTGATGCGGCGGCCATGTGCGATTTCTGGCAGCACCACACTGCCTTTGAGCCAACAATATTCATAGGTATGGCCCCATTTTGTGCCGAAAGCCATAGGCGCAAAAGGCCCCTTCATGGCTTCTTCCGGTGTTAAATGGTCCATGGTGGTAAAACCCTCCATGGCGATATCGCCCAAGGGAATATAAAAATCCTGCTTGAGCGTTTCCTTCCAGTGGTTTAGGCGCCCTTTCCATTCGGAGTGCATGTACTTCATAATAAAATTCCTCCACCGATAACCTTTGCATCATTTGCAAGCGATCAAATTTGCCATGGGTTGGGTATAAAATCACCGCCACGGCACCATTTCAGATACGATAAGGCATGTTTTTGCGCAGTCATTTCCCATTCCATTTTATAAACAGGGTCATGATACCCTTCTACGCAGATGTCGCCGGTGAAGCCGCCGACATGCAAAATGTAAATAATATCCCGCCAGTCGCTGTCGCCAAAGCCAGGCGTGCGTTCCGGCGCATACCAGTCGGTATTGCACAAGACACCATAATCTTCTACCGCCCGTCGATCGATGCTTGCATCCTTACCATGAATATGATACACCTTTTTCACCCATTTGCGAAGCTGGGCGATGGGATCAATCAGCTGTATCATTTGATGCGCAGGCTCCCACTGAAGGCCCAGCGCATCACTTTTGACTTCATCAAACATCTTTTCCCAGGCCCTGGGGTTAAAGCCAATGTTGCAGGTCGCCCTATCCCACGTGCCGCCCATGGGGCAGTTCTCAATGGCCATACGCACACCTTTATCCTCGGCACGCTTGGCGAGCTCGCGGAAAACTTCACCAAACCGTGGCAGAGCCTCGTCCACCGGTCTGCCTTCAAATGCGCCGGCAAAGGTTGCAACCACCTTTGCGCCATACAGGTGCGCAGAATCAATCGCTCTTTCAAGGCCCTTTAGGTGATCCTCGTTTTCAAGCGCATTGCAATAATAGCCAAGCGTTGTGATTTCAACGCCCTTTTCCTGGGCCATTGCCTTTAAGCGTGGTCCCTGTTCTTCGATTACAACATCCTGGTATTCCATGTGAAAATTGATGGACAATGTTTCAAAACCCAAATCCATCATCGGCGGCGCCCACTGTTCGGCATACCAACCGGGAATGCAAGTGCCGATTCGGATTTGCTTAATATCATAATGGGGAACCATTTCGAAGACATCCTTTCATTTCAAAAGCATAATTTGATCGCAGAAAATATTCTATATGGGCTTCACCAGAGAGTGGAAGCACAGTACCTTACGGCTATCGCTCAGCTTGATCATATCAGGCCGTGACTTTCTGCATTCCTCTGTAGCGTAGGGGCAGCGGGGAGCAAACTTGCAGTAGGAGATGGCATACTCTTTGTCCTCCGTATCCGGCATTACCATCTCCGTATCCCACTTATCCCCTACCCTGGGCACTGCGTTCATCAAAAGCTCGGTATAGGGATGGGCCGGCTCATCCATGATCTCCTTGGCCGGGCCATACTCGATCAGGCAGCCGCGGTACAAGGTAGCAATATAATCAGATACGTAATAGGCCGTGGACAAGTCGTGGGTAATGTAGATAAAAGAAACATTGTACTTGTCCTTCAGCTCTTTGAATAGATTGACAATGTTCATTTTCATGGAAGCGTCAATGGCCGCCACAGGCTCATCCGCAATAATCAACTTAGGCCGCGTGATCAGCGCCCTGGCAATGGATACGCGCTGCAGCTCGCCGCCGGAAAACTGGGTTGGATATTTGCCTTTTACAACAGCCAAAGACAAGCCTACGCTGCGCAGCGTTTCATCCACTAGCGCCTCCGCCTCCTGGCGGTTTTTGCTGATGCCAAGGCGAAGCGCCGTATTGAACAGATACGTATCCACCGTCTTGCGGGCGGAGAAGGATTCATACGGATTTTGGAAGATTGGCTGCACATCCAGCCTGAACTGCAAGGGGTTATACCCCTTTTTGTTCAGATACGATTTGCCGGAAAGCACAATGTCACCCATATCCGGTTGATACATGCGCAATATCATTTTGCACAGCGTGGATTTGCCGCAGCCGGACTCGCCAACGATGGACAGAATCACCGGCTTCCCCGCGTCGATGTCCAGGGAGACGTCATCAATGGCTACCAGCTTTTTGCCCATGAGCATGCCGCCAATGCGGAAGATTTTGCTGACATTTTTGATTTCCAGCAATTTCGGGAGCGTTGACACGCCTTTTCCTGCGTCAACCGCCTTATTGGTTTTCATTTCAGCCATCTTGCCCCACCTCCCCGTTCAGCCTGTGACAAGCCGCAAAACGGCCTGGACGCACCTCGCGGAAGGCCGGCGCGCACTTGGAACATCTTTCCTTGGCCTGGGGGCAGCGCGGCGCGAAACGGCAGCCTGGCGGTGGATTGGTAAGGGCCGGGGGCCGGCCAGGTATGCCAACCTTCTGGCTCTTGTCGCCCACCTTGGGCAAGGCACCAATGAGCATTTTCGTGTAAGGATGGATGGGATCGTTGAAGATATCCTCTGTCTTGCCCAGCTCCACAAAGCTGCCCGAATACATAATGCCCATACGGTTGGTGATCTGGTAATGCACACCCATATCGTGGCTGACCAGTACCAAGGTATTTTTCAATTGCTTCTGCAGCCGCATCAGCATCATCAAGATACCGCGCTGCACCACCACATCCAAGGCAGTGGTAGGCTCATCGGCCAAAACCACGCCAGGGGACATAAAGGTGGCCAGGGCAATGATCACGCGCTGGCGCATGCCACCGGACAATTGGAAGGGGAAGGCGTTTAACAGATCAGGAGAGAGGCTCAATTCCTCCAGATAGTTTGCAACGCGCTTTAAGGTCTGCTCTTCTGTTTCGTTCTTCCTTTCCGATTTGGGAATGGAATCAAGAAACTGAGATTTCAGGCGCGTGATGGGGTTCAAAACGCTTTGAGCAGCCTGGGGTACATAAGAAATGTTATTCCACCAGGTTTTGCGAATCTTGCCCGACTCAAAGGAATAGGGCTTGCCGTTTTTCTCGCCGCTTAGGATCACGCGGCCGGAGTCGATTTCCAAGGGAAATTCGACAATATCGTACAATGCTTTTAAGAGAGTTGTTTTGCCGCACCCGGATTCGCCTGCGATACCAAAGATTTCGTTGTCGTAGATTTCAAAATCCACATCATTGACAACGCGCACATTACCGTCGATGGTTTTATAAGAGGTTGACAAATGATCAATTTTCAGCATCTTTTATCTACCCCTCTTCATGGACTTATAATCGTTATAGCCAGTAATCAACAGGAACAAACCGATAAACATAAGTACCGTCGCCACAATCGGAGAACCGATCCAATACCACTGCTGGGCAAAAATCGCGTTCCGTTCCCTGGCCCACTGAATCATATTGCCCAGGGAGATCAGGTTCGCCGGCGATAGGCCCAGAACCGCTAGGCTGGATTCAGAAGCAATGGCCGCCAGTGTAGCGTTCATAAAGTTTGACAGAGACCAGGTCAGCGCATAGGGCAAAATTTCCGTGACCACCACCTGCAGCGTTCCCTCACCGGAAAACCAGGCGGTATGGATAAAATCGCGCTCCTTCATGGACAGCGCCATAGAGCGGATCTGCCGGCTGGGCCAGGCCCAGGCAAACATGGCCAGTACCAGCGCCATCAAAAGCACGGTGGAGGTACCCTTCATCAGCGCGGTCATGAGGACCAGGATGGGCAGGGAGGGAATGACAACGAACGTATCCGTAATCACTGTCAGTACCCTGTCCAGCGCGCCGCCGGAAAAACCTGCAATCAGGCCGACCAACACGCCTACCACCGTACCAATGGTGGCCACGATCAGACCGATCAGCAGTGAGTTGTGAATGGCCTCAATCAGCAGCCAGAAAATATCCTGCCCCATGCTGGTGGTGCCCAGCAAATGATCCCAGGAGGGCAAAAGTTTTTTGGGATAGGTGTTGAATGTGAAGGGATTGATATGCGGGAGATAAAACACAACAAACCCAAGGATCACAAAGAAAGCCGTCATGAACAGCCCGACCTTCAAGCGGCCATTGGCGTTTTTCCAGAACTTTTTCATACGCATTGCCCCTCCTTTCTCAATTGTAGCGGATACGCGGGTCGATAAAGGGATACACCAAATCGGCAATCAGTGTCATGGTGGATATGGCTACAATGGATATGGTGATACAACCCAGGATCATGTTGTAGTCTGACTGCAGTATCGCTTTTTGAATCAGTTGACCAACACCAGGATACTGGAAAATGATCTCCGTCATGATCGAGCCATTGAATACACCGCCAAGGCCCATCGCCAAGGCTGTGATCTGCGTTAAAATGGAGTTGCGAAAGACATAGCTTAAGCCGATCTTGCCCTCTGACAGTCCGCGGTAACGGGCGTAGAGAACAAAGTCTTCCTCAGACGTTGTACCGGAGAGAGATTTCATAGAAATAATCCACCAGCCGGTACCCAATAACAGAATGGATATGCCTGGCAGCACCGACGCTTTGAGCAGCGAACTGATAAAAGTTCCGAAACCACCCATGGTGCTGATGGTCGTTTGCAGCGGGAACCACCCCAGCACAAATGCGAACACAATCTGCAGTATCAGCGCGATGATAAAATAGGGCACAGGATAAATGCATATGGCAATGCCTTCCAATATTTTGGAGGAGCGTTTGTTCTTGCGGAAGCCGGCCAGCAGGCCGATGATATTTCCGATTACCCAGGCAAATATCGTTGTGGTCAGCGACAAGCCCAAGGTATACGGCAGATAAGTACTGATGATCTCCCCTGCGGGAGTAGGATAGCTCATCAAGGATGGGCCAAAGTCAAAGTGTAAAAGGCCTTTCCAAAGGAAAGAAAAGTATTGCTCGATCAGTGAACCTTCCATGCCGAACTGAACGCGCAAAGACCTGCGCAGTGATTCCATCTGCACAGGATCCATCTGCCCGGAGCGTGATTGTATCTGTCCGATCATGGTCTCCACCGGATCGGATGGGAACATGCGCGGTATGAAGAAAATAAAAGTGACACCTATCAAAATGGTCAGGGCCCAGGTCAAAAGGCGAAGACCGAAGTATTTACGGAATTTCAATGGCTACACCCCTTTGCAATGTAAGCAGATAGATCAACGCAAACGTACCGGTACAATAAAATGCAATTGCGGTGCCGTGCATGCCACCAGCCCGATACAATAAAGAAGGAGGCACGCGCAACTTATGCGGCGGCGCGTGCCTCGATTCGCCCAGCCTTTACAAGGCTATAGGTTCAGAGCTTACTTGGCAACAGGGGTGATTTCGGTCGTGATGTACTTGAAGCAGCTCCACCACCACCAGGGACCATTGTAGGGGTTCTCGGCGCTGGGGTAGTTGGTCCACAGGGTGCTGTTGGTAGGCACGAACTTCACGCCGGAGTGGAAGCCGATGAAGGGCAGCTCTTTGATAGCGATCTTCATGAAATCCATGGCCAGTTCGTAGGACTTTTCATCTTCGGGAGACAGCTTTGCCATTTCCTTGATGATTGCGGTGGCTTCGGCATTGTTCCAGCGGGAACCCTGGCCGGATCCGCGCTCGCCAAGGGGCACGATCAAGTCGGCGTCCCAGCCATTGATCTGGGAGTAAACATCCTTGGTGATGAAACCGGTGGGCCAATAGCCGGCGATTTCAAAGTTACCAGTGGAGTTGTTGGTATCCCAGGTGGCGCTGCTTTCGCTGGACAGCGTGCAGTTGAGGCCGAACTTCACCAATTGGTCATAGGCAGCCTGTACGCCGCGGCCAGCCTGGGCTTCGGTGTTGGCCAGATAGGTCATGTGGATGGTGAAGGGCTGACCCTTGAAGTACCAGCCATCGGCCTTCTTTTCCAAACCAGCCTTGACAAGAAGCTTCTCAGCAGCAGCGGGATCGTACTTCCAGCAGCCATAGCCGAACATGTCGATCAAAGCGGCGGAATCGGTGGGGATGTTCTTGCCCTGATCGCGCAGGGTCTTGCCGATGCGCTCGGCATAACCGGTGTCAAAGGGCTTCACGGTGGTGCCATCGCCCAGGTCCAGTTCGAATGCCTCGAGCCAAGGCATCAAGGGCTTGAAGTACAGCTCCTGCATAGCGCTGGTGGCTGTGAGCATGGGCAGGGGGCTGGAACGGCCAACGCCGTCAAAAATGTTCATGGAGATTTCGTCAAAGTTCATCGCCATAGCGATAGCCCAACGGAAATCGGGGTTGTTGTAGGGCTCTTTGGCCATCTGGAAGGAAAGGCCCTTGGAGCAGGGATCATCGCTGGTTGCATAGGGGAACTCTTTGTACCAAGCAGCGATCTTGTCGTTAGCGGAGGTCATAACTTCCAGGATTTCAGGGGTGACTTCGCAAAGGATGTCAACTTCGTTATTGATCATGGCCATTTGGCGGGTGGTGTCATCGCCCAGCACTTTGACCCAGATGTATTTAGCCTGGGGCATCTTGCCGGTCACAACGCCAACGGTGCTGCTCTGCCAATCTTCGCGGCGCTCATAAAGCACCCACTTGCCCAGTTCGTCATAAGACTTCACGGTGTAAGGGCCGGCCACAACGGGAGCGCTGTCCTTAAACGTGGTGACATCAGCCTGCTTGGAGTAGATATGCTCAGGCACGATGCGCAGGTCGTTGCCCCAGATGGTTACGCCAAAGCGCAGGGACAAACGGGGGAAAGCTTCCTTGGTCACGATCTTCACGGTATAATCGTCAACCTTTTCAACGGAGGCGAACACAGAATTGTAGTATTCGCACTGGTTGATACCGGGGTTGGACATAATCATGTTGAAGGTAAACGCAACGTCATCCGCGGTAAGGTCTTCGCCGTCAGACCATTTGATGCCCTGGCGGATTTTCACCGTATGCTCGGTGAAATCTTCATTGGATACAGGCATGCCGTCGGCCACTTCGCCAAACTGCTCGCCACTGACGGTGTCCATTTCCCACATCATAGCAGACATCAACTGATGGATACCGAAGCCCATTTGGGTGCCCTGCATATAGGAGTTGAACTGTCCCGGCACATCCGTCGGGGACTGGGTTTCAACGATGAGGGTTTCCGCACGGGGGGTGCCGACCTCGGTCATCTCCTCTGCCAGCGCCATAGGGGCGAGCGTAATCAGCATCGCCAGCGCAAGGAGAATGGACAGGGTTTTGCGCATGATAGGTTACCTCCTTTTTATTTATGAACACGACATACGGATTCCCCGTCTAGCGTCGTGAACAATCCACAGGCACATTTCTCTATTGAATCTCCGCATTTATCTTATCATTAGTGTATTTTAGATATATAAAAAAGTCAAGTGATTCAGTTAAAATTGTCATTTTATACTTAATATATCAATAAAAAGCGAAAAGGTATGGCGATATGTGCATTTCGTCACAAAATCGCCTTTGTTTATTGCCTGATATGTAGTTTGTGGGTCATTACGATCCGCCTCTGCTGAAGCATACTATTCATAAATACAAGGTTTTATGCATCATGCGAGGCAGCATAGACAGATGTGCTTGAGCACATCTGCAAAACGGGTATATTTCACATATTTAACGATGTAACAAGAATGAATCATTCGATTTCAATAAAATAGCATCCATCCGGTACGGGAATGGAATGATGCCCATCCCCACACTGCCTATCAGCGCAAGGCAAAACAGAAAAAAATGCCGCCTGCAATTATTTTGCAGGCGACATTGCATGGAAATGGTATTCGGGCCAGCCTGTAATGAAAAAGGAATGACGGCCGGCATTGTATGGAGTGTCAATGACAATCCGCTGGCGGCGTCTCTTGCCCCCCACTCTCTTTTGCCGGTTTCGAACTGCTGTTTTTCTTTGAGGGATTTAAGGCGGCTTCACTTTGAAGCCTTTCCAAATCCTCCCGCGAAAGCGCGGTCACCAAATCTCCGCGAATAAACCCAGACTTCCCTTGAATGTCAGCCTCATACCAGACACCTTCTCCGCTTGCTGCAGAGCCCGTAATTGTAAGTAATGTTCCCTTTTTCAGCGTCGCAACGCGCTTGGACGCCGCCGACGCTTCCCTGCGGACATTGACGCTGCCTTGGCTGGTAATGCCGCCAGACTTATGTTCCTCCCTGATTGCGGAACCATCGGTGATAAAGGTAATTGCCCCGTCCCGAGCAGGATTGAGCTTGATAGGCTCAGCATCCAATTTGGCGGCAGCGCCCTGTGCTTCAGGCACATCTGCCGAAACACACCATAGGGGCGATGCAGTATTCATAATGGTGAGGTATGCACCGTTATTGCCGCTGAGCACATCTACCTTTTTCTTTTCTCCATCGTTTAAAAAACTGCTGCTATCGATATTTTGCTCAGGCGGCAGCAGCAGAAAAGTCCGCTGGCCATATTCAATGCGCAGGGCCATGGCCTGAGCCTGCGTATCTGCTACATTTGAAGCAGGCAGGGCGATCAATTTTGCGCCCCCTATCATAAATCCATGTCCCGAACCAGGTACAATGGCACCAGAAAAGCTTTGAGCGGTTTGATTCTCCTCCACCGCTTCGGGCAGCCATATCGCGGAAGGCGCAAGCTTCTCAAGCAACTCGCGTACGTCCTCAGGCTGCCCCCTAAACGGCGTCGTTTCTGCCAGAAGATCGATTTTTGAAACGCCAAAGCCGCTGAGCGCATTGAAGATTTCAGCAGCATTCGCTTGACCTATCGCATCAATCAGCGCGGTTTGCCCATCCGCCTGCACAAGTACCATGCCGCTTCCACTTATATCAAGAAATGACATTTCCATTTCTGCCATGGCAGCGCAAGGTAAAATGACCATAGCCGCGATTAAACAGATGATAGTCAGTTGAAACTTTTTCATATAACTCCATTTCTCACAAGCATACGACCGGCTCGCCGTTATCCGGTCACCTCAAGCACCATTAGGCCTTTGCCAGGTTCGCTTGGGAAAGAAACCTGCGGGTGCGTTCTGTTTGCGGATGTTCAAAAATCTGCTCCGGCGGGCCATCCTCCAGGATCAATCCTTCATCCAGGAACAGCACCCTGCTGGATACGCTGCGTACAAAGCGCATTTCGTGGGATACCACCACCATCGTCATGCCATCGGCCGCAATCTGGTTCATGACCGACAGTACTTCCCCCACCCACTCCGGGTCCAGCGCGCTGGTAGGCTCATCAAAAAGCATCACTTTGGGCTCCACAGCCAGCGCTCGGGCAATGCCTACACGCTGCTGCTGGCCGCCGGACAAGCGGGAAGGGTACTCATCCCTTTTGTCCATCAGCCCAACACGATTTAAAAGGGTAACGCCAATCTCCTCCGCCAGCCTTCGATTCATCTTCTTTACCTGGATCAGGCTTTCGGTTACATTCTGCAAAGCTGTCTTGTTGCGAAACAGATTGTAATGCTGGAAGACCATGGCGCTTTGAGCGCGCAGCATGGATATGTCCTTTTTCGTGGCATGATCTGCGTGGATCGTGCTGCCGGCCAGGGTAATTTCTCCCGCGTCGGGCTTTTCCAGCCAGTTGAGCATGCGCAAAAGCGTCGTCTTGCCTGCGCCGCTGGGCCCGATCAAGGTAACGACCTCGCCTTTTTCAATATGCAGGTCAATGCCCTGCAAAACCTTTACAGCGCCATACGCCTTTTTGAGGCCTTTTACATCAATCATTTGGCGGCCCCCCTCTCATAGCAGCGCATCCGCTTTTCGATGAAGGAAAGCGCCTGTTCAATAAAGATGCACACGCACCAATATAATATGGAGGCCACCACATACACCTCAAAAAAGCGGAAGGACCGGCTGCCCACCAGCTTGGCCTGGGCCATCATATCCACCAGGGAAATGCTGAACGCCAGGGACGTTTCCTTGACCATGGAAATCAGGCTGTTGCCAAGAGGAGGCAGCGCCACGGTAAACGCCTGTGGCAGAATCACCCGCAGCATGGCCTGCCGGGTGGACATGTTCACGCTATAGCAGGCTTCCAATTGTCCGGCATCCACCGACAGCATGGCGCTGCGGATGGTTTCGGACATATAAGCTCCGCAATTTAGGGAAAAAGCCACTGCGGCGAATATCACCGCAGGGATGCGGTTGACATTCAAGTTTGTACCAAAGGATTGGTTGATACTGGCCAGCAAAATGGGAATGCCGTAATAAACCAAAAAAAGCTGCACCAACATCGGCGTGCCGCGGATAAATGATACATAGACCTTGCATATACCGGAGAGAACCCTTATGCGGAAATACCGTACCAATGCGACTAAAAAGCCGATGATCAGCCCAAACCCAGCAGACAAAAAGGCCAGCCCCAGCGTTACCGGCAGATACGGCAGTATTTGCGGGACTGTGGACAGCATGTAATTTACGTCAAATATATTCCCCATGACAAGCCCCCTCATTGATTAACACATGAAACCGGGCAGGAAACATTGGCTTCCTGCCCGGCCAGATACATTGGAAAAGCTTACTGCATCTGTGCCTGTAAAATGGCTTTCACAGAATCCAATGTAGAATAATCAGCACCCAGGTACTGGGTGGACAGTTCACCCAGCTTGCCGCTTTCCACCAGTGTTTTCAAAGCCGCATCCACCAGCGGCTTGATTTCATTGGCGGTTTCGCTCTTGGAGAAAAGCAGGTACTGCTCGGTGATGCCGGTGTCATCGATGAGGGTATAGCCCAGATCCAGCTTCAACTCTTCGGCGATCAGCCTGGTGGTAACCTCGCTGTTAAGGGTGGCATCCACACGGCCGGAAATGATATCCTGCAGGATCAGGGAAACATTGCCGTCATAGTAATTGATGGTGATGGGGTTGCCGTTCTTTGCATTGTATTCTTCCAGCCAGGTGGTGTTGTAACTGCCCACGCCGGCGGCCACAATCTTGCCATGCAGGTCGGCAATGCCCTTGATGTCGGTGCGGCCAGCCTTGAAAATGATGGAGTTGCCGGCAAAGGAGTAGGGCAGATTAGCAAACTGATACTTCTCCTCACGGGCGGGGTTCCTGTTGATCTGGTTGGCGATAATGTCAAACTTGCCGGATTCCAGGGCGACGAATATGGAATCCCAGGAGGTGGGCACAAATTCAAACGTCAGTTCGGGAATCAGCTCATCTATGGCGCGGATGACAGCGGCGTCATAGCCATCCACCTCACCGGTTTGCGTGGTGTAGTTAAAGGGAGGATATGCGGCCTCGGTGCCCACATACACCACCTTGGGTTCAGCGGCAAAGGCGGTAACTGTAAGAGTCAGCAAAAGGGCAAGAGCCAAAACCAGGGCGGCCAAACGGTGCAAACGCTTCATAAATCAAGTCTCTCCTTCATTTTTGTGATTTGTTGGTATGCGGATATGCCATTAGCAACAACACATACAGCAGCACATTCGCACATGAAGGGGTGAGACGATCTCCCACTTGATCGCGGAGACAAACATTTGCATGATGGGCCACCTTCCTTTTCGCACCCAATAATGCGGAATTTCACATTTCACATCTAACATACTTAATTGGTATGAAATATGATTGTGGCTATCATACCTTCCCCTAGTTCCTTTGTCAAGAGGGGAACCAAAATAAATGATCTGTATAAAGATATATCTGTTTACTTCCGCCGGTGGGACAGATATGGTAGAATGGAAAATAGTATTGAATCTGACAAATTGAAAGGATAACATATGAAATCAAGAAAAATGACGATAACATTATTCATCCTATATCTGCTGGTGCTATCAGGAATCATATTGTTTAAGACCAGATTATCATTTGCATTTTTGCACTATCATTTTAATTTTGTGATGGACGTCGAAAGAAGCATGAACTTCATCCCATTTGGCGCCATGCTTCACTTAAACGGGAGACCAAGCTATAACGAAATCATTTACAACGGATTGGCATTTCTGCCCTTTGGCATTTATATCAGCATGCTGGGCAAGAAGAAGACCTTTTTGCAACTGATTGTGCCCATCATTTTGACAAGCCTGTTTTTTGAAGTCATTCAGTATATTTTTGCGCTTGGAGCCAGTGACATTACGGATGTAATAGCAAACACTATCGGCGGTATTGCAGGTCTTGGGATCTATTTTATGTTCCATAAAATTTGCAAGGAAAACACCCATAAGGTTATGAACGCCATTGCCCTGTTCTTAACAATTGCCTTGGCATCGTTGGTTGGCGCAATATGGATTTTATAGTACATAGCGGTTTGTTATGCAATCGCATACCTGTATAAGATAGATCATTTGCTTCCATTATGCAGGCTGCTTCCCCTTGGGAGAAGCAGCCTGTTTACTGCGCGGCTCCGCGGCCACCTTTAGGGACCGTGCAAACTCCCGGGGTGAAAAGCCGAATTCGTCCTTAAACGCCCTGGAAAAGTGCTGCGGCGTTTTATAGCCCAGCCGCGCGGATATCTGCGCAATGTTCTCCTCCCCTTTGACCAGCAGCTGCCTGCTTTGATTTAAGCGAAGGCGCTGGATATGGTGCAGCGGCGATACCTTCAACTGCCGCTTGAACAGCGTAGCCAGGTATGATGGGCTGACATGAATATGGGAGGCCACCTCCCCCACTGTCAGGTGGTGCATGAAATGAGCATCAATGTACAAAAGCGCACGCTCCACCAGCAGGTTTTCTGCCGCGGCGGCCGGCTCTTCCCGCTCTGATTGGGCGGCCTGGCCCCGAAGCAAAAGCAAAAGCACCTGGGTGCACAAGCTCAAAATCATATCTCCCTGATAAGGCGCATCCTCCTTTTGCAAGGCTAGTATTCGCTGCAAGCAGTTCGTCAGCTCCCTTGTGGCAGGAATGACGGCACCGCAAGGCAGCGGTAAATCGTTGGGAAGTACATCAAAACTAATGGTGACAAAATTTACCGGCATGTCTGCCTGGGCGTACTGCATGTGCCACTGCCTGGGTGCAAAGAGCATCAATTCCTGCTGGGAAAGAGCCAGGTCGCGGCCGCCTACCACACAATGCAGCCGGCCCATATCCACATAGGTCAGTTCATAGGGCTCATGGCTTTCCCCCGAAAAGAAAAAGCCTTTGGGCTTTTCCTGATAAAACAAGGTATAAAGGCAGGGTATGCTGAGAGAAGGGCGCAGCACCGACGCCCCCGGCACTTCCATGAGCAGGGTGGATTTCACAGCCCCTTCCTTGATGTACAGTTCCGCCTCCAAGGGCGGCGACAGCGGTGTAAGCGCAAAAGGAATACCCGGAAACAAGCGAACCGGCTTATCCAAATAGAAAGTCGTGGACCGGCCTATAGAAGCATTGAACACCTGCAAAAGCGCCATGTCCTTTGGCTTGTTGATTAGTACGGAATCATGCTCCCAAACGCTGTATTCCTTTGGATTTTCGTGCATATGGATAGATAATCGTTCATACCCATCCCTACTTTCATCCAAAAGAATTTCACCAAAGGCAGAAATTGTGAGTGCATTGAGGTTTTCGATCATGATGCTTCCCCCGCTGACTTTGTTGATTCCATTATACCAGAACTTTCACAGAACAGGCCCAAATTTATCAGAAACTTATCTAAATCTTCACACATCACCTGAAGCTATTGACTTTCCTGTCCGCATTTCGTTTCATGTGTATATACTGATTAATCAAGGTGAGAAACGTGCAAAAACCGCAACTGGTGATCATGGCCGCGGGGCTGGGCAGCCGCTATGGCGGGCTGAAGCAAATTGCCCCGGTGGACGAGCAAAAGCACCTGCTGATCGATTTTGCCATATACGATGCGCTTATGGCCGGCTTTGAGGATGTTGTTGTTATCCTAAAGCCTGAAATGGAGCAGGATTTCCGCGAGGCCATCGGCAGCCGCATCGCGCCGTATGTCAACATAAGGTACGCTTATCAGCGCATGGATACACTCCCCAAAGGGTTCAGCGTTCCCGAAATCCGTAAAAAGCCTTGGGGCACAGCCCATGCCGTACTGTGCGCCGCACCACAAATTACCGGCCCCTTTGCCGCCATCAACGCCGATGACTTTTACGGCCGCGGCGCATTTCAAAGCATATATCACTTTTTATCCGAACCGCATGAACAAAACGAGCATGCCATGGTAGGCTACCGGATTGAAAACACGCTGACGGAGTTCGGCCATGTGGCCCGGGGCGTGTGCCAAGTGAGTGGAGATGGAACTCTTTCCGCCATTGTGGAACGCACCCGCATTGAAAAACGCGGCGCCTGCGCTGCCTTTACCGAGGACGGAGAGCATTATACCGATATACCACAGGGCACAACCGTTTCCATGAACCTGTGGGGCTTTCAAATGAGTATGCTCAAAGCCATTGAAAATGAATTTTCTTCTTTTTTAATTGACCGCCTTCCCAAAGACCCGGAGAAGTGCGAATACTTTCTGCCCTATGTGCCCAACAAGCTCATTGAGGATGGAAGCGCTAAGGTAAGGGTCCTTGCAACGGATGAAACATGGTTCGGCGTCACCTATCAGCAGGATATGCCCATGGTGCAAAAAGCCATCGCCGAAAGGAAAAGCCTTGGAATTTATCCCGAAAGGCTGTGGAGCAAGTAATGGAACCAATGGCGTTTTCATTTCAACTGGATGGCCGGCCCGTATTATGCAGCCGTTATGGCAACGGGCATATCAATACCACTTTCTTATTGGAAACCGACCTTGGCACACGTTATATATTGCAAAAGGTCAATCAGCAGGTGTTTCGCAACGTTCCGGCGCTGATGAACAACATTCAGGCCGTAACGGACCATCTATGGAAAAAGAACCCGGATGCAAGGCGGGTACTGCGCCTTGTGCCAACAAAAGACGGCCAGCCTTACGCGTTGGATGCGCAGGGCGAGCACTGGCGGGTCTATGTGTTCGTAGAAGACAGCATCTGCCTGGACAAAGCCCAAACGGCAGAGGAGTTTTATGAAAGCGGCGTAGCTTTCGGGCAGTTTCAAAACCTGCTGTCAGACTTTCCGGCCGCGAACCTTGTAGAAACCATTCCCGGCTTTCACGACACCATCAGCCGCTATTTGCGTTTTCATGAAGTTTTGCATGACGATCCCCATGGCCGCGCAAGGGAAGTAAGGCCGGAAATCGACTTTCTGCTCAAGCGGGAGGATGATGCCGGCGCCATGGTCAGGATGCTTACATGCGGCCAGCTTCCCCTTCGCGTCACCCACAACGACGCCAAGCTCAACAATGTGCTGCTGGATAAAGCAAATGGCAAACCCCTTTGCGTGGTGGATCTGGATACCGTGATGCCAGGCCTTTGCGGCAATGACTTTGGCGATTCCATCCGCTTTGGAGCATCCACCGCGCTGGAGGACGAACGGGATTTAGGCCGTGTCAGCCTATCGCTGCCTTTGTTTGAAATGTATGCCAGAGGGTTTTTGAGTGCATGCGGCGAAAGCCTCACCCCCCTGGAGCTTGAAACCCTGCCCCTGGCGGCCAAGCTGATGACGCTGGAATGCGGCCTTCGCTTTTTGACCGATTATCTGGAAGGCGATGTGTACTTTCGAACGCACCGCCCGGGCCACAATCTGGACCGCTGCCGGACGCAGCTTCATTTGGTGGCAGACATGGAGCGCAAGTTTCAGCAGATGCAAAGCATTATCAGCCGGGAATCCAGCCGCGTGATTCCTGCGTAAGGAAAATTCCTTGTTTATTGGAAAGAAGGGTGCGTATATGTTCAAGCTTGCGCTTATCGGAGCCGGACAACGGGGCATGATTTACGGAGAGGCCGCCAAGAAAAGCGGACTGGCTGAAATTGTGGCGGTGGCAGAGCCCCACGCACTGCGGCGCCAAGCCGCAGCGAAGGCCTTTTCCATTCCCCCGGAGCATGTGTACGACAGTGCGGAGGGTCTGCTTAACGCAGACCGGCTTGGTGATGCACTGATCATCGCCTCCATGGACCGGGACCATTACCGCCAGGCCATGGCCGCCATGGACCTGGGCTATCATCTGCTGCTGGAAAAGCCTGTTTCGCCCGATCCGTTGGAATGCCTGCGTATCGCAAAAAGGGCGGAAGAAACAGGCCGTACGGTTACGGTGTGCCATGTGCTTCGGTACGCACCGTTTTTCAAAACCTTGAAGGCCATTGTTGACAGCGGCGAATTGGGCCGGGTGGTCTCGATTGTGCATAACGAGAACGTGGGCAACTTTCATATGGCCCATTCCTTTGTGCGGGGCAACTGGCGCAAGAGCTATGACAGCAGCCCCATCATCATGCAAAAATCCTGCCATGATATGGACCTGCTGGTATGGTTGACCGGCAGCGAGGCTGAACAGGTTTCCTCTTTCGGGCAATTGACCTATTTTAAAGAAGAAAATGCCCCCCGAGGCAGCACGGCAAGATGCCTTGACTGCCCCGCGGCGGATGGCTGCCGCTATGACGCCCGCAAGTGTTATCTGCCCATTGCCGGCAACTGGCCGGCGGCAGTTTTGACCCTTGACCAAAGCGAGGAAGGCCTGATGAAGGCCATTGCGGAAGGCCCCTATGGCCGGTGCGTATACCGCTGCGACAACGATGTTTGCGACCATCAAATCGTAAACATACAGTTCAAAAACGGTGTCACCGCCGCCTTCAGCCTAAGCGCCTTCACCAACCGCATTTCACGCACCATCAAGGTCATGTGCGAGCATGGGGAGATTCGGGGCTCCGACTATGACAACCGCATTGAAATCATTCCCTTTATGTCTACAGGCGTTAGCGAAACGAACGCCCGCATCGTCTTCCCCAGCCAGACCACCGGCGGCCACAACGGCGGCGATGATGGGCTGATGCGGGACTTTTTGAAGCTATTGGAAAACAACAGCGGCGACGCTGCTACCTCTATCGCAAGGTCAGTGGAAAGCCACCTGATCGCCTGTGCGGCGGAGACCTCGCGGGTTTGTAAAACAACAGTGGATATGAGCAAATACCGCAAGGAATTATCCGCTATGCCCAAGGTGACTGTCACAGAAGAACTGCTGCATACTTGGGCCAATTATACTAGCATCCCATTGTCCGAGGGTGTGGAACCCTTTGTAGTGGGCATGGAAGTACCAGAACATTTGCGCTTTATCGACCCTGATTTTTTTGAAAGCGCCATGACAAGGTGCGCGATGCCGGAAGATAAAATCCAGCTGTTGAGGGAAGCGCTGGCACAGATCGAAGCGGATGAAACCCTGATGCGTCTGTCGTATGTGCTTAGGCAGGATGCGCTTGTGGCGCTGAACCGAGGTACCGCCTGCCATTTTCCAAGGCCCGAACCCAAGTGCCTGAGCGGCTTTGCGAAGGATGCCTACGCATTGTTGTACGCCTTGTCCTGTATAGCGCCGGCGCTGAAGCTGGCATCATCCCGCGGCATCCCCAAGGAACAGTACGAGTATGTGCCTTGGATCATGGCAGACAGACAGTTGAAAAAGTTCAAGGATACCGGGGATGTTGAGGTTTCGGACTACCCCTGGGACATGAACTTTTATCTGTGCGCCATCTTCCTGATGGACCGCTTCTACTTTATCCCCTTCCGCTATGGCACGCCGGAGGTATGGCGGAGCAATGTAACGGGCCAAACCGTTGCACTATGGCCGGGAGATCAACTCATTCGCCAGGATGGGCAACTGCAGGGTGTGAACGGCGTATTCGACGAACAGGCGTTTACCACCCTCTGGCGGGAGGATGAAAAAACCATCACCGCGCATCCGGTCCATCCTACCGGCACTGTAGAAAAAGAACCCGTCACGCTTAAAAAGAGCGAATGGCACAAAGCGCTCGGCGAGGGCGACTATACTCTGGGGCTGCATATTCCCGGCGGCGAAGGGTATACCACAGAGCGGCTGAAAAACTCCATGGAGCTGGCATTGCAGTTCTATGACAAGTACTTCCCCTCGCTGCCCATCAAGGGCTTCTGGAGCGAAAGCTGGCTGTACGACCCGGGCCTCAAGGCGCTTTTGCCCAAAGAAAGCAACATTGTCAGAGTACAGGAACAGTTTTACTGCTATCCCACCATGGAAGGCGGAGAAATGGCACACAAAGAAGTGTTTGGAGATATAGCGCTTGATACCGACACCTATCAGCCCAAAACACGCCTGGAAAAAGCAATCATCGATTGCTACCGCAAAGGCATCCACTTCCATACGTCAGGCATGTTTGTGCTGAGGGAGGACGTTCGGGCGGTCGGAACATCCCCCTATCTACCCAAGGAGTTATAAGCTAGGAGGTGACAAAATGTTGCAGCCGGCGGTCATGAACCGGACAGACAAACGGGCCGGCGTGGGCCGGGAGCTTTGGCGCAACAGAACGCTGTATCTGATGTGCGTGCCCGCCATGGTGCTATTGGTGATGTTTTGCTACGTGCCCCTGGGCGGATTGTATATGGCGTTTACCAAGTTCAATGTGGTAGACGGCATATTCGGCAGCCCCTTTGTAGGGCTGGACAACTTCCGCTTCTTTTTCAACAACCCCACCTGCTGGACGGTAATCAAAAACACGCTGGTCATCAACTTTTTTGGCATTCTGCTTGGAACGGCACTGCCGGTGACCCTGGCCATCTGCATGAATGAAATAAAAGGCAAAATGTTCAAAAGAGTGGCCCAAAGCGCTATGTTCTTCCCCTACTTTTTGTCCTGGATCGTGGTCGGCGCCATCATGTACGGCTTTTTTACCTCCAATTTCCGGGTCAACCAAAAAACCGGGGAAATCATTTTGAACGGTGCCAATGGCGTCATCAACCGCTTGCTGGTAGGTGTAGGCGCGCAGCCCATCCGCTGGTATGCCGAACCCCAGTATTGGAAGACCATTATCGTGCTGGCCAATGTGTGGAAATGGGCAGGCTACAGCTCCATCGTCTATATGGCAGCCATGGCCAACTTTGACGGAACGTTGTATGAGGCTTCCACCATTGATGGAGCCACCAAGTTCCAGCAGATCCGCTTTATCACCCTGCCGATGCTGCGCCCCACGGTGGTGGTGCTGGTCTTAATGAGCGTAGGCCGCATCTTCTACGGCGATTTCGGCATGATCTACGGTATTGTGGGCAATAACCCAGTGCTGGGTGATGCCGTGAACGTTATTGATACCTTTGTCTACTCCGCCATGCGCTCCATGGGCTTTTCCTTTACCACCGCCATCGGTCTCATGCAGTCGGTGATGGGGTTGATGCTGGTGACCTTGGCCAATAGCCTGGCCCGCAAATACAATGAAAAGGGAGGGCTGTTCTGATGCAGGCAACGCATGCAAAAATCCGCAAGTCCTCCTCCGACAAAGCGGTAAAGGTTTTCTCCTACGCACTGGTGGGCATGTTTGCCCTCATGTGCCTGTTCCCGCTGCTGCTAACAGTCAGCGTATCCTTTACCAGCGAAAGCCTGATTGCCAAGGATGGCTTTCGGCTTTTCCCCAAGGCCTTTACTGCGGATACATACACCTATCTGTTCGCCCACAGCGGCGGCAAAATACTGACCTCCTACGGCATCACCATACTTGTCACGGTGGTTGGTACCCTGGGGGCCATGTTGGTCACCAGCATGATCGCCTATGCGCTGTCACTAAAAGAGCTGCGTTACCGCAACGTGATCGCGTTTTTTTGCAACTTTACCATTATCTTCTCTGTTGGCCTGGTACCCTGGTATGTGGTCTGCGTCAACTATTATCAAATGGAGAACAGCCTGCTTGCATTAATCCTGCCTTCCATGGTCAGCGTGTGGAACATCTTTCTCATGCGCACCTACTTTATGGATGTTTCCGACGCGCTGTATGACGCGGCCAAAATAGATGGTGCCGGGCAATTCTCCATCTACTGGCGCATTGCGCTGCCCATCAGCAAAACCGCGCTGCTCACCGTAGGGCTGATGTACGCCCTGTGCTACTGGAATGACTGGTGGAATGCCCTGATCTTTATTAAAAAGAAGGAATTGTTCCCCCTGCAGTACTATCTGTACACCATCATCTCCAACGTCAACGCCGTGTCCTCGGGCCGCATCCCCAGCGGCGCAGCGGCCAGCATCAAGCTTCCTTCCGAAACGGTAAAGATGGCGGTAACGCTTATCACCATCGGCCCGGTGATCTTCCTGTACCCCTTTATCCAGCGGTATTTCGTACAGGGGATCATGATGGGCGCGGTCAAGGAATGATCCTTCAAAAAAATGATATTATCATTTTTTTGATCCCTCACTTTTTGCCTGTAGCCCTACGCATAGGTCTACGCTTCGCTTGCCCGATGCAGGCCTACGGTCGGCAAAAAGCGTAAGGAATGCTTGCTCCGCAAGCGCCCCGCGCACCCGGCAAAGCCGGATGACACGATTAACATGGAAGGGGTTCCACCCCATCTGGCTCAATCGTCGCACTGCTCACTATCATTCGCATTGCTCGTTTCGCCAGCCTCCTCCGCCTCGCTTCATCCGCCTGTGGCGGCGCTTCGACTTCGGAGCCTTCCATGCATCCCCTGAAATTTGTCTCCCCTTGTCCGCTATCTACCTACTGTAACCCTCACCGCAGATGCGGTGTGATATTTGATAAGGAGGTCTTCCCATGAAAAGGCGTATCTCCCTGCTCCTTGCGCTGGTAATGGTATTCTCCCTGTGCTCTATCCTTCCAGCCGGCGCTGCCGCCACAGAAAAACTTAGCATTCTCTACCCCGGCACCGAATCCGATGCCATGACTGCCTTTTTGCAGGGTCCCTTTGCCGAAAAGGTGAAGGCTGACCTGAACATGGAAGTGGAATTCACTTTTCTGCCCTGGGATCAGTACTGGGAGCAGAAGGACATCATGCTGGCCGCCCAGCGCCCCATCGACCTGTACTGGGACGGTCTGCCGGACCTTGCCTCCATGGTCAACAAAAAGCAGGCCCAGCCCTTGGATGAGTTGCTTGCCCAGTATGGCCAGGACATGAAAAAGGTTCTGCCCGATTCTCAATTGGCCGGCGGCAAGGTGAACGGCGTGCAGTATGGCATTCCCACCGCTTATGCTCCCTCCTCCGGTATGTACCAGTTCGTCTGCCTGCGCCAGGATCTGCTGGAAGCAGTGGGCATGACGGAAGTCAATACCCCCGAAGACCTGAAGCAATACGCCACCCTGGTGGCCGAACAGCTGCCCCAGTACAAGGGCCCAGCAGACCCGATTTTCAAGCCCTTGACCCGTTACTTTGCCGATGAACAGTATTTCTGGGTCGGCTTTGCGGAACTGGCCGTATTTGGTGAGGAAACGCAGCAGGCTTATTCCTACGCTCAGACCGAAGCCTTCAAAAAGGTTGCCCAGTACAACCGCGATATGTACCTGGAAGGCCTGTACAGCGACGACCTGACCATCAAGTACAACGAGCGGACCAGCCGCATTCAAAGCGGCCTGTACCTGTGGGGCGAAGGCTCCCTGGGCAAGGCAAACGAGATCATCGGCGCCGTGCAGGCCAATGATCCCACCGCAACCCTGGAATCTTACCTGCTGGCCCCCGAAAAGCCCCGCTACATCAACGCCACCGGCGGCGAAGTAATCTGCGTGCCCTATTCCGCCCAGAACCCCGCAGGAGCAGTGAAGTTCCTGAACTGGCTGTATTCCTCCCAGGAAAATTACCTGTTCTGCCTGTATGGCGTCAAGGGCACGGATTATGACATCAGCGAAACCGGCCGCCTGATCCCCCTGAGCGATGCCGCCAAGGGCGAAGGCTACCTCTATGAGTGGATGTTCCGCAATGTGAACTATCAGGTATTCCCGGAGAGCACCTCCCAGGAGTACATTGATACCTATCTGAACTGGGATAAGGATGCCAAGGTTTCCGGCATGCTGGGCTTCAAGTTCAACAACGCCAACGTGGTGGAAGTCGAAACCGCCTGCAACCAGGTGTTCGGCCAGAAGCTTGCCCCCATCCTCTACGGCTTTGTGGATTTTGAGACCGAATACCCCGCCGCCATCGAAGAGTTGAAGGCGGCCGGCATTGATCAGTACATCGCCGAAATCAACAAGCAGCTGGAAGAGTTCAAAGCTACGCAGAAGTAATAAATAACGCAAGTGGGCTGCCGCCCAATTGCATGCTGGGGTAAACATATGGGAGAAGACGCCGCGCCTTCTGGCGCGCCAAAGGGCTTTCCGATCGCCCTTTGGAAACCTTCGGACGCCATCTGTTTGAATAATGCCTCGTATGCACTAGCGGCAGCCCTCTTTCTATCTAAAAGGAGGCCCCATGAAAAAGCGTCTTCTATTGCTTATGGTCTTTGTCCTGATGCTTTTCTCTGTCCATGCCCTGGCAGCGCAAGCGCCGGTCATTACCGCAGACGGCGACCTGATAGACTGGGCAGGCATTTACAGCCTTTGCCCCGGCGAAGACAAGATCGGCATTCTCTACGCCTTTACCACTGATACCGACCTGTGCATTGCCTTCCAAGCCCCGGATAACACCAACATCAGTGTCTATGACGTGCTGCTGGATATCGACGGCGACCCGTCAACCGGTTATCAGGGGGATGGCCGCCACCCCAAGGCCGGCGCAGATTTTTTGATTGAAACCTGGAGCTGCGCCCTATATGGCGGCGACGGCAGCAGCTGGGAATGGAACACAGATACCTACCCCGCTCTGAAGGGAATTTCCAAAGACAATACGACTGCCGAGGTCACTATTCCCCTGCAAAGCCTTGGCAGTCCCAAAACCATCCGCATGGCAGTATGGGCGATGAACAGCGATTGGCAGCCCATTGGTTTTGCACCGGCCATCGGCGAAGATTTTATGGAGGTTCCCTATTATGAAAAGGTGATTGGCGCACCCATCACCGAGCCCCTGCGCGATATGGGCATCGCACTGAATGCCCCGCTGCGGGCGCTGTCTGAAAACGCCCTGCCCCAAGGCTTGGTGGGCACGCTTACCGCCGCTGGTGGCGACGGTACGACCTATGATTTTTCCTTCCAGGCCGATGTGAACAAAGGCCGGGACAACGGCTTGTTCATGCTTGAAGGGGATCAACTAAAAGTAGGGGCTGCTCCGCTTGCCCCTGGCAGCTACAAGGTCTGTCTGAAAGTAGCAAGCCAAATCAGAAAAGCGGAGCTTCCCCTGGGGATTGAGGTCGAAGCCCAAGACCCCAGCACCCCCATTACCCCCGAACTCTTTGATGGAGCGCTGGGACAGTGGTACACCGTCCCCCATAGCATACTCACTCCCCTGCCGAACCTGCAGGTGCTAAAAGCGATGACCGACGGCAACAAGGTGTTTTTCTACGCCGCGGCACAGCATCTAAGCGATAAATTTGAAATCTATATCGAAAATGAAATCGAAAAAGGCCCGGAGCTTTCTGATCTGTTCCCTGGCGCAAAGCCGCTGAACAAGATCGATTCCAAGGGCGTTTTGTACAAGTGGGACGGCCAGCAGTATGCTGATACCGGACGAAAGGTAAAGCTGCGCAAAACAGACAAGGGCGTAGAGGGCTTTGTGCTGGGAGCGCTGTTGCATCCCTCCGCCAAGCAGTTCTCCATCGGCATGACAGATGGAAGCAGCAGCCTGCCTGACAGCGGAGCGGGGCTCCTAACCGTCACCTCCCCCGAACGGCTTTTCGCGCCGGTCATCAAGGCCGATGGCAGCCGGGATGACTGGGGCGAGATTACACCCTTGTCCGGCGGGGATGGCGTTGTAGGCGATGTTTACGCTGCCCAGACAGCGGATGCACTGTACGTGCTAACCTATGTAAGCGGCACTACAGACCCCAACAGCGATACGGCCTATTCCTTGAACCTGCTCATCGATGCCGACCGCAACAAGGAAAACGGCTTCAATCATCCAGCATACCCTGCCCACAGCGGCATCGACGTGCTGGTGCAGGACTGGCACTCCATGAACCTGGAACTGTTTATCTTTGAACAGCCCAGCAGTGAATGGTTCAGCTGCAAGTACCGCGCGCCGGAGGGTATTAAAAAAATTGTCAAAGATCAGGGGGATGGCTTATACCTGATTGAGTACATGATTCCCATGGCCCTTTTACGTGCCAACCTGCCAGAGGTCTCCGATGACCTGTATGTGGCCGTGGACAGAATCACCGACATGCAGGAGGGCACCACGAAAGGCAGCGCTCCCGTGGCCGGTAACGCGGACAGCGGCCTTGCATTGGTACCCAAATACCGCACCACGGTGGATGGCTTGAGTCTTTCTGACGAGAGCTTTGCCGACTGGGATGGCATAGCCAACAAGCTTGTGCCGGCCACCGAGGCAGCAAATAGAAACCTGTATGCTATAAGGAGCGAAGACACGTTGTATCTGATGGCCTTGGGTGAAAATTTGGACGGCCGGAACACCGTATACCTTTGCGCCGATGGACAAGGCTTTGCATACGAGGGATATGAAAAGATAACTCATGTGGTAAAAGAAAACTGCCTATATTCCGTTACAGCTGCCCAAACACTGTCAGAAACGGGCACTCCCCTGAAAGCAAACGTATATGCGGATCACTATCAGCTGCAAATTGCCCTTTCCGATTTGGGTGACCCTGCAACGTTGTTTGCGTCGGTATCCCTGAAGAATGGTAATTTGAGGCTGCCCAAGGAGGGCATGATGGATATCACAGAAAGCTTTACCATGACCATGCCGGAGAAAGCCTATTTCCCCAAAGCGGATTACACCCTTCGGGATAACCCCTACCTTGGCTGGATGGCCTGGGCCAGCGTAGACCCGAATGAAAAAATCGTTCAACCCTTCTCCACCGTATATATGGATGTGAAGTGGGCGGAGTTCGAACCCAAAAAAGGCCAGTACGACTTTGATGCGCTGGAGAGCACATACCATCTATCCTACTGGAAATCCCAGGGCAAGCGGGTCATCCTGCGCTTTGTGATGGATGATGTAGTGGATAACGGCGGCGAGCACCGCATGGATATCCCCCAGTGGCTGTATGATGAGCTTCTGGCCGAGAATTACAAAGATAAAGGTGCCGGCACCTTCTACTACGAGCCGGAAGCCTTAGGCGGCGGCGGTTTCTCCCCCAACTATGAAAGCCCGCTGCTGATTGGTTATCACCAAAAAGCCATCGCAGCCTTGGGCGGGAGATTTGATGATCCTTCCATCTTGGCCTTTGTGCAGGTAGGCAGCCTGGGCCATTGGGCGGAAATGCACACCTGGCCCGAAGGCACCGGAGAATTCCCATACCCCGAACTGGTGGGGGTGTACATGTCCGCCTATACCGATGCCTTCCACAACGTAAAGCTGGCCGCCCGCAAGCCCTATCCTTATGCCGCGCAAAACAATTGGGGCTTGTACAACGACATGTTCGGCGACATAGGTGCCAGCGATACATTCCGAGATTACTTTACAGATGGCTGCACCGATATGCCTCACGCTACCGCTGATGAGGTGGCCGCCTCTAAAATGCCGGAGTTCTGGAAGTACGGCTATTCCGGCGGCGAGTTTGCCGAGGGCAATGTGCGCAAATGGACGGGAGATGATGCCATTGCCGCCACGCTGCGTTTGATCCGCCAAAGCCACAGCTCTCTGATCGGCCCCTGCGCCCCCACCGATGTATTGGAAAGCGACGAGGATGCTCACGAGCGGGATGGAAACTTTGACCTGATGCGCAGCACCATGGGTTATCACCTGCGGGTGGAAAGCATTACAAAGGTGGATTCTGCCAAGCCCGGTGACACGCTTGCACTGGAAATGGTGATCAACAATTGCGGCGTGGCTCCCTTCTACTATGCCTGGCCCATGGAGCTTTCCCTGAGAGATGAAAACGGGAACACAATTTATACGCAAACAGCGGAGGCGGACATCACCACATGGCTGCCTGGCCAGACCTCTTTTACAGAAAATCTGACTCTCCCCAAGGATTTGAAGGAAGGAACCTACACCCTGTGCGTGGCCTTTGTTGACCCCTCCACTGGGAAGCCGGGTATCCATCTGGAAATGGAAGGCCTGATGGATGACGGGCGATACGGCCTGTATCCTATTGCTGTAAAGCCCTAACCTCCCTCTCTTCCCGCATCAATATCTGCGCGTGCTGCCTCATTGTGCGATAAGCACTTTGAGGCAGCTTTTTTACAACTGCCAGTTCCCCACAGATTTTTCCATACAAAAAAAATCACGCCCCGCCGAAACGGTGCGTGATTTTTCTACATACGCTCAGTTACGAACGTATTTGCTGTGATTAGTAGCGGGGATTCTGCCTGGCGAAGCAATCGCGGCAGTATACGGGCCTGTCGCCACGAGGCTGGAAAGGCACCTGGGTGGTGGCGCCGCAGCCATCGCAGATTACTTCATACATCTGACGATCGCCGTTGCTTCTGCCGCGGCCATCACCATTGCGCTTGTTGGCCCTGCAAGCGGGGCAGCGGCCCGGCTCATTGGTGAAGCCCTTCTCGGCAAAGAACGCTTGTTCAGAGCCAGAGAATACGAATTCGGCGCCGCAATCACGGCAAGTAAGAGTTTTGTCATTGTACATGGATAAATACCTCCTGATTTTTCTGTCCAGCCGTCTTTAATCTTCGTCGTTGCAAATGGCCCTACAAACAGTCACTGGACGTTGCATAAAACCAAGAGATATACTTGAAAACTAATACGCGAACGTGCTTATTATAACATACTTTTCACGATAAAACCACTTTTCCAAAAATATTTTTTTGAACTGTTTTTAGTGGCCATACCCCACAGATTTACGCATTATATTCAACAACTTCGCACATGTCTATGCTATCGAACGTCATGCACCTTTGCACGAAGCAGCCTGAACCTTTTGCTGTCGTCAGGTGAAGTCAGGGATTGCCTTTGGACCAAGGAGGATATACAATGAAGCAAATAGTTTCATAATCTCGGCATCCATTATTCCGGCCTTGTTGCCGACAATCTATCGATAAAGGATAAGCAGATGATAGGAGCGATACCATGAAAATCGATTTTTCCAACCCAACAGCCCAAAATGCCGACATTATCCTCAGCAATTCCCGCTCTGTAGAAGCCGTGCTGGATGCCTCCGGCGGCGGCATCATTTTAAATGAAGCCAAGTGTACCAGCAAGCGGTATATCGTAGGGTTCATTGAAGTCATGGAGGATCATTCTGCCGCCATGACGCTGCGATGCTATCGAAAAGCCGAGGAAAAAGATAGAATACGCATCCGGTTTGGCCTGCTGCCAAGATTCCGAACCATGGTATGCTTTGACCTTCATTGGCTGGACAACGGCTCCATATTCACAAACCGCACCCCCGGCACATTAAAGCTGGTTATCCATGGCCAGCGTACAGAGGTCAAAGAGGTGGACCGGTTTGTACTGGGCATCGAAAAAACCTTTCACGACGTTCGGGTGCGTTTTGACAACTTTATTTTGACCGATGAATATCCCAAAGAATTTCCCATACCGGATGTAAAACTGGTGGATGCATTCGGCCAGTGGAAAAACAAGGACTGGCCTGGGAAAATTCATTCCATGGACGAGCTGAAAGCAGCCTTTCAGCGTAATGACGGCCCTGCCGCATACCCCTTTTCCCACTGGAACAAATGGGGCGGCGACAGCACAAGAAAATTAAAACTGGGAACCGGCTATTTCTCCACCCATAAAACGCCGGATGGCCGCTGGCACCTTGCCGACCCGGAGGGACACGAATATTTTTCACTGGGGCCTTGCCTGACATGGCTGGGGGACCACTGCCGGGTGGACCACCTGGAAAAGCTGTGCGATTGGCTGCCCGAGGAAAGCGACCCGGAATATAAAGACCTGTTCAAATCCGGCACCCGCCGCCGGGCAGCCTATATGCCCCCGGATAGCTATAAAATGACCAGCTTCACCGCGCTGAACCTGAAAAGAGTATATGGCGATGATTGGCAGGAAAAAGGCGAGGCCATTGCCCATCATATACTGATGTCCGGCGGCATCAACTGCCAGGGCAATTTTCCGGGCCTGAATATAAATGACGGAAAAACAAAACTTCCCTATGTGCGGGAGCTGCCCGGCTTTCCTACAACAGATACCCTGATCTTCCGGGATTTTCCCGATGTGCTGTCACCGGAATATCAGCAAAAGTGCGAAACCTACGCTCAAAAGCTGTTGGAATGGAAAGACGATCCCTGGTTGGTGGGCTACTTTTTGCGCAACGAGCCGGAGTTCCACTTCGTGGAGAACCTGCTCATTGCTGATGAAGTGCTGCATAACCCCGCAAAGACCCATTGCCGGTTTGGACTTACAGCCTGGCTAAAGGAAAAATATACGGACATCGGCACGCTCAATAGCGCTTGGGGCACAAGTTTTTCAGATTATGCCGATCTTGAGCAGCCCATCAACTGCTGCTCACAGGAGTACCCAGGCTCCAAAGAGGATATCACCGCCTACTCCGTTCATTTGATCCGGGAATACATCCGCATTCCCGCTATGGCCTGCCGTGCCGTGGACCAACACCACCTAAATCTCGGCCTGCGCTGGTCCAAGGCCAACAACGCGGTGATGATGACCGGCTGGGAATATTTTGACGTGTTCTCCATCAACTGCTATGACTTTGATCCCACCGCCGATATGGATTTTGTACTGCATGCCGGGGTCGATCTTCCGGTCTTAATCGGCGAATATCACTGCGGCGCCCTGGACAGGGGGCTGCCAGCCACGGGGCTAAAAGGCGTTGTCAGCCAGGAGGAGCGGGGCGTGATGTGGCGGTACTTTGTGGAAAAGTGCGCTGCTCATCCCCTGGGGGTAGGCGCCCACTGGTTCCAATTCAATGACCAGTTCTGCCTGGGTCGGTATGATGGGGAGAATTATCAAATTGGCATGGTAGATATTTGCTTGCAGCCTTATCCCGAGTTGATGGAGGCTGCCTTGGAAACCTCGAAAAGGTTGTACATGGTAAAAAACGGTGAGGCTGCCCCATACAACAGGCTACCCAAGTCTATCCCCATGATCGGGTACTAAGGTATTACATCGTAAGAAGCGCCGAAATGCCCAAATGCGAGTACATCGTGCCAAAAGTCTGCGGCACAACCAGAGCATCCTCATTTGATCTCAGATATGCGGACAGAGGGAAAGTGTGGCCGAGCTTCTCACGCTTTCCTCCTGTCTCCTATTTTATTGCCACCTGCGATGTATGTCCGACCATCCTCCCCACTATCCTTGACGCGATATCCACCATGGGATATACTGGATGAAAGGGAGGTGGAAGCATGCGCAGGGGTGATGAAAAAAAACAGGCGATACTGGATGTGGCGGAGCGGCTGTTTTATCATAAAGGATATGAGCAAACATCAGTTCAGGATATATTGGATGTTCTGAATGCCAGCAAAGGCAGCTTCTATCACCACTTTGAAAGCAAATTTACCGTACTGGAAACGCTGTGCGTTCAGCGTGCCGAAAAAGCGTTGGAGGAAGCGGCAGAAGCTGCCGGCCGCGAAATCAGGGGTTTACATCAAATCAGCGAACTCTTGCATCACGCCATGCCTCTGCGCCGCGGCGAGGAGAATTTCATGGCCCTTTTGTTACCCATTATGTTTACAGCCCAAGGCCGTACCCTGTATACGCAGTATAGCCAAGCGTTGAGGGATGCCTTCCG
>JAEWSC010000086.1 GCA_023398575.1 Bacillota bacterium | reverse complement strand
ATCTCCATTACATTAATCAAAAACTACACCCTATTCCTATAAACAGAATTCCGTGAGCTCACATACCACATTTTGTGGTATTTTTCTGTTTCGAGTAGGAGTTTTTGCAGCCATCTCACTTTTCCTTGCCATACTGCAGCAGCGCTACACATCATTGCGGGCGATACTTGGGGCAGAAAGAAAGCATGAACAAAAAACTGTATGCTCACCAGTAAGCCATAGCCGCATTTGTACCGGTAGAAAAGCATCCCTCCACGCCTCCCTACGTTTACACCAGGCCACTCAGCTCCATTTTGTGGTATTTGGCATGCCAAAAAACAACAATGCCCTACCTCCATGTATGATAAAAAATGGGCGGCTCTTCGTCATCACCTCCCAGGTGTATATTAGGAGTAGTATACCATACATTATGGAATTATTGTGTGGTTTTTAAACAAATATGCAATGATATGTCGATTGCTTTATTATGTAACATCGTCCAACAGATAACAGCATGCGCTGGCACAAGGAAAATTCGATGTATATCGAAAAACCGGGCATTATTATGAGGATTCCCAAAATGCCTATATTCGGCAAGCACCTCATCTACTATATACAAATGCGTTTGCTGAATTACAAGCAATTATGCAAATGCATATCAAGTAGCTGCTAGTTTTCCTGGAAAGAGCGCAGGGGAACCTCCTTATGCAATAGAAGGTTCTCCTGCATCATATTCCGTTATCCTTACTCAATCCATTTTCAGTACGGCCATAAAGGCTTCGCTGGGCAGCTCGACGGAGCCGAACTGGCGCATGCGCTTTTTGCCTTCCTTCTGCTTTTCCAGCAGCTTTTTCTTACGGGTGATATCGCCGCCATAGCACTTGGCCAAAACGTCTTTGCGCATGGCCTTTACGGTTTCACGAGCAATGACCTTGCCGCCAATAGCAGCCTGAATGGGTATTTCAAACATCTGGCGCGGAATCACGTCTTTGAGCTTTTCAGCAATGATCCTGCCTCTGGCATAGGCCTTGTCCCGGTGCACAATGAGCGAGAACGCATCACATATATCGCCATTGAGCAGCAGGTCAAGCTTAACCAGGTCGCTTACCTCATAGCCTTTGAGTTCATAGTCAAAAGAGGCGTAGCCCCGGGAACGGCTCTTGATCTGATCAAAGAAATCGTAAATGATTTCGTTGAGGGGGATGTTGTAGTTCAGCTTGACCCGGTTCCCCTCGTACTGCATGTCCAGAAAGGTTCCACGCTTTTCCTGACACAGGTCCATAATCGCGCCAACGGCATCCTGCGGCGTGTAAATGGTAGCGTGAACGAAGGGCTCCTCCATCTTGGCGATTTCACCGACCGGGGGCAGGTTGGTGGGGTTGTCGATGGAAAGCTCATCCCCATTGGTCTTGGTCACGCGGTAGATAACGCTGGGTGCAGTAGTCACAATGCTCAGGTCAAACTCCCGCTCCAGGCGCTCCTGTATGATCTCCATGTGCAAAAGCCCCAGGAACCCGCAGCGGAAGCCGTAGCCCAGTGCCACGGAGGTCTCCGGCTCAAAGGAGAGGGAAGCATCGTTCATGCGCAGCTTTTCCAGCGCGTCTTTCAGATCAGGATAATCCGCACCATCTGCAGGATATATGCCGCAGAACACCATGGGCGTCACCTGCCGGTAACCTGGCAGCGGAATTTCGGCCGGACGCGTCGCATCGGTAATCGTGTCACCCACGCGGGTATCCCGAACGTCTTTAATGGAAGCGGAAACATAGCCCACATCGCCGGGCAAAAGCTCCTCACAGGGGGCATAGCCGGGGCGGAAGGTGCCTACCTCCACTACGTCAAACTCCCCCTTGCCGGCCATTAACCGCATGCGCATGCCGGCCTTTAAGCGGCCCTGCATAACGCGCACAAAGCAGATGGCACCGCGGTAGTTGTCGTAAAAGGCGTCAAAAATCAACGCCTGCAAAGGCGCATCTTCATCGCCCTTGGGCGGGGGCATATACTTGACCACGGCCTCCAAAACCTCGTCAATACCAATGCCCATTTTGGCGGACACCAGTGGTGCGTAGGAAGCATCCAAGCCAATGATTTCCTCTATTTCATGGCGCACTTCCTCAGCACGCGCGCTGGGCAGGTCAATCTTGTTGATGACCGGCACGGTTTCCAAATCATGCTCCAATGCCATGTACACATTGGCTAGGGTTTGGGCTTCAATGCCCTGGGTAGCATCCACTACCAGGATCGCGCCTTCACACGCAGCCAGGGCACGGCTGACCTCGTAGGAAAAGTCAACATGACCAGGGGTATCAATCAAATTTAAGGTATAGGTTTCGCCATCTTGCGCGGTGTAGACCATACGAACCGCTTTGCTCTTGATGGTGATGCCCCGCTCCCGCTCCAGCTCCATGCTGTCCAAAATCTGTTCCACCATTTCGCGCTGCGCAAATACGCCTGTTTTTTCCAACAGGCGGTCTGCCAGGGTGGATTTGCCGTGGTCAATATGGGCAATGATGCAGAAATTGCGGATATGGTTGAGGCGGTCTTGCGCCAAAGATAATCCCTCCAAAGCCCGCGTGGGCATACTTTTGATTGTATCATCATAGCGGATTTTCAGGAGGAATGCAACACCCGCAAGCCGGCAAAAGAGAAACGAATGGTTTATATGGCGGATTTTATGTAAGTGTTATTAACAGCGAAGGCAGAAACTTTTCCAGTTCTACCTTGTACCTGTTTTCCTCCACCAGACCGATAAGCTCCCCAACGGCGTACTCTTCAAATATTGCAAGCTTTGCCTGATCATTATTGTCACCATAGTTTGTGTTTTCAACGCGCAGCCTATGAAGGTTGCGAAGCGAA
The DNA here is from genome assembly GCA_023398575.1 of Bacillota bacterium. Taxonomy (GTDB): domain Bacteria; phylum Bacillota; class Clostridia; order Christensenellales; family Aristaeellaceae; genus JAEWAH01. The sequence goes on along the minus strand of JAEWSC010000086.1, from coordinate 80,863 downwards.
CATATGGCATTGGAGTGCTTTTGCACAAGTGGGTGCAACATTAAATGAAGAAACTCTTTAAGCGCCGCTTCCAGGCGCAGCATGCCCGAAATAAAGTATAATGTATCGCCTTCAGCAAAATAATCCGAGACAAAAGTACATTTCAGCGGACAATAAACGATAAAAGCATTGCTGACTGTGGGATTGCACTTCTTTGAAAAATAGGAAATCACATCGTCATATTTTTGCAGTTTATGCTTATGCGGTTTCGCCTGTTGCTTGAGCCAGCTTTCTTCCCAGTTGATATAACTAGCAAAGCCCTCGCACTGCATTACGCTTTTCATCAGCTTAGGAAAGCCCATTATCCAGGTGGTAAAGTCGGGCAGCTCACGTTCTTTGATTATACCGGAAACGCGGATTTTTCGAAGGCACGCTTCCTCATCCGTAAAGATACCGTTTTGCATATCAACATAAAATGAGGCCATCTCCAGCGCCGCTGCCCGCGGAGAAAAGGGATATATGCCAGGCGTAGCCTGCCGGGCCTCTGTAAAAAAAGACGTGTCGTAGGAAACGGGCATCTTTGCCCAAGATTCCCACAGCTTAACATCCTCGCGAGCTTTGCCGGCGGAAAAGTATTCATAACCGCCCTGCATCAGCCCAAAATATATGGCGGCAATCCTTGGTTCGCTGATAATGTCAAATCGCTTTTCCTTGCCCCACATATGCTTCCCTCCCCTGCCATACTGCATGCCTGGTGAACATTAAAATTACTCCTATATCAAATATCGAACAAGAAGTAGTAAATCTTTAGTTTTTTCGGCAAAGATGATTTTTCTGCCAGTAGAAGGCATGCAATGAAACCGTGGCCGTAATGTTAAAATTTGATTGGAAGTACTCTGTTGGTATTGACAAAACAGCTGACGAGTGCTAAATTATCACCAGGTTAGCACTCACGAGCGACGAGTGCTAACAAAACCAAAAGTCACCAAAATCAACCAACAGAGGAAGGAGGCGCAGCCATGGACGACAGAAAATTTCGCATTCTGCAGGCGATCATCGACGACTACATTTTGACCGCCGTGCCGGTGGGTTCCCGCACGATATCGAAAAAGTACGATATGGGCCTGAGCTCCGCCACCATCCGCAATGAAATGAGCGACCTGGAAGAACTGGGCTACCTGGATCAGCCCCATATCTCCGCCGGCCGCATACCCAGTGTAAAGGCCTACAGATTATATGTCGATCAACTGCTGCACTCCGGCCAGATCGCGGATGCCGACCCGGAAACGGTGCGCAGCCACTTTACCAGCCGCATGCGACAGATGGAGGACGTGGTAGCCCACGCCGCCCAGGTGCTTTCCAGCCTGACCCACTACACCGCGCTGGTGATGCCGCCCAAAGGACAGGAGCTGCGCATACGCAATATACAGTTGGTACCGGTCAGCCCAAGCAGCGCACTGGTGGTCATTGTCACTGACGCCGGCATATTGAAGGACGCGGTAATCCGCACTTCAGAAGCGTTAGATGCTGACGCGCTGTACGCCATATCCCGTATGCTTACCGAACAGCTTTCCGGTCACACCGTGGGCGAAGCACAGCAGATATTATCCAGTGTGTCCAAAGGTTTTTCACAAAACCAAGAGCTGATGTCGGGTATATCCCAGCTTGTTTCCCAGGCAGAAACCAAAGCGGCGGCCGGACGCGTAATGATTGGCGGCACCAGCAACATCCTAAGCTATCCAGAATATTCTGATGTAGAAAAGGCCAGGTCCTTTCTAGCGCTGCTGGAGACAAAGGACAGGCTGGTGGAGTTGCTTGCTCAACAGGGGCAGATGGCATTCACTGTGCGTATCGGGCCTGAAACCGGCATTGAGGAAATCGCCGACTGCTCCGTCGTAACGGCCACCTATTCCATTGGCGGCCATTCTCACGGCACAATCGGCGTAATCGGTCCCACCCGGATGCAGTATTCCAGGGTGTTGGCCATATTGAACACCATGGTGCGCCAATTGGGAAATCTGTTTGAAGATGGCCCATAAAGCACATCAAATGAAAAATACCGGCAGGAAGGTAAAGCGCATGAGCAAAGACAAACGCAACAAAAAAGAGGAACCCTTGAATCAGGATCTGGAAAACACGCCAGCCCAGGAAGACCTCCAGGAGGAAAACGGTCTTCCTATGGAGGAAAGTAACATTAACGAACTGGATCAGCTCAAAGCGGATTTGGAAACGGCCCGCAAGCAATGCGACGAATATCTGACCCTTGCCCAGCGGGTACAGGCAGACTTTGATAATTATCGCCGCAGGAACAATGCCGCCAGATCTGAAGCGTTTGACGAAGGCGCCGTAGCCCTTGCAAAAACGCTGCTGCCAGTGGTAGATAATTTGGAGCGGGCCGTTAACGCCAGCGAAAACAGCAGCGACGTATCACTTCGGGAAGGCGTAGTCATGGTGCAAAGGCAGCTATGCGAAGCATTGGAAAAGCGGGGCATCGAGGCCATTAGCCGCCTGGGTGAAAAGTTCGACCCGAGCCTGGAAAACGCGGTGATGACCGCGCCCAAAGAAGAAGGCGAGCCCGGCACCGTTTGCGCAGTTTTCCAAAAGGGTTACAAGATGGACAAAACCGTCCTGCGCCACGCCATGGTCAAGGTCGTGGAAGAATAATTCAGGCGGATGAGGAGTATGACTCCTTTCCATAGATACAATCTATAGTATAAGATGATAGCTGCAACGGCCGGAAGCTTGCCGGCACAAAAAGAGGAGGAAATTATTATGGGAAAAATCATAGGTATCGATTTGGGTACTACCAATAGCTGCGTTGCTGTTATGGAAGGCGGCGAACCGGTCGTCATCCCCAATTCCGAAGGCGCGCGTACTACGCCATCTGTCGTGGCCTTTACCAAAGACGGTGAGCGCCTCGTCGGGCAGGTAGCAAAGCGCCAGGCCATCACAAATCCCGACCGCACCATTATCTCCATCAAGCGCGAAATGGGTACCGGTCACAAAGTGACCATTGACGGAAAAGCGCATACACCCCAGGATATTTCTGCCATGATACTGCAGAAAATGAAATCAGAAGCGGAAGCCTATCTTGGCGAAACCGTAACCCAGGCCGTCATTACCGTACCTGCTTACTTTTCCGACAGCCAACGCCAGGCCACCAAGGATGCCGGCCGTATCGCCGGTTTGGAAGTGTTGCGCATCATCAACGAGCCCACAGCTGCCTCCCTGGCCTATGGTCTGGACAAGGAGGGCACACAAAAGATTCTGGTATACGACCTGGGCGGTGGCACCTTCGACATATCGCTGCTGGAAATCGGCGACGGCGTGTTTGAAGTGCTGGCAACCAACGGCAACAACCGCCTGGGCGGTGACGACTTTGACGAGCGCGTGATCAACTACATCGCCGACACATTCAAGAAAGATACCGGTATTGATTTGAAAAAAGACCGGATGGCTTATCAGCGTTTAAAGGAAGCTGCTGAAAAAGCGAAAATTGAGCTTTCCGGCGTGATGAGTGCCAACATTAATTTGCCCTTTATCACTGCCGATGCCAGTGGCCCCAAGCACCTGGATATGACGTTGACCAGGGCCAAGTTCGACGAATTGACAGCCGATCTGGTGGAAGCCACCGTCGGACCCACCACCCAGGCAATGAAGGATGCAGGCCTGAACGCCTCCCAAATTGACAAAGTAATCCTGGTGGGCGGTTCCACCCGTATCCCCGCCGTACAGACAGCCGTCAAGCGTATCACAAACAAAGAGCCCTTTAAAGGCATTAACCCCGACGAGTGCGTTGCCGTAGGCGCGGCCATCCAGGCCGGCGTGCTGGGCGGCGAAGTGAAAGACGTATTGCTGCTAGACGTCACCCCCCTTTCCCTGGGTCTGGAGACGGAAGGCCACATTTTTACCAAGCTCATTGAGCGCAACACCACCATCCCCACCACCAAGTCCCAGGTGTTCTCCACCGCTGCCGATGGCCAGACCACCGTGGAAATCCACGTGCTGCAGGGCGAGCGTCCCATGGCCTATGACAATAAAACCTTGGGCCGCTTCCAGCTGACCGGCATTCCCCCGGCCCCCCGCGGCGTACCCCAAATCGAGGTTACCTTCAACATTGACCGTAACGGCATTGTGAATGTATCCGCCAAAGACAAGGGCACCGGCAACGAGCAGAAAATCACCATCACCGCCAGCACCAACCTCACCGAGGATGAGATCAAGCAGCGTGTGAAGGAAGCCGAGCAGTTTGCCGATGCCGACCGCAAGCGCAAGGAAGAAGTAGAAACCGTCAATCGCGCCGATACCTTGATCTACGAGATTGAGAAGCAGCTGCGTGAAAGCGGCGAAAAGCTCTCCAGCGAAGACAAGGCCTCCGTGCAGAGCGAAATCGATGCCTTCAAAAAGGTGCGCGAAACCAACAACGCCGACGAGATCAAGACCGCCATGGAAAGCTTCACCCAGAAGGTGTATGCGGTGTTTGGCAAGCTGTACCAGCAGGAAGGCGGCGAAGGTCAGGTTCCCCCGCAGGGCAATCCCGGCAGCCAGAACGCCGATGGTACCGTAAACACGGATTACGACGTAAAGTAAAGGGAAGGTCACTAGTCTTCCCCACCCAGGGGTTATCAAAAAAGAACTCCCTGGGGAGCAACGAGGGGGAACCGAGGTTCCCCCTCGTTTGAAATCGTCTCGGCTGGCATTACCTGCCGGACGGGGGCTTGCGGAGCAAACATTCATTACACGCTTCACTGGCCGTAAGGCCGCAGGCTTACAAGTGAAGCGTGCATACTCAAGAAAATGATGCATAGCATCCTTTTCTTGAACCAAACGAGGTGAGTTTTTGGCAAAGCGTGATTATTACCAGGTGCTGGGCGTGGATAAAAAGGCTTCGACGGATGAGATCAAAAAAGCTTACCGCAAGCTGGCCAAAGAATGCCATCCCGACCTGCACCCCAATGACAAAACAGCGGAAGAACGGTTCAAGGAACTGAACGAGGCCAACGAGGTGCTGTCCGATGCAGACAAGCGTGCACGTTATGACCAGTTCGGTTTTGACGGCCCGCAAATGGGCGGCGGCAATCCTTTCGGCGGTGCCGGCGGCTTTGAGGGGTTTGGCGGCTTCGGCGGGTTTGACAGTATTTTTGATCAACTATTCGGCGGGGGCGGTATGGCAGGCGGTCAGCGCCGAAACGGCCCCATGCAAGGCAGCGATTTGCGCTATGAACTGCGCATCACCTTTGAGGAGGCTGCCTTTGGCGCGGAGAAGTCCTTTGAATTTTACCGCAATGAATCCTGTGACACTTGCAGCGGCACAGGCGCAAAGCCAGGCACCAAGCCCCAGACCTGCCCTACCTGTAAAGGTGCCGGCCAGGTACGCAGCGGTGGTGGGTTTATGGTAACCGTCCGCACCTGCCCCACTTGCAGCGGCACAGGAAAGATCATACAAGATAAATGTACAACCTGTTCCGGTTCCGGCCAGAGCCGCCGCCGCCGCACGGCTACTGTGAAGGTGCCCGCCGGTATTGACGATGGCCAGACCATCGTTATGAATGGCCAGGGCGAGCATGGTCAGAACAACGGCCCCGCCGGTGATTTATATATTCAGGTCAGCGTAAAACCCCATAAGCTCTTTAAGCGTGAAGGGATCAACCTGCGTTTTGAAATGCCCATTTCCTTTATTCAAGCTTCTTTAGGTGCAGATGTGGATATTCCCACACTGACCGGCCCGGTTCGCTATCACATTCCGGAAGGTACGCAAACCGAAACAGAATTTCGTTTAAAGGGCTATGGCATTACCCAGCTTCGCGGCAGCGGCAAAGGCGACTTGCTGGTCAAGGTTCGTGTGGAGGTGCCCAAAAAGCTGTCCGAAAAGCAAAAGGATCTGCTGCGGCAGTTTGAAGATGCCTCTACCGGCAAGGAATACGAAGGCCGAAAATCTTTCATGGACCGCATGAAAGACCTGTTCAATTCCTGATTTGATGCGTGCCGATTCTATCGTCACGCATTCTTTTAGGTAAACTATATTAGGGGATTACCCCCTGCTCCATATTGCGGAGCAAATAGGAGAAACGCATGGAATGGATGGAAGTGGCGGTGCATACCACCACCCAAGGGGCTGACGTGGTCAGCATGCTGCTGATGCAAAACGGTGCGGCCGGTACGGCCATTGAAGACAGGAACGATGTCCCCGATCCCACCAAGCCCCACGGCTATTGGGAGTTGATTGACCAAAGCCTGATTGATAATATGCCTGAGGATGTGCTTGTCAAAGCATGGCTGCCCATCGATCAGCGGCTGAATGATACCCTGAATGCGCTAAAGCAGCACCTGTCCACGCTTCCCTCCTTAAACCCCGCCGTGGAGCTGGGCTCCCTTTGCCTTGATACCAATCAGGTGGACGAGCAGGATTGGGCAGAGTGCTGGAAAAAATTCTACAAGCCTTTTAAGGCCGGCAAGACGCTGGTCGTCAAGCCTACATGGGAAAGTTACGCAAAAGAGCCTGGTGACAAGATCATTGAAATTGATCCCGGCATGGCCTTTGGCACCGGCACCCATGAGACCACCGGCCTGTGCTTATCACTGCTGGAAACCCACGTAAAGCCTGGCATGCAGGTAATGGATATTGGCACAGGCTCGGGCATACTGGCCATCGGCTCTGCATTGCTTGAGGCCGGTCATGTGCTGGCCATTGACATTGATCCTGTAGCGGTGAAGGTAGCCAAGGAGAATGTTACGCAAAACAAGCTGGATTATAAAATCCAGGTGATGGAAGGCGACCTGGTCAAGGACGTGCAGGAGACCTTTGACCTGTGCGTCGCCAATATTCTGGCTGATGTCATTATCTTTCTGAGCATTCCATTAAAGCAAAAAATCCGCACGGGCGGCACGTTCATCTGCTCAGGTATTATCAAGGACAGGGAGCAGGATGTCCTGGACGCTCTGTCCTCAAATGGTTATACGGTAACCGAAAAGCAATACCGAGGCGAATGGGTTGCCATCGTATCTACGCTTTGCTAAAGGGGGTCGCGCTGTGCACCGCTTTTTTGTGGACGAGCAGGGTATTGTAAACGGCTCAGCCTGCCTGGAGACCACCGATGCCCACCACGCTATTAAGGTGCTTCGAATGAAAATGGGAGATGAGGTAGTGCTGTTGGATGGCCAAGCGCTATACCGGGCGTCCGTCGCTGCACTTGACGGCACCGTGGTGCGGTGTGATATTATGGATAGACTCCCATCGCCTGAGGCTTCGCTCCAGATCACGCTGTATCAAGGGATGCCAAAGGCAGACAAAATGGAGTGGATTGTGCAAAAGAGCACCGAAGTGGGCGTGATGGCTATTACCCCCATCACTATGGCACGCTGTGTCAGCGTGGTGGATGCAAAGGACGCGCTGAAAAAGCAGGAGCGATGGCAGCGAATTGCCCGGGAAGCTTCCAAGCAGTCGGGCCGTGCCATGGTTCCGCAAGTGAGCATGCCCATGAGCTTTGCAAAAGCCCTGGAGCAATTAGCAAAACATGAACTTGTGCTTGTGCCCTGGGAAGAAGCGGAAGGCTTTGGCCCCGGCAGGGTGCATGAAAGACATCCACTAATAAAAGATATTGCCATTGTCATAGGGCCGGAAGGCGGAATCGCGCCGGAAGAGATCGCTCTGCTACAAGTAAAGGCCGGTGCTGTGCCAATAACACTCGGTAAGCGAATTCTGCGCACAGAAACCGCCGGATTAGTTACTACAACAGCGCTTTTAGCACTATGGGGCGATATGGAATAGGTTTATAAATCGTAATCCCCTTTTACCATGTGGAAATGATGTGATACATTGCATACCGTTGCGTTTTATACCCTTGGCTGCAAAGTCAACCAATACGATACACAGGCCATGCTGGAGAAGTTTCAACAAGCCGGTTATGAAGTCGTGCCCTGCGAACAAAAGGCAGATGTCTATGTGATTAACACCTGCACAGTAACAGGCATAGGCGATAAAAAAAGCCTGCAAATGCTACGACGCGTGCAGCGTTTGAATCCAAATGCCGAAACAGTGCTGGCCGGATGCCTGGCCCAGCGTATGGGTGAGGAACTGGCATGCACCGGTGCCCGCCTGATTCTGGGCACCCAGCGCCGGGCGGAGATTGTATCTCTCTTGGAGGAAGCCGTAGCCCAGAACAAGCAGACAGTTGCCGTGGAATCCTTGTCCTCCATCCCCTATGAACCCCTTTCCATCAAGGCTCAGGAGGGACATACCCGAGCCGTACTGAAAATTCAGGAAGGCTGCTCCCGCAAGTGCACCTACTGCATCATCCCGTCGGTCCGTGGTCCGGTCCGCTCCCGCCCGCTTGATGAAATCAAAAGGGAAGCAGGCCGCCTAGCGGAGGCAGGCTTTGTGGAACTGGTGCTCACTGGCATTCACCTTGCCAGTTATGGCAAAGATTTTCATGATGGCACCACACTGCTGCACGCCATCCGTGCCGTGCAGGAAACGCATGGCGTACTACGCATCCGCTTGGGCTCTCTGGAGCCCAATATCGCCTCCCAGGAATTTGCGGACGCACTAAAGAGCCTGGACAAAGTCTGCCCGCAGTTTCATCTTTCCTTGCAGTCTGGCAGCGATAGTGTGCTACTCGCCATGGCAAGGGGGTATACAATTGCACAATATGAAGCGGCGGTAGCAAGGCTACGCACAGCCTTTCCTGACGCGTCTTTCACCACGGATATATTAACCGGTTTCCCTGGCGAATCAGAAGAGGCGTTTCGAGAAACAATTGCCGCCTGCCGGCGCATCGGCTTTTCCAGAATGCACGTTTTCCCCTATTCCCAAAGGGCCGGAACACCAGCCGCCCAAATGCCTGGACAATTGCCTCGCAATGTAAAGGAGCAGCGGGCAAAATACTTGATTGCTCTGGGTGAAGAACTGGCCATGGAATACCATAAAAGCCTATTGAACACCTGCCAACCGGTTTTGTTTGAAGAAGCACTGCCAGATGGTCTCATGCAGGGGTATACCCCTCAGTATGTGCATGTGAAGGCATTTGGTGGGAAATCTGGTCAGATTTCCTCCGTGCTGCTTTCTAGCGCAAATGAAGAAGGAATGTCAGGTACAATTATAGAATGATTTGGAAGTAAGGCATGAATTGCCTGTTTATCTTCGTCTATTGATTTGCAAAGGAGTAATGCACATGGACGATTGCCTTTTCTGCAAGATTATCAAGGGGGAAATCCCTTCCTCAAAAGTATATGAAGATGATTTTGCCTGTGCTTTTCATGACATTCATCCACAGGCTCCTGTTCATGTGCTTGTTGTATCCAAGAGACATGTGAAGGATGTACTAGATGCCGCATTCATGCCAAGTGACGAAGTTGCTGCCCTCATACGGGCTTGCAGCCAGGTTGCGGCTATTGCCGGCATTGATAAATCGGGGTTCCGCGTTGTCACCAACTGTGGTCATGACGGATGTCAATCCATCCCCCATCTGCATTTTCATGTACTGGGAGGCGGTCAGTTATCCGAAAATATGGCATAAATCAAAACAAATCCATCATTTTTGTGTAAACATCGTGTTGCCTTATGAAAAGACGGTTGACTGGCATACAGGAAAGCGATATAATGGATGCACGGTCGCCATCCGTCCGTCGAGCCGGCGTAAGGTTTAGGCGAGATGAGCGAGGGGAGGGATAACAGTGTCCGAGGTACGTATCCGCGAGAATGAATCCCTGGAAAGCGCGTTGAAGCGGTTCAAGCGTCAGTGCGCCCGCGCAGGCGTTCTGGCAGAAGTTCGCAAGCGCGAGCATTATGAAAAGCCCAGCGTAAAGCGCAAGAAAAAAGCAGAGGCTGCCCGTAAGCGCAAGTACTGATTTTTCATGCCTGACCCCCTCCCCTTTGGGAGAGGGTCTTTTTTTGCTTGTTGTGGTCGCGTACACACTTGAAACAAAGCCTTCATGGCATAAATAATCTATTGTAAGCATTGCAAGCTGAATCCTTTTTTGCTATAATTCTTGCAGAGCTGTTTGAAAAGAGGCTTCCATGGACTACGCCTTCCTTTTGTGGCCACATGCCAATACCAGATATGTAGCGTCTTTGCGAAAACTGGCATTTGCGGAACTTGACTGCATGCTTCATGCATGTAATGTTTCTGCCCAAATAACGTGGAGGGATTTGGGCGGTGCCCCTTGGCTTTGCGTTTCCACCACTTCTTTATCAGCCAAAGCTCTCGCCTTGATATCCGGTCATTCATCCATTTACATGGGCGCTGTGTTGGAAAACGGGCTTTTACGTCCGCTTAACTACAAGCTTCCCGATTATCTCCCTCAGGATATGGCTGAAATTTTAAAGTACAAAGGAAAAACGAATGCAGCCTTTACTGGTCTGATGTTAAACGCTGCCTTGTGCGCAAGCAGATTCTCTCATGCAAGCGATCCGCTCACCGTCATGGATCCCATGTGCGGAAAAGCGACGTCCTTGTTTTGTGCCATGTCTCGCGGTCATCATGCTATTGGCATAGAGATGGACGGCAAGGCTGTGCAGGAGGTTTCTGGCTTTATTGCCCGCTATCTGCAGCTTCACCGCATCAAACATAAGGCAGTCAATAGCAACCTGACACTGCCAGGAGGCAAAAACGCACCCTTAACAACCTGGCAGCTTTCTGATACCGCAGAACATTATCAAGCAGGTGATACACGTACCCTAAAATTGATTCATGGTGATACGCTGTTTTGCTCCGCCATGCAGAAGATACACACAGTACATTTGATGATCGCCGACCTGCCTTACGGCGTACAGCATGCGCCAAAGGAGAATCTACGCACTGGCAGTTTTCTACCGTTACTTCGCAAAGCATTGCCGGGCTGGCATAAGGTATTAATGCCCGGCGGAGCCATCGCCTTATCATTTAACACGTATACCTTAAAGAAAGCCGATCTTTACAACGAATTGCATAATGCCGGTTTTATTGTACGCAACCAACCCCCATTTGACGATTTTGACCATTGGGTCGAGCAAGCTGTACAGCGTGATGTCGCCATTGCCGTAAAAGAGTGATCATACCCTTCATGCATAAAAAGCATGTATTACGCATAGCGTATTTGCATGCACATCTTTGCTTGTTTACAACCTTACACGCACATTTGAGGAGGACATATATCAAATGCTGGATCTTCAATCCATGACTGTACTTTCCCTAAGAAAACTGGCACGCGAAAAGGGCATCAAGCTTAGCGCCGGCCTTGATAAGGATGGCATTGTAGCGCGCATTGCGGCAGCCCTTGGCCAGACATCACAAACGCAAAATCAGCCCGAGAGTGTGCCTGTTCAGTCCACACCTAACACCCAAGAAAATACCGCTATTGAGGCAAAAGAAAAAAGCATCGCTAATGATGACGTAGTTGGAGAAGAAGATAAAGCCGAAGAGACCGAGGAGCCCCCCCTAATCAAACAATCTGCTGCCGAAAAGCCCGCAGACAGCCTGCAATATAAGCCTGCCTGGAGCAACCCGCAATACAATCGGACAACGACGGGACCAGTGTATTCCACCAAGCCAGCGTGGCAGGCCCGTTCCATTACACCTGCTCCCCGCAGTGCACCTGTCATGCGCTCTGAGACAGTGCGGCCCGCTCCCGCACCGCGCCCTGCCGGCTATTCACCTCGCTTTGGCCCAGACGCGCCTGATGTTTCCGATGCTACACCACCGGTTCAGACTCGTTTTGGTCCTGCCGCCTCAACCCCTATTGCCCGCAGGGATATCCCTGAGCAAGAGCAGGATATTTTCCGGCCCGCTTCCCGCCAGGAGGCTTATCGCCCTGCGCTTCAGGACACGTTCCGCCCCGCCCAACAGGATTCCACCTATTCCCGTCCCACGCCAAGAAGCGAAATGCCTCGCCCTGCATACCGCCAGGATAACTATCGGGAAGATACATACAGGCAGGATAATTTCCGTGGGGAAGCACAGCAGAACGACTCCTATCGTCAGGTACCCTACAGGCAAGAGAATTATAGGCCGGAGCCTATCCGTCAAGAGGCTTATCGATCCGATAATCTAAACAATGATCCTACATTCCGCTCCGAGGCGCTTCGTCCGGAGCCAATCCGCCAGGAAACGTATTTTCGGCCGCGCAGGGACACGGGATATTACAACCGGGAGTTAGGCACATCCAACCCAGCCGTTCCTGAGATGCTTGCCACCGGCGAATGCGGGGATGGCAGCGGAATCTTGGAAATACACCCTGAAGGTTATGGTTTTTTGCGGGCTGAAAACTTCCTGCCCGGCAATAAAGACGTATACGTATCCATCGCACAGATCCGCCGCTTCGGCTTGCGTACCGGTGACCACATTGTTGGAAAAACACGGCCGCAGCGCGAGGGTGACAAATACAGTGCACTCTTGTACATTACGGAAGTCAACGGCATCCATCCCGACGAGCTTCGGGACAGGGTATCCTTTGATGATCTGACCCCCATCTATCCTGACAAACGCATCACCCTGGAAAACAGTACCGACAATACCGATTTGGCCATCCGCCTGGTAGATTTGATCGCGCCTATCGGTTTTGGCCAGCGCGCACTGATTGTCGCTCCTCCCAAAGCCGGGAAGACCACTATCCTCAGCAAAATTGCTAACGCCATCACCCGTAATTATCCAGATGTCCATGTCATGGTACTGTTGGTGGATGAACGGCCAGAAGAAGTGACCGACCTGCGTGAATCCATTGTGGGCGAGGTACTTGCTTCTACCTTTGATGAACTTCCTGAGAACCACGTCCGCCTGGCAGAAATGGTACTTGAGAGAGCGCAGCGCCTGGTGGAGCAAAAGAAGAATGTTGTGGTCCTTATGGACAGCATCACCAGACTAAGCCGTGCTTACAACGCCGTGGCCCCTCAAACTGGCCGTGCTATGTCCGGCGGTTTGGCGCCAGGGGTTCTGCATAAGCCCAAGCGGTTTTTCGGTGCTGCACGCAATGTGCGCGAAGGAGGCAGCTTGACCGTAATCGCCACCGCACTTGTCGAGACCGGTTCTAGAATGGACGATATCATTTTTGAGGAGTTCAAGGGTACCGGCAATATGGAATTGGTGCTGGACCGGGAGCTTTCCGAAAAGCGTGTGTTCCCCGCCGTGAACCTTCAAAAAAGCGGCACTCGGCGTGAAGACCTGTTGCTTAACCAAAAGGAGTTGGAGGGTATACGCTCCATCCGAGGCGTTCTTTCATCTGCCAATGCCAAGGATGCCACTGAACAGCTTTTATCGATGATGGAAAAAACTAAATGTAATGACAACTTATTTGCAAAACTGCAAGATTGGATTACCATGTGGGAAAAAAGCGGGTTTGTACTTCAGCGCTGACGCGCCTTTCATGAAAATCGCTTGCACGCTTTTCATGAATTCTAAAATCAAAAAGAGAATTATTCCGATTTTGACAATGCAATACTTGCAAATACCGCGCATCTATGATAAAATCATTTCTGCGCCTGAAAAAGGCCAAGAAGCGCATGCGCAAAAGAGGTGAAATCATGAAGGATAAAATCCATCCCAAATATGGGACAGCCACCGTTCGCTGCGTGTGCGGTGAAACGTTTGAAACTGGCTCTGTGAAAAAGGAACTGAAGGTGGAAATTTGCTCCAAGTGCCATCCCTTCTACACTGGCAAGCAGAAGCTGGTGGATGCTGGCGGACGTGTTGATCGCTTTAAGAAGCGTTTCGGAATCTAATACATTGTCCATGAAAGAAGCAGAACGGCTTGCCGGCTGCTTCTTTTTTTCACTTCTTCCAGAAACCACCGGCAGGGATAAAACCCTGCAATGTCGAATGATAGAATATTGCCTGTGCGTATGCCAGGAAGAAAGAGGAATGATGCAATGAGCAATTGTCCCGTAACAAAGCGTGTGGATATAGGCGGCCAAGCAGTGATGGAAGGTGTTATGATGAAGGGGCCGGACGCTATCGCTGTAGCAGTCAGACGCCCCAATGGCACCATTGTGGTTAAACGTGATACATACACCCCCCCATCGAAAAAGCACAAATGGATGGAATATCCGTTTTTCCGTGGTATCATCGGCATGGGCAGTATGCTGTCTCTGGGCATGAAAACGCTGCAGCTAAGCAGCAACATGCTGGGCATCATGGATGAAGAGCCCACAAAGTTCGAAAAATGGCTCTCCAAAAAGTTAGGCAAGGGTATCGATAAAATTATTATGGGTACTGCAGCTGTGCTGGCCATTGTGCTAGCCATCGGTCTATTTTTTGTGCTACCCGCACTCGTCGGCAGTTTCCTTCGCCAGCAATTTGAATCCAAGGTTGTCATCAACCTGCTGGAAGGTTTGACCCGTATTTTAATTTTGATTGGCTATATGGCTTTTTGCGGCACCATCCCCGATGTACGGCGCACCTTCCAATACCATGGTGCTGAGCACAAAACGGTGTACTGTCATGAGAACAATCTGCCCCTGACACCTGAAAACGCCAGCAAATTTTCTGCTCTGCACCCCCGTTGCGGCACCACTTTTCTTTTGATCGTGTTCGTATTGGCTATTTTGCTTTACACCGTTGCCGGTTATAACGGCGCAAACTATATTCTCAGGGTGCTCAGCCGCCTGGCCCTCCTGCCTATTGTCGCCGGTATCAGCTATGAGATATTGAAGGGTTTGGCCCATGCTAAAGGCAAGCTGGTAGATGCCCTGCGCTGGCCTGGATTAATGATGCAAAAGCTTACCACCCGCACTCCTGATGACAAAATGCTGGAAGTGGCCATCGCTGCCATGAACGCCGCCCTTTACGGCCTGCCCGAAGGGGAACAGACAAAGGATGGATATACCATTATAAACGCCGTTCCCAAGGCGGAAGCCGCTCAGGCATGACCATTTTTGAAGCATTGAAGAACGCTGCTGCACAACTTGATGCAGCCGGCGTTCCAGATAGCAGGTTAGATGCGGAGTATCTTCTGGCTCATGTTCTGGGCATAACAAGAATGCAGCTTTTACTCGACAACGCTTCAAAGCTATCCTTGTCCATGCAGGCAGCCTTTGATGTTTTGCTTGAAAGACGCAAGCTGCGTGAGCCGTTGCAGTATATCCTTGGTAAGCAGCCTTTTATGGGATTGGATCTCTACGTTGATGAAAGCGTGCTGATTCCCAGGCCAGAAACAGAACTACTGTGCGAACATGTACTATCATGGTTAAAAACCAGTAATCTTGCCTCCCCTGCTGTTCTTGATCTTTGTACCGGAAGCGGTGCTTTGGCTGTCGCTATCGCCAGTCATGCGCCAACAGCGGTGGTATCTGCAGCCGATATCTCCCCTGCTGCAATTGATACAGCGCGAAAAAATGCCCATATGCACAACACCTGTATCGCCTTCTATCAAGGAGATTTTTTTCATGCGGTGGAAGGCAAGGAATTTGATTTGATTGTATGCAACCCGCCATACATTCCCACTGCCGTGTGCAAAACCTTGCAGCCGGAGGTACTTCGCGAGCCCGGCAATGCACTTGACGGCGGTGAGGATGGTTTAATCTTCTATAAGCAGCTCGCAAGGTATGCCCCGTCTTTTCTATGCCCCGGCGGGGCACTTTTTTGCGAAGTCGGTTTTGACCAAGCAGATGATGTAAAGAGCATGCTTATGCCACACTTTCATACGATTACAGTCTTTGAGGATTTCAACCATATACCGCGCATCGTTGCGGCCATCTCCCCCAAATCCCTCTCAGGAGGAAGTCATGTTCGACAAGTTTGAATGGATGCAAAACAGATACGAGGAGCTTTCCACCGCAGTGTCTCAGCCGGACATCATCGCCGATCAATCGCTATGGCAAAAGCTGTTGCGGGAGCATGCTCAATTGGAGCCGGCCGTCCGCACTTGGGAAGCTTACCAACAGTTGTTGGAGGAGCTTGATGATGCCCAGGCACTGCTGAAGGACCCTGAGCTTGCCGACATGGCTCAGGAAGAATTAAAAGGGTTGCTTGCGCGCAAAGAAGAATCCGAGCAGGAGCTAAAGCTGTTGCTCCTCCCCCAGGACCCTAATGCCCAGCGTAACGTGATTATGGAAATCCGCGGTGGCGCCGGCGGCGAGGAAGCCAGCCTATTCGCGGCGGAGTTGATGCGAATGTACACCCGATATGCCGAGCGCCACAATTGGAAAGTGGAGCCCATCAATGTCAATATGACAGAACTGGGCGGCGTTAAGGAAGCTGTATTCTCCATGTACGGAAGCGGTGCATTCAGCCGCTTAAAGTTTGAGAGCGGTGTACACAGGGTACAGCGGGTCCCCTCCACCGAATCCTCCGGACGTATTCACACTAGCACCTGCACCGTAGCCGTACTGCCCGAAGCAGAGGATGTAGAGGTTGTCTTTAGTCCCGGCGACCTGCGCATCGACGTGTACCGCTCCACCGGACATGGCGGCCAATGCGTTAATACTACCGACTCCGCCGTGCGCATTACTCACCTGCCTACCGGGCTTGTGGTAACTTGCCAAGATGAAAAGAGCCAGATCAAAAACCGTGACAAGGCTATGAAGGTTTTAAAGTCCCGGCTGCTGGAGCGCATGCAAGCAGAGAAGGATGCGGAGTATGCTCAAAATCGCCGGGGTCAAATTGGTACTGGTGACCGCAGCGAGCGCATACGCACCTACAACTTCCCTCAAGGGCGGGTAACTGACCATCGGATAGGTTTGACACTGTACCGCATCGACGACATCGTGGATGGCGACCTGGATGAAATTATCGACGCGCTGCGTATGGAAGAGCAAGCTGAGCTTTTAAAGCAGCTAAACCAGGAGTCATAACTCACGTTCCCCCGGGCATACCCTGCATGCAGGGACATAAGGGGGAATGCGCATGGATTATGGTGCGATGCTGTTGCTCAGCGCCAGCGCTGGGTTTTTGGGTACGGGGCTGGGAGGGTTGATTGCCATCCTTCTGCCCCGTCTTTCTTCCCGGGCCGTCAGCCGCATCCTGCACTTTACCGGCGGGCTGATGATTTCCATCGTTTGTTTTGAGCTTTTGCCGGAAGCATTGGTTCTAGAGGAGTCCGCTGCCATTCTCTCTGTGCTTTTCGGTATTGCGGTCATGCTTTTTTCTGATGTGGTCTTGACTCGCTTTGGAAAGCGTCGTGGCAGCAATTCTCTGCTTCGTTCTGGAATGCTGATTGGCATTGGCATTGCGCTTCACAATTTCCCAGAAGGGCTTGCCGTTGGCGCCGGTTATGCGGATGCGCCGGTGTTCGGTCTGGCGCTTTGCCTAGCAATCGTGCTGCACGATGTGCCAGAGGGCTTGTCGATGGCACTGCCGCTTCGAGAAGGTGGCATGAAGCTATACCGTGTATTGCTATCTGCCTTGTTCAGCGGCTTACCTACGCTATTGGGCGCAATTATTGGCCAAATTGCCGGCGGCACCGGACCTATAGCGCTGGCCATTTGCCTGGGGCTAGCCGGCGGAGCAATGCTTCAGATCACTTGTGCCAGCTTGCTGCCCGAAGCACAGAAAAAAGGCGCTGGCCGGTTGGAGACTCTTCTCTTATCCCTTGGCATTGTTGCCGGCTGCTTGCTGGCATTGTGGCTGTAGCGCATACGCAAATAGAAGGAGCCGTTTACAAATGGAAACCCGCTGTCTTCCCCCGACCGATGATACGATGATCTATGCCGCGTCTCTTTTAAAAAAGGGAGAGCTGGTTGCCTTTCCCACAGAAACAGTGTACGGCCTTGGCGCAGATGCGCTGAATGAAAAGGCAGTATTGAATATCTTTGCTGCTAAAAACCGTCCAGCGGACAACCCGCTGATTGTGCATGTTGCCAGCCGGGACGCATTGACTCCCTTATGCCATATGACAAGCATGGCCGAGCAATTGATGGATGCGTTTTGGCCTGGTCCTTTGACACTGCTGTTAAAAAAAAAGGTGCTCGTCCCCCACGCGACTACAGCCGGTCTTGATACCGTCGCAGTACGCATGCCTGCTCACCCTGTGGCACGCGCCTTAATCCATGCCTGCGGCTGCCCTGTGGCCGCGCCCAGCGCCAATATAAGCGGCCGTCCCAGTCCCACCCTGGCCGAGCACGTATTGGAAGATATGACAGGCCGCATTCCCTTGATTATCGACGGTGGTCCTTGTGCAGTCGGTCTGGAATCCACTGTAGTTGATGTAACAGGCAATATTCCACTGGTCCTGCGCCCAGGCGGTGTCACGTCGGAAATGATCGCTGATATTACTGGCTCAGTGGAGACAGCGCGTAGCATTCTTTCTCCCTTGCAGCCAGGCGAAACGGCACTATCTCCAGGCATGCGGCACAAGCATTACGCACCTGCCGGGAATCTCACGCTGATATCCGGCAAACCGGAAAACGTATCAGGATTATGCAGACACCTATACGATGAAGCCATTCAAGCTGGCAAATCAGCTTGCATACTGTCCCTTACGGAGCATATTTCCCAGTATGGCAGCAGGCATGCTTTGGATATCGGCAGCCTGCACCATCCGGAAGAAGTGGCTGCCCGGCTGTTTAGCGTGTTGCGCCGCATGGACAAGGAGAGCATTGACAGTATTTTCAGCGAAGTGGTAGATGCCAACGGTCTTGGTTTAGCAGTTATGAACCGGCTGGGCAGGGCTGCTTCTTTCCACTTTGTTGATGCGGACAAGGCATAGTACGCGGCATAGAATCACAAACTGACAGCAGCCTATCTCAAGGAGGTCGCATGACCCATATCTTATTCCTGTGTACCGGCAACACATGCCGAAGCCCCATGGCCAAGTGTTTGATGGAGGATTTGGCGCGCAAAAGAAATTTGCCTGTCATTTGCGACAGCGCCGGCTTGATTGCCCTTCCAGGTGCTCCGGCATCCCCTGGCGCTCAACGGGCAATGAGTGCACGCAGTCTGTCGCTAAGAGGTCATCATGCGAAAAGGATACAGGAACAACTGATCCAAAAGGCTGATATCATACTGTGCATGACCCCAGCGCACCTGAGGGAATTTACAATCCGCTATCCTGCTCATCGAAAAAAGGCGATGACGCTGTCTGAGCCTGTCCATGATCCCTTTGGGGGCAGCGACAGCCTGTACGAACAGACTGCAAGCCAATTGGAATTCCTGCTGGATATGTGGGTTAAACAACACCTCGATGATTAGTATATTGAATGTACGGCTTATGCAAACAGTCGCATTTTATTCGCTGTTTGTTGAAAAAAAGGGGTTTATCCCTTGACAAGCCATGGGAAAATATTATATGATAGCAAATGGCATCAATAGACTCCGCTAGCCCCGGGACTATTGACAATGGCGGGAACATGCGACCATCATGGCATCCGCAAACTTTTCTGATCATCATCCAAGGAGGAATACCTTTTGAAAACCTTTATGCCCAAAGCCGAGGCCATTGAGCGGAAATGGTACGTTGTCGATGCTGACGGGCTTGCGCTGGGCCGTTTGGCCAGCCAGGTTGCCGGGATTCTTCGCGGCAAAAACAAGCCCATCTATACGCCCTTTTTGGATACGGGCGATCATGTGATTATCATCAATGCCGAAAAGGCGATTCTTACCGGCCACAAGCTGGATGACAAAATCTACTACAAGCACACCGGGTATCCGGGCGGCTTGAAGGAAGTTAAATACCGCAAGCTGATGAGCGAAAAGGCTGATTTCGCAGTGAAAAAGGCCATCATTGGCATGCTGCCCAAAGGCCCTCTTGGCCGTAAAATGGCCACCAAGTTGCGCGTGTATGTTGGCCCTGAACATGAACATGCCGCCCAACAGCCCGAAAAACTGGAACTGAAGTGACGCGGAAAGGAGCGTAAAAAATTATGGCTCAAGCAGATTTCAATGCCGTAGGCCGCCGGAAGAAGGCGGTTGCCCGCGTCCGTTTGGTGCCGGGTCAAGGCAAAATCGTCATCAATCAGCGGGATATCGATAATTATTTCGGTCTGGAGACCCTCAAAATGACTGTTCGTCAGCCCCTGCAGCTGACCAACGCCGCCGGAAGCTTTGACATTCTGGTGAATGTTGTGGGCGGTGGCCTCACCGGCCAGTCCGGTGCAATCCGTCATGGTATCAGCCGTGCACTTTGCAAAGCTGACCCAGAGCTGCGCGGTGCCCTTAAAAAGGCTGGGTTCTTGACCCGTGACCCCCGCATGAAGGAACGTAAAAAGTACGGCCTCAAGTCCGCCCGCCGTGCTCCCCAGTTCTCCAAGCGCTAAATCACATATTGCTTTTCAACCGCCGATATCTGTCGGCGGTTTTTTTTGTTGATTACTAAGTTACCTGGGTGTATATCTTAATAATAGTTCTATATGGTACTATTATAAATATGTTTTCCGATTTCACAGAGAAAAGATATAGAATGGAGGGCAAAAATGGAGCATCTGGATCCTCAAAGCCGCTGCTTTTTTACACAGCAGCTTTTTCTGTTAGGGACTTATAACGCCGATAAAAGCGCAAACTTTGCACCTATATCATGGATAAGCTACACCCATGGGCAGCCGTCCTGTTTGGTCATAAGCATTGCCGGTATCAAACAGACAAAGGAAAATATCAAGCGCAGCGGGTTATTATCGGCTACCATAGTTACGCCTGATTTGCTTTCTTTCGTTGAACGGTTTAATGCAGCTACCAATCTTACATTCCCGAAAAATATACCCGCGATTCAAATAGAGCAGGGCACAGTGGTAGACGCACCACTGATTGCCGGTGCCGCATTTTGCTATGAATGTCAAGTTCTCCACACTGTTACTATAGGAGATTGCGACACATTCTTTGCTCAAATTATGAGTATTAATGTAAGCAAAGTAGTGAAAGAGCTGGAATATCTTGATCTTCGCCTTATCAACCCTGTTGTTTATTCCCCCATGCATTATTTCAGCATTGGCAACCATCTTGGCAAGATCGGTGACTTCTCCAGGGATTAGACAAAAGAAAAGAATGGCCGTACTGGTCAGAACCAGGAAGCCATTCTTCTTTTATCCCGATTAATTAATGCTTTCTTTTAAGCTTTTCCCCAGTCCAGCCAAGAGCCTTGAACAGTTCTACAATCAGTATAGGCGTTACGCATAACCCAGCAACGATTAGCCATTGTACAGGCGTCATAGTAACCAAATGGAAAATACCATGAAGGAAGGGTGTGAGCAGTACAACCAGCTGTAAGATAAGGGACGCACCGCCGGCAATCAAAAGCCACTTATTACCCGGCCCTCTGGAGAAGAGCGAGTGTACATTGCTGCGCAGATTGAAAGCATGGAATATCTGCGTGCCAGAGAGAACAGCAAAGGCCATAGTTTGTCCAAGCTCCACGCTGGTTCGCTGTCCGATAAGGAACGCCAGGAGCGTAAGAGTGGCCACCATCGCACCCTGGTAACCCAGCCTGAATAGCAACGGCTTTTCAAAAATCGCGGATTTTGGATCCCTTGGAGGCTTTTGCATGATATCCTTTTCTGCCGGCTCCATACCAAGCGCCAAGGCCGGGAAAGTATCAGTCACCAGGTTTACCCACAAAATATGAATTGGCAAAAGAGGTGATGCCCAGTTTAAAAGTGTGGCCACAAATATCGTCAGTATTTCCCCAAGATTACAGGAGAGCAGGAACTGAATAGCCTTGAGTATGTTATTGTAAATGGTTCGTCCCTGAGAGACAGCGGTGACAATAGTGGCGAAGTTATCGTCTGTCAGAATCATGGCGCTGGCTTCCTTGCTCACCTCTGTGCCGGTAATGCCCATCGCCACGCCGATATCCGCGCGCTTGAGTGCGGGTGCGTCATTTACACCGTCACCCGTCATGGCCACCACATCACCCCAAGACTGCCATGCCTTTACAATACGAAGCTTATGCTCCGGCGATACACGGGCATACACCGCAATGTTCCGTACTTCCTCACGCAGCCGGTCATCGTCCATTCTGGCCAGTTCAAGCCCGGTAATGACACGGTCACCCCTGCCCAATATGCCAAGGTCTTTAGCGATAGCCGAAGCCGTAGACTTATGGTCACCAGTGATCATGACCGGCTTAATGCCCGCCTGGCGGCACATGGTTACAGCATCGCGAGCGGAGGGGCGGGGCGGATCAATCATGCCAGACATGCCAAGAAAGATAAGATTCTTCTCATAGTCATCTTGTTTGTCGCCATTGGAGAGTGACGGCACTTCACCCATTGCAAAGGCCAGTACGCGCAGTGCGGCTTCAGACATTTCCTGAGCTGTCTTCTGAATCCTCTCCAAATCTTCATTGGTGATAGGACGTACACCCCCATCCTGTATATGGGTGCAGATGTCTAGAATCTCATCCAAACCGCCTTTGGCGAAAATACGATAGGTTTCATTTTCCTTGTGGACGGTTGCCATCCGCTTACGGTCAGAGTCAAAGGGTACCTCGTCTACGCGAGGCATTTTACCTTCCAGCCGCTTCTTTTCGTATCCCATCGTTTTGGCGAAATCCAGCAGCGCAGTCTCGGTGGGGTCACCTAGGAAGGTTTCTTTGCCATCAATTTTACCTTCCTGCCCATCGTTGCAAAGCACCATAGCCGTACCCAAAAGAACCGCCGCGCTTTGACGCCGGAACACCTGGGCGTCGCCTGCCTCAAAAGGCGCGCTGGCTGCAACCACTGTCATACGGTTCATGGTGAGTGTACCTGTTTTATCGGAACAAACCACCGTTGCGCTGCCCAAGGTTTCCACTGCCGGCAGCCGGCGAATAATGGCATGCTGTGAGATCATCTTCTGCACACCGATGGCTAGAACAATTGTAACGATGGCCAGCATTCCCTCCGGTATGGCCGCTACCGCCAGGCTAATCGCTGTCAAAAACATCTCGCCTGCATCCTTGCCATATAAAACGCCGATTAAAAAAACAATGGCGCAGACGCCAATAGCAGCAAACGCCAATTTCTTGCTCATATCGGCAAGGCGGCGCTGCAAGGGCGTCTTAACGCCTTCTTCTTTATCCAGCATACCGGCAATGCGCCCCAATTGGGTGTGCATGCCCGTTTCAACAACCACGCCTTCTCCTCTGCCATAGGTAACCAGACTGCCGGAAAACGCCATATTTCTCCGGTCTCCCAAGGAGGCCGTTTCTTCAACCTCGCCCTCCTGCTTCTCCACCGGAACACTTTCGCCTGTCAGGGCACTCTCCTGGGTTTTAAGGTTCACACAACTGTAGAGCCGAATATCTGCCGGCACAAAATCACCGGTTTCCAAAACCACAACATCCCCTGGAACCAATTCGCCGGCAGCCAGCACATGCATTTGTCCATCTCTGCGGACCTTGGCGTGAGGGGAGGCCATTTTTTTGATGGCTGCCAGCGATTTCTCCGCTCTATTTTCTTGAACAACACCCAGAACTGCGTTGATTACAACCACCAGCAGAATGATTATGCTGTCGGTCCACGAATGCTCTGCCACGACCGATATGATTGCGGCGGCCAGCAGAATCAAGACCATAAAATCTGCGAACTGGCTGAGAAACATTTGAAGAACGGTACGGCCCTTTTGTGCACGCAACTCATTGGGACCATGCTGCGCAAGTCTGCGGGAGGCATCGTCCCCTGTAAGGCCGGTCTCAGGCCGGATGTTCAGTTCCTGAAAGACAGCCTCTATTTTCTTACCATGCCATTCCATTCCGGCATCTCCTTTCGCTATTTCCAATGTTAGCAGCAGTTTATCTTACCATGTGGAATAGGATGCCTCAATCAATAACGCCCCAAAACCAAAAATACCGGAACAGAAGGTCATTTTTTTCGCTTAATTGCGCAAAAAGATGAATCTGCCCCGATAAACTTGCTAAATTGCATCCCCAGCAGATGCATCCCTGGCAAATCGATACACTTCCCCATCCTTTTTCGTCACCATACGCTTTTGCAGGCCGTCCCTTGTGCATAAACTGAGCATCACATGACCTTTACGCACCAGCGGATGACGAAGGATCCTATCGTGCGCAGGTGCACATGGCTCTCGCACAAAAGCCATATAGGAAAACTTCTCGTCTTCGTAAGCTGCTTCTCCGCCCTTTAGCTGCTTGTGCAACCGCGTCCTGGATATCCGGCAGGTAAAGTGGCACCAATCTGCGCCGTCCAGAGGACAGGGCCGTTCATGTGGGCAAGGTGCGGACACAAAGGCCCCTAATGCGAAAAGTTGCTCCCGCGCATCTATCAGGTGTTTATATCCAGCCGGGGTACCGGGTTCCACCAGCAGCAGCAGTTGACCGGCAGCCTGCCAAAGCTTTTTCACTGTGACAGCACGCCCAGACGCTGTCATCTCATTAAGTACATAAGCAGCAATGACAAGTCCGGCCTGCTCATGGATGTCATCTGCCACCAAGTCTCGCTCCAACCATCGGGCGCTTTTCAAAACCGGTGGCCCAGATTGCATCAAGTCCTGCCCAAGCCGGCGCATGGCCGCCTCCCTTTCCAAGCAGGTCACCTCATCCAATTGCAACAATCCGGCTGCCGCCCATGCGGCAGCCCCGGTGCCCGCACCGACATCCAGCAACGTATGTGGAAGCGAAGGTAATTCAGCAAGCGCATAACCCAACGCTTTTGCAACGGCGCCGTACGTGGCCGGCATTCTGGCTGCGGCATAGGCGGTCGCCTGCATATCACGTGTCACCAAGCGGCTGCCCAGCCCTTCTTGGCTGCGATAAGTAAGACTCAGATTTTGGGCTTCCTTTTGCAGTTCTGCCTGACGAATTCCGGCCGGCAGCTGAGATAGGGCTTCAACCAATACACCAGGCAAATCCATAAACAACTCCTGAAAATTATCAATCAACTAGCCCGGGTGCCGGAAAAAACTCGCCTGGTAAGTAGATTTCTCCAACCAGCGTTTCCGGCTGCCCGCCTGCCACATAAAATCTCACCTTGGATACCACAGGATTCTCACATAGCGTATTCACAATGGAGTAGATCATCTGACGCTCCTGAACGCCACTTAAAGAAGAGGAGGCAGATTTGATAACGTCCGACAAATGCACCAGCATTGTTTGGTCAACAAAGCCAATGCCCAGCAAATCAGCATCCTTAAGTCCCGCCGGGAAAACAGCCCCCAAACCGTTTACACTGTCATACGCTCTGGGTCCATCATTTAATTGCAAAAGCAAATATCTTGGGTTCTTGGTCTGGTAATAGGGCACAGGTCGGTTCACCGCCGTCAGCTTTCCATCCCCCGCTGCAAAGTACAGTCGGCAATAGCTTAACAGAAACGCACCGTAATCACTGCGCTGCTGCAGACCGCGGGCAAAAACAATGGGTTCTTCCGGCAGATATATGCTGCTGGGCGTAATCGTATCGATCAATTGATCGCCGATATAAACCTCAACCGCTGTCACGTTCGGCAAGAAGGTGGTTAGGGTATATGTAAGGGATGCCATACAGATGGAGCGGGTAAGTCCATTGTCATTGAGTGCTTCATTCAGGTCTGCTGAAAATCGCAGAGATAACTTTCGGCCGCCGCCGGATGTCTCCGATATGACCGGAACATCAATAAGCAGCTTGTTCAGATCCGGCATTGCCGGCAAGTTACCAAGGTACTCTGCCCCGCGGTTAAGCTCCTGAAATACGCCCTTAATCAATTGCGCTGGGGTCTGGCCATCAAAGGATATATTGCGTACCTCAGGCAGAATCCCCGTACCCAGCTTTGCAGGAAAATACAGTGTCACCATGGTAGAAAGCCTGCGGGTGGAAGTATCCTCTGAAAGCGGTACACGCTGGGAATCCGCAAGTTCCCATAACGCATTCAAGTCCTCGCCTGTCCGCCTTTGCAGCGTTCCCATCGGCAAGGTTGCCGATATATCTAGCCCTGCCTGTACCCCAGAAACCAATACATTGACATACCGAATGTCGCTGAATTCGGTAAGCGTGTTTGCAATGGCCTGGCATACTGTGTACAATTCCCGCGGTTCCAACTGGTTTGCTGATGTGGATAGATTGACTGTCGCCACGTCACCAGATATCTCCAAGGGATTCGATCCAGCCAACTGAAGCTTGACTGTCTTTGATAACGGCTGCACCAATGCATTACCTGGATGATCTAGCAGCTCTCTCAAAACAGTTTCTGCACCATGCCGGCCAATGGGTAAGATCACCTGAACCTGCTGGGCGATTAAGCGAACGCCGTCAGCCCTTGGCAGGAAAAGCGTTGCCGTTGTTTCGTACTCCAGACTCGCATCGCCAATAGGCGGTTCGTAAGTAAGGTCCGGCGGCGGGAGGGTTGCAACGATAGTTTCTGTGCCTTCACCTGCAATCACGGGTACAGATGGCTGGCAGCCGGTTAACACAAGGCAGATGGCCGCTGTCAGTAAACATAGCACCCGCTTTATTCCTATCACCCTTAGCCCACCTCCCCAAGCACAGCGTTCATCAGTGTCATCAGCTGTTCATATGTCATTTTCCATATTCCTTTATCCCGATACAGCATTACAGGAAATGCGGATATGGATATCTCCTGTTCATCCCCCAGAACCAGATTCAACGAAACGCTGACCATTGACCTGCCGCCATCTGGAGAAACACTGCCGCCAGTCGTGTCAAAAGCAACTACAGCCGCTGCATCATCCCAACTTGCATAAGCCGCTTCTTGGCTGGGTTTTGTCTGCCCATTGATTGGATTAACAGGTGAAAGATACTGATAAAGTCGGTTCCAATCTTTCTGCTGCCAAGCGGAAATGATGGTGCGGACAGTATTTTCCTGTGTTAAAAGCCACGATTCATCCCGCATAAACGGGTTCGCAAGACCTTTGGGAAGAGTATCGTCTTGAAAATAGGCGTTTTCAAGGCGCAGGCTGGCAGATATGTCACTGCGCTGCTGCACCAATACCTGCACGCTTTGATATGGGAAGTTTTCAATGATGGATGCTGTGAGGCCGGTCATGGCCAGCCTGCGGCGAAGCCTTACCTCACGGCGCCACTCCTCACTGGAAGCCCAATCGCCAGGCTCATCAGAATAGGGACGCAAAACTGCCTCGTTAAGAGTAACATATAACACATTACCCTGCGAAACAGTGTTGACAACCTGCACCTGATCAGGGAATAAGCGAGTTAACTCTGCCGAGCTTGAGCTTGGTCCATTCAAAATAGCCTGCACAAGCGCTTTTTCCGCTGCCATGTCCTGTGAAATGGAAAGAATCCGCGCTTCCGCTGCCAGCATTGGCTCCTTACCGTAGCGGAAATACAGTGTCACTGTTTGCGTATCCCTGTTGCTTTCACTGGCCAGGGGACTGTGCAGCTTGGCCGTTACACCTGGAACCATGGTCGCCTCTAACTTTTGCATGGGGTCGGGCAAAAGCGCCGCACAACCATGGGCTAGAAGCAAGCACCCAAGCAGTAAAGCCGCAAGACACAGTTTTTTCATGGCGCTCCTTTCCGGGTCTCAGCCACTGTGGGCAGGAAGCTCCACGATGAAGGTCGCGCCCTGCCCTTCCTCACTCTTTACAGATACAGTGCCACCGTGCAATAGCACAATCTGACGCACGATGGAGAGACCAAGGCCGGTCCCCCCTGTTTCTCTGGATCTAGCTTTATCTACACGGTAGAATCTGTCAAAGATGTGTGAAAGGTCTTCCTTTGGAATGCCCGGTCCGTTATCACTGACTGTCACAATGACTTCTTTCCCCGATTTATACAAGCGAACAGAAATCATACCACCGGGCTGTGTGTATTTGACAGCGTTCTCAGTTAGGTTATATATTACCTGCTGCAGCTTGGGACTGTCAGCATACATCTCACTTTCATCCTGAATATCCATTTGAATGGTCTGCTGCCGCTTTTGCGCCATGGGTGTTAACCGGTGCACCGTATCGCGCACAAGGTCTGACATGCGCAGGTTCTGGCGATTTAGCTTCATATTCTTGGAATCCATCTGTACAAGGGTTAAAAGATCGCTGATAATCAAGCTGAGCCTGTCAATCTCCTTGTTAATGTCGGTCATGAATTCGGTGCGGAGCTCCGCATCCATTTCCGGCTGATAAATAAGGCTTTCCAGCAAGATCTTCATGGTGGCCAGGGGCGTCTTCAATTCATGGCTGGCATTGGAGACAAATTGGTTACGACTTTTATCCAGCGCCTCGAGCTTTTCAGACATGGTGTTAAACGTTTCTGCCAACCGCTTTAGCTCACCAGAGCCCTTTACGGCTACCCTGGCAGAAAAATCTCCACGGCCCATGCGCTGTATACCTCGGGTTAAGATTGCGATGGGTTTTGTGATCACCCGAGAGAAAATCAGAGCGATTACCAGAACGACAAAGGCCACAATCAAAAAATATAGAATCATCTGATTTTGTAATTCATACAAGCCTTGCATCATGCTCTGTACCGGCGATGAAAAAAGCAAAACCCCAACTACCTCACCAGAGATATTCAGGGCTGCGGTGCAATAACCGACCCATTCTGCGCTTGTATTAAGCGGACGAAGAAAGGACAACACGCCGCTGTCATAGCCATCTCCCGTTCCGCTCAGCTGATGCAACCCATAATCCACCGTCTTGCCCTGCAATAAGATGCCTAAAACTTCAGGGTATTGCAGTCTTGAACCATTCAGTTCCGAATAGCTATCAAACTGCACCTTTCCGTTTCTGTCCAGCAACAATAGCCGCCCGCCCAATTCACCCCCGGCTTCCCTTAGCCGCTCGGTTAGCGCCAGCGCCTGTGCTTTATCATACAGCGGTTCTAATTGGCCGGCAAGCTTTTCCACACTGATACGGTCAGATCGGATCCTTTGCTCAAAAAGATAATCGCCAACCAGACTGGTCAGCGAGGTTGCCATCACGTAGAAGGAACTCCCGACGATCAGTAGGAAGGCGAGCAATATTCTCCAGCGAATGCTGGTAAATGGGTTAATCCTTGTCGGTGAAATAATAGCCAACTCCCCATTTGGTGAAAATAAACTCAGGCTGTGCCGTGTTACGCTCTATTTTCTCCCTAAGGCGCCGGATATGCACATCCACCGTGCGTGCGTCACCTGTATAATCATATTTCCATACTGTTTCCAGCATGGCTTCGCGGCTGAAAACCTTTCCCCTGTTATTGATAAATAGCTGCAAAAGGTCAAACTCCTTGGCAGTCAGTTTAACTTCCTTACCACCCAAGGTAACCGTTCGGTTGACAATATTGACCTCCATATCCCGAACACGAACAACCTTTTTTTCTTCCGTGCCGGTTGTATGGTTGGCTCGGCGCAGAATTGTCTTGATTCTGGCCTTGACCTCCAGGATGTTGAAGGGTTTTGTCATGTAATCATCGGCGCCATACTCCAGGCCAAGGATTTTATCCATATCCTCACCCTTGGCAGTCAGCATAATGATGGGAACACTGGAATACTCCCTGATGCGCTGGCAGACAGATATACCATCCAGCTTGGGCAACATTACATCCAGCAAGACCAGGTCAAAGTCGCCTGCAAAGAACTTGGCAATTGCCTCTTCACCATCAGCGGCTGAATCTGTTTCGTAGCCCTCCTGCTCCAAGGTGTAGCGCAGCCCCTTGAGGATAAGGGGTTCATCATCCACCAGCAAGATCCGCTTTGCCATTATGCTCCATCCTCTCCGCGCCGGTCATTTTTATTTTCTTATATATTCTACTTTTTCATGTCACAAAAATCAATAGAAATTTACCATTATGAAACAATTTGGTCAAAAAAAATATCCAAAAAACGCTTGTGTTGCCATAATACGCCTGTTTGGTTGGTTAGTCAATCAATATTTTCTGTTTATATACTTTCACTTGAAAATTAATTGACTATTTCATCCATTTTTCGTATACTATTTTTCGCAGTCAAAATGCAGCAGTTTCCCTCATTCTTACTTTATTGATTCATAAGCTCTATGAATGCCAAAGCGGACAATGCTCAGCGAAGACATAACAAATATCTTTTACGCACAATTCTTTCTTAATTAGCACAACGCTTTTATACCAGCACATATCTGTGAAGGGAGCTGTCCTATGCAAAAAAAGCAGGAACGGTTGCTAGTAAAGCTGATCACAACCAATTCATGGACGTATGCAGGCGCTGTTATTTGCACCATATTTTCCGTATTTATCAATTTCATTACGCCGCTTTTATTCGCTGAAACGATTGACAGCATATTGGGCGGCAAGCCCAGCGGCCTCCCAGCCTTTTTGAAGGGGTTGTGGGCATGGCTTGGCGAACGAAGTTATCTCGTGCATAATCTGTGGATTGTCGGGCTCATTTTGGTGCTGCTGAACATTGTTAACGGTTTGTTTTCGTATTATAAAGGGCGCTGGTCCGCGGTGGCCAGCGAAAACATTGCGCTGACACTGCGCGATAAACTATATACACATCTGCAGCACCTTCCCTTTTCGTTTCATGTCAAAGCCGAAACAGGCGATCTGATCCAGCGCTGCACCAGCGATGTGGAAACTGTGCGGCGCTTTCTGTCCGTACAGCTGGTGGAAGCTGTCAACACGGTTTTGATGCTAACCATGGCTTTCTTGATTTTATGGGGCCGCAACCCAATGATCACATTGTATAGCATGATCATGATCCCGGTACTTTTCCTAACAGCTTTCATTTTCTTTAAAAAGATCACCGTCAGCTTTCAGCGTGCCGATGAAAGTGAAGGGAAAATGAGCGCCGTACTACAGGAAAACTTGACCGGTGTACGTGTGGTGCGCGCCTTTGGCCGGCAACAGCATGAAGTGGAAAAATTCGATGCCGTCAGCGAAGATTATCGCGGCAAGGCCTTTAAGCTTATCGGCATGTTGTCTGTATATTGGAGTTCTGCCGATTTACTAAGCATGCTGCAAATCATGGCTACGCTGCTACTGTGCATTTGGTATGCCATACAGGGAGTAATCACTGTCGGTACGCTGGTAGTCTTCATCAGCTATGTAGGAATGCTGCTCTTCCCTGTCCGCCAGCTAGGCCGCATACTAAGCGATGCAGGCAAAGCCAAAGTGTCTATGAAGCGTATCCGTGAAATATTGAATAATCCGATGGAGGAACCAGAGACTGATGCGTTGCGTCCTCCTTTAAGCGGAGATATTGTATTTGATGATGTGGTCTTTTCCTATGACGAATCACGTCCCATACTCAACCATCTTTCCTGCGTAATCAAAGCCGGACAGACGGTTGCCATTCTGGGCAGCACCGGCAGCGGAAAAAGTACCATGGTCCATCTTCTGCAGCGCTTGTTTGAGCCACAGACAGGCAGCATTCAAATCGGCGGCATACCCATTTGCAAGATCGACCGCAAATACCTGCGCAGCCGTGTGGGTCTGATCCTGCAGGAGCCGTTTTTATTCAGCAAAACCATTCGTGAAAATGTGGGCATTGCCAAGGCAGACCCTTCACGCGAAGAGATTGAACGGGTGGCGCAAGCCGCATCCGCACACGGATTTATTATGGCTAGTGAAAAGGGCTATGACACATTGGTTGGCGAACGGGGTGTTACCCTCTCAGGCGGGCAAAAGCAACGCATCGCCATCGCGCGTACGCTCATGAAAGATAACGACATCCTGATTTTTGACGATTCTCTATCCGCTGTGGATACAGAAACAGACATGCAAATCCGTGCCGCGCTTAGGAAAAGGGCCCATAAAGCGACCACCATCATCATCAGCCACAGGATTACCACCTTAAGCGAGGCAGACTGCATTCTGGTGCTGGATCAAGGCAAGGTGGTGGACCAGGGCACCCATGAGGAGCTTTGTTCCCGGCCAGGCCTATATCAGCGGATCAACCAGATTCAAACAGCTCTGGAGGATGAGTTTACTCAAAGCCAAGCCATTGTGAAAGCCGAGGTGATGTAAGGTGCAGTTTCAGGAAGAGTTGGATTATACCAAGCAATTTGACCTAAAGCTTTGGAAAAAGCTGCTTGCCTATGCAAAGCCTTACCACAAAAACCTCATCATCATCGGTATTTTTATGGGCATTTGTGCAACTATCGATGTGATATTTCCAAGGATGACTCAATATGCGATTGATCACTTTATCGCGAACCAGGATACGGCGGGATTGCCTGTTTTTATCATTATATATGTCGCATTAATGCTTGCCCAAGTCGTTTCGGTATACATCTTTCTGCGGAACTGCGGTCGAGTAGAATCCGGCGTGTGCTACTTGATTCGCAAGCTCGGCTTTCGCAAACTGCAGGAACTTCCCTTTTCCTATTATGATACCATGCCGGTGGGATATCTCATGACACGCATGACATCCGACACGCAGCGCCTGGCAGACACCATTGGCTGGTCGCTGCTGGATCTAGGCTGGGGCAGCGTTTTTCTTACCATGTGCGGTATACAAATGTTTTTACTTAATTGGAAGCTTGCGCTGGTCGTACTGCTGGTCATCCCTCCCCTGGCGCTAATCAGCTGGAAATTCCAACAGAAGATACTGGCCTCCTACCGTCAGGTGCGCAAAACCAACAGCCAGATTACCGGTGCCTTCAACGAGGGCATCATGGGAGCCAAAACAACAAAAACGCTTGTGCGCGAGGATATGAACATTCAGGAATTCCAAGAGTTGACTTCGCAGATGCGTAAGAGTTCCGTTCGTGCCGCCTCACTTTCCGCGCTTTATCTGCCCATCGTCGTATCCTTGGGCTCCATAGCTACTGCATACGCGCTTTGGCAGGGCGGCTATAATGTGTTCACTGGTGTTATGACGCTGGGCACTGTGCAGGTGTTTGTTAATTATTCCATTCAGTTTTTCCAGCCGGTTAGAGACATCGCCCGTATCTTCGCTGAACTGCAAAGCGCTCAAGCGGCGGCGGAGCGGGTGGTCACACTGTTGGAAACGCAGCCAGATATTGTCGATTCGCCGGAAGTGGTAAAAAAGTATGGTGACAACTTCCACCCCAAACTCGAAAACTGGCCTGCCTTAAAGGGGGATATTGAGTTTCAAAACGTGTCCTTCCGTTACAAAGAAGGCGAACAGGTACTCAAGAATTTCAGTCTGAAGGTAAAGGCCGGTCAAACCATCGCTCTAGTTGGTGAAACCGGCAGCGGCAAAAGTACCATAGTAAATCTGATTTGCCGGTTTTACGAGCCCACGGCCGGCAGCATACTGATCGATGGTGTGGATTACCGAAAGAGAAGTCAATTGTGGCTGCAAAGTCACCTGGGATACGTTTTACAGCAGCCGCATCTGTTTAGCGGCACCATCCGCGACAACATACGCTATGGCCGAATGGATGCCACCGATGAAGAAATTCGCGAGGCTGCCCGGTTGGTGAATGCGGAACCTTTCATTATAAAACTTGAAAAAGGATATGACACCGATGTGGGCGAGGGCGGCAGCCGCCTATCCACTGGTGAAAAGCAATTGATTTCCTTTGCCCGGGCTATCTTGGCCAACCCGGCCATCTTTGTACTGGATGAAGCTACCTCCTCCGTAGACACGGAAACAGAGCAGCTCGTACAGCAGGCTATACAACAGGTGCTCATGGGGCGGACTAGCTTCATCATCGCCCACCGTCTTTCCACTGTACGTTCCGCCGACCGCATCCTGGTCATACAGGATGGCAAGGTGATCGAGGAAGGCAATCACCACCAACTGATTGTCAAAAAGGGTTACTACTATCAGCTATACACAAACCAGTTTGAGGATGAGCAGGGACTGCAAATTCTTCGTGATGCCTCCACTAGGAACACTGTCCCTGGACCAAGTCTTGTGGATACAGCCCCTTTGGAATCCCCATTATCAATATAAGCCATACAAAGCTATAAAACTTGCGTCCTTCCATTTTGCTGGTTTATAATGATCAGTGAGTGGAAGGATTTTTTTACGAGACCACTTTGCTTATTTTTGCAAGCCAACATCACTTACACATAATATGGGGATTCTAAAGGGGTTTTATCCCTTTAGCGGGGTCCAGGGGCAGGGCCCTTGGAAAGGAGAAGTGTGGGAAGAACAGTCGTTGTAGCTGAGAAGCCTAGTGTGGGCAGGGATATCGCCAGGGTGCTCAAGTGCCGTGAAAGGGGCGAAGGCTGCCTATTAGGAGAAAAATATATCGTTAGTTGGGCTATTGGCCATCTGGTGGCGCTTTGTGATCCGGATGAACTGGATGAAAAGTACAAAAAATGGCGCGCAAATGATTTACCAATTTTACCGTCATCCATACCGCTGAAGGTGCTTCCTAAAACGAAGAGCCAGTTTCGCATACTGAAAAAGCTGCTTTGCGATAAAGAAACAGACCGCATCATCTGCGCTACGGACGCGGGGCGGGAGGGAGAGCTAATCTTCCGCTTTATTTACCAAGAGGCCGGTTGCAAAAAGCCAGTGGACAGGCTATGGATCAGCTCCATGACCGACGAGGCCATATCGGAAGGTTTTGCTTCAATTAAGCCAGGTGCTGTATACGACAACTTGTTTCAAAGTGCGTCCTGCCGTGCCCAGGCAGATTGGTTGGTGGGTATGAATGCCAGCCGTGCCTTTACCTTGCGCCATAACACACTCCTTAGTATTGGCCGCGTGCAAACGCCCACCCTGGCCATTTTGGTAAAGCGGCATCTGGAGATCGCTGGTTTCAAACCAGAAGAATACTTTACGGTCACCGCAGATTTGGGCGATTACCAAGGTATGTGGTTTAGGGAGGGTCAAGAGAATGATACCCGTCTTCCCACCAAGGAAGCGGCGGATGCCATCGTTCAGGCAGTCAGGGGCCAGACAGGCAAAGTTCTTTCGTCCGACTCCACGCCAAAGCAGGAACTCCCCCCCCAACTGTATGACCTAACCACACTGCAGCGGGATGCGAACCGTCTGCTGAGTTTCACCGCGCAGAAAACACTGAAGGTTGCCCAAAGCCTGTATGAAACTCACAAGGCCATCACCTACCCCCGCACCGATAGCCGCCATCTGCCGGATGATATGGCTGGACCCACAAAGCAAGCCATGCTGCACCTTCCGGATACTTATCATTCTCTGATTCCAGATGCCATGCCTGGCGGCAAGCTTGCCCATCCGAAACGTATCTTTGACAATAGCAAGGTCAGCGACCATCATGCCATACTGCCCACTTCAAAAAAGACTGATATTGCAAAGCTGCCCCCGGATGAAGCCCGGCTATTTGATTTGATTGCAAGGCGTCTGCTAGCAGCCTTCTATCCGGCCTATACGTATGACTCGCTAAAAGTGATAACGGGCGTTCAAGCGCACACCTTCCGCACCACCGGCCGTACGGTAAAGGAGCTTGGCTGGAAAAAGGTATATGCAGGTTTGGAAAAATCCAGCAAAGAAGAGGATGCGCCCCTCCCGATGCTTGCAGCG
The DNA here is from genome assembly GCA_023398575.1 of Bacillota bacterium. Lineage (GTDB taxonomy): Bacteria > Bacillota > Clostridia > Christensenellales > Aristaeellaceae > JAEWAH01. The sequence goes on along the minus strand of JAEWSC010000086.1, from coordinate 45,725 downwards.
GGCGATGCGCGGACAGTGCACAAGGTCTCTTCCAAAAAAGAAAGTACCAAGCCTCCATCTCCCCACACCGACGGCAGCCTATTATCCGCCATGGAACACGCGGGACGTGACATTGAGGACGATGAATTGCGGGAGCAAATGAAGGGCAGCGGGCTTGGCACCCCGGCCACTCGGGCCGCCATTATTGAACGGCTTGTGGCTGTAGGCTATATACAGCGCAAAGGCAAAACACTGCTGGCTACGGAAAAAGGTGTGGAACTGATCCGTATCGCGCCGCCGGAAATTGCTTCACCAGAGACCACCGGCCGCTGGGAACTGGCGCTGAACCGCATCGCTACAGGCGATCAGGAATCTCAGCCGTTCCTTGAGGGTATACGCCGCCTGTGCGAATTTCTTGTGAACTACGCACGTGAAGATAAAAACACAGCCACCTTCGCACCGGAGGAGGGCAAGAAAACCCAAGCACGGCCCAAAACAGCACCGCTGCCGGATGTTGTATGCCCTGTCTGCGGTCAGGGAGGCGTGGCTGAGAACAGCAAAGGTTTTTACTGTACCAGCTACCGGCAGGGCTGCCGGTTCACTCTCTGGAAGGATGGCTTGAAAAGAGGCGGCGGACCAATGCTTACCGCAAAGCTGATAGAGCTCCTTCTAAAAAACAAAACCCTTCATGGCAGCACTGGAAATTTGTCTCTTGAGGATGGTATCTTGGGCTTCACGCCCAAAGGCGCTGCGGCACCATCCATCCGTACACCCATCACCTATGTAAAAGACGGTGGAAAGTGATATCCCTCCTTGCATCTTGCAAGCGAATGGGATAGAATATCCTTGGGCATTTACCGTTGGTTTATCATGCCCAATGCCGGATGTGCCGCTGAATTGCCTGCGCGCACTTATTGCCACATATACACGAAAGGCTGGTTCAACCTTCCATGAATATGCCCAAAGGGGGCCGTTTATTACACTGGCCCCGCTCCCGAGACTTGTTCGATTCCACCGGCATGGCCGACAGTCTCCGCCGAAGCCTATATATGGTTATCTTTGGTGCCATGTTCGGCATGGCCATGAACATTATTGTGTCCGGCGCCGCGTGGACAGGCTTTCTAATTGATGTAATCCATGCGGATGATTTTCAGCTTGGTTTGATCTCTGCGATCCCTGTGGCAGCAAACACATCGCAGCTATTTATCAGTTATATCATGGAGCGAAAGCGGAACCGCCGCTTCTTGTTACTGTTTTTTGGCATCTTGGGCCGTTCTCTATGGATCCCTATCGGTTTAATTCCCTTCTTCATCCCGGAGATGGCAGGCTCTTTGCGCTCCTGGACCGTTGTTGTGCTTGTAGCATTGATCGCCGGCGGCAACTCGTTTGTCAACCTTGGCTTTAACAGCTTGATGGGCGATTTGATACCGCTTCGCATACGCGGCCGCTACTTCAGCGTACGCCAGAGAATTTTCATGATTTCAGGCATCATTACAGGTCTGCTGGTTTCCTGGATCATGGATAGGGTCGGCATGGTCGGTTACACCATAGTATTGGTCGCTGCCGGTATATTGGGCATGACTGATCTATGCTTCTTCTTTTTCGTTGATTGGCCTGCTATGCGCACACCGCCGCCGGAGGAAAAACCGGATGGCTTTATGTCCATGATCATTACGGTGTTTAGGGACAAAAGCTATATGAAGGTTGTTATTTTCTATACCGCCTGGTCTTTTGCCATCTTTGTGGCAGCGCCGTTTTTCAATGTTTACATGCTGGATAATTTGGGTATGGATTATACCCAGATCACACTTTACAACCAAATCACTTCCAATGTGATGATGGTATTGTTCATCTCCGGCTGGGGCAGAATGACAGACCGCTACGGCAATAAGCCCATTCTCCAAATTGTTACGTTAGCCTGTACCCTTCCGCCTTTTCTATGGGTCTTTACGAGGCCTGACGCAACATGGTTCATTATCATTCTTAACCTGATTGCCGGCACTTTTTGGCCGCCCATTGACCTTGGTCAGCAAAATCTTTCCTTGAGCCAGGCTCCTGAGAAGAATAAGTCTATGTATCTGGCAGTATTCTTTGCTACCGTCAACCTTGTTGGCATCGCCCTGGGTAACGCCGTAGGCGGTGCACTGATCAAAGGCGTGTATATCAACATGGAGGCCGCAAAGCACTTGTTCTTTGGTGTTACACTGAACCGGTATCACTACATCTTCCTGACATCCTCCGTGCTGCGCTTGCTTTGTGTTTTATTCATCCTCCCCAGACTGAGGGAAGCCGGTTCGCAGCCGCTGCGCCCGGTGATTCATGAAGTAACGCACAACTCCTTTTCAGGTTTTAAAAGACGTTTCTCAAGAATCAAAATATTTATCCGCAAAAAACAGTGAATCGAGGAGAGGTATATGGCAGAACAAGTAAAACTACGCAGTGAAATGGATAAGCGCTGGCAATGGAAGTTGGAGGATCTTTATCCCTCCCTTGCAGAGTGGGATGCTGATTTTCAAAAGCTAAAGGCCCTGACGTCGGAGTTTGAGGCTTTCAAAGGCAATGTTGCCAAAGACCCCGCCAAAGTCATCCGCACCTATTTTGACAGCCAAAACATATTGGAACGCCTGTATGCCTTTGCGCATATGCACAGGGATGAGGACAATGCCAACACCACCTACCAAGCTTTGACCGACCGGGCGGAAACGCTGTCGGTGGAAGCAAGCGCTGCCGCTTCCTTCCTGGAACCCGAACTGCTTGCTATGGATGATTCCACTTTAAAGGCGCTGATGAACGATCCAGCCCTTGCAGATTACAATGTTTACCTGCGCAACCTTCTGCGCAACAAGCCTCATACACTGCCCGCCGAGCAGGAGCGGCTGCTGGCCATGACCGGTGAGATGGCTGGTGCACCGCAGAACATATACTCCATGCTCACCAAGGTGGACATGAAGTTTCCGGACATCCATAATGAAAAGGATGAGATTGTTCCCCTCACCGAGGCCGGTTATGGTACCTTCATCCGCAGCAATGATCGCCGCGTGCGCAAAGAAGCCTTCAGCGCGTTGTTTGAAACGTACACCAATTTCGGGTCAACCATAGCCGCCACCTATGCCGGAAGCGTCAAGGGGGATCTGTTTGCCGCCCGTGCAAGGGGCTTTCAAACCGCCGTGGAAGCATCCTTATTCCCCGATGAGATTCCCCTGTCCGTTTACGACAATCTGATCTCCGTTATTCATGAGAATCTGCCAGCCTTGAATGAATATATCGCCTTGCGCAAGCCGGCTATGGGGCTTGACGAGGTACACCTGTATGACCTGTACGCCTCCATGCTGGACGACTTTGATATGAAGCTGCCCTACCCCGAGGCCTATCAAATGGTCATGGAAGGCCTCTCCTCCATGGGTGCTGAGTATCAAAAAGTGCTCAAAAGCGCTTATGAGGATGGCTGGATTGATGTATATTCCAGCAAGGCAAAGTCCAGCGGCGCGTATTCCTGGGGCGCTTACGGCGTACATCCCTACGTATTGCTAAATCACAGGGAAGATCTTGACAGCACCATGACTATCGCCCACGAAATGGGCCATGCCATGCACAGCTATTACAGCAATCTGGCTCAGCCTGCCCCCAAGGCCAATTATACGTTGTTTGCCGCGGAGGTTGCCTCCACTTGCAATGAGATCATACTCATGACCAAGCTGATGGACCATTACAAGGATAATAAGAAGGCATTGGCCTACCTGTGCAACCATCTGTTGGAGCAGTTCCGCACCACCGTTTTCCGGCAGACCATGTTTGCCGAGTTTGAACGTATCAGCCACCGCATGGCGGAAGAAGGCGAAGCCCTAACCAAGGAAGCGCTGTCGCAAGCCTATCTTGAGCTCAATCAAAAATACTATGGTCAGCACTGCGTAGTGGATGAACTCATTGCAGTGGAATGGATGCGCATCCCCCATTTCTACCGTGCCTTCTACGTATACAAATACGCCACCGGCTTTTCCGCAGCGGTGTTCCTGGCCAACCGCATCCTAACCGAGGGCGAACCTGCGGTGAAGGATTATTACAAGTTCTTGTCCGCCGGCGGCAGCCTGCCCCCCATCGAAGCATTGAAGCTGGCTGGTGTGGATATGTCCAGCCCTGAACCCATCCGCAGCGCGATGCAGGTGTTCAAGCAAACGACGCAGCGGCTTGCCAAGCTTTTGTAAGCAGGAGGGAATTACCAATGAACGGTTATAACAAACAGGATGCTCTGCCCTTTATCCTATCTCACATTGACACGCGGATTCACAAGGAACTGCCCATCTCGATGGATGAGCTTATTTCCCTGGCTATTGACCTTGACCTCGCCTTCATGCGGGAAAGCGGCGTCATTGATGAAAAGGGCAATGCTGGCGATACCTTTTATGATGATGACGAGGCTTTTGAATATTTGCTAGACGGCATCGTAAGCAAGTACAAGCTGGGGGCGGACGCAGCCATGAAGATTGCGTCATTGCTGGACGATTATATGGACGCCCAGCAGTCGTTTATGGAAGAAAAGGGACTTGTGGACTGGGAATGACACAAAAGCGGAAGGGATTGCTCCCTTCCGCTTCAGCCCGTCAACAAAGTGGCGATGCCACTTTGTTGAGTTTTTCCCTCGCGGCACTGCACTTCGGCTGCGCCTCTGTGCGGTCGTTTGCTCGGGCAAGGAAGGAATTTCTTCGAAATTCCTACGCAAATTGCCGCACATGTCGCCAATTTACGATCCAAACTGGGAGGGTTTCGGCCCTCCCAGCCCTCCCATAGGTTTTTGATAGTCTGAAGCGGAAGGGATTGCTCCCTTCCGCTTTTTACTATTCCCTACCTCTTTAGGTCACCTTTGCATATCTGGTGCCCAGAACAGCATCTTTTCACCATTCAGTTTTCCAATGGCTTCAATGAAGAAATAGTCTGCATAGTTCATGGTGATATGTCTGGTTTGAACCTCATGATAAGCCGCAGTACATTGGGTGAAAATTGCTGGATCATCTTTTCCCCAATTCGCCGACCTTTCTTCCATAGCTATCAAAAGGCTGCATGCTGCTTTGGCATATGGTTCAGCCTCATGATCAGGCAAGAGGCGACTCAATTCCAACAAACCGCAGGCCGCTATGCTGCCTGCCGCATTGTCTTTGACCACCGGGTCTTTCGGTGCACGGAAATCACAATCAGGAATCCAGCCATCCTGCACGTTGGCAATAAAGTAATGGGCTACCCGCTTCGCCACATCCAAGAATTCCTGCTTACCGGTTTGCATGTAACTGAGCGTAAAGCCATACAGCGCCCATGCCTGTCCGCGGGACCAGCTGGAGCCTGAGGCATATCCCTGCCCGCCCGGATTATCAACGAACGCTCCGGTTTCTGGATCAAAGATGACAATATGGTTGCAGGAACCATCCGCCCTGACAAAATGCTTCATTGTAGTATCGGCATGTGCCATGGCTATGAGCTTGAATCGCGGGTCTCCTGTTTGCCTGGAGGCCCAGTACAAGAGCGGCAGATTCATCATACAGTCTACAATAGCCCAACCCTCACGGCCTTCCCCGTTCCAGGCGCGGATAAAGCCATTGGGGTTAAAGCGGGACGCTAATGTCATTGCAGCAAAGAGCGTGCGGTCATAGCTATCCTGATTGTTGTCCATGGCATGATGCACGCCGCTTTGTATCAACCACATAAACCCAACGTCGTGATGCAACTGCTTAAAGTCTCTTAATGCGCCATCGAGCATCAATTCGGCGCGCTGTGCCTCATCCCTAAAAATTTCATCACCCGTTAAGCGATGCATCTGCCACATGCTTGCCGGCCAAAAACCGTTGGTCCACATTTGAATGCCAGTTGGAGCCCATGCGCCTGACTTGGTGGAGTAGGGAATGAAATCACCTTCCCTGGCCTTTTCTACTCCGTAACGCATTTTCACGCCCAGCTTTTTGACAACCTCTTTCACCCAGTCATGATGAACCAATTCTCCGCCCGACTTACTCATTTTGGTGTACTCCTTTTGCTACATTAGATAAACGGTCTGCGATCCAACACCAGCTTAAGCGGCACAGTGGTTTCCACCTGACCAGGCAGTGCCAATTGCAATTCCGCCAATGCGCAGACTGCGCCAAATAACATGTGCAGGTCATTGAACGCATCGTCTGTCTGCGTATTTAACGAATCCAAGTAGCCGATAAAATCCTTGGCAAACCCTAGCAGCAGCGATTTTACCTCATTGAAGCGGTGGGCAGTCTGGTGAGATGCCCGGTTCATGCAAAAGATCCAGTCTATTTCCATAAAACCCACTTCACGGCCATATACCGCGTCCATTTTTCCGTTGACATACATGTCTATGCAGGTATCAATCAGCCTCTCAGGGTATGGAATCGGCCGGCGCGCATATTCATGATTGAAAAAATAGTGAAACCAGCCATACATATGGTGGGAAAGCATATCCTTGCCGAAGGCACCCTTATAGCTCATACCCATCTGCGGGTCGCAGTTATCCCGCAGCCAGCCAAAATACGCTTTTTGCCAATCAAGCCCACACACTCTGGTAATAGTCAGAGCCGAATACAATCCAGCACCCTGATGAGACTGAGACCATGGCCTTCCAGACCAATCCAGCCCTTCGAGAAAGCCGTACAGTGCCTCCACATTCAAATATGGTAGCATGGCTGTCAATGGATATCTTGGCATGGCATCAAACAGTTCCAGCGCTGCCACACAGTGGGCAGTCGTGTGAAAGGGATGGTGGGTACCCTCTTCAAATAGGCCGGTTTCAGGGTTTTGCATTTCCTGTAAGGCCCGCACCCAGCAAGCCCGTTTTGTTGGATCACGTTCAAAATCACCAATAGTATACAACAAATTCGCCGCATCCGCACAGCCATATTCGTTGATTCCCAACTTTCTGCTGCCTTCCTTATTCTGCCACAACCAGCGGCAGTATACACCCTCCTCCAACTTATGACTGGCTACCGTTGCACGGACCTTGGCTATCAAATGATCAATATTCAAAGCAATATCCCCTTTCCATTCATCAAAGCATCGTTAATTGCTTCCCCTATCCGCTATTACATTCGGACGCATGGATAATAAGCCGGCTAGCGAAAAACTGAGGCAGAATATTCCCACCGCATGTACCCTTGTATCAATACTCGTGTTTACCCCGATATTGGTTTGGCGAAAGCCCCATTCGCTTGGTAAAGAATGTTGAGAAATGCGCCGAGTCAAAAAAACCCATTTGCTGTGAGATATCGCCAATACTCAAACTCGTATCCTGCAATAGAATACGTGCCCTGGACAACCTCTTTTGATTGTAAACGGCAATTATTCCGCTGCCAAAGTGCTTGCGGCATAATCGCTCCAGTTGTGGAACACTCATATGAAAGTGCGTCGCAATATCAGTCGTTGAAAGGTTGGCATCCAGATGAGCATCCATGAATTGTGATACACAGACATCAAATCTGTCTTTGGTACCAAACGCAATACTCTCCACCGCCGATAGCAGCGAATTCCCCAGCAAAAAACATGCCTTGGCCTGAGCAATACTGCTATTGTTGGATAAAAACCGTTTCAGAACACTTACCTGCTCTATGGCGTGAATATCTTCTGTAACCATTGGCATGGCAACATGCTTTTTGAGCATGCCAAGTACGCCAAACATATCATCACAGCTTTGCATATCAACATTTGCCCCAATTTGCTCATACCCGGAAACAGTATACAGTTCATGCGGGCACTCTGGTGGAATCAAGCTGGCGTGGCCTTCCTTTAAAACTCGTGTCACCCCATCGCAGACCAGAGTGATCGTGCCTTGCGTCACCACAAAATATTGAAAGTAATCATGGGTATGGCTTCCCCTACCCCATCCGGCTTGCCGGTTAAAATAGCTGATATCCACAAAGGGCCTGGCAGGCGATTGCAGAATATACCCCAGCAGCGGCGGATATTCATAAAACTCCAAGCATAACCCTCCTTATATCTTTACCTCTAGCTTCTGCTCAAGCCTCATCCCTTAATCGCGCCAATCATGACGCCCTTGACAAAAAACCGCTGTACAAACGGAAATGCCGCTAAAAGAGGAAGAATCGCTATGACCATAACGGCATAATTGAGTGTAACGGTATACAGTGCTTCCAGGCTGCTGACTTCTGTTGCCATCATGCCCAAGGTTTGATCGTTGATTAACATTTCCCGAAGGATCAGCTGCAGCGGATACAAGTTGCGGTCCTTCAGGTAAATCAACGCGCTGTAGAACGAGTTCCAATGGTCTGCAGCATAAAACAATGTAATCACCGCAAGAATCGGCTTTGCCAGCGGGATAACAATTTTCAGGAAAGTACGTACCGCTCCTGATCCATCCACCTCTGCCGCTTCAATCAACTCCTGCGGGATTTGATGGGTGACATAGGTACGGGTAATCATCAGGTTATAGGTGGATATGGCGCCTGGCAGCACAAGTGCCCAGATGGAGTTTAGCATGCCATAGTTTTTGACTGTCAGATAGGCAGGAATCAAACCGCCTGAGAAAAAGAGTGTAAGCACCACAAAAAAATTGATCATCCGCCGGTAAGGCATTCCGGGCATTGAGAGCGCATATGCAGTCACAAAGGTCATGATGACATTGACTGTCGTGCCGATGGCGGCATACAACAACGTATTGCCATACCCCATCCATACCGATTGCGATGTAATCAACATTCGGAAATTGTATGCCGTCGGCCGTGTCGGAAATAGCGCGAGCGGATTTTTTACATAATCCAGAGGATCGCTAAAGGCCGCCACAAACACCGTCCACAAGGGATAAAGAAAAACAAGAGCCGTAGCAAGCAGTAAAAGGATAACGCCTATCTCAAACAGCCCGACTTTTTTATGTGCCATCACGGCGCATCCTCCTTACCAAAGGGATGTATCACCCAGCTTTTTGGCCAGGGCATTAAAAAACACAATAACGAAAAGGCCTACCAAGTTATTAAACAAGCCCACAGCACTTGCAAAGGAATACTTCATTTGCGTGATGCCGATTCGATACACATAGGTGCTTAATATATCAGCAGTGGAATAAGTGCTTGAGTTGTACAGAAGCAGCACCTTTTCAAAACCAACATTCATTATCTGGCCTAATTGCATCAAAAGCAGCGTAACCATGGTAGGCGTCAAAGCTGGCAAACTGATATGCAGTATACGCTGCAGCCTGTTGGCACCATCAATCTGGGCCGCTTCGAATAGGGACGTGTCAACAGAAGTAAGCGTAGCATAGTAGATAATGGAACTCCAGCCCATGTTCTGCCAGATGCCGCTGATGATATACACTGGTCTGAACCATTGCGGTTCCTGCAGAAAATTAATCTTGCTGCCGCCAAAGGATAAAATGATTTCATTGATTATCCCGTTGGATACGGAAAGGTATTGCTTCATCAATCCGCAGATGATAACCACCGATATGAAGTGTGGAAAATAGCTGATTGACTGTATCAACGACCGAAATCTTGCGAACCGCACTTCGTACAAAAGCAAAGAAAATAGAATCGGCACAGGAAACCCAAATAAAATACTGTACATGCTCAAGGTAAGCGTATTTACGATCAATCTTGGTGCGTTGTTGGATTGAAAAAACGCTTCAAAATGCTTAAGTCCCACCCATTTGCTGTCCCAAAACCCTTTGAAAGCATTGAAATCCTGAAAGGCGATCAGATTGCCCCACATCGGCGCATAGCGAAACAGAACATAATAAATCAAACCGGGCATAAAAAATGCAAGTGCGATAAATGCCCTGCGGCGGGATCGTGGATTCTGGTACCAATGAATTCTTCTCTTCTGCCATGCGGCGCTTGTCATGTTAATACCTCCTGATACCCTTTGGGGCAAGGACGCTGCAAACCCAATGCAGGAATGCAGCGTCCCATGAAAGTGCAGCCGTCACCAAAGGATGCGCGTTATTGACCGGCCACCTCAACCCAACGCTGATAAGCGCCGTTGTAATAACTCAACAGCTCGTCAAGCCGCAAGCTGGCAAACCCATCGATATATGACTTCCACTGCGCGTCGTCAAGTATATCCTTGGTGCCATTGACAAAGAGCGCAAAGTTTTCATCAACATAATCATTCAGGTCAATGATAATGGTGTTCACCTCGGCTATTTCATCCTCGGTGTAGCGCAGGGCGGGCAAGCGGATGTCTTTGGCCTGGCCGATAGCGGTTTGCTTTAGGTTGCCCTCCCTGGCGATCTCACTCAATGTAGAATGATAGAATGCTGTAATCATGGCAGTGGAGTAGCAACTGGTGTTTGCAGAATAATTGTTCAAATAGTTCAAAATACCCAGATCACTGCCGGTAACAGCTTCTGTAAACGAATAGGCATCCGCCGTCTTGTTGTAGGTAACGCCTTCCACGCCCCAATAAACCAGTTCTCGGCCTTCATCGCCATACAGATAATCGACCATTTTAATCACGGAATCTACATCATCACAAGTGCTTGTGATAGCCAGGCCATAACTTAAGTCAATGGCGGTGTGGTGGCCTTGCCAAGCCTGGTCACCATAGGGGCCAGTCATGGGCAGGATGTAGGTCAGCGGTGTGCCTTTCCCATCGGCAGACAGCAGATTATTATAAGTACTCAGCACCCCGGCGAAGGATCCCTGACACACAGATGCTGAACCGGATACGATATTGGTACGAATCTGATTGTTTTCAATGGCATTCCAGTCAGGATTTATAAGCCCTTGAGCATACAGCTTGTGCAAGTACGCAAGTGCTTCCCGGTATTTTTCGTCAGTAGGACCATAGGCGATGGCGCCATCCTTGATGTATGCATCGTCTGTTGGGCTGGTACCTGTACCGCGGGCACCAATGCCATATGCCCAAATCAAAGTCTTCAGGCTGGCGGCGTTCATGCTGATAGGCGATGCGCTTCCTTCAATACCATTTTTGATAGCGGACAGGGCATCATAATATTCATCCAACGTAGTCGGTACCGTTTTGCCAACCGCGTTCAAATAATCTCCACGAATGAACAGACCATTCCAGTAGCGTGTGGCCTCCTCCATGATGCGGGGAAAGAAATAGATATTTCCATCCGCCGATGTAATGGATGCCAGCACAGCGGGATCCTTCTTGATCAGCGCTGACAGATTGGGCATTTTCTCGGCATTAATGTAATCATTCAGGGGGATCAAGGCGCCGAGACGGCCAAATTCTTCATAATAGATAGGCTCCATATCGGCAATGATATCCGGCAGGTCGCCAGAAGCCATCAACAGGCTGAACTGGGTTTTCTTGTCGTTTGCAGAGACTGTTGTCCATGTCACGTCAACACCCAGGCGGCTTTTTACCTCTTGCCACAAATACTGCTGGGAGTAGCTGGTGATACCAGTCTGATCATTAAACGTCCAAGCGCCCCAACCCGTCAGGCTGGCAGATTGCTCAGCCCCTGCAAATGGAAGGCAGCACGACAAAACCAATGCAAGCGTAAGCATAGCAACAGCAAGCTTTCTCATATTCATTCCTCCGTTATTTCAAATGTTCGGAAACGGCCAAGGAAACCTGCGCAGGATTATGTATGGCCCAACCTTTTATGTCGCTATTATACATGAGCCATACCATTTGTGCATGTAGAATCAAATCATCAATTTGTATATTCTCATCAATGTTGCGTGTCCAACACAAGAAGCCTATAACAGCCCACATAAGCACTCCATTTGCTTATTGCACAATAATTCAGTGTTCATTTTTGCATTTTGAATGCATATCTGCACGTTTTGTAACAATTAGCGGCACATTCCAACCGATCATAAGAAGTGCGCACAATAAGCATATATATGCACGACACGAAAATTGTAAATTCCATTCACATGCGAGTCATTGGTTTTGACAAAGACAACCTGACATGATATCGTTGAAACCTGGCACTCAATAATGCACCCGAACAAGCAACAGCAGCAAAACACCAGCAGACATCCCTGCGAATTGCTAGAATGATTGCTTTTCTTGCTTTGTCCCTGTATAATTGGTGGTGTTTTGTTCCAAAGTGAAGGAAGGGGCGTCGTCCATGAAGCTGGGAGTCGTTGGTCTGCCCAACGTAGGAAAAAGCACCTTATTTAATGCGATTACACAGGCGGGTGCGCAAGCCGCCAATTATCCTTTTTGCACCATTGAGCCCAATACGGGTATCGTAATGGTACCTGATGATCGCTTGAATGTATTGGCGGAAATGTACCATCCTAAGAAGGTAACGCCTACCGCCATTGAATTTGTGGATATCGCCGGCTTGGTCAAAGGAGCCAGCAGAGGCGAGGGCTTGGGCAACAAGTTTCTTTCCCATATCCGCGAGGTGGACGCCATTGTCCATGTGGTGCGCTGCTTTGTGGATGAAAACATCATCCACGTGGACGGCAGCGTAGAGCCGGCCAGGGATATTGAAACCATCAACCTTGAGCTGATCTTCGCCGATATGGATACCGTTTCCCGCCGGGAGGATAAAGCCCGCAAAATGGTCAAATCCGGCGACAAGAAATACGCCACTGAGGCCGATCTTGCCCAAAGGCTGCTGGCCCATCTGGAAACTGGCAAGCCAGCGCGTACCTTTCCCATGACGGAGGAGGAAAGGGAAACAGCTGAAAGCTGGTTTCTGCTCACTACCAAGCCGGTGATTTATGCCGCCAACATAGCGGAGGACGATATCTCCAAGCCGGAGGATGAAATCCCCGGCGTTCTGAAAATGAAGGAGCTGGCCAAAGCGGAGCATGCGGAGCTGATTGTCATCAGCGCCCGCATTGAAGAAGAAATCGCTCAACTTCCTCAGGAGGAGAAAGCAGAATTTCTTGGCGCTTTGGGGCTTGATAAAAGTGGCTTGGACAGGCTAGTCACCGCCTGCTATCGTCTGCTGGGGCTCATGTCCTTTTTGACTGCCGGCGCGGACGAGTGCCGGGCCTGGACCATTAAAGCCGGCACGAAAGCGCCCCAAGCTGCGGGCAAAATCCATTCCGATTTTGAAAAGGGATTTATCCGCGCCGAAATTGTACCTTTTGAAACCCTTGTTGCCCAAGGCAGCATGAATGCTTGCCGGGAAAAAGGACTGATCCGCAGCGAAGGCAAGGAGTATATCATGCAGGATGGGGATATTACCCTATTCCGCTTCAACGTCTGACCGGAGGATGTTATGAGCCGTTTGAAGTTTCTATTCCAGCGCCTTGTCCGCATGGACTATCAGGCCATGTGGAAAACGACGAAGCTGCTAAAAGAGCGCAGCGGGAAAAGCCGCCTGTGGCTGCTTTATGACATGCTTGTCTGCGCTGTCCGCTACAACGCCGGTTATGTAGACTATAAAATCGCCCAGTTTTACCGGCTAAGCGATGCCCAGCGCCGCACACAGATCACAAGGGGCATATCCAATAACATTGTAAAACGGATGAACGATAAGGAATACTGGCATTTTTTTGACAGCAAGGCTGAGTTTAACACCTTGTTCTCCGAGCATGTGAAGCGTGACTGGCTGGAGATCAGCCGCGCAACCACTTTGGTTGCGCTGGCAGCCTTTCTGGATGGAAAGGATACCGTTATTGCCAAGCCTTTGGAGGGTTCCAGCGGACAAGGCATTGAAAAATACGCAAAAGCCGACTGGAAAGACAATATCCCTCTGTTCTTGGAGCTGCTGCTCAGCAATAACATTGGCATTTTGGAGGAAGTGGTTGTACAGCACGAGCGCTTACGAAAGCTTTGCCCTACCTCTGTCAACACCATCCGAATCGCAACGCTGCTGGGAGACAAAAAGCAGGGTATCGTGTATGCATTTTTGCGCATTGGCAACGGCCGCGTCATGGATAATGTGGACTGCGGTGGTATGGCAGCCAGAGTGGACTTGGAAAGCGGCAAACTGCTGACCGTCGGCGCCGATAAGCAGGGCAACACCTATGAGAAACACCCGAAAACAGGCACTCCCATCGTGGGCTTTGAAGTGCCCTATTGGGAAGAAGCCAAGCAAATGTGCATAGAAGCTTCCAAAAAGATACCACAAATGCGATTCATCGCCTGGGATGTTGCTATCACCGACAACGGGCCGGTATTTATCGAGGGAAATTCCTTTCCAAGCCATGCCGTTCCCCAGTTTGCGGCGCACTATCCGGATGGCATTGGCATTCTTACAGAGTTTCGCAAATTTATCGATGTGTAAGCTAACCAAATACAACAAAAAGGACCGGCCATTTTGAAATGCGTCAGTCCTTTTTGCTATATTACATGTTTATTCTACCTGAACATGACCTGTACATGCTCTTGAAAGGGTGATTTATCATCCAGTGTGTGCTGATAATTGCACATCCACGCTGGGGAAAACCCACAGCGGTAGGCAACAGCTTGAGAGGCAACATTGGACGATGCCGTCCCGTAAAATGGAACAATTCCTCTTTGCAGTATTTTATTGGACAGCCGAGTGACAAGGCATGCTGCCAGACCATGGCCTCTGAACTCCTTATGCACGTCAATACCAATCTGCCACATAGCCTTACTATCCGCACAGGCACCAGCCATGCCAACCACCTCACCCTTATGGACCGCACAATAAACCAAAGCATCCGGGCGGGGATGACGGCTGTCATACCGAATGGCATTATCAAAACCAGGGCATGCATACAGCGCCGGTATTTCACTCCCCTCCCGCACTTCAAGTGTAATACCATCAGGACAGGGCAGTTCCGCCACCATTTCACTGTCAGGGATGTAATAAAGGCTGTGTCCGAACAAAAAAGGGGCGGAGAATAGATTATCCCTGAACATGTCTTCAAGGATTGGCCGGACCTTTTTCAACACGCTGGAATCAGCACTAACGATGATTCCTTTGCCCATGGTCAGAACCTTAAGATGCGGTGTCTGCCGTTCATCCAGCCAAATGCCTTTATCGCTTATGGCTTCACAGAACGTGATTCCGTCTTGAAGCAAGTCCTCGGGCTTACAATTCAAATCATAGGCCAACTGATTCCGCACGATTGTCAGCATATCCTCTTTAGCATGTATCATGTGCATTTTCTTTGTCCTTTCATCCTCTGCGAAGTCCCTTGGGATAATGATTTTGTACCCTTTCTTCCGCCGCTTTACCCCAGCCCAGCGCGAGACCCTGGAACCGCACAACCAGATAACCACGCACGTCATCCGGCGCGGAAAGCGTCTCTCCCCGCAAATAGGCCTCAGCCTCCTTGAAGGTCAAAGCAGTAGATGAACAGCATTCCGGCAGCAAAGGCGACATAGCAAAGGCATGATCCGGTACAAAGCGTTTCCCTCGAACTTCACCCAGGTGCAAACCAGCCCTGTAAACCCTCAAACCGCTGATATCGATCTCCGAGGGCAGCATGACCAACCGTCCTGCAAATAACCCATTTGGATCTGGGCCTTTGACGCCAAATGTATCCATGCAAAATGCCGTGTACGCACCTAGATCACTCTTGTCCAGCTTTGGCACAGAACTGTTCGGCCTATTGGAAATTGCGCTTGAAAAGCCGCGTTTTTGCATCTGCGCTACAAAATGTCCTTCTCCTCGCACCTTGTGAGGAAAAAGATGCAGCATTCCCCCATCCGAGCGCAGATCGTCTGTCAAGGCAAATGGCAATGGCATAAACTCCGAATGTTCTTTCAGAAACGCCTCCACCACACCCTCGTTTTCCAACGTATTGAAGGTACAGGTGGAATAACATAGGATTCCGCCACTTCTGACCATTTGTGCTGCCTGCGCAAGGATTTCTCTTTGCCGCCTGGCACAGCCGGCAGGTGCTTCCTGAGACCATTCTTCTCGCGCCTCAGGGTGCCTGCGGAACATACCTTCTCCAGAGCAAGGTGCATCTACCAATACCCGGTCAAAGCACCCCGGCCATCTCTTCGCAAGCCGCTCCGGTGTCTCACACGTTACCAATGCGTTTGAAACACCCATACGTTCCATATTGCCAGAAAGGGCCTGGGCTCGGGAAGGTACAGGCTCGTTGCTTACAAGCACTCCTCTTCCTCTCATACGTGCGGCGATTTGTGTGCTCTTTCCGCCAGGGGCTGCGCACAAATCCAGTACCCACTCATCCGGCTTGGGATCAAGTGCAGCCACAGCCGCCATGGCACTGGGTTCCTGCAGGTAATAGGCGCCGGCCTCATGCAAAGGGTGTAAACCTGCTTTGGAGTCCAGATCCAGATATACCCCTTCCCGTTCCCAGGCGACGGTTTCGCCCATTCCCTCCACCCAAGACGCGAGCCCCGCCGCCGGTTTCTTCTGAGGATTACGCCGAAGTCCACGCTGCCATGGCAGATTGTAGGACTCCAAAAAGTCCTGCATCTCTTCCTTCAAAAGAGGCGCAAGACTTTCCAAAAAACTCGCCGGGAGCGGCGGTGTATTGCTCGACTCCAACTTCGGTCTCATTCGTCCATCCATTCTGGCTGCATATATCGTATAATTGGTTTGCATAAAGGCTTTAATCCATCAGGCAGCGCATCTAGCACAGCCTTTTCGCCGGTAATCATGGCGATAGGCAGCCCAGTTTTATGTGATACCTCTATCAGAACCTGCTGGCCGCGCAGCAATAACTCGACCGTCGTTTCGCCTTGCAGGTTAGCATTGTTGATCAGCGCGTCAGGCTTCATTCTGGCCTTTGCGGAAATACGCTCCATCAGCCGCAAAATATCGTCCGCCGTTTGGGACAATGGCCGGCATACGTTTACTACATAAAGAACCAGTGTATTTGCTCGTTCTTTTAGAAAAAAAGGAGCATAGCGGCCAAGTGCCGTGGCGCCTGTATCATCGCCGCCTACATCGAAGATCACCTGTTCGGATGGAGCATCAAATACACTTTGAATTTCCGCAGGCAATGCAGGAATATCCACGTTCGTGGTGGCAAAGGTAGGCATCAAGACGCGAATACCTTTATTTTGAAGCAGCGTGCGCTTTTCACCACTACGGAAGTATGGATTAACAATATCCAGATCCACCAGTGCCGTTTGTCCGCAAAGTTTTTTTTCTAACGCCAAATTCAGCGCTATTTCCGTTTTTCCACTTCCATAATTGCCCACCAAAACTGTCAGCCGTGGCTGCACATACATCAAAATCAATCATCCTCCTGGAAATCAGGGCTTTTTTGCTTGTCACTTCCTGGCCGGTTAGGATATACCGGCGCATGAAAAGCGCGCCGCTTGTCTATGGGCGGCGGCAGTCCATCAATCAACTTGCCAGCCTGTTCATCATCCACAGTCAACACTTTGCCCGCTCGCTGCGCAATTCTGCTCAAGCTGTTTCTAACCTTGTTAAGCGATGATGTTTCTGACTTTTGCTTTTTCGTACGTTCGGTGCGTTCTGGTCGCTGTGCGTTAGCCTTTGGTATTTCGGGAGAATGGTAAGGCGCAAAATTATCCATGCCGGAAAAGTCCCATGATTGGTCGTCCGCATGCCCTGTCATGGTTTGTGAGGGCTGTTTCCCTGAAGATTGGCTGTTATCTGCCTTTTCTATATGCCAGCCATATTCACGGCTCATCGCCTGATAATCGATGCCCGGATGAATCGGCTGATTTGCGGCATCTTCTTCCCTTTGCGGTGCCCAATACTCATCCTGCGATGTCGCATCATACACAGGCTCATTGGCTGCCGAAGTATTTGTCCAGTCATCCACAGGAACAGGATCATAAACATTATCCGGCACCGGCTCCGGCTCAGGCCGTGCAAATCTGCGCACATATTGCTCCTGATAGTCGGCCTTTCTAGGCCTGGCCAGAATCGTATCAGTCGCCGTCGAATATCTCTGAAGCGTGGTGGTTGCCTGTGGCTGGGTGCTTAGGACTTCAGGCTCATATGAAGACTCTTGCCCATATGTTGGCTCCTGTCCGTAATCAGGCTCCTGCTCGTAAGGCAGCGGAGCGACATATGCGTCACTGTTCCAAGCGGTATCATCTTCATAACCAGTGGTATCATAGAGCGGTGCTTCTAAATCTCTGTAAACAGGCTCCACTCTTCGCCTTTCCCTTGGATAGGGGGCCTGGCGCGGGGCTGTACGAGTCTGATGTACTTCTTCCTTGTCCTCTCTTTTGCCGCCTCCGAATATTCGCCGTAATCTTCGCATACTGGAACCCCATACATAGTAAGGGCGCCAGCGAAAAAACCAGACAACATAATCCAGTGCCACACCGCAGAGACATAGGAAAACAAAAAGAACCATCCAGTTGTCGCCAATCCACCGAAGCCATTGCTGCGCATCGCTTGAGAAAAGGATATCCCATACCCCTTCCACCAGCGTTCTTATCCACCCCAGGAGGGCATTGAACAATGTTTGCGCAAAACCTCTCATATTTTCCTCCATCCCCTGCCGAAGTGGCGGCCCACTAACCCGCTACCTATTTAATGGTCAGCGTTGCCTGTACAATGGCAGGGTCTGTGGCGTAAGTATAGTTAATTTGCTCACTATCGGGTATGCTGCACAGCAGCGGCACGTTATGAACACCTTCTGTAAGCCCAGTCAAATCGGCCGTTAGCGTGATTCCGGAAGCTTTGAGCTTGTCCAGCCAAAGCTTTGGCCCGTTAATGGTTACGCTGGCTCTTGTCTTGTCCAGCGACAGCGAATGCCCTGGCATCAAACCTACAGTTTCAATACGCAGATTATCAAAGAAACGGTTTGATGGCACAGGCTCTATCTCCACTGTTACCGTAACCATGCTGCTGGACATGTTTGCAAGCTCAACCGGCTGTACAAGCCGCACGCTGGTTGTAAAGCTTTCCGACACTCCGTTAATATTTACAGGTGTTTCCAAATATACGTAATCCATTTGGCTCAGCGTTTCCGGCCTGCCTGCCACAACGACTTGTGCCGGGCTGACTGTAATACTCTTCACCTTATATCCATCGCTGGGCGTACCTGTGGTAAGGTTTTTCTGCAAAAGATCAAAGGTCTTTGTTTCATACAGCGTTTGCGCAACATTTACGTTTCTGATCAGCACCGATTCGTTGGTTATCTCAATCTGATCCTGACTAATCTCATTGGTAGATGCGTCTACCAGCGTAATGGGCACGCTAAATGCAACAAGCCCTGCCCGCGCCGGCAAAATACTTTGATCATAGGACGCCACCGCCCGGCTAACTTTTTTTACCAATGACGCTGGTCCGCTGATGGTTACCATAGGCGGATCCACCACTAAATCTCCGCTGTAATAGCCGCCAGGCGGGTCGCCATCACGCACAATGGTTACGGGAATACGGTATTTAACGCTGTAATCCTCCACCTCAAGCTGCAAGGTGTCAGGCACAATTTCCACCACAGAACCATATGCGCTGGAAGATGTCGCAGTAATCTTCACTTCTTGCGTACCGGCAGTCGTTATCTTCGTCAGGTCCAAGCGAACATTGTAATTGGCAGCAGTGACATTGCTGTATTCCTTTTGCGGCACATCGACCTTAAGGCGGACAGTCGGATGTAAACTGTTCAGATCTGTTACAGGGACCAGGCCCATTCTCTTTAGGGTATCCAGACCGGATATCGTAACTGCTACGTCACTGAATGTTTTCTCCCTGGTCAATGAAGGATCTTGCGTAATCAGGCCCGTCCATAAAGCTACAGCAAGAAAAAAAGCCAACAACTTCCAGCCCAGATTATGCCGAAGGATGTGCCAAAAATATAGAAAAATCGCCTTTCCGGCTTTATCTGTACGCCGTGAGACACCTTCTTGCCTGCGTTCCAGTTCATTGCTCACTTGGCGCCCTCCTTCCGCTCCAGAGTACGCTTTGTTTTTTGCTTAATGGTATTCCAAAGCCGGGGATGAGTCTGTCTATAGACAGTGCTCAATACCTGCTGCAGATCAGCGGCATCCAGGTGCCTGGTCAGCTTGCCACCCCTGGCCATGGAGATAATTCCCGTTTCTTCAGACACGATCAATGCTATAGCGTCGGTAGTTTCGCTGACACCAATAGCCGCCCGGTGGCGCGTGCCCAGTTCCCGGCTGATGCCCTTGCCCTCGCTGAGTGTCAGTATACACGCGGCTGCCATAATCCGGCTGCCGCGGATCACTACAGCACCGTCATGCAAGGGGGTATTGGGCTCGAATATATTTTCCAGCAGCGGGCAGGATATCATAGAATCGATAGGGGTCCCCGTTTCAATAATATCCTTGATGCCGGTCTTTTGCTCGATCACAACCAAGGCCCCCACTCTGCGGCGGGAAAGATCGATCAGGCATTGGCTGATTTCTGAGATAATCCGTCTGCTATCTGCTTCATCATCAGAATACGCGCTATCCAAAATGGCTCCGCGTCCAATCTGCTCTAGTGCCTTGCGCAATTCCGGCTGAAAAAGGATTACCAGCACCACAGCACCGTTATTAACAATATTTAACAGAACCCAATTCAGCGCTGTGAGCCCCAGCAAGTCAGATATCCAGCTTGCCAAGATCAGCATGCCCAGGCCTTTTAAAACTGCGCTGGCCCGAGTTTGGCGAGTCAGCATCAATAGCTCATATAAAAGGAATGCAACAATCAATATATCCAGGACATCTGTGATACTGGGGCGGTTGAACACATTCCACAGTACGTTTTTCGCTTGTTCCCACAACGCTGCCAAAACTGTGCTCCCCCACTTTCGTGCAGATATCCCTCTGATAACTGTTATTATACTACAGTCAGGCGGTTATATGAATCCCTTCCCATGAAAAACCAAACTTTTTCTATTGATGCATCCCTCCCATATAACGTATAAAGACCATATTTTCTTCAGCTGGTCTGTATTCCACCAACGCTCCTCCCCGGTTGAGGATATGAAGACTGCTGGCGGATTTTCGCAAAAAGCATGACAAGCCATAAAAAGGATGATACAATCACTTTATATCGTTTTATGATGGGGAGGTATCCATGGTGCATGAGGGCCACAGACAGCGCTTGCGTGACCGCTTTTTGCAGGATGGATTGGATGGTTTTGCGCCTCATGAGATACTTGAGCTTTTGCTTTACTATGCCATTCCTCAAAGGGATGTGAATCCCTTAGCCCATGGGCTAATCAATCATTTCGGTTCCCTCCACGGCGTTTTTGATGCCACGCCGGAGCAGCTTATGCAAGTGGAAGGTATCGGCCCCTATGCCGCCGCGTTTGTACATTTGATCATGCCCCTTTATCGGCAGATCGAATTTAGTCGTATGGGTCAAAAACCAGTTTTGAAAAACAGGAAGGATGCTCAGGCTTACTGTATCAATCTGCTATCCGGCTTGCACCTTGAGCACTTTTACATATTGGCGTTGGATGCCCATATGCAGCTTCTAAGTGCAGTACTTATCGGCAAAGGAAGCATCTCCGAAGTGCCGGCTTATCCACGCCTGGCAGTAGAGGCGGCGATCAAGTACAAGGCACACAGCGTCATCCTCAGCCACAATCATCCTGGTGGATCGCTTCAACCGTCTGACGCAGATTTGCAGGTTACCTCCCGTTTGTCGCAAGTGTTGTCGGGTATCGATGTATTGGTATTGGATCACATCATTGTAGCCGGGAGTCAAGCCGGCAGCTTGGTACAGATGGGCTATATCACCCATGGCATGCAGGCAGATACGCAGCTGGCAGAAGACAGCGTGTACAAGCCATATGCCTGTTTAAAATGATTATCTTCATATATAAAAGGAAATGTGCATGAAAAAAATTCAAAGAAAATCACGTACCCTTGTCAGTAAGATTTTTCGGCTTGCCGTACTGTTTTTATCCCTTGGCGTATTATGCTATGGCGCATTAATCGGATATATATGTTACCTGGAGGTGAATGTGCCTGTGGCTGCGGAAAAGGCTGATGCCATCATCATATTGGGCGCACAGGTGCAGCCCAGCGGCGAACCCTCCGTACAGTTGGCCTGGCGGCTGGAAGCAGCGCTGAAAGCATACAATGAAAACCCATCTGTTATCGTCGTAAGCGGGGGTCAAGGCGGCAACGAACCCCTCCCTGAAGGAGAAGTCATGCGGGATTGGCTGCTTGAGCGTGGCGTTCCGCAAGAGATGATACTGACCGACAACACTTCCACCAGTACCAGGGAAAACCTCCTCCATGCTGCCGGGCTTTTACAAGGCAGGGATATAAAGCTTGTCAGGGTCGTTACCAGCGACTATCACCTTCCCAGGGCTTTGGCTATCGCCAGAGATCAAGGGTTTGCGGCTGTTGGCACAGGAAGCCCTTGCAAACAGGAATACTGGGCAAAGAACCATTTCCGGGAAGCGTTGGCTTGGGTGAAATACTGGGGTCAAAAATACCTGCATTTGCCTTTGGACTAATGCACACAAGGAGCAGCAGATGGCTTCGTTGACAGATATCATTTATTCCCGCTGCCAGACGGCAGGCATTCCTCTTAATTATGCAGCGGCGGAAAAACTAGCCGCCTTTCACCTTTTGCTGATGGAGTGGAACCAGCGGATGGACTTAACCGCAGTTCTGCAACAAGATGAGTTGATTGATAAACATTATATTGATTCACTTTCCCCGCTCTTGTTCAACGACTTGATTCCAAACGGATCGGCAATCATTGATGTCGGCAGCGGCGCCGGCTTTCCCGGTTTACCTATCGCTATCACCAGACCGGATGTAAAGGTGACATTGCTGGATGCACAGCAAAAGCGGGTTGCTTTTTTACAGGAGGTCATCCATCGCCTTGGCCTGAGCAACGCAACGGCCCTGCATGGCCGGTCAGAGGATACGGCCCATATAGCCCACCACCGGGAGAGCTATGATTTGGCTTTTGCCCGAGCCGTAGCATCTCTGCCCACATTGTTGGAGCTGTTGCTGCCCTTTGTACGTGAAGGCGGCCGCGCCTTGTGCTGGAAGGGACCGGCAGTGCTTGCAGAATTGGATGCCGGTCAAAAAGCCGCCCTAATGTTGGGCGGCGCATTGGAGGATGCCATTGCCACCCCCATTCCCGGCAGGGATTGGAATCATTTGCTTCTTCCGTGCAAAAAAACAACAAAAACCCTTCGACAGTATCCGCGCAAAGCCGGCACACCAGGACGCACACCCTTGGGAATTGATTGACAGATCATAGCGTTTCGACATAGTATTCTTCATCACAACACAATACGACACCTCCTGCCCACGATTTATGACGAACGAATATTCGTATATCGGGCAGGAATTTTTTCTAAAAAAAAGAATAATGTTTATCGAGCGTGGCGGCAGGGCCGGTAGTCAGGGGGAGGACGACCGCCCTGCCCGCTGCGCTCGACTATATGCGGGCATTTCCAAAGAGGTTCTCCAATCCTTCGGGAGGGAGCGGATATCATGCAGACATATCATTCGGCCTCCGTTCATGCTGCCTGCCGCCAGGTATGCTGGCTGCCCTTGTTGAGTATCATTCCCAATCCAGATCAGCCTCGTCGGGAATTTTCCGAAGCAGCGCTAAATGAGCTGGCCAACTCCATCCGCCAGTTTGGACTTTTGCAGCCCATTACCGTTCGGGAAAACGGCAACGGTCAATATGAGATCATCATGGGTGAGCGTCGTTTCCGCGCTTGCCAGATGCTAGGGCAAACCCATATTGACGCCATAGTTCTGCCGGCCACTGGACGGGAAAGCGCCATGATGGCGCTGGTAGAAAACCTGCAGCGTGAAGATCTGCATTTTTTCGAGGAGGCTGAGGCATTTGCTTCCCTGATCGACAATTATCAAATGACACAAGATGAATTATCCAGACGTCTTGGCAAATCCGCCTGCACCATTGCCAACAAGCTGCGTCTTCTACGCCTTGATCCGGAGCTTCGGGCAATGATTTTTGAGGAAAATCTGTCTGAGCGTCACGCCAGGGCTCTTTTGCGCTTACCGGACGGACCGGGCCGAATCCGCATTGCCCGTCAGGCTGCCAGCACGAATTTGACAGTCAGAGAAACGGAAGCCCTGGTAGAACGCGCATTGGCCCGCCTGCCCGTTCCGCCGCCTCCCCACCGGCGCTTGATCTCCTTGGTACGGGACCATAGGCTGTATATGAATGCCATCAAGGGCATTGTAACGCAAATGCAGGAGACTGGCATTCCAGCGGAATACAGCGTGATGGAATACGGCGAATCCATTGAGCTTCGTATTGTTATGCCCAAGCGTAAACGCCAGACAAGCTAATATCATAGCAAAAGCCCATGCTCTAAGGGGTTTAACATAAGCCAGCGGCCGGCTGCATGTGCTTCGCAGCCGGCCGCTATAATTCAATCTCATTTACCCATTTTGTGCTTCAGCCGGATGCTGGATTGAAGCTTCAGGATACATCCTTATAAGTTCTTTGGCAGCGTCCATCGTTAGATTCGGGATTAAAACCGAATATCGGCTTTCATCCACTGGGATATCGCCATTGAGTGCATCCCAGGTCGCGTCACCAATAACGCCATCCGGCGTGAGCCCTTTGGCCTTTTGGAATGATATTACAGCATTTTGTGTTTCTGTGCCAAATATGCCGTCTGCACCATATAGAGGAAGCGGGAATCCCTGCGCAATTAAACGAAGCTGAGCTTCTGTCACCCAATAGCCATTACTGCCTTTTTTCAAAACCGGCAGCGGCTGGGAAGGCGGCGTCTCCGGCTGCTGGCCGGTATAATCCACGCCCGTTAACTTGGCGGCAAACGGCCAACCGGATACACTGCTTTTCACCACGCCTGACTGAACAGACTTGGCCTCGATGACCTCGCCACCTCCAATATACAGGCCGACATGATAAAAATCTCCTAGCCCATCTGACTTATAGGCTGCTGGCTCCTTGCCGCTTTTGCGCCAGCGGAAAACCGCCATACCCGGCACAAGCGTAAGATCACCTAATTTTCCCTTCTCCGTGGTATATTTCCGCCACATGGTATTGCTGCCGTGATACATATAGCCGCCTAACTTTCGAAAGGCATAGGTAAATGCACCGCTGCAATCCACAACTCCTTCGCGTGCGGCCCCCCATTGGTATTTCCATTTTCCCAGATACATCGTTTTGAATATATCGATCAGCTGATAGGGCTGTATCATGCTTTCACTCCCAGTCTTTTTCAAAGCATCCTATATCAGCCTATGAAAGCCCAATCGACATGGTTCTAACGGCAAAAGGTCCCACCGAATCTCATCGGCGGGACCTTGCAAAATATATATGCTCTATATGGTATCGCCAATCAGGTAGCTTGTCATGGACAATGACCCCATCAGGCAGCTTTCATTGAATACCTGCGCCTTTTCATTGGGTTCAGATGCGCCCAGCACATACAGTAGCGGATAGAAATGATCCGGAGTATAAAATGCTTGCCGGGCTGATTCGCCAGCCTTTTCATAATGCACCACATCATCATGATTGCCATACATCATGTGGTCACGGATATATGCGTCAAACTCCAGTGCCCAGGAAAATCCGCCTTTTTCATTCCAATTTAGCAAGGCCAGGTTATGTACCACATTCCCGCTGCCCATCACCAGCACGCCTTCCTCCCGAAGGGGTGCCAGTGCATGTCCCAACGCATAGTGAATAGTGGCTGGTGCTGATAGATCAATACTAAGCTGAAATACAGGAATATCAGCTTTGGGATACATGTGGCACAGCACCGACCACGTTCCATGATCCAAGCCCCATTCGTTATCGATATCTACCTGACGAGGAAGCATTTGTGCCAGTTGATGGGCCAGATCAGGAGCTCCGACCGCCGGATATTTTACCTGATACAAATGCGGTGGAAAACCGTACATATCATATATAGTCCTGGGATGCAGCGCATCCTGCGTACGTGTGCCCTGCGTATACCAGTGCGCCGACACACAGAGAATCGCTTTCGGTTTTTGAATCTGTTCGGGCAGTCTTTTCCATACGGCAGTGTAAACGTTATCCTCCAACGCATTCATTGGCGAACCGTGCCCTACAAACAGCACCGGCATTCTTGACACGCGTTACCCCTCCTCATTGCTTCTTTCATGATATAACGTTTCTTGCGTTTTAGATTTTTCTTCTGTAGCGTTTGCTGTCTTGATCTGTATGAGGTGGTATGTAACAGCCAGCCCAATGAAAGGAAATGCAACATACGCCCAAGTCCTCTGTAGCGCATACCCACTCAATGCCAAAAAGCACCATAGCGTTACTATCGCCTGAATCTTTCGGCCCAAGCGGACACCTTTACCCGTTCTGTAATGTTCAATAAATGGGCCAAATAGCGGGCTTTTTATCAAAAACCTGTAAGCTTTCTCTGAAGAACCAGAAAAACAAGCGGCCGCCAGAAGCAAAAAAGGTGTCGTAGGAAGCACCGGCAAAACAATGCCGATTGCACCCAATATAACCATCAGCCAACCCAGGCAGAAGAGAAGCTTCTTTTTCATAAGGCTGCACGTTCCCTCTAGCACTAATTCCGTACTCTTTGAAGTAATAACCCTGTATGTATTATAAGATACCGCTGTAGTATAAAACATCATTCATATGTCAGAGAAGTATCCGGCATTATACTAAAGTATCAATACTCCCGCATAACAAGCTCTGTCTCGCCCGGATTCAAGCTGTTTGCAATCCGTATCACTTTCGGATTTTTTCCGTATTCCTGCCGTATCATATCCCGTAATTCAGTACCGCTGCGGTATCCATGTATGATGCGCACACGGTATACGCTTGCATCGGCACGTTTCAAACGGCTGTCAATGAACACCTTCGCCTGATACCTGTTCATGCCGTGAACATCCAATTCCATGACACCAGGCTGCATGCGCATCTTCTCCTTATATTTGGATATCTATCTTATTATTGTAGCATACACCTTCATACATTGCAAAAAAATCAGGTTTAAATTGAAAAAGGGCTTCAAATGCAAGCCGATATGCGGTAGAATAATAGAAGAAAAACTTGCTCTCCATGGACTCCACACGCTTTAGTGAGTGTGCAAAAAAACCACGTTTTAGGTGCTAAGCTTGCCGATTTATAACACAGGAGGTACCTGACCGATGAAGCCATTCATGGAAAAAGATTTTTTGCTGTCTAGCGAAACCGCCAAAAGGCTATACCACGAAGCTGCCGAAGCAATGCCCATACTGGATTATCACTGCCACCTAAGCCCCAAAGAGATTGCGGAGAATATCTCCTTCCGCAATGTGGGGCACTTGTTTTTGGGCGGTGATCACTACAAATGGCGGGCCATGCTATCCTTTGGCATTGCAGAGGATTTGATTCGGGGAAATGGCAGCGACAGGGACAAGTTTTTTGCCTATGCCAAAATGATGCCACATGTCATCGGAAATCCATTGTACCACTGGACACACCTGGAACTCAAGCGGGTGTTCAATATTGACACGGTGCTCAACGAACACACAGCCGAAGAAATATGGGAGAAGTGCAACGCCCTGCTTGCAACAGATGATTATCGCGCCCAGCGGCTGATTGAAAAATTCCATGTGGATACGCTGTGCACCACTGACGATCCCATCGATGATCTGCGTTATCACGCACAGATCGAACGTGAAAATACGCTCAAAACAAAGGTGTTGCCTGCCTTCCGACCCGACAAGGCTGTGAACGTAGATCGGGCCGGCTTTCAGGAATACATTGAAAAACTATCCGTAGCTGCGCATATGCCAATACGAAATACGGAAGATGTAATCGCCGCTTTGGAAAAACGCGTTGATTTCTTTCATGATGCTGGCTGCCGCATTTCCGATCATGGCATGGATACAGTGCAGTATGCCCCTGTGGATTTTGCCAAGGCAGATAAAGCCTTCATAAGCGGCATGGATGGACAACCCGTGCCTTCCGAGCTTGCAGCCCATTACCGCACGGCCCTTTTCACTGCTCTTGGCGGCATGTACCACAAGCGGGGTTGGGTGCAGCAGTACCATATTGCCGCTATGCGCAACAACAACGCCCGTATTTTCAAAGCCTACGGGCCAGATGTGGGTTTTGACTCCATCACCGACGAGCCCATCGCCTACAACTTGTCACGCCTTTTGGACGCGCAGGATCAGACAAACAGACTGCCCAAGACCATTTTATACAGCTTGAACCCTGCCGCCAATGCCGTGATTGGCACCATGCTGGGCAATTTCCAGCAATCAGGCTTTCCTGGCAAAATTCAAATGGGTTCTGCCTGGTGGTTTTTAGACCAGCGAGATGGCATGGTAGAGCAAATGAAAACGCTGGCCAACCTTGGGCTATTAAGCCGGTTTGTGGGTATGCTTACCGACAGCCGCTCCTTTGTCAGCTACCCAAGACATGAATACTTCCGGCGCATCCTTTGTGATGTAATTGGCACCTGGGTGGAAAACGGCGAATATCCAAACGATATTGATTTCTTAAAAGATATGGTCCGTAACATCTGCTTTAATAACGCTAAAGAGTATTTTAGTATATAAGGGTCCTTCTAGCCGCTTGTTATCAAAACCTTGAAAGAATGGAATGGTATTTGTAAATGAAGTTGAACAACGCAGCGCTGAATAATATACAGCCATGGTTGGTGCAAGGCTATCGGCTGCCCCAATACGATCGGGCAGCAATTCGCAAAAACACAGAAAAAGCTCCCGCGTGGGTGCACCTTGGGGCCGGCAACATTTTCCGTGCCTTTTTGTGCGCCGTGCAGGACGATCTTCTGGATAAAGGTGCTTGCGATACTGGTATCATAGTGGCAGAAGGTTTTGATGAGGAACTGATTGATAAGGCCTACCGTCCCTTTGATGCTTTAAGCATACTAGCTACATTAAAATCCACCGGCTCGGTAGAAAAGCGCGTGTTGGGTAGCGTGGTGGAGGCGCTGAACGTTGCTGCAGGGGCCGGTCCTGAATGGGAGCGGCTGAAAGAAGTATTTGCAAATCCCACCCTGCAGATGGCAAGCTTCACGATTACAGAAAAGGGATACGCCTTCACGTCAGATACAAGCCTGATGGGAAAAACAGCCGCCCTGTGCCTGCACCGCTATGCAAGCGGTGCCTATCCCCTGGCTCTGGTCAGTATGGACAACTGCTCTCATAATGGAGAAAAGCTTCGCAACGCCATACTGGAAATCGCCGGGCGATGGGCTCAAGAAGGCCGGGCGGATCATGGCTTTCTTGCCTATCTGCAAGATGAAAGCAAGGTATCCTTCCCCTGGACGATGATCGACAAAATTACCCCCCGGCCCGACGAGTCCGTACAGGCAATGCTCAGAAGCACCGGGTTTGAGGATGCAGATGTCATCATTACAAGCAAGCGCACGTATACATCTGCTTTTGTCAATGCAGAAGAGGCGCAGTATCTGGTAGTGGAAGACCACTTTCCCAACGGCCGGCCTTCGCTTCATTTAGGCGGAGTGCTGTTTGCGGATAGAGATACGGTGAATCTGACCGAAAAAATGAAGGTAGGCACGTGCCTAAACCCCCTGCATACCGCCTTGGCGGTGTTGGGTTGCCTGCTAGGCTATACCAGTATCCACGCGGAAATGAAAGACGAGGACTTAAAAGGACTTGTTCATCACCTGGGTCATGTGGAAGGCATGCCGGTGGTGGCAGACCCCACGATCATACGTCCCGCTGATTTCTTAAACGAAGTGTTGAACGTGCGTTTTCCCAATCCCTTCTTGCCTGATACGCCCCAGCGCATCGCGACAGATACCTCCCAAAAGCTACCTATCCGTTTTGGTGAAACGCTGAAATCTTATTTGCAGCGGCCAGACCTTAGCCTAAAGAGCCTTACCGGCATACCGCTGGTGTTTGCCGCATGGCTGCGCTATTTGATGGGCATAGGCGATGATGGAAAGCCCTTTGAAGTGAGCCCCGATCCATTACTTGCAAAGCTGCAGCCCTCGCTTGTAAAGGTTTCCCTTGGCGACAAAGGTTCTTTTCATGATTTGCTCTTCCCCATTGTAAGCGATGCATCCCTATTTGGCGTTGATCTGTATGCGGCTGGCCTTGGTGAAAAGGTGGAAGCACTTTTTGCGCAAATGGTGTCCGGTCCCGGTGCTGTGCGCAAGGTGCTTCATAATACGGTAAGCAAGTTTTAGCCCCAAAGCACCGATATAGCGATAAGCCTATGCTCCTTACGTTCAGGGGCATAGGTTTTTCACAAATTCCTTAAGGAGTATAGGCATGGACATCGACTCGCAAAAATTCATTGTCTCCTTGCAAAACAATGATTTACATGGAGTACAGCATATCCCCAAGTCAGACTTGCATAATCACGCCGGCCGGGGCGGATCGCAATGCTATATCGCCAATTGGGCCAATGTGAAAATCGACCCACCGGATGAGCTGTTTTCTTCCCTTGATGATATGCAGGTGTGGTTTGAGCAGCATGTAAAGATTCACTGCCCTGGAATCGCAGGTTATTTGAAGCGCCTGGAAGCAGCCTTTGCGCAGGCGAAAGCCGACAATATCAAGGTGCTTGCCCTGAACTTCGGTTTGGATGAGGTGAAAGGGTTGGGCGGCATGGAGCATTTTGTGAAAACGATTCATGCACTGCACACAGCGTTCGCCCCTGAGACAGAATTTCTACCCGAGCTGTCGCTGAACCGTGCTTGCAATACGGACAGGATATATAACGACGTTGAGGAAGCTCTTTCGTACGGATGGTTTGCTTCTATCGATATTTGTTGCAACGAACTTGCTCAGCCCATTGAACCATTTCATAAAATATTCCGTCTGGTACAAAGCCTGGGTGTCAAAAGAAAGGCACATGTTGGTGAGTTTGGTACAGCAGATGACGTAATCGAAGCCTGTGAGCTTCTGGAACTTGATGAAGTGCATCATGGCATTGCGGCTGCCGCCAGTGTACCGGCGATGCGCTGGCTGAGCAAGCACAAAATTCAGCTCAATGTCTGCCCCACCAGCAACATCCTGCTTGGCCGCGCTAAATCTTACCAAGAGCACCCCATTCGAGCTCTGCATGATCACGATGTTAAAGTCACCATCAACACCGATGATCTGCTGATCTTTAACCAGAGCGCTTCTCAAGAATATCAGAACCTTTATTCGGCTGGCTGTATGACCGGGTATGAACTTGACAGTATACGCCTAACAGGATTATCAGCATCACAATCTTACCCTACCAATGCATAGAGCAGATCTTGCACAAAGGAGCATCCCAATGGATTGGAAAGAGCAATACCCAAAGACAGTAAAGCCAAAGCTAAATGAGGTTAATGCATACCTCCAAGGGCAGGCTAAGCAGCTGTTTTCCGATTTTAACCAGGTTCTGAAAGAAAGATTCGGCCTGGGCTATGTGGTAATCGCCTATTCTGATCAAAACGGCTGGAAATACAAATATGGCCATAGCGGCTTGATCCTTGTAAACAACGTTTGCTTTCATGATGGATGCTTTTCGGTGGAGGGCATTTGCGTAATAAATCGCCCATCTTTTGATGCTGCCATCGAAAGAGTGGATCAAATGCACCGTGATGGATTTATGGAACGCTTTGAAGCATTTCATAATGCACGTACAGAAAGAAGAAATCAAAAAGCAAAAAGCGCAGTACCCAAAGACAAAGCACTGAACCAGTGCCGCTGGCCAGCCATGGTTTCCCGCAGAGACCTAAAAAGGCTGTATGATTCCGATGCAAAAGGCTTGACAGATGAAGCGCTGCTCAACGACATCGGCTTTACCATGTATACCCGGTGCATCATCTCACGTGAAGTTTATGACCTGATGGAAAAGGGAAAAGTCAAATGCCTGCACTGCGGCGCCGTTCTTGACTATGCGAATCTCATGGAATGCGCCTGCGGCCAGCGGTACACTTACCGGGAATACCGGCAGAGCTACCGGGCCAATAACATGCCCAGGGGCGAGGCCTCCGGCATCTTTGACAAGTTCATTGCCGACTGGGAAAAGGCAAAAGAAAACGCCGCAAAAATGCGGCTTATCGATAATCTGATTCATGAATTTCACATTTCCAGCATTGCGGGAACTAAGAACCGCCCAGTTGGCATAAACCTGATTCAAGGAACGAAGGAGCAGGTAACAGCTCTCATCGAAGAGTTGGCATACGGAGCTTTGGAGAATGATAGAGCTTGATGACCAAAGCACCCTCACCCTTCACAAATCGATGAAGATTCGAAAGGGGCTGTGTTCCGGCTGACTCAATCTCCGCACTGCTTCACGCATGTTCACAGTGCTTGTTTCGCCAGCTTCCTCCGCCTCGCTTTATCCGCCACAGTCGGCGCTTCCGCTGTGGAACCTTTGGCTGGGTTCAGGGCCAGAGCCCATGTTTACTCTGTTACCCCATCTTTAAATATGGTCAAATCCCGCTTATCCAGCGATTCGGATTGGGCCTTTTTCCTTCCTGAGGCGATATCCAGCACCAGATCAAACAGTTCTGTGGTCAGTTCTTCCATCGATTTTTCTTCCACCAACTGGCCAGCGTCAAAATCGATCCAGTTGCTCTTTCGCTTGGCCAAAGCACTGTTGCTGGCGATTTTCACGGTTGGAACCGCGCAGCCAAAGGGCGTGCCCCTGCCAGTGGTGAAGAGCACCATATGCGCGCCGGAAAAAAGCAGCGCGTTGGAGGCCACCAAATCATTGCCTGGGCTTTGCAAAAGGCTCAACCCTTTTTCCCGCACAGGCTCGCCGTATGCAAGCACATCCACCACTGGCGCCGTACCACCCTTTTGCACACAACCCAGCGATTTATCAGCCAGAGTGGTAATGCCGCCATCCTTATTTCCAGGCGAAGGATTCTCGTCAATGGGCTGGTTGTAACGCATAAAGTAGGATTTAAAATCATTGATAAGCTCTACCGTTTTATCAAACACTTCGCGGCTGACACAGCGCTGCATCAATAGTGTTTCCGCGCCAAACATCTCCGGCACCTCAGTTAATATGGCACTGCCGCCCTGGGCGATTAGGCGGTCGGATAAGCTACCCACGAGCGGATTGGCGGTGATGCCAGAAAACCCATCTGACCCGCCGCACTTTAAACCCAGCACTAACTGTGAGGCCGGTATTTCTTCCCGCCTGTTATTTGCTGCTGTATCACACAACTCTTTTACAAGGGCAAGCGCAGCTTCTACCTCATCCTCCACATCCTGAGTGACGAGAAATTTGATTCTGTTTTCGTCATATGGCCCCAGTACCTTTTTCATTTCAGAAATCCTGTTGTTTTCGCAGCCCAGACCCAGCACAAGTACACCGCCAGCGTTGGGGTGGCGGATCAAGCCGCACAGCGCCTTTTGCGTGTTTTTCAAATCATCTCCCAGTTGGGAACAGCCAAAGGGATGACTGTACGCCACCACCGCCTCCAGTCCATCCCGGACGAACTGCTGCGCTTGAACCTCAATTTCCTTGGCAATGGCGTTGACGCAGCCAACCGTTGGGATGATCCATACCTCGTTACGGATACCCACCTTACCTTCCGGCCGCTTGTAACCCTGAAAGGTCTTTGGTGACTGGTCCGGCAAAAACGAATATTGAGGCACATACGCATACTCCAGCAGAGAATGCAAATCAGAGCCTACATTGTGCGTATGCACATGACTGCCTGCTTCAATATCCTCTTTGGCATGGCCAATGGAAAAACCATACTTTTTGACCTCACTGCCATATGCAATATTGCCAATGGCAAACTTGTGCCCGGCCGGAATATCCTGCAAGAGTGTCACTTTAGCACCGCCAAAGCAGGAAGTGAAGCCCTTTTTTAGCCCCTCGACCGCAACGGCCACATTGTCGGATGGATGTATTTTGATATAGCTTTGCATTTGTTCAATCCTCAAACAGTTTTTTCATAGCAGCCCGAGGCCCCAGCGTGCGAATGCTATCCAAGTAATGTGAAACCGCATCAACAAATCCCGGCACCGCATTCAAATCCTGCCCCCAGAAGGCTGTATTGGCAGCGACGGCATGTGCGTACGCCCCAGTAGCCTTAACGCTTTGCTCTGCCATAAACTGAAGGGCCGGCAGATCATCCTGCACAGGATAGAGGCTGCCATCCGGCCTTGTACCTGCGTAAGAACCATCCACCTGTTGTCGGATGGTATAGAAAGCCAATAGTGCCGCAAAGGAAAAGGTCAGGCATGTGGGGAGCCCGCCATTTGCTTTATAGGAATCCAGTAAGGAAGGCAAAATGCGGGATTTCCACTTTGACACGGAGTTCAAAGCGATGGACAATAGCGCATGGCGGATGAAGGGATTTTCAAACCGCTCAAACACACTATCCGCAAAAACCTTCACATCTGCAACCGACAAAGGCACAGTTGGCGAAATTTCGCCATACACCGCAGCCTCCATAAACCTGCGTATATCCGGATCAGCCATGCATTCGCCTACGATCTCCATGCCCATTAAATAGGCGCCAAGGACCGTGGCGGTATGGGCTCCGTTCAGCAATCTTACCTTCCGTTCCCGGTAAGGGCGCTGGTCTCTCGTAAACACCACCGGCAGCCCGGCCTTGTCAAGCGGAAGCTTGTCTGCAATATCTTTGGGGCTTTCAATGACCCATAGCGCAAAGGGTTCACAAGCCGTCAGGAGTTTGTCCTCATACCCTAGTTCCGCCCAATATTCCTGGATGGTATCTTTGGGATAGCCGGTAACGATGCGATCCACCAAGGTTGAGCAAAATACGCAGCTTTCCTCTATCCAATGTAAAAAGCTGTTTGGTAGCTTCCATGTTTCAGTCAGGCGCAAAACGCAGTCCTTCAGTTTACCGCCGTTGTTTTCAATCAACTCAACCGGCAAAATGACAAAGCCTTTGTCCTTGGCTCCTTGAAAATGCTCATAACGGCGGAACAGAAATTGGGTCAGCTTGCCTGGATAGGTTTTGGGCGGGCAGGCTGCAAAATCATCGCTCGCATCGAAAACAATCCCAGCCTCCGTGGTGTTGGAAACTACGAATTCCAATGCCGGTTCTTTCGAAAGAGCAATGTAATCTTCGTATTCCTCTTGGGCATCCACCACTTGACCTACACAGGTAACAGCCCTGTTTTGGGTAATGACCTGTCCACCGGCCTTGCCGCGCAAGCATACAGTATATAGGTGATCCTGCAGGCGAAGTGTTTCCAGCGAGCCAAAGGTGATGGGCTTAACAATGGCTACATCTCCATTGAACAATTTCTTTTCATTGGCGATGTCCAGCATATAATCCACAAACGCCCGCAGAAAGTTGCCCTCCCCATATTGCAGAACCTTAAGCGGCCTTTGTGTGCGGTGGTAAACCGATTTGATATCTCTCATATAACCTAGTCCCTTTCCGCCTTATCTAAATGTATTGTGAAAAAATGAGCAATGCCCATAAAAACGCGTGTCCCCTCCCGTTAAATTGGGAGGGGCAAATTTTGAGGTTATTACCTTCCGAACAAAATTCCCGGCAGCCACATGGTGATTTCGGGTATAAATGTTACTAGCATCAACACCACGAACATCACTGCAAACATGGGCAAAGCAGCCTTTGATGTCTTTTCCAAGGAGGTTTTTCCTACGGCACAGCCGACAAACAGCGCACTTCCCACTGGCGGTGTGCACAGGCCAACCGCCAGGTTGAAGATCAGCATCACGCCAAAATGAATGGGGTCCATGCCGATACGCGGGTCCATAACCACCGGCAAAAGGATCGGAGTCATGATCATAATCAGCGGTGCCATATCCATAACGCACCCGAGGAACAATAGCAGCAGATTGATGATCAGAAGCAAAACATACTTGTTTTGCGTCACGCTCATTAGCATTGCGGTAATCTGTTCTGGTATGCGCAGGTCGCTCATCATATACGCAAATGCCTTTGCAGTACCAATGAGGGTAAGCACAACGGCCAGTGTTTTGAGCGTGTTACGCAGCACCTTGCCAATGTCTCGGATTTTTGCCGATCGAAATACGATGTACGTCAGTATGAACGTGTACAGGCAAGCAAAAGCGGATGACTCCGTTACGGTAAAGATGCCGGCTGCAACACCGCCCATGATGATGACCAATGTGAGAAGTGGCAAGATGGCATTTATCAGCACCTTAAGCCGTTCTCCCTTGGGCACGATCACACCTCTTGGAAAGCGATACTTTTCCGCCATGAAAAAGCAAAGAATCATCAGGGCAATACCCAGCGAAATACCAGGAATCGCACCTGCCATGAGCAAATGCTCAATATTAACGCTGGCCAGTCCACTGGCCGCAAGGGCATAGATGACCATGTTGTGGCTAGGCGGAATTAACACCCCCTGGCAAGAGGTGGTTACTGTCAGCGCCACAGAAAACTCCGGAGAATAGCCCTGCTTTTTCATCATGGGCACGACCACCGAACCCAATGAGGATACATCTGCCACAGCAGACCCGGATATCCCGCCAAAGAACATGGAATCCAGGCAGTTCACATAGGCCAAGCCTCCACGGAAGCGGCCTACCAACAGATTGGCAAAGCCCACAATCTTTTCGGATATGCCGCCGGCGCCCATGATTTCACCCATCAGAATAAAAAAGGGAATGGCAAGCAATGCATAGCTTGATACCCCATCTACCATTTGGTTGATCATGACTGTCAGCTTGGTTCCGTTTACAATGGCGCTGCCCAGGGTAGCCAGCAATAGCGCGAATGAGATCGGCACCCGAAGCGCAATGAGCACAACAAAACCGCCTAACAGTATGATGGTTGCTAGTGTTGCGGTATCCATCACTTCTCCTCCCCTTTCTTTTCATGAATAACTTGGGAGGCATAATCAACTTCCGGTTCCGAAAAAAGCAGATCATTAGGCCGCAAAATTCTTAATAGGTAAAGAATAGAATCGAAAACGATGATTAACCCAACAACAGGCACCGCTATATAACGAACCCAGTTTGGCAGCTGCGTAATCGGCATTTTCCCGGAAAGGCGCATCATCTGCGTAATGCGTTCAGAACCTGACAAAAGCATAAACGCGCCGCAAGCCATAACGCAAAGGTTTGCAAAGAAGTCCATTCCTTTTCGGACCCAGCCACCTTTTGAAGCCATGTTATAGAAAACATCCATTGTAATATGCTTTTTGTCTCTCACACCCATCGCACAGGCAAAGAAGGCAAAGTAACCTACCATCAAACGGGGAACCTCCTCCGCCCAAGCCAAACCGCTGTTGAATTGGCGAAGTGTTACGGCCAGAATGACGATCAGTACCATAGCCCCAAGCGCGATCTCTGATAGAAACAAGACAAAAGTATGCACATAGCGGTTGATTAGCCGAAGCACCGCAGGCAGGCCACGGTCTGGCCGTGTTTGCATGCTCGCCTTTTCCATGACAGACCCTCACCTCCGTCATAAAGTCAGGGAGGGATACGGGAGAATCGCCCCCGTGATCCCTCCCCATTAGGCACAAGATGGTCTCTTAGAAATCTTTGCCCATAGCTTTGATGGCGTCGATGATGTCCTTGTAGTCAGCGCCGAACTCGTCATACAGAGGAGCCATGGCAGCTTCGAATTCAGCCCGTTCTTCAGGTGTCAACTCTATAACGGTTGTGCCCGCTTCACGAACGATTTTCTCAGATTCAGCTTCCTTCAGCGCCCACTGTTCGATTTCATACTGCTGCACCGCTTTTGCGCATTCCTTTAACAACACCTGGTCTTCAGCACTCAGTGAGTCCATAACAGCCTTGGACGCCAGTAGAATTTCGGGAACGCGGGTATGCTGGTCCAGGATGTAATACTTGGCGGCATTGTAATCGCCCATATTCTGATAGGTGGGCCAGTTGTTTTCTGCACCATCCACAACGCCGGTGGTGATTGCGTTCAGCACTTCGTTAGGGCCAATGCCGGCTACGCCGGTAGCACCAAGGAGGTCCACCATACGCAGCATCATGGTGTTGTTCTGCATACGGATTTTGAGACCGGCAAGATCGGCGACCTTATGCACTTCCTTGGTCAGGTAGAAGGAGCGGGAACCGGCATCATAATAGCACAGGCCAACCAAGCCGGATACCTTGCCATCCTTGTCGACGCCAGTTTCGATGTCCGCCAGAAGCTTCTGGCCGATTTCTCCATTCAGTACAGCCCACATATGATCCTTGCTCTTGTACAGATAAGGCATCTGAATCGCATTGATGGAAGGAACAAAGTTGGCAACAGGAGAAGCAGAAACGCGGGCAAATGCCAAATCGCCCAACTGCAGAGCTTCAATAGAGTCGCTCTCATTGGCGTACAACACAGCACCGGGATACACTTCGACCTTGATGCGGCCTTCGCTCTTTTCTTCTACCAGGCGGGCAAACTCGCGGTCAGCCAGTGTGGTGGGATATCCTTCCGCATGCACTTCAGCAAGCTTCAGAACGGTGGCGGCAGATGCGCTGCTGGCAAGCGCCAACACAACAACCAGGGACAGGATCAGGCAAACCAATTTCTTCATACCAGGTACCTCCCGTTTTTGTTTTATCCTTTACCGCTACACTGCGGCAAGAGAACCTAAATAAGATATGCTTATGGCGCTATACGAGCTTGTATATCGGGTATACATTTTCTCATAAATTCTGTGAAAATCATACCATAAGTATCGTTGTGTAGCAATACGAGTCCGTTATTTTCCAACACATAAGCTTCTTAACAATATATATGCTTAAGCCGGCTGTAGATGTTGATAAGCCGTGTGTATTCAACGCTATTGCTGCAATATGTATCCTATTTATCATTCTCTATGGTACGGGTGTACCCAAAAGAAGGCTTTTATTTCCTAATCCCTAGTTCCTGATCCCCTTCACCAAGTATAAAGATATGTCATTTCTCCGGTCTGGCCATCATCGCCGACAGACCGGAGAATTCGTCATAAAGAGTCAAATAAGCGATTATGCGTACCACACCTGCATAGGTGCTATGTGTTACCGCTGCACCCGGCCTGAGCCGGATCCCTTCATCAAGCTTTCCACTTCAGCAACAGATACACGGTTAAAGTCTCCATTAATGGTATGCTTCAGGCAAGAAGCCGCCACAGCATACTCCAGCGCCTTTTTCTCATCGCCGTAGGTGTTAATACCATAAATGAGGCCTGCACCAAAGCTGTCGCCACCGCCAACCCGATCCACGATGTCGGTAATGGCATACTTGCGGGAAAGGAAAAAGTCTTTTCCATTATACAGGCAGGCACTCCAATCGTTGTGGTTGGCACTCTTGCTCTCACGCAGCGTAATTGCCACGCGCGTCACGTTGGGGAATTCCTGCATAGCCA
Organism: Bacillota bacterium; assembly: GCA_023398575.1. Classification (GTDB taxonomy): domain Bacteria; phylum Bacillota; class Clostridia; order Christensenellales; family Aristaeellaceae; genus JAEWAH01. The sequence continues at coordinate 6,746 of JAEWSC010000086.1, read as the reverse complement.
GTGCCGCAATAGCCTTGTACTGCTCTACATTCAATTCACCGGATTCCACATCGCCATGTGAATCGGCTTTTAGCCCCAACGCCATTTGAAAATCTTCTTCATTGGCGATCACGGTATCCACATAGCGAACAAGATCGCGCATCACCTCGGAAGCGGTTTTTCCATACTTCCACAAATTTTTACGGTAATTAAGGTCGCAGCTCACATGCAGGCCAAGGGCTTTCGCGGCCTTTAACGCCTCCAGGCACAAGTCGGCAGCGCCCTGGCTGATAGCCGGAGTAATGCCCGTGAAATGAAACCAATTCGCACCCGCAAACGCCTTGTTCCAGTCGATGTCGCCAGGCTTGCCCTTGGCGATGGCAGATTCTGCCCGGTCATATATAACCTTGCTGGGCCGCTGTACAGCACCGGTTTCCAGAAAGTAAATGCCCATGCGGTTACTGTTGCGGACGATGCTGGAAACATCCACGCCAAAGCCGCGGAGTTCTCTTAAGCAGGCTTCGCCGATGTCATTGTTGGGCAGCAAGGTAACAAATGCAGTGTCCATACCGAAATTGGCCAGAGATACACATACGTTAGCCTCACCGCCGCCAAAGGTTGCCTCCAAAGCAGGCGACTGAAAAAAGCGCTCAAAACCTGGGCTTTTGAGCCTAAGCATGATTTCACCAAAGGTAACAACCTTATTGCTCATTTTTTACTCCTCCACAATTACTTTTGAAGCAAATGGATCGCAAAACCCGCGATCTCCTGCTCAAGATAAATTGCAATCACCTTGCCGTTTTTCTCAATCGCACTGGATTCGTCAAAGGTAAAGCCCCTCTGCTGCAAATGCCACTTTGCCCTGGCAATGCTATTAGTGCGGATAGCAATATGGCCATGTGTGCCCCGGAAGGGCTTTTTCATCAATTCTAGGCCTGTGCCGACAAACACAGAGCTGTTGCCATCCTTCACATCCCATCCTAAAAGTGAACAGAAAAGCTGGGCCTGGCTCATGGCATTTTCGGGCGAGCCGGTATTAATGCCGATATGGGCCAGCTCTAAGCCCAGCAAAAGTGCGACAGCGCTCTTGGTGATGGTTTTAATTTTTTCCCAATCCTTGGCATCCACCGCATCCTGAGGCACCATCCAGCTTCCACCACAGGCGACGACCTTGGGAAAGGACAGGTACTCTACCAAATTTTTTTCGCTAATGCCGCCAGTAGGAACAAAGGTGACATTTCCATAGGGTGCGCTAAGTGCCTTGATCATTGACAGTCCGCCCAATGACTCAGAAGGAAAGAATTTTACGGTTTTCAGCCCCAGGGACAGCGCCATCTCGATATCGGATGGATTAGCACAGCCAGGTAAAACAGGCACATTGATTTTTTGGCAGTGTTCAACCACCTTGGGATTCAAGCCGGGTGATACAATATAAGCCGCACCGGCTGCCACAGCCCTGTCCACCTGTTCGGTTGTTAATACAGTCCCGGCTCCCAGAATCACCTGGGGAAGCTGTTCATGCACAAGACGGATGGCGTCCTCTGCGGCTGCTGTGCGAAAGGTAATTTCCGCAACCGGCAGCCCACCATCCAGCAGGGCTTTGCATAGTGGAACCGCGTCATTGGCATCCTCTACCTTGATAACAGGTACCAGACCAGCAAGAGATAATTTTTCCAGCATATCCATTGATTGCGCCTTCCTTATATACTCATTTGATCTATTCCAAAAGTGCTTGCGGCGCAGGTGGCCATAAGTAAACGGTCACACAGCCCGCAGCACCCGTTGGATTTTTCTTTGCGCCCTGAGCAGCATCTGTCCCCAAGCAGCGGTTTCACTTTCCCCTATGCGGAAAGAGGGTGCTGAAATGCTCAAGGCATAGGCCGGCTTGTCATCCCGGCCTAAGATTGCAACACCAATGCAACTAACGTTCAAGTTGCTCTCCTCAGTCTCCGTCGCATATCCTGTCTGGCGTATGATTTGAAGCTGCCGCAGCAGCTCCTCCATATCCGTAATGGTATGCACTGTTAAGGAAGCCAATTGGATACCTTGATACAAGCTGCGAACCTCGCTGTCGGAAAAGCAGGCCAGAAAGGCTTTTCCCATGGCCGTAGCGTGAAGCGGCATGCGGACCCCCACATGACTCGACATGCGGATGGACTGAGTCGATTCCATTTTATCGATGTACAATACATCCAGGCCGCTCAATATCCCGCAGTGCATGGTCTCATTGCATGCACGATAGATATCCGTCATGTACTGGCGGATCACCGTAGTGACATCCACATGGTTTACAGCCGCACTGCCCACTTCAAACAGCTTTAGACCCAACTGATACCGGGGAGAATTGTCCGGCTTGCGTATGTATTTTTGCTGCATCAGCGTATGCAATAGATTAAATGCGCTGCTCTTGGGCATCTCCATCACTTTCGCAATCTGATGGAGTTCCAGTCCGGCAGGGTGCTCGCTCAACAGTTCCAATATGTCAAGTCCGCGGGATAAGGTTCGATTGATCGTCTCCGGCATTCGTAGTTCGCTCACAATCGTTCATATATGTGAATAACGTTCAATTTCAAGAATATGATAGCACGCTTCCACGGCTTCGTCAAGCAGCGATTCAAATGTGTGCTGTATCAAAGAAAGCAATTTCCCACCAAAAAGAAAAGAGCCTGAAACACTCAGGCCCTCACTCCATTGCAGAAAGGATCAATCCGATGGGATTTGCTTATGGATTGAATAGATATCTTGGTACGAGTCGGCCTCCTCTTCGTCTTTCAGTGCAGAAGGTATAAGGCCAGTACATTCGGTATTAGATGCCACTTTTTCAATATCGTAGACTGGTTCCCATATTTTTTTTTGCTTGGGCGGCATTTTTCTCACTCCTTGCAACCAAAATACGCTATTTCGCCCGCTTCTGTACCATGTTCACCACAAACAGACACAAGCAAGCACCTGCCACAGCAATCAGCATGCTGCCAAGATTAAAGCCAGATATGCCCCCGATGCCAATAAGGGATGCTACGAATCCACCTACGATGGCGCCCAACACGCCAAAGAGGATATTCGCCCCTATTCCCATGCTGGCGTTCTGCCCCATGATAATACTGGCCAACCAACCGGCCAGTGCACCGAATACAAGCCACAAAATGATGTTCATACTACCTGTGCTCCTTCCAAATCTATGCGGCAAACCGCAAGATGTCCCCACCTATTCTATGCCGCCATTGTAAAAAGTATGCCCGCCAGACCAGCGGTAAATAGCATCGCGCTGTACAAAAATTTGAAATCGGTGTATACTAGGTTATTATTGACTGCAAATCATGAAGCGGGAGGAATGACATGCAGCGCCGTACCAGGATAGCGTCTCGTTTTTCGGCATGGTTATGCATTGTGCTTTTCCTGTTATCTTGCGGTATGCCAGCCGTGTCAGAATCGGGTGGAGATACCTTTGTTGAACCTAGGTTGTCCTCCGATGCTAATCCTTACGATCCCGAACACCCAGAAATTCTGGAAGAAAACCAGCTGGTTGCTAAATCCGCCATACTTATAGAAGCAAATAGCGGCGAAGTAGTTTTCGAAAAAAATGCAGATCAGCAAATGTATCCGGCCTCCACCACCAAGATTATGACGGCGATGCTGGGACTAAGGATCGGCAAAGCCAACGGCATGCTCAATGAAATCGTCACCCTCAGTGATGAGGCCGTCAACTTAGGCGATGAGGATGCAACAACCATCCCACTGGAAGCTGGAGAAACAATCCGCTTTGAAGACCTTTTATATGCGACCATGGTCCGTTCGGGCAATGAAGGCGCAAATGCAATTGCCGAATTTATATCGGGCTCTGTTCCAGCGTTCGTTGATCTGATGAACGAAACTGCGGCCTATCTTGGTTGCGCCTCTACGCATTTTACAAACCCGCACGGCTTGCATGACGACAATCACTACACAACTGCCAGAGATTTGGCCATTATTGCGAAAGCCGCCATGGAGGATAGTACCTTTAGGCAAATCGTGGCTTCGACCTCCTATGCGCTGCCTGCCAGCAATTTGAATGGAGCCAAAACAGTAAAACTAAGAGACAATCCCATGATGGTTCAAAGCGAAAAAAATGACTATTACTACTCTTACGCCAACGGCATTAAAACTGGCAACACAAACCAAGCCGGGCGGTGCTATGTAGGATCGGCCACCAAAGACGGCGTTACGCTCATCTCCGTCGTCTTATACACCAGCAGCAACGGCCGCTGGACGGACACAAAAAAGCTAATGGAATATGGTTTTTCACAGTATATTAGCGTAACGCCTGTCGAATTGTATGATATGAACCCCATTGTCTTGGAAACCAACGGTTTTTCCAAGGATGATCCAGATATGGGGCGGCTTCCACTGTATCTAGTCCCTATGGATTCCGCCGCCACTGCTTCCTTTATCGCTACCCGTGCACAGGTTGAAGCAAAGGCAAGAAATTTGCAGCAAGAAGTTATCATTGAATACATCCGGGATTTTTCGGCGCCCATTACAGCTGGTGAGCAGATGGGCACACTGACTTACTTGCCTACCGATGGCAGCGGCAGCGATCCGGTCGAATATGCGCTGATAGCCTCCAGAAGCATAAGGCAGCGTGAAAACGCACCAAAATCTATTCAAACGATTATGCAAGAAACATATGAAGATCCCAATCCTTTTCCTCGGTTCACCGTAGAACTGCTGATTATGGCACTGCTTCCGTTCGCCGGGGTATACCTTATTTTGCGCATATCTATCAAATTGATAAAGCGCTTTACTAGAAAAGGCTCTAATCTTCCCAAAGCGACCACCAGAAGATTCCGTTAATGATTTGAACTATGAGCTATTTGCATTACCGCCCATCATTATCGCCAAGAGCCGGCTGCATGATGGTTGCACAAATAAAGAAACGAAGCTTCATGCGGTTTATCAGCGCATAATGCTTCGTTTCTTTATTTCTTCATATATTACTCAGGAGCACTCGTGCGTGGCTTTGCCGGTGAATCCGCAAGCAGCTTACTGATGCGCTCCAACGCCCTTTGCATCACGCCTTTTTGCGCTGCATCCATTGAGTCGGGTGAAAGCTGATCACTAGCCAGCACCTGGTAAACATACTGCCCGTTCTCTTTCGTGCGCCATATATATGTAGGTACATACTCAACCTTATCAAACGACACCATTCCGATTGCTGAATCAAAACCAATTTGCAAATTCAAAATCATGCCGGCAATATGGGCCGTATCCCTCGAACTGGTCAAAAGGCCACCCAAGGAATAGCAAACCAACGTAGGACGATTGGTGCCATCAGTCCGCGTGCCTGTCAAGTACTCAATAGCCAATGCAGTCTTTCCATGAGCGCCGAATATCATATCAGCTCCAGCATTTGCAATAAACTGCGCTTTTTCTTTCATGGCGGACGTTACCTTTGTTTGCTCATCTGTACCCCAGTGCATCATAACAATGACCACCTGCGCACCTTGCGCTCTGGCCGATTGTATGTCTGCGGATACAGCTTCCGGTTGGTATGCGGGCAACGCATATGCACAGTCATCCGTCTTGGCTGCCTTTTTTCCAGCGCTGCTAATGAGTTCCGAATAATGCAAGAATGCTATACGCACACCCTGCATATCCATGATCAATGGATTTTGTGTATCTTGATTGTCGGTTTTGATGCCTAATACAGAAAAACCTGCCGCCCTTACAGCTGCTGCCGTTTCTTGAAGTCCAGCCAGCCCTAGATCCAATATATGCTCATGACCTAGCGAAAGCATGTCCAACCCGGTGACAGAAATATCCTTTAGTACATCTTTTGTCGTATTTATTTCTGTTAGCTTACCGTCAGTTACCAGTGTATTCTCAAGCGTAGCAAGGCTGATATCCCCTTGAAATTCCGAGCTGATGACAGAAAAAATCCTGCTGAAATCATACGTCTTGCTCTCGCTATTGTAGCCAGATTTGCGTATGCCCCCATCAAACGCCAGCGTGCCCATAACTGTTAGCGAAAGCGCCCGCTTCTCCAGCGGCTTCGTCGCAAAAGGTTCCGGGGTACTGACAACCGCTGACTGATTATTCGCTGCAGTATCCAAAGGCGTGCCACCTTGAGCTACTTCACTAGTATCCTCACCGTCAGCTTGACTAGGAAAAATTGGTATATCTGACAGCGTAAGAGCGGGAAGGTCCAGCGAACCGGTAATGGCATCTGCAAGCTGCTGCGCGTCAAAACGCTGATCCATGTTGCCGGCCAATTTCGGCAACACAACAGCGCAGCCTCCTGCTACAATAATGGTTAACAGCAGCATGAACACCGTGCCAAAGGATATGCCTCGTCTTCTATAGCCGTTCACTTCCTGCAGTTCCCCCCTTTTGACACCATCATTATAGCACAGTCATATCAGCATGGAAAAGACCTGGGTTTATCAAAAGAACGTTTAGACCCAACCATTTCATCCAAAATGGAAAAACCGCCGGCTAAGCCGGCGGCAGAATGAAACAAAATCATGGCAACAGTTCAAACAACCCAAAGCCGTCTTCCCGCATTTCACCCATTCCTGCGTGGTATAAAAGATTAAGCAGTGCCGGCTCACCCGACAGCTGTAAATCGCCCAGCGTGCTTCTGAAAAAATTGCCCTTGTGCAGCACATGTGCTTCCTTATAGCTGGCTTCCGGGCCAATCAATACACGAAGGGAGGACAGGACGTCATTGCTCAGGCCAGCCGCAGGAAGCAAATCAGCAACTGATGTCCGGAGACTTGCTTCAAACTCAG
>JAEWSC010000045.1 GCA_023398575.1 Bacillota bacterium | reverse complement strand
GTAAAAAGCAGCGGCCGCCTGAGAAAGTTCGCGGTTGGCAGACTTTCAGTGCGCCTTATAGGCGCTTGCTCGTACCATGCCCTTATAGGGCTTGTGCAAGCCACCGGCTAAGCCGGTGGTCATGACTTGTTGCCGTTTTCGTGAGATTGCGGCAGGTCATTTATTGCGGTATCACACAAGGCTGCTGCTGGCAATTCGTTGCTACAAATCTCGGTTCGCATAACGCCTGACAATCATGCCAAACTAATCCCATCATCAAATACGCAAAACAAGGGGATGACAGGAGGTTTTTCGTGCTCGATTCAATCTATTTCCATTCAACCATCAAGCTGGTTTTGGGCTTTACCGCAATGCTTATCTCTGTGAAAATCATTGGAAAACGTCAGTTTCAACAGGTATCTCCCTTTGACTTTATATCGGCCATCGTGTTTGGCGAATTTCTTGGCAATGCCATTTATGATAACGAGATTACAGTATTTAATGTTCTTTACTCCATTGCTGTTTGGACGCTTTTGATTTATATCATAGAAAAGCTGTCACAAAAATCCTTTGGCTTCCGGCGGGTGGTGGAAGGCTCGCCGGTGCTCATCATCAACAAAGGGCAAATCGATTATCAGGTGATGAAGAAGGAACGCCTGGATTTTATAGAATTGCTTAGCCTTTTGCGAGACAGGGGCGCAGCCTCTGTCAGTGAAATTGAATATGCCATATTGGAGCATAACGGCATGATATCCGTCATCAAAAAATCACAGTACGACCAGGTAACAAAGGGGGATCTACAGGTAGATACAAAGGCGGCGGATCTTCCGCTGCCGTTGATTATCGAAGGCAAGGTTTTGATGAAAAATCTGCAAAAGACGGGCCATGATGAGCATTGGCTGAAGCATGAACTATCGCAAAGTAAAGTTCAGCATTTACAGCAGGTACTGTATGCGGAGTGGGGGGCGAACATCGGGCTTTATGTACAGTTGAAGCAGTAATATCGCTACCGATATAGAACACTGGGCATTGCCTATCGTGAAAAGAACATAAAAAAAGCGCTGCCGCGCCGCATATGGTTTCGGGTAGTAAGGAAAAAGGCCCTTGGTACTTTCGCATCAATTCTATATATACTATACCATGCAAATGGCAGCCGGTCAAGCATTTCTATGAAATCAAATCCATTTGCGCGATTTTGGCGCTCATCCTTACTGAAAAGGAATATCGCCGGGATATAACGCTTTTGACATGCAGCGCGCACTGCATTACGATGGTGTGCCGCAAAAGCGCGTATCCCTTCATTTGTTATACCTATGAGCCCTCATTGAAAGGAAAGCAAAGCATGATCACCCTTACAAACATCGAGAAAACGTTTCGTGTATACAAGCGCCAGGCTGGGCTTGGCAACGCCGTCAAGGCGCTTTTTTCGCGCCAACGGGATACAATAAGCGCCCTGCATGACATCAGCTTCACGATTAACGATGGTGAAATGGTGGGGTACATCGGCCCCAATGGGGCGGGGAAAAGCACCACCATCAAAATCATGTGCGGCATACTCACCCCCGACAGCGGCAGTTGTATCATCAACGGCCGCACGCCCTGGCGGGAGCGTATTGCCCATGCCCGGGAGATCGGCGTTGTATTCGGCCAGCGCAGCCAGCTTTGGTGGGATGTGCCTGTGATTGACAGCTTTGAGTTGGTACGCGATATCTACAAGGTGGACAGAGCCTTGTATAAACGCAATCTTCAGGAGCTGACCGACCTGCTGGATCTGGGCGAGATACTAAAAACCCCTGCCAGAACCCTGAGCCTTGGCCAGCGCATGCGCTGTGAAATCGCCGCTTCGCTTTTGCACAACCCACGTATTTTGTTTCTGGATGAGCCGACCATCGGCCTGGATGCGGTATCAAAAATCGCGGTCCGGCAGTTTATCAAAAAGCGGAATGGGGAACACGGCACCACCGTAATTCTGACCACCCACGACATGCAGGATATCGAGGCACTGACACAGCGCATACTGCTCATTGGCAAAGGCCAAATCCTGATGGATGGCAGCCTTGCGCAACTGAAAAAGCATGCCACCCAGCACAAAACCCTTGTAGTGGAGTATGCGGGCAGCGCGCCTGAATTGGAAGCTGGGATGTCGCTGGTGAAAAGGGAGGAAGGGCGGTTGGTTCTCACCCTTGACCCATCCCTTCTGCCGGTATCCGATGCCATTGCCCACCTGGCCGCCAAGACGGAACTGCTGGATGTATCCGTAGGCGGCGCTACAGCCGAAGAAATGGTCGCCGCCCTGTACAAGGAGCACCGCATATGAATATGTATCTTTCCGTTTTTCGCATACGCTTTATCAGCGGCCTGCAATACCGCGCCGTGGTGCTGGGTGAGGTGTTCGCCCGCTTTGCCTGGGGAATGATGGAGATATTGGCGTTTTCGGCATTCTACCGTGCCAGCCCCGCCGCTTTTCCCATGACCTTTTCGCAAACCGTCTCCTATTTGTGGATGCAGGAAATTCTGCTGGTCTTATTCGCCGTTGTTTTTCAGGATGGCGATATCTATTCCGCGTTGGAAAGCGGCTCCATTGCCTATGAGCTGGTTCAGCCCATGAGCCTGTATGGCCGGTGGTTCTGCCAGTCGGCCGCCAACCGAATATCCTTTACGCTGCTCAGTGGTGTTCCCGCGCTGCTGGTGGCCTTTTTGATGCCACAGCCCTACAAAATGTCGCTGCCGGCGGATGCTGGCATGTTCCTGCTGTTTTTATTGTCCACCATCCTTGCGCTGGGGGTGGTGGTGGCGTTTGCCATGCTGATGTACATTTCCCTTTTTTACACCCTGTCACAAAGGGGCATCAAAATCATCGTGACAGCCGTGACAAGCTTTCTATCCGGGGCCGTTATCCCGCTGCCCTTCTTTCCCCCGCCTATTCTTGCGGTGGTAAAGTGGCTGCCCTTTGCGGCCATGCAAAATATGCCGCTGCGCATCTACAGCGGCAGCATTACGGGGGCCGAGGCATACATCGGCATCGCTTTTCAGGCGGCATGGCTTGCGGTGCTGATTCTGTTTGGCCGGGCTGCCATGAAAAGGGCGCTTGACAAAGTCATTGTACAAGGAGGGTAATGGGATGCTGTACATCCGTTTTTTGGGGCTGCAATTAAAGAGCCAGATGCAGCACAAGCTTTCGTTTTTTCTGACCATACTGGGCCAGTTCATCACATCGTTTACGGCGTTCTTTGGGGTCAGCTTCATGTTTTCCCGTTTTCAGGCGGTGGAGCAGTTTACCTATGAGCAGGCTCTTTTGTGCTTTGCGGTGGTAACAATGGCCTTTTCGTTAGGGGAGATGGCCGGAGGCGGATTTGCAACCTTCCCCAAGATGCTTGGCAACGGCGAGTTTGACCGCGTGCTTATACGGCCCCGAAGCACGCTTTTTCAAATTCTGGCGCCCAAGATGGATTTGACGCGGATGGGCCTGTTTCTGCAGGCCGTGCTGGTGCTGGCTTATGCCATAAAGCACAGCGGTGTTTTGTGGAGCGCAGATAAAATCATTACCCTTGGCCTGATGATCCTATGCGGCAGCGTTGTATTCTTTTGCCTGTTTCTCATTTATGCCGGCTGTTCTTTTTTTACGGTGGAGGGGTTGCAATTTTTTAACCTGTTCACCTACGGCGGCCGGCAGTTCGGCCGCTATCCCTTCTCGATTTATGGAAAAAACGTATTGCTGTTTCTCACCTTTGTGATACCGCTGGCGCTGTTTCAGTATTATCCGCTGTTGTATTTGCTGGATCGCGAGCAAGGCATTGCATTCATGCTCGCCCCGCTTTTTAGCCTGTTGTTCTTACTGCCAAGCTATGGGCTTTTTCGGTTTGGCCTTGCGCACTACAAATCCACCGGTTCGTGAAAAAAAGCAGCAACGAAAGCATTCTTTTAAAAAAGGCTGCGCTGATATATGATATATTGGAAGGAAGGCGGCATATAGCAATGCCTGCGCCCAAGGAGGAACCAATATGGATGCAAGGCAACGTCCTGGGTGCTATCCCGTGCCCCATGCTAAGCTGCTGGTGATCTTTATCCATGGCTTTCTGGGCGGTCCGGCACAGTTTGAACACCTGGTCCGGGCGGTCAACGATCAGGGATACGCGGCGCAGACGCTGCTGCTGCCGGGCCACGGCAGCCATGTATTTCATTTTGCCCGCCACCGGGGTCACGAATGGCAGGCGGCTGTAGACGAGGCTTTGCGCCTGGGCCTTGCGCAATATGAAAAGGTGGTGCTTATGGGCCACTCCATGGGCGGGCTGTTGAGTGTGAACGCATCGCGAAGGGTGGGGCCGGCTCATGGTCTGGTGCTTTGGGAAACGCCTTTGCGGCTTCGCATGCGCCTGCGCGGCACTGGAAACGATTTGGCAGTGGCCTTGTTGCCTCGCCGGCTGCATAACCCCATTGCCCGGGCCTATCATGAGGCCAACAACGTGCGTGTCCTAACACCCCTGGGATACCTTTTCACCCTGCCCCGCATGGCGGAGCTGCCCCGTATGATGGCGGCCGCAGAGCGAGCGCTTGCCGGGGTGAAGGAGCCTGTGCTGCTCATTCAATCCGGGGCCGATGAAATCGTTCATCCCAGCAGCATTGAGCGGTTGGAAAAGGGACTAAAAAACGCCCAGGTTACACGCGTTGCCCTGCATGCCTCCTGGCACGCTTACATCCCGGAGGATGAGCTTGCATTGCTGCAAGACCGTTTGATCAACTGGCTGAAAACCGTTTAAGCGTTTATGTAGATGCAAAAGGGCATATAAGAGGAGAATCTATGATCATGGATACAAATGAATGGCAGTTTGAGCAAATCCTCCATCCTTCTTCGGCCTTTTTGGAGGCATGCGAAAAAATCCCCATGCTGGTGCATGTGAAGAGCGAACTGAAGCTTGAAAAGATTGATGGAGGCCTTGGCGGCGTTTTATTTCGCGAGGTGCCTGTCGAGTCGTATACAAAAGACCTTGGGCAATATGAACTGCCAACGGAGTTTTGCAAGAAATTCGATACAACGAATTGGGCCTTCTTTGCGGCGTTTCATCGGGGAACGCTGGTGGCCGCCGCAACGGTAGCCTGCAAAACAAAAGAAATCCATATGCTCGATGGGCGGGATGATTTGTGTGTCTTATGGGATATTCGGGTGGACGAAAACGATAAGCATTGCGGCGTTGGAACCAGGCTCTTACAAATGGCGGTCAAATGGGCAAAGGACAGGGGCTTTGTGCAAATGAAAATCGAGTGTCAAAACAACAATGTGCCGGCCGTCCGCTTTTATCGCAGGGCGGGAGCTGTGCTTGGCGCTTTTGATGAATATTTCTATTACAACGATTTGGACAGCCGGCAAGAGGTCGCGCTGATTTGGTATCTAAATTTGCAGGGTGAGCAGCCATAGATGCGGTGGATACCGCATGATACGCCCTACGCCACAAGCCCAAAGTGCTTTGCCAGCGCGGCCATGGTTTCTGCACGGGTATCGTTTACCGTATCCTCTCTGACCAGCGTGAAAAAACCGCTGGCGGCCCATTGATCGTAATACTCCTGGCGGCATACCCTTTCCAGTATGGCGTGGTAGTTGGCCAGGCCTTTTTCGGGATCGTCCATTTTCTTGATTTGTTCCAGTATGAATGGCTTGTCATCATCACGGTTGAAGAAGTTTTCAATGGCCATAGCAGGCGGAGCCAGCATCACCGCCACTTGATGATAATCTGCAATTTCGCGCAGCACATGGGCGGGCAGGTTGGTATCCACAATCACCTTTTGCGTGTGGGAGATGCGCATTAAATACGTCACCTCAAACTCAATCAATTCCTGCGTGCAGCCCTGAATCCAGTTGTCATATTGCTCAGGCGTTCTGCCGCAAAACTCCTGCCAGCTATTCATGGTTTGAAAATAAGCAAGGTTTGGGTACTTATCCGGCGTGATAAACCCCGGGGGAACGCAATCGTAATTCTCGCCGCAGTGAATCAGGCCATACTTGTCGGCCAGCATTTTCACCATGATTGATTTGCCCGCATAGGACGTGCCGTTGATAAACAGCACGTTTTTCAAATAATGCTTGATCACTTGATTGCTGATATTCATTTGGGTCTCCTCGCATTGCACATTCCATATTTTGTATAGCAAAAGCATACAAGCAAAACCCAAATACAACAAGAGCCGCTTTCAAAATGAAAAGGCGGCTCTTGTTGTATGCTGTCTGTCAGTCAAAAGAATAGGAACCTTACTCCACCACTTCGCCCGTCAGCTTTTGCCATCCCTTGCGCAGGGCCGTTTGATTGGTGACGCCGTAATCGGGATCGTTTTTTGAGACCTCGTCCATATCCCGCAAAAAGTGAACACAGTTCTGGCCTTCAAAATTGTTATCCTTAATGCTTTGCCCGCCATGGGCCACGTTGTGCATGGTGGCCACGGTCCATACGCCGTTGGGCAGCCTTACATACACAAATTTAGGCGTCCAGGAGGCCTTTCCGCCAAAGGCGGCCATCATGTTGGCGGTATCATCGGCTGTTTGCGGCTCCACATCCGCATGATTGCCAAGGGAGTACAGGTGCAGGGTATAGTTGTACCCCGATGCGGGATCGTATACGTAGATCGAGCTTTTGCCCCGAAGCACCGGTTTGACATCGTTAAACCAGTGCAACAGCTTGATCGTGCCAATGGAAGGAACCTCGTATCCGGCGGATTTGGCCGAATACTTGACCGCGCTGTCGGAGTAGAGCGCCGTTTGCGTTTTCGCGCCTGCCACGCCATCCGCCGTCAGCTTGTTGCGGCTTTGAAAGCTCTTGACTGCTGCCATCGTCTTGCTGTCGTAGGTGCCGTTGGCCTCTACACTATAATCCAGCGCTGCCAAACGCGTTTGCATGTTCTTCACCGCATCGCCGGTTGCGCCCTGGCGCAGGGTTGTATAGGTGGTGGTGCCGCCGGATGTATCCCCGGTGGTTCCGGAGGAAGACCCCGTGCCCACCGCACCGGAGGAGTTAAGCAGCTGTAAGGTTTTCGCGCCGGCGATGCCATCCGCCGTCAGCTTGTTTGCCTTTTGAAAGGCCTTTACAGCATTTTGCGTCCCTTTGCCAAACTTTCCGTCGGTACCGCCGGTATTGTAGCCCAGGTTTGTCAATGCGGTTTGTAGGGCCTTGACCTCGCTGCCGGTATTGCCGTACACCAGCTTTCCGCCTACAGGGGTGGTGCCGGTGCTGCCCGTACCGCTGTCGGTTCCACCTGTTTCGGGGGTCGTTCCGCCGCCGGAAGCCAGGTTATACAGGGCAGTCAGCGTCAGGTTTCCCGCCTTGCCATCACTGGTCAGTTTGTTTTTCCTTTGAAAGCTCTTTACGGCCGCCTGTGTTTTCGGGCCGAAATTGCCATCCGCATTGCCTGAAAGATAGCCCAGTGTTACCAGCGCTGCCTGCATGCTTTTGACCTCGCTGCCTGTATCACCTAGCTTTAAGGTTGCGTATCCCGCGGCAAAGGCAGAGGCATGCATGGCCCCGGCCAGCATAAGTGTAAGCGCAATAGCGGTAAAACGTTTGTAAATTCGCATATACTATCCTCCCATACATCACGAGAGATAGTATACCAGAAAGTTTCCAAAATGTGAATACTAATTACGAATATGTTACAAAAGTTCTTTATGTACAGGTGAGTACAGGAAAGTGAAAGGATAGCAGTGCCTCTTTTCTCCTTTCCAAACGCGTATCTGGGCGTATGCTGATTCCGCTTTACGGCTTGCCGCCCACATCCTCCCAAGATACAAACCCAGTAAAATCCCCGCAGCCCTTGTGGTTGTCGTCACGATCCATCACCACGCCTGTCTGGGCGTTTATAATCAGTGCTATGTACTCTATCTCGGCGCGTTGCGGCACACCTGTTCCCGTATAGTCACGAAGCTTCCCTTTGGCATCTTCAATATAATAGCAATTCACCCGCCAAACGGGCACAGCATAGAACGCAGCCGTTTGCAGCCATGCGGCGCCTGGCTTGCGATAGATATTGGGTTCATTGTACAAGGCGTAGCCAAGCTCCACATCAAAAATTTTGCGCACATGGCCCGCCTGTATCTGTTTTTCAATGGCTGTTTTAATCTTGGAAAAATCACATAACGGCACGTCATCGGCCAGTAGGCTTATCACCTTTACCTGCTTGCCGCCCAACGACAGCAAATCAGGCGTGGTGATGGTAAACGACAGGCCGGTATGGGATATCATCTCCTGGTCTTTGGGCTGGGCAACCCCTTCCAGCACATGGCAAAGCAGCGGGATGCCGCGCAGCATTTGGTTCAGGAAAACGGTATAGCTGTCCGCGTACATCGGCTCGCCTGTTTTTAGGTTGATGGTGGCGTTGATGAAAATGCGGTTGGGCTGGCTGTACTGCCATTGCTCCCGGTCTTCACCCATGGCGGTCATAATGCCCCGCAGGTGCAAAATCACATCTCCCAGGGTCATGTCATTGTTTTTTGAATAGGCAGTATTCATGTCAAAGGGCGGATAATAGTTTGTTGTGGTCGTATTATCCGACTCGCGCCTGGGTGACCTGTCTTTATTTAGGTAAGCCCCAAAGGTGGATCGCTCATTTGCCTCCCGCCTGCTCCAGCCTTCGCCCAGCCCCGAAACATCCAGCGGCCGGAAATCAGGGACCACCTTGAGGATGGGCAGCGTATCTGCCACGGGTACAACGGGCTGCACATCAATATCAATGGTGCGCCACGGTGTTTCATATGTCTGCATCCATCGCTCCGGCGGCTGTTGATTCATTTCTGAAATGGAGATGTACCCTTGCGCGTGTACGGCTGGCGGCAGCAGCAGAAGACAGATCATCAGGGTCGTGACACAGATTCTTTTCATAAGCACCTCCTTGATTGTTTCCTTTACGCTCCTTATGTCGCCGCATATTCAATTTGTCACGAAGAAAAACAACGCATGCATAGTGAAAATACGCAAGCGCTGCTGTAAAAAAATCATTTGTCATCGGGTACTATGGTAAACACAAACGCCTGATCCCGGACCGGCTTTCCAAGAACATCGGTGAGCACAAGCTGCATCTGCTGCGGCCAGGCCTCGGGCGGCGTAATGGAGAAGGTGGCAATGCATTTGCCGGTTCCGTCTTCCTCCCACGTTGGCCCCCAGGATTCTCCCTGGGTGATGCCAATGGGGTTAAAATCCATATCGCAGAGCATACCGCGCTCCCACCAGTGGGATGCATATTGTGTGATCGGGTATTCGTTCAAATAGTCACCGGGTGCCATTTCCTGCTTGCTGTCCAAGATTTCCAGGTGCAAAAATCCGTTTACGGGGGAGAAGTAGCCTTCTTTGCCAAGTATCGGATAGCCGCCAATTGTTTGTACTGCCATAGGGGCTAGTTTATAGTACAGCCCCTCTTCCCGCGCCACGGGGATGGAGAAGGTGGTATCCAGCGTAGGCAGGCGCGCCATGGTTTGGGAACCGTCGGCACGGGTATAGGGCACCTTCAAGAGCGGCAGGCCGATGGTTAGCTGATCGCCAATATCAATATCATACTCAAACAAGTTTGCTTGCAGGTAGTATAGCACCTGTCCAGGCTTTTCCCCCTGCACTGTCCATGTATCATAGAAATATACGGACTCACCGTTTACCTCCATCCAGTCGCACATCTGTGCGATTCCATCGGCCAAAAAGCAGCTTGTATCTATCTCATCGGTGGTATATCCCCTTTTTTCCATTCCCTCACTCATCATCGGCAGCGCCTGGGTGGCATCCCGCCACCACAGGCTGTATACCACCCGCAGCTCATGGCCGTCATAGGCCGCTTCCAGCACGTCGATATCGGTATTTGCAAGGCGCAAATGCAAAAGGTTCTGGGAAAGAAGCTGATACGCGGTTTCCTGCACCGCGCCGTTGGATTTTTTCCACCCCGCGTCAAAATAGAAGTTAAACACATTCCGTTTGAAAAGCGCGTACGCAACGGAAAGCAGCGCCAGAACCAGTACCGCGACCAGCGCTATCACAAGCGCGCGGTGCACTGTAATGCCGTGCCTGCGCTTGTCATGAAGCCGGGCTTTGATGCACATCCATACAATGTCTTCATGGGGGAGGTTGCCCGCGGCATAATCTTTATCCAGGTATTGCAGGCATTCGTCCACAAGGGGCAAATCCATTTTCCTTGCGGGCGAGAAAATTTGGCTGCGTAACAGCTGTGCAACTTCCTGCCTGTTCATCTCCCGCATATCAGGGCCCCCTCTCACTGACTATGTTGTATAAGCGCTATTTCGTCACAAAAAAAATCGCCGCAACTGCCAGAAACAAAGCTTTGTTTTCCAAAATGGTTTTTTTCAGCCGCATCACCCGCATTCTGACACAGCCCTCGCTGAGCCCCCATGCTTTGGCGATTTCCTTGGCGCTTTTATTTTCAACGCAGTAGCTCAAAAACAGCGCCGCGTTTTCTTCGCCCAGAAGTGTTTTAAGTGTGTCCAGGTTTTCTTTGTGCGTCAGCACGTCTTCGGGCGCATAAAAAGCATCGGATGCCACCGAACGCCCCGCCCCCTCTTCATCCAGCGAAAATGCCAAATGCGCGCCGCGCCGCTTTTGCTTGCGCAGATGATTGAGCATCAGCCCGCGCATTGTTTCCACCAGCCAGCCACCAATGTTTGGATGGGTGTACAGCTTTTCTCTTTTATCAAAGAGGAGTAGAAACGCCTCCTGCACCATATCCTCCACCACTTGCGCATGCTGGGGACTGCTGCCGGCAAAAAGCCGGCCGATGGCATAAAGGCGTTTGTAATTGGCGCAATAAATTGCATGCAGCCATTGTTCGTCAGGCACGTTTCGATGCTCCTATTCCTAGACTCGGGTGTGCTGAAGCGATAGAGAGTATTTGCAGAATGCTTTATTTTTTATTATGTAAAAAGTAAATGCACATAGGTACGTGATTGCAGTTCTTTCGTTTATAAAAAAAGCGGATGATGGTTGGAATTATACCATAATTGCGTTGTAGAAAAAAGTGGAACAAATACAAATAATGGGTTTGCTTCTGCGGTGGTCGGTAGATTGCACAATCACAGGAAATGGTTGTTTTCAAAATCTTTCTGATGTATGATAAATAGAAAGCCCGGATACGTTCTTGCCTTGCTGCGTAAAGCCCGCTGGCACCACCGGATTGGATATCTCCTTTATACAGGGGGAAGGCCGATGCAAAAGCTTCGAACAAACATAAGTGCATGCCTGCTGGCAATCATGGTTCTGTTTTCGCTTGCCGCCAATGCGGCCTCGTTTCAAACCGATTATGACGCGATTGAGCAGACGGTGCAATCTGTGCTGATGCTTGGCTTGATTGATGAAAATGAGGAGTTTGTCGGCAACGGCAGCGGCTTTGTTGCCTTTAACAGCAGCACGCTGGTAACCAATTACCACGTGATCGATGGCGCAGCTGAAATTTGGGCTGTCAGTGACGACCGCAAGGCGCTCTACGTAATCACCAGGGTTCTGGCCGCAAGCAAAGAAAAGGATGTTGCCATTCTGGAATTTTATACAGGCACCGAAGCGCCTGTTCTGGCGCCGCTTAAGCTGTCATCCGGCGGCGGTCTGCGCAGGGGAGAGCCGGTGGTTGTGATCGGCAGCCCGCAGTTTATTACCAATGAGGTAACCAAGGGGGATATCAGCGCACTGTATGATGATGACGGCGTACCAACCATACAGTTTACGGCGCCTGTATCGCCTGGCTCCAGCGGCGGCCCTCTGCTCAATGACCGGGGCGAAGTGATTGGTATCACCCGCTCCACGATTACCAGCAATCAGAACACCAACAGGGCCATAGACATCAGCGAAGTGATTGCTTTGTTTTCCACGAGGGAAGGCGCTGATATCATCCAGTATCCCTGGGCTTATTTGTCGCCGTCTGCGCCGGATAAAGCAGCCGTGCCTACCATCGCACCTGCCGCCGTGGCCCCTGGCACGGCTCCAAATGCTGCCCCGAGCCCGACCGCTGTCCCCAACATGACCGCGGCCCCCATTTTATCGCCTGACACTGCGGCCTCTATAAGCATCAGCGCAACAGCCGGCCAAAGCGGGGTCACTCTTCGCTGGGGCGCTGCCCCACATCAGCAATCATTTAGCATTTACAGAATAACGGGTTCAGGCGAAGCGGAAAGGATAGGCACGACAACTTCCAACCAGTACGTGGATAAAAGCGCCATAGAGCCAGGTGTATATCGATATGAGGTGCGCGCTTCAGGTGATGATTTGTCCGCGCCTCCGGCTGCGCGCATTGAGGTTACATCTTATTACGTCCTTTCCGATACGTTATCCCCGCCCCGCAACTTCAAGGTGAGGGCCGGTGAAAAACGTGTATCACTCACATGGTCCAAAGCCAGGTATGCCAAAGAGTATAGAATCTACCGTGCATCGTCCATAGAGGGCCCTTATATGCAGGTGGCAACGGTCAGTGACACAGCGTACAACGATAAGTATGCCAGAAGTGGCATGACCTATTATTACACCATACGCAGTGTAGAGGGGGCCAATGTATCAGAGACCGCAAAACCCGGTGTAGCCCATATGCCTGGGTCAACACCATCCCGCAAGCCCGCGCCAACGCCATCGCCATCGGGCAAGCCCTTACATACCCCCGCACCTATCCGTTTGCCTATGCCTATAAAAACAGCCGCGCCGGCAAGCGTGCCTACGCCAACAAGCACACCCGCGCCGGCAATAACGCCTGCGGCAACCACCGCACCCATGCCGGTTGACACTCCTGCGCCAGCAAGCACGCCTGTGCCAACGGCTGCGCCTATGCCGACAAACACACCCGTGCCAGCCAAAACGCCCGCGCTGCGCGGCGAACCGGCGAATCCCATCAAGTTTGTGGATGGTGAGCTTCAGTGGCAAAAGGGCGACCCTCATGTCAAGCTTTTCATACAGAACATCAGCAAGAAGATGACCATTGACGCGTTTACCCTTGTCTTTTACTGTAAAGACGCAAACGGCCAAAAGCTTTTGCCAAAGGGCAGCGGCGAAATATTTCTGCGCCATGCCTATACCATCACCATTGCGCCCGGCGAGCGTACCATGACCGGCGATGTGCAGCTGGAAGGCTTGACCCAGGCGGGCACCGTGCATTTTGCGGTGGCAGAATTCCATGTAAGCAATGGGGATACTGTTGTCATCCCCGAATCCCAATGGCATTTTTATCATTATCCGTTGCCTGAGGCTAAGTAATATCGAAAAACATATGCCGATAATATATAATGGGGCTGCCCCGCGCTTTTCGCGCTTAGAGGCAGCCCCTTGCGGTAATCTTCGTTTTACGATGCAGAACTTCAATCCAAACCAACTATTTGGCTTCTGCGCTCCACCAAAACAACATCGTGCCAAATGCCTGTGTCCATTTTGCCAAGCTTCTCCCGCGTGCCAACCAAACGGAAGCCGCAGGCCGCGTGCAGGGACAGGCTGGCCGTGTTTTCTGCGATTATTTTTGATTCCAGGGTCCAGAAGCCGGCCTCTTCAGACTGCCGGATCAGCTCCCGCATCAGCGCCTTCCCAACGCCCTGTTGCTTGTAGGGCTGCCCGATATAAATGCTTACGTTGGCAACGCCCGCATACACACAGCGGTCTGATACGGGGCTTAGCGCTGCCCAGCCCAGAACCTCATCGCCGCGCTTTGCGATGATGCGGCAGGCCTTGCTGTGGCCCTTGTCCCACTGCTCCCATGTGGGAACTTCATTTTGAAAGGTAGCAATCTTGGTTGCAATGCCATCCTGGTAGATGGCGGCAACCTGGGGCCAATGGGCCGCTTGCAGTGCCTCGAGTGTAAAATCCATGGGACTTCCTCCTCTGTATGTTAAATGAAGTGTAAACAAGTCAACAGCATTTGGGTTCGCTGCCTGTCAGCAAACTGGAGAGTATTGCGGCGGCGCAGCCTACGCCCTTTTGCACCTGAATGGCTTCAAACGGACAGTTTTTTTTGCATGCGCCGCATTCCATGCAAAGGTCAAGATCGGTGATGCGCACCTTTTTTTGATAAGGCTCAAACACCCCATGAGGGCATACGTTCAGGCATGCGCCGCAGCCTGTGCACTTTTGAAAATCATGCTTGAGGGTGGCTACATTCTTTAAATACTTCATGCTCATCGCTCCTTCTCACCCCGTGACCTTAACAAAGCCGCTGACAAGCAATAGAATGACGCCTGCCCCGGCGGAAAGAATGATGGCGGGAAGCGCAATCTTCATTTCCTTATCCACGCCTGACAGCGATGTATAGGTGGAGCTGCCCGTAAAGTTCATCATAAGGAACGATGAGATGGATGGTATCAAAAGAAAATAGGCCGCTGCCTTCAAAAAGCCGAATGCCTGCATGTTCGCAAAGCCCTGCCAAACGTTTATGGCCACCGCAAAGAGCAGCCCCAGCACAAAGCCCTTGAAAGAAAACGCCCGGCCGGGTAGAAAGGGCAGCAGAACCGGGGCTGCGATACAGCCTGTGATGACCGCGCCCAGCAGCGCAATCAAATCGGCAAGCCCATACTGCCCCAACCCGATGGTGTTGAGAATGAACATTGCGCCAAAGGCAAGCATCAGCGGCTTGATGGCGAAAACAAGCTCCATGGGCGTGAGCACCAGCCGGTCCAGCATCGTAAATTTTACGGTCCGCATTCTTTTGGTGGCAACCATTCCAGCATGAAGATAGGCTTTCAGGTCCTCGGCGCGAACAGGGCCATAGGCAACTTTAAAGCCCGATTGTGTTAACACCTCATGTGCGGCGATGCCCGTTGCGCCCAGCTGCGGCACGATCACTGTGCGGTGGGAAACCACCTTGGCAAGCTTTGTTGCGGAAATTCTGTGTACCAGTTCTTTTGTTCCAAAGGTGCCCTTGCCGGCAGCGCACCAAACGTTGATGCCATCTGTATCCAGCACAACGATCCAGGCGCTTATGCCGCCTAGCTCGCTGCGCACGCGGTCAAACGTCATTTTGTAATTGGCGGTCACAAGAACCGGGGATTGGTCATCTGGCGTACCCACGCAAAACAACCCTGGATCAACCTTGTAATCCATGCGGCCAATATTCCACCTGCATTTAAATGAGCCAAGCCGGTCCTTGATCGAAAGCTGCGTTTTGACGCGCGGAACGATGCCGGCGGGCGTATCGATAGGCCCAAGCACCCAGGGTTCCTGTATCTTTTTGCTGCTGGCGTTACAGGCCTGCCCGGGTGAATGCTTGCGCCCGGCTCCGCAGCAGATGGAAGTCCTTGCAGGCGCTTTGAGTCTGCTCTGCACGCTGACCGTTCCAATCAATTTGCCATACCGTATTTTTTCCTCTTTGGCATCAGGCGCGCCGCCGCAGCAAGATGGCTTTGCCAAACTGCCCACCCCCTCCTGTGATGATATGTTGCGCTTAGCAGCATGTATCGTGGCCGATGGCACTTGTCAGCAGGGTGAGGCTTTCTATGACCTGATCCCGCTTATCCGCTGGAATACGGCTTAGAATGGTTTGATAGTAGCGCTCCATGCTGGTCTCCGTGTTTTCAAAAAACCGCTGCCCGTCCTGTGTCAGTTGTATGACCACATACCGCCGGTCGATATTATCCAGGGCTCGGGTTACCATTCCGGCCTCCACCAGGGCGTTGATGGTACGGCTCATGGTGCTCTTGTCCACCTCCATCAGGTCCGCCAGGTCGTTTAGGTTCATGCTTCCCCTTCGGCCAATTTCCACCATCGCGTGGCACTGCGAAAGCGTAATACCGCAGCAGCCGGCTTCGCTTTTTTCCAACAGACCCAGATGCCTGACCAAAACCCGCAAAAGCTCCCGCAGGGTGCTGCCATCCTTTGCTGCCATTTCATCACCTCGCCCCTATCATATGCCAAGCTGTTGCAAAATGCAACAGTTGAACGATGCAAATAATTTTTTCTTTCAGAAACGGGGGACAGGCATTTGCCATTGCCATGAAAAAGCCGCCCGGGTCAATCGGGCGGCAGCGGTTTGTGCATATGGCAAGACGAGGGCTTATTCCGGCAGAGCTGCCTCTTGTGCTCGTAGGCTATCCCGCAGGCGGATGACCTTTTCTTCAATTTCTTGTATGATGGCCAGAAACGCCGCATCGTCTTTTCCGCTCGGGTCGTCAAGCCCCCAGTCTTCCCGGTAGCGACAGGGGAGAAAAGGGCAGGCCACATTGCACCCCATGGTGATGACGATGTCGATGGGCGGCAGCTCCTCTAGTAACTTGGGCCGCTGGGCCTTTTCCATATCAATGCCGTATTGCTGTTTCATCAGGCGTACGGCATCGGGGTTAATGCGGTCCTTCGTGTGCGTCCCGGCTGAATAGCTTTCAAACACGTCCCCTGCCAAATGCTTTCCAAGCGCTTCGGCCATCTGGCTGCGGCAGCTGTTGTGCACGCAGATAAAGGCGACCTTCGGTTTAGGCATCTTTAAACCATCCTTTCGTATTGTTGGCGATGCGAACAAGCACCAGCATGACCGGCACTTCTGTCAAAACGCCAACCGTAGTGGCCAACGCCGCCGGTGATGACGCGCCAAACAGGGAAATTGCAACGGCAACCGCCAGCTCAAAAAAGTTGGAAGCGCCAATCATGCCGGCCGGCGCGGCAATGTCAAAGGGCAGCTTAAGCAGCTTGCTGGCCAGATAGGCGATAAAGAAGATTAAAAAGGTTTGCAGCGTTAAGGGGATGGCGATCAGCAGTATGTGCAGGGGATTTTCAAGAATTACATTGCCCTGGAAGGAGAAGATCAAGACCAGCGTGAGTAGCAGTCCGGCCACGGTGATGTGGTTCCACTTGGGCAGGAAAACCTCCCGAAAGTAGGTTTCTCCCTTGCGCTTGATCATTTGTGTACGGGTGAGAATGCCGCCTGTCAGGGGAATGACCACAAACAATACGACAGACAAAATCAGCGTGTCCCAGGGGATCGTAATGCCGCCTACCCCCAGCAGCAGGGCCACGATGGGCGTGAAGGCAACCAATATAATCAGATCGTTTGTCGCCACCTGCACCACCGTATAGGCGGGATTGCCCTTTGTCAGATGGCTCCACACAAACACCATGGCCGTGCAGGGGGCAGCGCCCAGCAGCACCGCGCCGGCCAGATAATCGCGGGCCAGGTTATCTGGTATCAGCGCCTTGAAGACCACGTAAAAGAAGAACCAGGCGATTAAAAACATGGTAAAGGGCTTAATGAGCCAGTTAGTTACCCAGGTGACAAACAGCCCCTTGGGGTTTTTGCCAACATGGCGTATGCTATGAAAATCCACCTTCAGCATCATGGGGTAGATCATCAGCCAGATCAAAACAGCGATCGGGATGGATACCTTCGCATATTCCAGCCGGCCAAGGAACGCGGGTATGCCCGGCAGGTACCGCCCGATTGCAACGCCCGCCGCCATGCAAAGTATGACCCATACCGTTAAGTATTTTTCAAAAAACCCAATGCCGCTCCGCTTTTTCTCCACGGGCTTTCCCTCCTATTCCATACAGGCTTCACCATAGCCCATAGCCGGTAACGCTTACCCTCTTGCTTTTTGTAAAATCGCGACTGCTTCCTCCTGGGTCAGCACCTTGCCAAAGGATACGACCTTGCCATCCACCACCAGGGCGGGGGTGGTCATTACGCCATAGGCTGCTATCTGTGCAAAATCCCGCACATGGTCGATGTCTGGTTGCATGCCCAATTGTTCAAGCGCTGCCTTCACAGCGGCTTCCAGCTGATTGCACTTGGCGCAGCCGCTGCCCAGCACTTTGATGGATGCACCATCCGCCATGGAGGTTTGGGCCGCCTTTATCGATGCTTCGTCAACATTCCCGCAGCAGCTTGTCTTTTGGGTTTCCTTTTTGAAGTTAAACAATTTCATATCGTACACTCCCTTTTTCATTTGGTTACACAATCAAAGTGTGCAAGGCGTTAAAGAGGTATCCGGTAAGCATGATGCCAACGGTGCAAATACCGATGAACAGCGCAAGCAGCCAGGGCTTGACCGCCTTGCGCAGCAGGATCATCGATGGCAGCGACAGGGTGGTTACCGCCATCATAAAGGCGAGCACCGTGCCCAGCAGCGCCCCTTTTTGCAGCAGCGCCTCGGCAATGGGTATCGTGCCGAAAATGTCCGCGTACATCGGCACGCCGACGGCTGTGGCAATTACAACACCAAAGGGATTGGGGCCGCCCAGTGCTTTTGCTATCCACTCTTGGGGGATCCAGTTGTGAATGAGGGCGCCAATGGAAACGCCAACCAGGATATACGGAAACACCTTGCGGAAGGTGGATGCCATTTGCTCTTTGGCGTATTGCAGCCTGTCTCTTTTGGTAAGGTCCGGCGATGCGATATCCACATGACCGGCGGTTAAAATAAAGCTTTCCACGTATTTTTCCATGCGCAGCTTTTCAATCAGCGTGCCGCCCAGCACAGCGATTACCAGGCCGAAAATCACATAGAGGATGGCGACCTTGGGGCCAAAGATGCTCATCAACAGCAGCAGCGAGCCCAAATCCACCATGGGTGAGGAGATCAAAAACGAAAAGGTTACACCCAGCGGCAGGCCGGCGGAGGTGAAGCCAATGAATAGGGGAATTGACGAGCAGGAGCAAAAGGGTGTTACCGTGCCCAGCAGCGCGGCGATGCAGTTTGCCCCAATGCCATGAAACCTGCCTAAAATTTTTCGGGAGCGCTCCGGCGGAAAGTAGCTTTGAATGTAGCTGATGACAAAAATCAGCAGGCACAAAAGCACTGTGATTTTGATTACGTCATACAGAAAAAACTGCAGGCTGCCCACCCAGCGGTTGGCCGTGTTAAGCCCCAATGCATTAAGACCTGCTTGAATCAGCTCGTTCAGCCATTTCATGCCGAGAATTTGGTTCTGAAAAAAATCCCATAGGCCAGATAGAAATTGCATACTTGTGATGCCCCGCTTTCTTCAAACCGCTATTGCTCACAGTGCGCATCGCTTGGCTGTGGATTTTGTTTTGCCTCTGTCAGCGTTTGTACAAGCTCCGCCGCCAAGCGGCTGCCATCCTCACAGATACGGTAGTGGGTCCACTTCCCATCCTGACGCCCTACTACGATACCCGACTCACACAAAATTTTCATATGATAGCTCAGTGAGGATTGCGGCATATCCAAGGCTTCTATCAGCACGCAGGTGCACTTTTCTCCGCCTTGCAAAAGCTCAAGTATTCGCAGCCTCTTTTCATCGCAAAACGCCTTGAACACTTTGGCGTTTTTTTCATAAGCAGTTTCCATGACCACACTCCTCAAATCAAGAATATTAGATATGACCATCCTATGCGACAAATCGAAATTTGTCAATATGAAATGGAAAAAATTTTGAGGGGAGTTGCAACCGCTGCAACGAAAAAAACCACAGGCTTTTTACAGCCTGTGGGCGGGGTAGGAAGGGTGCATGTTATTTCTTATTGTCTCTCAAATACGGGAATCACGTCAAGCGGCGCGTCGGCGACAACGCTCTGCCCGCCTGTATAGATTTCACCCGTGTGTGTATTTTTCCAGCCGGCGCCTATGGGCAGGTAGACACTGCGCTGGCGCATGCCTGCATACATGATAGGCGCCACCAAATATTTCTCACCGTACATGTATTGATCCTTCAACAGCCAGCAGACATTATCCTCTGGAAATTCATAGAACATGGCCCTGAGCACCGGCTTGCCTTCCTCGTGAGCAGCGCGCATCAAATGCCGGGTATAATCCCTCAGGCTTTCCCTGACATTCAGGTATTTTGTCAAAATGGGATAGGCCTCATCGCCATAGCTCCAGACCTCGTTGTCGCAGCCTGTGAACAGCGCGTCGCTGCCATCCTTCCGGCTGAGCTTGCTGCCGGGCTGCCTGTCGCCGTGCAGGCGCATGACAGGGCAGTAAGCGCCCCACTGAAACCAGCGGATCAAAAGCTCCCTGAAGCCCTCGTCCTCCGGATGGCCGCCATGAAAGCCGCCGATGTCTGTGGTCCACCAGGGGATGCCGGCTATGCCCATACTCAGCCCGGCGCATACCTGGCGGCGGAAGGTTTCCCAATCGCAGTGAACATCCCCCGACCAGACCAGCGCGCCGTACCGCTGGCTGCCGGCCCAGGCGCACCGGACCAGATTGACGGGGTTTTCCTGGCCGCAGGAAAGCAGCCCATCATAAAAGTTGCGGGAAAACAACTGGGGGTACACGTTGCCGATTTGCAGGTTGCTGCCCAAATGATAGCGGAAGTTTTCAAAGTCGTAAGAGCCGTATTCAGGCTCGGCCTCGTCCAGCCAGAAAATACGGATACCATGGTCATAGTAATTTTGCTTGCACTTTTCCCAAACGTAGTCTCGGGCCCTTGCGTTAGTCACATCATAAAACATGCTGTCCCCGCCAAAGCGCATGCCAATCTGCTCGCCCAGCTCGCTTTTGACAAGCAGGCCCTGTTGCCGCATTTCCTGATAGTTTTCGCTGTCCAGGGCAATCTGCGGCCAGACGGATACCATCAGTTCAATGCCCATGGAGTTAAGCTCCTCCACCATGGCACGGGGGTCGGGAAAGAACTCCGGATCAAAGCGGAAGTCACCCATTTTTGGCCAGTGGAAAAAGTCGCATACGATTACATCCATGGGCAGGCCGCGCTTTTTGTGCTCTCTGGCCACGTTTAACAGCTGCTCCTGGTTCCAGTAGCGCAGCTTGCATTGCCAAAAGCCCAGACCGTATTCCGGCATCATGGGTGCAAAGCCGGTGGCCTTGGCATAGTTCAGGCTGATTTGCGCAGGCGTATCGCCAGCCGTGATATAGTAATCCATCTGTTTTGTGGATTGCGCCCGCCAGGTGGTACGGTTTTTGCCAAAGTGTACTTCACCGATGGCAGGGTTGTGCCACAAAAAGCCATAGCCCAGGCTGGACATGACAAAGGGAACGCTGGCTTGGGAGTTGCGGTGGGCCAGCTCCAGGGAGCAGTGCTTTAGATCCAGATACTCCTGCTGAT
The DNA here is from genome assembly GCA_023398575.1 of Bacillota bacterium. Lineage (GTDB taxonomy): Bacteria > Bacillota > Clostridia > Christensenellales > Aristaeellaceae > JAEWAH01. The sequence continues at coordinate 45,679 of JAEWSC010000045.1, read as the reverse complement.
ATTGGCCCATGCCGTACAGGTGTTCATTTTCCCTGCCTTCAAAGGTAACGGTCAGGGCGTGATCTCCCCCCAGCACCGGCTTGAAATGCCTGGATTTGAGTGCCAGAGCGCCGCCGGTGGAGGTTTCCTGCAGCAGTACCTCGCCCTGCTTGTTGTAAAAGGTGATCTGGGCATAACAGCGCCAGTTGTCCATGGTAATGACTGCCTTGATCTGCCCATTTTCAATGGAGGCGGTCATGTCATTCAGCGTGATGACCGGAACCGTTTCCTCCGTTGGCGGCAGCAGGGCAAAGGATGTATCCATAGGTTCGTGCATCATGGCGGATTGCACACGAAAGCTGTCGCGGCCCCAGGGCATAATTTTCAACGTTTCTCCATCATTGCGCCAAACAAGGGCTGAGCCCAGCTGCTCAAAATAACGCATCGGATAACCTCCCACACAAAGCAGTTCGTACAAAAAACGCTACCCATATCATAATCTTTTGGTATGCTTTTTTCAATTGTCCATCCAAATTCTCTGCGCTTATCCGCACTTGAAGATGGCAGGCGCTTATACAAAGATAAATCCGGCCGCAATGGCTCCAATCACGATGATGGGCGCAGGAATCTTTTTTTGCAGCAGCATCAGCGTGGTCAGCAGCACGACAACAATATTATCAAGGGCAAAGCCGCTCTTTTGCATCAGCAATACGGCCGCGGCAGCAATCAGGCCGCCGGCGGCGGCAGTAATGCCCCGAAGGGAAACTTTGATGCCCTTGATGCCCTTTATATTTTCCCAAATGGGGTACACAAAATAGATCAGCAGCAACCCGGGCAGAAAAATGGCTATTCCACTGACCACGCCGCCCAGTGTTTGTGTGAGCACACCGCCATTGCGGGCAGCCATTGCGCCGGCGTAGGCGCTGAAGCTGAACATGGGGCCGGGCAGCCCCTGCACCAGGCCAAAGCCCATCAAAAACTCCTGATTTGTCATATACCCATGCACATCTACCAGCTCGCCGTACATCAGCGGTACCACCACCTGGCCACCGCCAATCACCAGATAGCCGTAGCGGTAAAAGCTTTCAAACAGGCGGACAATTCTGTTATCCCAGACCTGCGCAAGCACCAGGCTTCCGGCCGCAAAGCAGACGAAGGCGATCAAGTAGGGCCAGGGGGCGTGGATTTTGACGCGGTTCCAAAGCTGCTTTTCCCTGGAGGCGGCAATACTGATTATTCCGCCCAAGATCAGCACCAGGGGATAGATCCATGGCTGGTGGATGAAATAGGTGGTGATGGCGCTTAGCAAAAACAGGGTGACTGTCAGTGCATCCTTTACCACCTTTCGGCCGATGCGGTAGGCGGCGACAGCAATAAACCCCACAGCCATCGGGCCGATATAGCGCAGCCCTTCCAGCGAAATGTTCATGCTTTGCAAAAAGGGGCTGAGAAAGGAGAGCAGCGTCATTACCGCAAGCACCGGCAAAGCCCATACCAGCATGGTCAGCAGCGCCAATACCGGCCCGCCTGTTTTATAGCCGATGGCCACAATGGTTTGCGTGCTGCTGGGGCCAGGTAAAATGCCGGTCAGGGCAATCAGCTCAACCATTTCCTCCTCTGTCAAGTAATTTTTCTTGATCACCATCTGCTCTGTAAACACCCCGAAATGTGCCTCCGGTCCGCCATAAGCGCCCAGGGAGCAGATGAAAACGTCTTTTAGAAAAGACCGCCACAGCTTCTTTTTCTTTTGATGCTTCTCCATTCTTGCATCTCCTCTCTGTCTTTCCGCTCATCTATCAAAAAGCAGAGCGGCAGCCACTTGCCAAGCGGGAGGGATAGTGTTATAATAATATCACATTACGATATCGTATTGCGATATCAATAGTATACAATAAGGGATGAGATGGATGCAAGACCAAATTTTCAGAAGGTTCTTTTTGGGCTTTGTTCAAATTCACATACTGCATCATGCCCAAAAAGAAGCCTTTTACGGCTCGTGGATGATCGAGGAATTAAAGGAGCACGGCTATGATATGAGCCCGGGGACCTTGTATCCGCTGTTGCAAAAGATGGAGAACAGCGGTTTATTGCAGAAGGAAGAGAAGAATGTGGAGGGTAAAATTCGCAAGTACTACGCCATCACCGCCTTGGGCAGCGATGTTCTAATAGAAGCGCAAAAGAAAGCGTATGAGCTGTTTCAGGAAATAAAGGAATAGGTGTGCTATTTTCTGCCTTGCAGCGTTTTCAGTGTTTGATTGATCTTGGCGGCTTCCTTGTTGTCAAGATGCCAGCTTGCCACATTCACCGCAAGATACACCAGCAGCACCGTCAGGGCAAAAGACGCTGTATCGCCTGCGCCGTGCAATAGTCCCGCCCCATGGCCAAATACGATCAGCATCATCTCCAGCAGCGCAAAATGCATCAACTTGCGGATAATTGCCTGGCGCAAGGACAGTTCCTTGCGCGAGTAGGTGACAAGGGAGGGCAAAAGGCTGATCAGGCCAAAGAGCAGCGGCGAAAAATAGCCCTCATAGCCAAAGCGCGCCGCCGGGTCAAGGCTCAGACCCAATATCGCCATGGCTGCTGTTACGCAGGTGGTGATGATAAAATACTCCATCAGGCATTTTTTCAAAAAGTCCTTTAATCGCATGTTTCTTCACCCAGCAATCTTTTTTTCAGTTCCGGCACATACTGCCGGGAGATAATTACTTCCTCGCCGCCAAACATTCTCGCCAGGAAACGGCCATTCAAGATAGGCCGAACGTGATCGATCTTCATTAAATTGAGCACAAAGGATTTTGAGCAGCGCAGAAACTTTCTATCCTTGTGCGCCGCTTCAAACTCGTACAATTTGCATTTAAGCTCATACGTCTTTTTTGCGGTATAGGCAAACACCTTGTTGTCCACCGCTTCCACATACAGTATATCCTGCAAGGCGATCTGGCTGGCCCGTTCTTCCTCATACCCGGCCAGCGTTGCACCGGTGTATTTCACAAAGCGGACAATGCTTTTCACATCATCGTTCACTTCATAACAGCAGATAATTACCTGTTCATCGGCGTCTTTGCCGATTTTTTTGACCGCAATTTTCAATTTGACACCCTCTATACACGGCCAATGTACGCCCATCCACCATAGGACGGATAGAGCGGCACAAAGGCGGCGAATATGCGTATGGATCATCCATCCGCCGCCTTATTATAGCGTATACAGGGCACGGCTGCCAGCCAATTTATATGCATGTATAATATTTTGTGAATGGGAAATCGGGTATGGGATGGCGTTTGTTAAAAAGCCCATCCCATGTACCCGATACGTCTGATGCTACGTGTATTAATATTCTGTTTTCAGGTTCAATTCTCCGGCACCTTTGAGCGTGTGATTGAAAAACGCGAGCACGAGTTCATTCATTGTCTCAATGCAGTACCGGCTGTCCACCGTGCCTACGCCCAGCATGCCCGCCAGCGTAGGGGAAAAGAGCGGCAGGTCGGTGAAGTTCAAATGTCCGGAACCGCGAATCACTACATCATATGCCTGTGCGGCATGGGCGCTGGCGGATAGATTGCTATAGGCCAACCCCTCCTTTTGGGCGTCTGTATAATGTTCTTCATTGTACAGGTTCAACAGAGGAACCGGGTAAGGTGTTTCGGTCAGCACGGCGTGCCCGTTTTCAAAGGCTGTCTCCTCACTGAACATGGTGCCGTCGATGACGGCTACGGCATCCACATCCCCCCGCATTCTGCCCAACTGTGCCGCTGTGGCCCCGCCCAGGGAATGGCCGAACAAGCCGATCTTATCAGAATCGATGAGGGAGAATAAGGTGGCGGGCAGCTTTCCGCTCTTGTTGCCAAGTACCTCATCCAGCACAAAATTCATATCAGCGGCACGCAGTGCCAGCCATGCATGGGTTTTGTCGTAGGCCGTTTGTCCGTCATACTCGCCGTTGGTGATATTGACCGCGTCATTTAAGAAGTCCATCTTAACCAGCGTTCGGCTGCCGTCCGTATGCTGGGCGAAAAAGGAATGATAGCTGTGATCGATGCTTGCAACAACATACCCGTTGCTGGCAAGGTCTTTGTAGGTGGATAGGTTGCTGCCGCGGTAGCCGAAGGCCCCGTGGGAAAATACCACCAGCGGGAGTGCAGCGGCATTTTCCGCATTGGAGGGATAATAAAACTGCACGGTCAGCTTTCTGTTTTCGCCATCTTCAGAATAAGGGTCAACCCGGGATGCATCCTCATACGTTACGCTTTGTGTCGCCACGGCATAGGTGCCGGTGGGGGCTGCTTCACGAAACTGCGGAAACACCATGCCAGGCAGTATACAAAATGTCACAAGCACGCAGCCGCTGATGAAGGAGCGAACGGCCGCAAACGCTTTGAAGGGCTTTTCTGCCTTTGGCTGTCTGATAAAATACAGGCCGCTGAAGATGGCCAATACAGCAAGTGTAAGAAACAAGCCCATCCAGCGGAACCCCCACCAATAAACCCCTGCTATCAGCAGCAGGGAAAACGCTGCAAAGGCACCTATCCTAACGATATGCATGGGCTTTTTCTGCCAGCTCTTTGTAACCAGGCGGATCACCAGGAAGGCGGCCAGCGTTGTCAGTGCGATCAGTAGTGTAATGATTCCAAGCATAAGTGATACTCCCTTTCATCTGTCATGGGAGCAGTATAAAACACATATAAGAGCAGCTCAATGGGTTTGCGGGTAAGCTGCGTTTTCGCCATGTGAGTTGCAGAAAAGCGCAGCTTGCTGCTATATCGACCTATTCTTTGGGCAATGCAAGCGAGATTTCTGTATGCAGATAAACATAAAGCAAATAAGCCCAGAATCATGCTTGACACTTTTTTTATAGATTGCTATGATGCGACCAAGGTGACAAGTTGGTGCCATATCGCCCAATGCCTTGGGGGGATGATTACATGCAGAAAATGCGATTTCAGAGGTATATGGCAGATGATCTTGATTTCAAGCATGATGGGCACGTGAAGGGTTCCACAGCTGTCTTTCATACAGTGAAAATGCTGGGTCTGGTCATTGCGGTAATTGCATTGGCCACGCTCATATCCATACTGTTTCGCAAGCTGGGATATCATGAAGCGAACTACATCATGACATATAACCTGGGCGTTGTATTAGTTGCCTATCTCACCCAAGGCTATTTGTACGGTGTGATTGCTTCGCTTTTGGCTATGCTGACCTTTAACTACTTTTTTACGGAGCCTTATTATACATTAATGGCTTATAGTCCTGATTACCCCGTTACCTTTATCATTATGCTTGCGGTTGCCTTGATTGCCAGTACCTTGACGGCCAGGATCAAACGGGAGTCGCAGCGGGCCGAGACCCGGGAAAAGCGCATACAAATTCTCTACCAGCTGGAAAAAAATCTGCTGGCGGTCAACAGCAAGCCGCAGCTGTTGATGGTGGCTGCCAAGGATATCAACAGTCTCTTTTTAGCGTCTGTCATGATTTGCGCATCCGATATGGATGGACAACTCACCATGCGCCACGTGATTGGCACAGACATATTTCAGTCAGAGGTTGAAAAGGCCGCCACCCTGGAAACATTTCAATCGGGTATGGCCAGCGGGGCGGGGAAGGAGCTGTTCCGGGCCTGCAGCGGATATTATCTGCCGGTCATCGGCTCCAGCGGCACCCTGGGCGTTATCGGCATTGCCTTCCCCAATGGCTACAAGCTTTCCGACAGCCAAAAAATATTTCTGGATACCATCAGCGCCCAAATTGCCTTGGCCCTGGAGCGGGAGAGGCTGTATGAAAAGCAGCAGCATACCAAGATGGAAGTGGAACGGGAGCGGCTGCGCGGCGATCTTTTGCGCTCTGTTTCCCATGATCTGCGCACGCCGCTGACCAGCATTATGGGTTCGGTAAGCACGATGCTTGAAAACTATGAGGCTTTGGACGATGGCGTTCGCAAGGATTTTTTAGGCGATGTATATGCCGAGGCGGAGTGGCTGAGCTCATTGGTGGAGAATATACTCAGCCTCACCAGGCTCGAAAGCGGCAAGCTCAAGCTCAAGAAGGACAGGGAAGCAGTGGAGGAAATTGTGGCCGAAGCTGTATCCCGTGTGGGCAAACGCGCGGCCGGCCATGAGATTGCCATTGATATTCCTGAAGAGCTTTTTATGATTCCCATGGATGGAACGTTAATTGAACAAGTGCTGGTGAACCTTTTGGATAATGCGATCAAGCACACCCAACAGGGGACACTGATTCGTGTGTATGTTTATAAGGAAAAGGACCAGGCGGTGTTTGAGGTCAGTGACAGCGGGCAGGGAATCCCGCAAAACGATCTGCCCTTTATCTTTGACCGGTATTTCACACGGCAGCCCACCGCAGGGGAAAGAAAAGGGATCGGCATTGGCCTTTCCATCTGCAAGTCCATTGTTACGGCACATGGCGGCACCATGTTGGCCCTAAACCGGCCGGAGGGCGGGGCGTTATTCCGTTTTACACTGCCTGTGGAGGTATAGTTTATGAATCCATTGATTTTGATTGTCGACGACGAAAAGCCTATCCGCCATTTTATCAAAGTGGCATTGGAGACACAAAAGTATGATTGTGTGCAGGCGCAGGATGGCATGACGGCCCTCTCCCTTGCCGCCTCCCACCGCCCGGACGTTGTGGTGCTGGATTTGGGGCTGCCGGATATGGATGGCCTTGATGTGATTCAAAAAATCCGGGCATGGTCTTCTGTGCCCATCATCATCGTATCCGCCCGGGGCCACGAGCGAGAAAAGGTGGAAGCCTTGGACAGGGGCGCGGACGATTATCTGACCAAGCCCTTTGGCATTGCCGAGCTTTTGGCCAGAATCAGGGTATCGCTGCGGCGCAAGGCGCAGGAATTGAACCCGGGCGGAGAAAGTGCTGCCTGGCAGATTGGGCAGTTGCATATTGATTATGAAAAGCGCCGCGTCACATTGAATGAAAATGAGATTCACTTGACGCCCACGGAGTACCATTTGCTGACGCTTTTGTCCAGTCACCATGGCAAGGTGCTGACGCATAGGTTCCTCATTCAGGAGATTTGGGGCGGGGCTACCACCGATGATACCCAATCTCTGCGGGTGTGCATGGGAAACCTTCGCCGCAAGATTGAAATCAATCCAGCGCAGCCAAAGTACATTCTTACAGAGGTCGGCATTGGCTACCGTATGGTAGAGGAACATTGAGCCTGATTTGTTGAAAAAGTAGTATTGCTTCTTTTTCGGATTTTTTCCCTGCTGCAAGTCTATCGATACAAGTTAGCCAACTTTGGGGGTGAAGGGGTTCTACCCCTTCCATTGTAATCGTGCCACCCGGCTGTGCCGGGCGCGCGGGGCGCTTGCGGAGCAAGCTTTCCTTACACTTTTCACCGGCCGCGGACGCAGGCCGCAGGTGAAAAGTGAGATGCCTAGAAAACGATGCTTCGTTTTCTAGGCAGGGCCGCCGTTTGGCGGCTCTTTTTGTATCTTCACAAAATCCTCACAAGCTGTGCAACATATTCACAGCAACCTTATTCCGTATATTCTATAATGCAATTATTCCAAGGAAAGGACGAATGATCAATGCGCAAGAATTGCGGTTCTGCCGATTTTAGAGCGGCGGTAAATAAGGCTGTGAATGCCTTGAAAATAAGGGACTATACCGTGTCCCGTTCCGTTATCGCCAGTTGCATGGCCATGAATATGGATGCCCCCGAACCCCATAACCTGCTGGGAATATGGTATGAGCTGATGGGCGACGACGTATCGGCGCGGCAGCATTACCGAGCTGCTTACGCCTTGGACCCTACCTACAAGCCCAGCTGCCGCAACCTGGAAAGGTTAACCCTGTATGGGTGGAGTTCATCTGCTGCCCCTGCCGACTTTGGCTTGATAGAGGATGCTAAAGGACAAGAAGAACGCTGACCTGTACCAGGTTTTCAATCATAGAATTGAGGGAAGAGTTATGTATGTCATTATTGCCGGCTGCCGAAAAGTAGGTGCCAGTCTGGCGTTGGAATTATCGCAGGAGAACCATGACGTAGTGGTCATTGACAGTGATCCCAGCCATTTTGACGCGCTGGGCTCGGGCTTTAACGGCGTCACCATCACCGGCATGCCCATTGATGAGGATGTGCTGCGTAGCGCAGGGGTGGAGCAGGCAGATGCCCTGGCTGCCGTGACCGCGGATGACAATATGAATATTATGGTTTCTCAGGTAGCCAAGGAGATTTTCCATGTGCCGGTTGTACTTACACGGGTGTATGATCCGCAGCGGGAAATCATCATGAGTAAAATGGGGCTGCACACCATTTGCCCTACCACATTGGCAGTCAACAAAATAAAGAGCCAGATTTTGGGGGGCGATCTGGTGGATACCATGCGCATTAACGGCACAGGCGTTTCCTTTAAAGTCATTAAGCCTGCGCGCCGGCTTGTTGGAAGAACCATGGCGGAAATAAAGGATGAGCCTATCCTGGGCGTTATACGAAATCACGCCTTTTCGCTGGCAAGCCCCAAAGATACCATTGGGCAGGAGGATATGCTGGTGGTTGCCGAATATGCGGCGCAAGGAGAGTGAAGCCTGTGTTTATCATCATCGTCGGCGGCGGAAAGGTTGGTTACTATCTGGCTAAAACCCTTGCCCCTGAAAAGCACCGCCTGGTTTTAATGGAGTCGGATGCGGAGCATTGCGCCAAGATTGCAGGCGAGTTAAGCGATTTGAACATCGGGCTTGTCTTGGGCGATGGTACCGACGTTCATTCCATGGAGGATGCCGGAATCGTGAAGGCGGATATGCTGATAGCGGTGACGGGTCATGATCAGAACAACCTGGTCGCCTGCCAGCTGGCCAAACAATACTTTGGCGTGCCGAGAACCATTGCCCGTGTCAATAACCCCAAAAACATTCAGGTATTCAAGCGGCTGGGCGTAGATTCGGTTGTCTCTAGCACCGCGCATATCGCAAGCATCATTGGCCATGAGGTGGATTGGGCAGGCATCAATCAAATGCTGTCTCAAAAGGTGGGCGACGTAAGGATCAAGGATCTGCCGGTGTCTGAAAGCTCCCCGGCAGCAGGCCATATCGTTTCCAACCTCAAGCTCCCCAAAGGTACGATTTTGATATCGGTCATACGGGAGAAGGAGGCCTTTATTCCCGACGGGCAGACACGGATATTGGCTGGTGACAGCGTTATCGCCTTATCCCGAGAGGAAAACATGAAGGGGCTGACCGACTACTTTTGCGCATCGTAAGGAGACAAACCCATGACGAAAATCAAAAATGGCATCCTTGGCATGTTGGCTGAAATTTTGTTTGTTTTCGGTATCATTCTCATTGGCTTTCTGATATCTCTCCTTGGCGGAAGGTGAGCAACAATGCTTGATAATAAAAATCATACATCCAAGCTGCAGCCCATTTTATACTATATTGGTATGGTCATCGTTAGTTTAGGGGCGATGATGCTGCTGCCGCTTATCACAGCCATCGCATATGGCGAGTGGCCTGTGGCAATTGATTTTGTGCTTAGCAGCACCTTTACTCTTTTTCTGGGCGGCTTGCCCATGCGCTTATATTCCACACACCGCAGGCAGCGATTAAGCTGGGGCGAGGGCATGGTGGTCACCGCGGGCGCCTGGTTTGCCGGCATGCTGCTGTGTGCGCTGCCCTACTATTTAAGCGGCAGTTACCTGTCTTATTTGGACAGCTGCTTTGATGTCATGAGCGGCTTTACCACCACCGGTCTTACCATGATACAGGATATGGATCACGTATCCAACGGCATCAATATGTGGCGCCATCTTCTGACGTTTGTGGGCGGGCAAGGGATGGTGGTACTGGTGTTGACCGTGCTGGTCAAAGGCGCCAACGGGGCGTACAAAATGTATGTGGGGGAGGGGAAGGACGAGCGGCTGATGCCCAATGTGGTGCATACCGCCCGCTATATCTGGCTGATCAGCCTTGCCTATCTTCTGGTAGGTACGCTGTGCCTGTGGATTGTGGGGATGATGGATGGCATGGCGGTTGACCGGGCTTTCCTGCATGGATTGTGGATATTCATGTCCGCGTGGAGCACGGGCGGCTTTGCCCCCATGACGCAAAGCATCCTGTATTATCACAGCGCCGTGTACGAGTTTATTACCATCGTGTTTTTTGTCATTGGCTCCTTTAACTTTGCGCTGCATTATGCCGCCTTTACAGGCCGCAAAAAGGAGCTGGTCAAAAACATAGAGACCCTGTCCTTTACCATCACGCTCACCGTATTGACATTGCTTGCCACCTATGGCCTGATGCAGCACAACATCTATCCCGGCGCGGCTGCCATGTTCCGCAAGGGATTCTATCAACTGATTTCCGGCCACACCACCACGGGCTTTATGACCATATACGCCAAGCAATTTTATCATGAGTGGGGAGACATCGCCCTGTTCTCAATGATTGTGGCCATGCTCATCGGCGGCAGCGCGTGCTCCACAGCCGGCGGCTTTAAAGGCCTGCGGATGGGAATCATCTTCAATGTTTTCCGCAGAGATGTAAAGCGTATGGTCATGCCGGAATCCATGGTCACGCTGCAAAAATATCATCACATTCGGGATGTAGTGCTGGATGACAACATCGCAAGAAGTGCATTGCTCATCGTTACGGCTTACATTATGACTTTTACGCTGGGCACCCTGGCCGGCATGCTGTGCGGCTTCCCCTTCCTAATGTCTGTATTCGAAGCAGCTTCGGTAACGGGCAATGTGGGCCTTAGTATTGGGCTGACAACGCCGTCCATGCCCGCTTTCCTCAAGATTGTCTATATCGCCATCATGTGGTTGGCGCGGCTCGAGTTCATGTCCATTCTGGCATTGGGCGCATATATTGTAACAAAGGTGAAACGATCATGGCAAAGATAAGCATTCTTATTTTGATTGGTGTCTTGTTGATTCCGATGGCTGCGTGGGCGGAGCCTTCTGCGGTTACCAGTACCGACCTTGTTGAAAAGGCGCAGGCGCTGGACCTTGGCGAAGTCACCTATCATGGCGAAGTGATTGGCGATATCATGATACGGGGAGAGCATGCCTGGATCAATGTATCCGACGGTGCGAACGCCATTGGGATTTTTGTACCCATTTCGCTCATGGGGGATGTTTCACTGCCTGGCAGATATAACATGCATGGCGATGAAGTTAGCGTAACAGGCACATTCCACCGGGCATGCCTTGAGCATGGCGGGGATATGGATATTCATGCCGGTCATGTTCAGCTAACTGCATCAGGCTACCCGGTTTCCCATGAGATAATGCCATGGAAGGTGATTGCGGCTGCTGCCCTTGTACTGGCAAATCTGGCGCTCGTTTTTTTTGCCAGGCGCAAAAGGTAGAATCATTTCAATCAAAAAAAGACCCTGAAGAAGCGCGCACGTTTCTTCGGGGTCTTTTGGTGTAAATAGATTATGTGCGAAGGTTTAGTTCCGGCTTGCGATGGCGAAGCGTGCGTCTTGAGTCTACTTTTGATGCACCCACACCAGCATCTCCCCTTCGGCGCGGTTGGCCCACGCGTAGTAGGGGATGAATGTCAATGCTTTTTGGGTATACGTCTGCTCGGATGCCGGCTTGTATAGCTGGTCTTCTGCCCATTCCCCGGTCAGCTTTTGCCCCTTGGCTTTGAGGGTCATTACACCATCCAACAGGTCGGAACGATATACTTCTTCAAACTTCGTATCCTTTTGAAGGCGTACAAGGTGTAAATCAGGGCCGTTGTCCGCTTCCTCCAGACAGTAGACGACAGGTCCCCGTGTGACGGCCAGCTTGCCCGCATTCTCACGCACATGTGGATTTGCGGCCACCACTGTGACCGGCATATCAAAGTGGAGCGTTATAATATCGCCAGGCGCCCACTGATGGCAAAGCAGCGCATAACCGTCTTTGCAGGCGGGTGCAATGGCTTCTCCATTGAGTGTGATGGCATATTGCTTGCACCAGCCGGGTATACGCAATGCCAGCGTACCCTCAGCGGCGCTTTTGACAGTTATGCTTACATCGCCTTGCCAGGGGAAGGTTGATTGCACATCCAGCGCGAAATCCCGGCCGCCAAGGGTTGTTTTGACATCGCTGCCCATGTACAAATGCAGATAGAGGGTGTCAGCGCTTGCGGTGTATGCATACGCGCCGATGGAGGCGATCAGCCGGGCAAGGTTGGGCGGGCAGCAGGCACAGCCAAACCATTTTTGCCGCGTGGGCTTTACATGGTGGCGCAGGTGGTCTTCCCTGCAGGCTTGCGGTACGACCTCCAGCGGATTGACATAGAAAAAGCTGGTGCCATCCAGGCTCATGCCGCTGATGATGCCATTATACAGCGCTTTTTCCATCACATCGGCATACTCGGCTTTCGGCGCGATTTCCAGCATGCGCCGGGCAAAGAAGGTAAGGCCGATGGACGCGCAGGTTTCCGCATATACAGTATCGTTGGGCAGGTCGTAATCAAAGGTAAATGCCTCGCCGTATTCGCAGGAGCCGATGCCGCCGGTAATGTACATGCGCCTGCGCACAATGCTTTCCCACAGCCGCTGGGTAGCCTTAAACAGCTCTTCATCACCGGTGACCCGGGCCACATCGGCCATGCCGCTGTACAGGTAGACCGCGCGCACAGCGTGGCCTTCGGCCGCTTGCTGTTCCCGCACCGGCATTCCTGCTTGATAATACTGGTATTTGAACGGGCTGTTTTCCCAGTGAAAACGGTTGCCGTGCTTTTTGTTTTCCTCTTCGAAATACAGGGGTGCCTGGCCGCGCTGATCCACAAAATACTTGGCCAGCTTTAAGTGCTGCTCGTTATTGGTGATGGCGTACAAGCGCATCAAGGCCATTTCCGCCACCTCGTGGCCCGGGTAGCCTTTGAGCTTGCCTTCTTCCGGGCCGAAATTGGCATCAATGCAAGCGGCAAAGCGGATCATGGCATTTAGCAGCTTATCCTTGCCAGTGGCCTGGTAGTAGGCAATAGCCCCCTCCAGCATGTGGCCGAAGCAATACAGTTCATGATTGTCCTTCAGGTTCGTAAAACGCTTATCCAGCCCGTTGATAATATAATAGGTATCCAGGTATCCGTCTTCCCGCTGAGCACTGACCACAAGATCAATGGCCTCATCGGCGATTTTCTCCAATTGGGCATCGGGCTTTACGGTCAGCGCATAGCCAACCGCTTCAATCCATTTGGAAAAATCGCTGTCTTGAAAGACAAAGCCCTCGAATTCTCCCTGTTCAAGGCCGGCCGCAATGCGGAAATTTTGCATACAGCCGCTTTTGGTTGCGCCGGGTATCCGGTCATTCAGCGCATCCCACTGATAAGGGATCACCTGCTCAATCACCCGCTTTTGATAGGTGCCCCAGAAGGCGTCGGTGATGCGTACAGCCTGCAGGTCCAAGGGCGTTGACATTTGATTCTTGTTCATACATTCATCCCTCACTCATTAACTTGATCCATTACTCTTTCATGCCGGAGAGCATAACGCCTTTTACAAAGGCATCCTGTGCAAACAGGAAAGCAATCAGCACCGGCAGAATCGAGATACAGGTGGCTGCCATCAGCACCGGCCAATCGGTGGAATACATGCCCTTCATGGAGGCCAACCCCAAGGGAAGCGTGTAATTGACAGCATTGCTGATGTAAATCAGCGGCGTGAAATAATCGTTCCAAATGCCCATAAAGCTGAATATCGCCAGCGTGGCAATGGTGGAGCCGGCCATGGGCAGGCATATCTTAAAGAATATCCCAAGGGGCGTGCATCCGTCAATCCTTGCCGCCTCATCCAAATCTTTGGGTACGGTAAGGAAAAACTGGCGCAAGAGGAAGGTGCCAAAGGCGGAGACCATAGGCGGTATCATCAGCGACCAAAGCGTGTTTGTAAGGCCATACCGGCTCATCTGCAAGAAGTTGGGGATGATGATGACATGCATGGGCACCATCATGGTAGCCAGATACAGCACAAACATCTGGTTGCGGAATTTAAAGTTCAGCCTGGCAAAGGCGAAGCCGGCCATGGAGCTGGTAAACAATTGACAGAAAACCACCCATACGGATACCTTGATGCTGTTCATGAAATAGGCGAAATAGTCAAACCGCGAGGAAATCTGCAAATAATTCTCCCACACCAGCCGCTTGCCCAGCCACTTGGGCGGCAGGACAAATACTTCGCTTAAATCCTTCAGCGATGTGGTGAGCATCCATATAAAGGGCAGCAGCATGGTAAAGGCACCAATCAACAGCACAATGTGGGAGAGGGTGTGCGTTAGCAACCTTTTCTGTTTCACATTCATTAGGCATGCCTCCTTTCTTGAAGCATTTGATTAAAAAATTTCCTTGATCTTTTTTTCAAACCGCATATTGAACAAGGTCACAATCAACACAATAAAGAACAGCAGGTAGGCAATAGCACAGGCGTAGCCCATGGAAAAATACTGGAACGCGTTTTGGTACAGATAGTGCACCAGCACCGAAGACGAACGCCCCGGCCCGCCCTTTGTCATTAGCATAACGCTGTCAAACACTTGAAAGGAACCGATAATGGACATGACAAAAATGAAAAAAGTGGTCGGGCTGAGCATAGGCAGCGTGACATGAATAAATTGCTGCCATTTGTTTGCTCCGTCTAGCTCACTGGCTTCATAATAGGATGTGGATATGCCCTGCAGGCCCGCCAGAAACAGCATCATATTATAGCCTGCGCCTTTCCATATGCTGACGATGGCGATGGATACCAGCGATGTGGAGGAGGAGGACAACCAGGTGATGCCCTTGATGCCGAAAAAGGATAAAAAGTAGTTTAAGAGTCCAAATTCAGGGTTGTAAATCCATTGCCATACAATGGATACAGCCACCATCGATGTGATGGAGGGCAGAAAATACGCGCCGCGGTAAAAGCGCTTAAAGGCGATTTTTTGATCCAGAAAAACGGCCAGCAGCAGAGAAAAGGCCATACCGACGGGAACGGTAATCAATGTAAAGGTCAGCGTGTTTTTGATGGTGGTGCCAATGATGGGATCGCGGAACAATTCCAGATAATTGTCAAACCCAACAAAGGTTGGCGCTGTAATAAGGTCATACTCCGTAAAGCTGTAAAAAAGGGTTGCCAGTATGGGAAAGACCATAAACATAACAAAACCGATGATATTGGGCGCGAGCATCAAAAGTGCCCAGGGCGTATCATCGTGCAGCTTGCGTCTTTTTCTGCTCGGGCTGCTTTGTACCTTTGATGGGTTTAGTAACATTGGGCGCCATCCTTTCCCATTGCGTGAAAGGCGGGGCCGCACGCAGCGCACGGCCCCGCTAGATCGGTTTACTTCAGCTTGCTCAAGACTTCGTTGGTGCGGTCTTGAATGTTTTGAAGGGTAACATCCAAGGGCTGGCCATCTTTAAAGAACATATCGGTTTCTTCGGTGAGAATGGACTGGCACTTGTTGGACTTTTGCAGCGCCATGGGGCCAACCACAGAGTTTTTGAAGTAGTCCAGCATCTTCATGTAGCTGTCGCCATGCACATCTTCGCGGTACCATTGCTTAACAGTTTCGGGCTCATACATGGATTTGCGGTTGGGCATCCACAAGCCTTCGGACACCAGCGCGCCCTGATAGTCCATACCGGAGAGGAATTGTACGAACTTCCAGGCCTCTTCCTTATGGGAGCTGGCAGCGGAAATGGCGTGAAGGTGGGCAAAGGAATCGGTGACGGCTACCTTGAACTTGGGCAGGGGGGCCATGCCGATGTTAAAGTCCATTTGGCTCAATTGCTGCAGCGCCCAGGAGCCGTCGATGATCATGGCTACCTTGCCGGTTTGCAGCATTTGGGCAGCGGACATACCAATGTTCTCCAGGGTCGTTGCATCGGGGGCAGAACCATCCACCACACGGATGTCACGGATCCAGCTGAGGACTTCGCCGGTTTCGGGGGTGTTGAAGGTGCTGGTCATATAGTCGTCGGTGTAGGGCTTGATGCCGTTGGACATCATGAAGGGATACACGGTCAGCCAACCGGCCTCCAGGCCATACACGCCATAGGTTTCTACGGTGTCGCCGTTTTTGACGGTGAGCTTTTTGCACAGCTCACGGAAGTCGGCCGCGGTCATGGCGTTGTTGGGGTCGGCGTCAGGATAGGGTACGCCCAGCTTGTCAAAGATATCCTTGTTGTAGTACACGATCGGGGCAACGATACAGGATTGGATGCCGTATACCTTGCCGTCGATGTTCATGATATCCTGAACGCTGGGAATAAAATCATCCAGGCTGTAATTGTCGGTGAACTTGCCGGTCAGTTCTTCCAACACGCCTTTGGAGGCAAAGGTACGGTAATCTTCTGCTGCGATGAAAAACACGTCGGGGGTGGAGTTGCCAGCCACGGTAGATAAGAGCTTGGCAACATATTCGGCGCCGGCCAGGCCGGGGGTATACTGCACCTTGATATCCGGGTTCAGCTCTTCAAACTTGGCGATGCCGGCTTCGACCGCTTTGGTTTCCAGCGGGCTGGCTTCCCATCCCATGAAGGTGATGGTGGTGACTTCCGCCATGGCGCCTGATACCATCATGAGCACCAGGAGAACCGCAACTGCGGCCAGGAACAGACGACTTTTCATGATACGACCTCCTTTATTTGTTAAGTGTTAAAATTTTGGCTTCTAACACTTAATTCCGACAAAATGGAGTGATTAACGCCATGCAAATCAGCCTGTGAACGTGCTTGTGAAAGTGCGAAAGGCATAAAAAAAGCAATAGAAAAGCAAGACAAATTTGTGCTTTTCCTACTGTTGATGTTGCACTTCCTTCTTGGCTATACTATACTATACCTACAGTAACGCAACAAGTTTGAATTTGTTGTAATAGGTGGTATTTTTTAAGAATGCTGCATTTACTGCCAAAAAACAAACACCCTTTGAAATACATCTCCAGCGGCAATCTATTAAGTGAGGATGGCTTTGTTCACCCCAGACGAAATCTGGATACATTTGTGCTGCTCTTTGGCTTGAAGGGGGAAATGTTCATCACCCAGGGGAGCAGCCAGTTTACGCTATCCCCCAACTCCTATGTCGTTTTGTTTCCGGGCATTGAACACTATGGAACACAGCCATCCAATGGGGAATTATCCTACCTATGGTGTCATTTTCAGCTGACAAACAGCAATTGCAGCTATATGCAGACAGATGAAGTAATACAGCTGATCAATAACGCTATTAATGATAAAAGGGAAAACCTGCTCTTGGATGTCTATATACTGTCTGAGTATGGCCAGCTCTCTGGACATGGCCGAACCGAGCTGTTATTTCATCAAGTCCTGGATATTGCCAAGGAGCGAGCTTACTCTCATTTTTCCGCAGATTATGCGCTGAGCCTGCTGGTGCTGGAAATATCCAACCAGTTTTTTCGTTTCGCCATCGAAGAAAGCGTGGAAAGAACCAAAACAAAAATGCGAATCTATCAAATCACCGAATGGCTGCGTACCAACTATAACGAATGTTGCTCCCTGCAGGCCCTGGCGGAACGGTTCAACTATCATCCGGCCTATTTGTCAGCCTCGTTCAAAAAAAGTACGGGTATGACGCTTGTCAAATATGTCACCAAGCTTCGCATCGCATCCGCCAAGGGCCTGCTGCTCAAGGCAGATTTGTCGATTGCCGAAATAGCATCCTCCTGCGGCTTTACCGATGCCAAGCATTTTATGAAGGTGTTCAAGGCCCAGGAGTTTACGACGCCGTCACAATACAGGTATTCCTTTGTCAGAAAGAAAATCAATAAAGCATAGATGCTCCTCGCTCATGGAGGATGCTGTGCGCAGTTAGATAACTGGGAAAGGGAAAACACCTCCCTGAATAAGCAAGAAACCCCTTGACTTCTCAAGGGGTTTCAGCGTGTCAAAAAAGTGGCATGCCAATTCGGCTATAGCTTGCTCTTAGCCTTTCACGCTGCCCATAACAAGGCCGGTCGTGAAGTACTTTTGCAAAAACGGATAGACAATCAGCGTGGGGATCAGGCCCAGGAAAAGCTGAGCGGCCCGGCCCGTCTGCTCGTTCATGCGGGCCAGCAGCGCGTAGTAGTCAGAGCCGGATTGGCGAAGCATGTCGTTAAAATTGGTCAGCAGCGTCTGCAGGTAGGTTTGCAGCGGGTAGTTTTGGGGATCGTGCATGAACAGCGCGCCGGTGAACCAGTCATTCCAATGGTACACAAAGGAAAACAAACCGACGGTGGCCAGCGCGGGCTTTAAGATGGGCAGGATGACACTGAACAGCGTGCGGAACTGGCCCGCACCGTCAATCATGGCGGCTTCTTCCAGCTCGGGCGGCAAGCCGCGCATGAAATTCATCAGGATGACCATGTTGAATACAGGCACAGACAGCGGCAGCACAAGCGCCCAAACGCTGTTCATCAAGCCCAACTGGTTCACTAAAATGTAGTAGGGGATCAAGCCGCCGCCAAAGAGCATGGTAATGACATAGAACACCATGTAATAGTTGCGTGCGCCAAACCGCTCCTTTGCCTTGGAAAGCGGGTAGGCGGTCGTGACCATCATGAACAGGTTGATGCCAACGCCCAGCAGGCAGCGTTGCACAGAAACCCACATGGCCCGCAGAAATTTGCCGTTTTGCATGGCGAATTCGTAGGCCATGAGGGTAAACCCCTTGGGCACGAAATAGACCTTGCCTGTGGAAACTGCAGCCGGCGAGCTGAAGGATATTGCCAGCGTGTTGAGCAGCGGAAGGAAGCATGTCAGGCATACCAGTATAATGAACGTATAATTGAAAACCCGGAAGATCTTCATTCCTCTTGTCATATGCTTCATTTCGTCATCCCCTTAAAACACCCTGTAATTGGCGAATTTGTAAGCGGTGTACAGCGACAGCGAGATCAGTGAGCAGGAGACGACGCTCTTGAACAGGCCTACCGCGGTACCAATGGCGTACTTGCCATTTTGCAGGCCCAGGCGGTAGACAAAGGTGTCGATAATGTCGCCTGTGGGATAGACAGCAGGCGAGTATAAGTTGTATACCTGGTCAAAGCCGGCGTTGAGCACATTGCCCAAGCCCAGCACGGTCATCAAAATGATGATGGGGTAGAGCATTGGCAGTGTAACATACAGCGTTTGCTTCCACCGGCCGGCGCCGTCGATGACAGCGGCTTCGTACAGCTCCGGGTCGATGGAGGTAATGGACGCTAAGTAGACCACTGTGCCAAAGCCAAATGTTTTCCATACATCTGTAAGGACCATCGTCCAGGGGAACACCCCCCGGTTGGAAATAAACTGCACCGGCTTTATGCCGATGGCCTTGAGCATCATGTTTACCAAGCCGTCCGAGGCCAGCAGGTTAATCAGTATACCCGCCATGATGACCCAGGAGATGAAGTTCGGTATATATACAATGGTTTGAAACAGCCGCTTGGCCCCGGTTGCCCGCAGTTCGTTGAGCAGCAGGGCAAATATGACGGAGGACAGCGTTTGAATAACAATCTTGAAAAACGAAATAAAGAACGTGTTGGAGATGGAGTTTAAAAACTGAGGCGTGGAGAATATCAGTTGAAAGTTCTCCAGGCCGACCCAGGGCGAGCCAATAAACCCGAGACCTGGATTATAGTTTTGGAAGGCCATGATAATGCCGTAGATCGGCAGATACGAGAAGATAAATGTCAAAATCACACCCGGAAGGAGCAGCAAGTGGAAAGGCCAGTCCTTCTTCAGTCGAGTCATCATGGTCGCTCCTCCTAAAATAAAAAATTCAGCGGCGGCGAAATGCCGCCGCTGAATCCTGGTTGTTACCTGTACCGGCACAATTTACTTGGTGCCGTACTGTGCATTGACAGCGTCTTCCATGATCTGGCCGCCCTGGGCATACCAGTTGGCAAGCACGGTGTCATAGTAGTCTACAGGCTGCACGCCCATGATGATTTCCATCACGCCATTGAGGATGATGTCAATGGTGTTGACCGTCTTGTCGAATTCCGCGGGCGGCGGACCCCACATGTCGGTCTTCTTGAGGAAGTTGTTGTCGATCAGGTACTTGGCATTGTAGTACGAGCAGCCTTCAAAGCCCTGCTGCAGGTAGGCGCCAATGCCGCCGGTGTTCTTTTCGTTCAGCCAGCTGATGGAGTCGCCGTACTTTTTCTTCATGCCGGCGGTGAACAGCTCGGAGGTATCACCAGTCTGCAGCGCTTTCAAAACGTGCTCGAACTGGATCATGTCAGCCTGCGGGTCGATGATGGCGAACGCGCCGGGTACGTGTTCACGCTGGCCGTCTGTATAGCCTTTGAATTCTTCTTCGGTAAGCGTGGTGGTGGGGTCAAACATGATTTTGTCGGTAAAGCTCAAGAGCTTCATCGCGGCGGCGGGGTTCTTGCAGGTCTTGCTGACCACGATCACCTGGCCGTTGGGGAAGCCGATCTGGCCCTGCACCTGGCTACCATCGATGGTGGGGAAGTTAAGCGGGATCATGTAGGCGTTTTCGCTGCCCTGAGCGGCAACAAGGTTCGGCCCGTTCAGCCAGCCCTGCCATTGATAGAAGGGCTGCATGCCTACTTTGCCGTTAACGATGTCCTGGTTCATCTTGTTGACATCAAAGTTGGCGAAGTCGGGGCTGATAATGCCCTCCTGGTACCATTTGGCCCAGTAGGTCAAAGCGGTCTTGAACTCTTTGTGGGCGATGCCAGCCTTGATGCGGCCGGTTTCGTCTTTGTACCAGAAGTACTGGGCGTTGGCGTTGGCAGGGTTGCCAAGGTATACATTGAACATGGGGCCAGTCATGAACAGGTCTTCCAGCTTGTTCTCGATGGCCAGGCCATATCCGCCGTGATCTTCCATGAACTTCTTGGCCAGCTTTTCGAAATCTTCCACCGTCTTCAGAGCGGGGGAGCCAGCGGCTTCGTACCAATCCTTGCGGACCCAGATGTACTTGGGCTGGTCGATGATGCCGTAGTAATACGCCGGAATGCCGTAAATGCGGCCGTCCACCGTGCTCTGCTTGATGGTGTCAGGATCGGTTTTCTCGTAGTCGCGAATGCGCTGAGAGGTGTTGTTGGTGTAATAATCGGTAATGTCCAGCAAAAGGCCCGCTTCCATCAACTGACGGAATTGGACATAGTTGCACTTGAACACGTCCGGCAGGGTACCGGAAGCGATGGTCATGTTGAGCTTGGTGTCATACTGGGTGTTGCCTTCGTCGATCCAGTCGTAGGTCACTTCGATACCCAGTTGATTCAACCATGCGCGGGTCCAGGGGTTGTTGCGCTGGTCGTCGCCATTTTCAAAAACCTGGTCCATACCGGTGCCCTTAACGGTGGTGATATTCACCACGGTCGTATAGGGGGCACTCCAGTCGCCTTCGGGGATGGGTTGGGCTTCGCGGGTTCCCTTTGCTGCTTGCTCGGCCATTGCCGGAGTCAATGACAGTAACATCATGACTACCAGGAGCACCGAAACAACTTGCCTAGACACCTTGTTCATCAAGCTTTCCTCCCTTATATTGTTATCACTAGGATAACTTTAACACACCATACCTTGTACAAGGTAATGATTCCCATCTGGGTGTATGTGCACAGCGTGTGATTCTCTTAAGAACAGGTTTCGTATATCACGCGCTGTTTACCTTGGGGCATGCCTTAGTTCTCTATGTTTTCCTTGGCCGCGGCGCTGGACATGGCCCGTGATTTTGCCTTGTCCTCACTCATCTGCTCAACGCTCTTAATGTTCAAGCGGGCCGCGCCCATATAGCCATCCTTGGTGGGAAGCAGGTTGCCCTGCGCAAAACGCTCCTGGGCCTTTGTAATCGCTTCTTTATATTGGGGCAGCCACTCTGCTTGGGCGATGAGCATTTCATCCACCATCTGCCATACCTCCGGCGGGTTGCAGACCGCGCCGGTCAGGGGGTCAAGCAGCACGGCTTGTTTGAGCAGATCGGCATCGCCGGTGACCGCGGCCTTGACGGCCATACGCTGCACGCTGACGGATTGGGCGCAGATGGCGGCACACCCCAGCGGCAAATCGCCTACCTGCGGGATTTGCACGCCGTTAAAGTTAACATAACCAGGCACTTCTACCACGCAGTCATCCGGCAAATTGGTGATAGCTCCATGGTTGATGACATTGAAATGGCCCCTGTAGGTACGGCCGGTTTCCAAGCCTTCAATAATATAGGAACCATGCTCGCTGCCCCGGTTGGTGCCGTCGTAATTTTTCGGCGGCTCTTTGAGCCAATTGGGGAAGTCCACTTCAAACCAATTGC
This sequence comes from Bacillota bacterium, assembly GCA_023398575.1. Lineage (GTDB taxonomy): Bacteria > Bacillota > Clostridia > Christensenellales > Aristaeellaceae > JAEWAH01. The sequence goes on along the minus strand of JAEWSC010000045.1, from coordinate 23,481 downwards.
GGCCCTCGGTGCACACGCGCAGATAACCGGCAGTTTCACCGTTGATCCAGCTGATCCAGGAGTCTTGCTGCACGTCGATCCAGTTCATCAATTCCTCCGGGCGCTTCCTGTACCAGGCCAGGTATTCGCTCAGATGGCCGTTGGACTCGGTGGAGTAGTAGCCGAATCGGCGCAGAATGTCGATACGCACCTTCTCCGTGCGGGATAGGTACTCGTCCTTTTCAAAGGCGGGCAGAATCTGATCCAGTAAGCTCTGGCCGTTATGCTTGACGGAGATGTACCAGGTTTGATGGTTGAGGCCGGCGCAAATGATGTCCACTTCTTCTTTTTTATAGCCCAGGGCCTTGGCAATCTGCTCATGCCCGTGCTGTACACCGTGGCACAGGCCAATGGTGTTGATGCCGCCATAAGTGTTGCAGGCCCAGGTCACCATGGCGTTGGGGTTGGAGTAGTTTAAGTGCAGCACGTCAGGCGCGCACACTTCGCGCATGTCCTTGCAAAAGTCCATCATGGCCGCGACTACGCGCTGGCCGTACATAATGCCGCCTACGCAAAGCGTGTCGCCAACGCACTGGTCTACGCCGTACTTTAAGGGGATGTTGATGTCTGTGGCAAAGGCCTCCAGGCCGCCGATACGCACGCTGTTGATGACGTACTTGGCGCCTGTCAGCGCTTCACGGCGGTTGGTGGTGGCATGAATTTTGATTTTCAGCCCATTCATATCAATGTCGCGCTGGCACAATTGGGTAACCATGTCCAGATTATGCTGGCTGATATCTGTAAAAGCAACTTCTATATCATGAAACTCCGGTACGGAAAGGATATCTGTCAATAACGCACGGGTAAAACCAAGGCTGCCTGCCCCAATAAACGTAACTTTAAACGACATAGAATCATCCCTCACTCATTGGTTGCATTCGTTATCTTTAAGAACCGGTCATCCGGGTATCATGCTGCATCAACGATATAAACACGGACGGATGCGAACACGGGTGTATGTATCATCGTACGGTCAATATTGAGCTATTATGCTATTATTTCCTTTTCATCCTGTGGCAAAAGCAACAGAACCACACTCGGTTCACGCCGAAACAGCCTTGCCTAATGACTCCCTTCAATTTGAATGAACGCTGCGTACATCCCATTGAAGGTATCATACTATAAGCGAGGCTGGCAGGTGGAATAAATTTTGACCACACAGGACTATAATGCAATATATTCTGACATTTTTGGTAATGCATCAGGGGAAGATAGCATTTCTTTTACACAATGCTTACTTGATTTTATATGTTTACATTTCTGATTCTTGATCCAGAAACTCATCCACAATATTGTCAAACATGTAAAGCTGACGTTTCTGATGTTTTAGGCTGCTTTTTCGATACTCTTGTGGGGATACGCCAGTAATCGTGGTGAATACATGGGAGAAATGCTGCCTGGAGTTATAGCCCACGCTGACCGCGATGTCTACGATGGGGTCTTCCGTACAGGATAGCATAAACTTGGCACGCTCAACCCGTATGGTGTTCAGGTATTCAATCATGGTCTGGCCGTTTGTTTGCTTGAAGATCCGTTGCAAATAGGAGGGGTTGATCCCAATTTCTTTCGCGATGTCATTTATTCTGACATCTTCCTGCAGCCGGTCATGCAGGAGCATCAATGCTTTTTTTACATGCAACAGCAAATGTACACTGCTGGTCGCTTCCTGGTTTTCTTGTGCAAAGCGAGTCAGAAGATGGGCAAGCGCCGTATCAATCAGCGCCCGCTGGGAGACTCGCTGCTGGCAGGAGGCAAAGCACTCTATCACTTGTGACAGCGCAGCGTACATGTTTCCGGATATATCCACACCACGCAAAACAGGCCGTCCATTCTCCACCAAATTTCTGAAATCATCAGATGATTTGCAGAGGCTTTCAATGGTTATGGCGGTACAGTCTTCCTGGCGGATCGAGAACTCGACATTGGCTATATAGCAGTTCTGCGGTACTTCAAGCGCGTGCAGAATGCCTGTATCCAGCAGAATATATTCCCCCGGGCCCAGGTTTTCCACATGGCGGCCGGTGACCTTCATGGTTTTGTATCTGTTGTCGCGGGAGAATTGAAGAATGTGTATGCGGCAGGTTCCCTTGAGCACATACATAATTTCCATTCTGGCGTGATAATGCGGAGACATTTTAAAGCCTTCCAATGTGCGTGAATAGCAGGCTTCCACTGTCGCCCAATAATCTCCCGTTTGAATCTCTTGATCATACAGGCTATAGGATTCCATCAGATTCCATCCTTTTGGTATGCGTTTTGTGATCTCATGATGTATGCATGTATTATAGCAGATGAAGAGCATCAGCGCGCGGAATTTGAAAAAAAGATCGAGGCGAAGGGAATGACATTGATGCGCTTGGAATATTTGGTTGACACCATCCGGCATATTGACTTATGAAAATGCATGTTTATAATAGTAGCTGGAGAATGTTTATAAAACAATAATCAAGTGCGGAGGGCTGATTGTGTCCTATCGTCAAGAAATGCTTACATTTAACCAATCGTTCGTTGCGAACAAGGAATATGAACGCTTTGTGACAACCAAGTTTCCGGAAAGAAAGGTCGCCATCCTGACTTGTATGGATACCCGCTTGATCGAGCTGCTGCCTGCCGCGTTGAATTTGAGAAATGGAGATGCCAAAATTATTAAAAATGCCGGAGGCATTATTAACCATCCCTTTGGTAGCGTCATGCGCAGCTTGCTTGTGTGTATCTATGAGCTTGGCGTCAATGAAATATTTGTGATCGGCCATTACGATTGCGGAATGCAAAATATCAATACCCAAGCCATGACCGAGAAGATGCTGCTGCGAGGTGTAAAAGAAGAAGACCTTGAGTTCATCCGCTATTTTAACATCGACATCAATGAATGGCTCAAGGGCTTTGCGGACCCGGCTGAATCGGTGAAAAAGACCATGAAGGTGATCGAAAACCATCCCCTTGTGCCCAAGGATGTGCTCTGCTCCGGCTATGTAATGGACCCTAGGACTGGGCAATTGGATGTTGTTTCATAGCCATATAGCAGCTAGCCACAGAAAAGTAGCAGCGAGGGAGAAACTCAAAAAAGTGGCAGCGCCACTTTTTTGATACGCTAACCCCGGCGCCGCCGGGGTTTTGCTGAAAAAGGGAATGGGGCATTATGCGGCTTTGCGCTTGTATATCCGCATGGCAAACGCATACGCGATAATCAGAATCCCCAAGCACCAGGCAAGTGCAATCCAAATGTCATTGCCCACAGGCTGCCCTGCCAGCAAGGCGCGGATGGCGTTGACAATGGAAGTTACCGGCTGGTTTTGGGCAAAGGCGCGGACAGGTCCCGGCATGGAATCGGTGGGAACGAAGGCTGAGCTGATGAACGGCAGGAAGATCAGCGGGTAGGAGAAGGCGCTGGCACCATCCACTGCTTTTGCCTTCAGCCCGGCGATGGCGGCGATCCAGGTCAGGGCCAGCGTAAATAGCGCCAATATGCCGGCGACCGCAAGCCAGGCAAGGACACCGGCCGATGAACGAAAGCCCATCAGCAGCGCAACGAGAAGGATGACAACGACCGAAATGGCGTTGGAAACAAGGGATGTCAGCACGTGGCCCCACAGCGCGGCTGAGCGGGCAATGGGCATGGAGTGGAACCTTTCAAAAATACCCCGCTGCATATCCATAAACAAACGGTATGCCGTATACGCAATGCCGCTGGCAATGGCGATCAGCAGAATGCCGGGCAGCAGATAGTTTACATAGTTGTCTGTACCGGTTTGTATCGCGCCGCCAAACACGTACACAAACAAAAGCATCATGGCAATGGGTGTGATGGCGACGGTGATAATGGTATCCATGCTGCGAAAAATATGGCGCATGGAACGGCCGAGCATAACGCTCATATCGCTGAAATAGTGGTTTCTCCCCAATTGCATTTACATGACCTCCTTTTTGCCGATGATAGCCAGGAAGATTTCTTCCAACGTCGGCTGCTTTTGCACATACTCCACTTTTGCGGGCGGGAACAGGCTTTTCAGCTCCGTCAGCGTGCCGCTGGAAATAATCCTTCCCTCATGCAGTATGGCGATTTTGTCTGCAAGCTGCTCCGCCTCTTCCAGATATTGTGTGGTCAAAAATACGGTAGTGCCGCCCTTGGCAAGCTCCTTGACCGTATTCCACACCTCCATGCGGCCTTCGGGGTCCAGCCCTGTGGTCGGCTCATCCAAGAAAATAAGCTGCGGCTTTCCCACCAGGCTCATGGCAATGTCCAGCCTGCGGCGCATGCCGCCCGAATAGGTGGATACCCTGCGGCCGGCGGCATCTAAAAGACCAAAGCGCATCAGCAGCTCATCCGCTGCCTTTTGCGGATGCGCAACATGCCGAAGCCTGGCAATCATGGTAAGGTTTTCCCGGCCGGTCAAGATTTCGTCCACGGCGGCGAACTGCCCGGTGAGGCTGATGGAGCGGCGCACCTCATCCGGCTTTGCCGCAACATCAAATCCGTTCACAGCGGCGGTTCCACCATCCATGGTAAGCAGTGTGCATAGGATTTTGACAACTGTTGTCTTTCCCGCACCGTTGGACCCGAGCAGGGCGAAAATACTGCCTTTCTCCACCTGCATATCCACGCCCTTTAAAACCGAAAGCTTCTTGTAGGACTTTTGCAGCCCTTTTACGTAAATCGCGTTTTCCATACTGTCAGCTCCTTTCCCCTTTATTTGTCTGTCACCTTTTTCATGGCCTTGCTGACCGATTGGGCAGACGTTTCCTGACAGATATCGGCGTACGTTTTTGAATCCTTGATCAGCTCGTCGCAGAAAGCCGCCACGTCGCTGCCCGTTACTTCCAGCACGCCTTTGCCCATGGCTGCGCCCTCTGCAAAAAGGTCGACGATTCCTGCCAGCAAGCCCGTTCCTTCGGTCAGCTCCACCGGGCCGACCTTATAAAGATATTTTTGAATCTCTTTATACACGATCTGATAATCCTGCGGCAGCGCTTTGACCCGGGCCATGTGTGCCCGCCATTCTCTTTTGCCTTCGATGATATCTTGTATTCTCATAGCGTCCTCCTACTTGCCCAGTTTCTTGGCAATGCTGTGATTAAGCTGGGCCCGCCACTTGTCGCGGTACGACATTGCCCCTTCTTCGCCGGCCAGCGCTAAGCAGAAGCCCTTGATATCCTCACCCAGCACCTCTTGTATGCTTTGACCGTCTGCCGCTGTTTCTTCCAGCAGGCCAAGCACCCCGTCAAAAATCGGCATGAGGTTGCGGCCGCTTAGGTTGGAATACCCCCAAAGGTTGGTTTTGATTTCTTCCCATGCAGCCCGATACGCAGCCGGCAGCTTTTTTGCACGGGCTTCAAAGGCTTTCATTTCTTTGGTCATATCGCTGCCGGTAATCTTTTCCCAAAAGTTCATTCTATTTTCTCCTTTAGCTCGTTGATTTTGGAGGATACAAATTCCCATTTTCCCCAGAACCTGCGCAGCTCGTCGCGGCCCGCGCTGTTGAGCGAAAAAAATTTGCGCGGCGGCCCCAGGTCGGAGGCTTTCTTGGTGATCTGCACCAGGTTGTTTTTTTCAAGCCGCAGCAGTATGGTGTACACCGTTCCTTCCACCACATCGGAAAATCCTAAAGCGTTAAGCTTGCGGGTGATCTCGTAACCGTAGGTATCACCCCTGCTGATAATTTCAAGAACGCAGCCTTCCAACACACCCTTGAGCATTTCGGTTAGGTTTTCCATGACGTATACCACCTTCTAATAAGCACTGCTGATATGCAGTATTACTTAGTACCGCTATATCGTATCACACAGTAGTTAGGCTGTCAATAGGCAATCAAAAAAAGTAAGTGCTGCGGCATGCATGCAACACTTGCAGATTTCTTCATCCTCCCATTTGCGCACTCCGCTTTTCACTGTGCATAGGATGTACCGGAAACGGAAAAAGAGGAGATGATTGGGTGGAGAACAATACATATTCCGCGGCGGTATTGCCTGCAGCAGGCGTTACGGTGCCGCCGCCTCCGCAAGTATGCAGCGGGCTGCTATACACCATACAGGCCGGCAATACCATTTTTAGCATTGCCCGCAATTTCTCAGTTACTGTACAGGCGCTTTTGGAGGCCAACCCGCAAATCATTAACGCGAATGTGATTTATGTGGGCCAGGTCATATGCATTCCGGCGTCTTCGCCTTCCGCGTGCAATCTTCGCGTTCTCACGCTCAGGTTCCTGACCGAAGCCGGAGATTTATTGCCAGTTGTCAACGGCGCTGTTCAGCTATCGGCCAGAGTCATTGTGCGGGCGACCTTCAACCTGCCCGTATCGAAAGCCTTTTTCTTTTTGGAGCCCACCGGAACAGAAACCTGTGAGTTGGCCAATCTTATCGGCATGGATTGCCCAAGCGCCGTCACCGGCGTAGCTGAAATATTGTGGAGGGTACCTGCGGGTACGCTGGGCCGCGTTTATGTTGTAGCCTGTTTGGATAGCTGTTGTGCAAAATCCCAGGATGTGCTTGTTTTTTCAAACACATAATGAAGCGGCTGCAGCGGCAGGGATGAATATGGGATTATTAAGAACGAACGGCAGAGTAAGAAAAGTATGTATTTTTCATAGTTGACATGGATGAGCTGCCCGGTACGGAAATACAAACAAGCAGAATAAAAGAGGCGGAATGACCGCCTCTTTTAGCTGTTAAAATGATATAAAACCAATAACTCTTGTCATGCCTTAAGGCACAATCAAAGCAGGCCGTTGTTTTTGAGCACTTTCTCGATAATATCGGCGGCTTCGTTAATAAGGTCCTCGGTAATGGTTGCCATCAGGCTCAAGCGAAGCATGCAGCCATTTTCAGGCGCGGCAGGGGGGAGCACGGCATTAACGTATACACCGGCATCGTAAATCTGCTTGGCGATGGTGAGGGTGGTAATCATATCCCTGGTGTCAATGGCGATAATGGGCGTGGGCGAATCAACGATGCTGATATTGCGCGAAGTCAGCGCCCGCTTCATATAGCGGGCCATTTCGTTAAGCCGGCTTACTCTTTCCGGATGATTCTTGATAATTTCCAGCGCCTTTAGGGCGGCGGCGCAGGCGGATGGGGGAATGGAGGCGGAAAAGATAAACGGCCGCGACTTGTGCCGCACATAGTTTGCCACTACGGAGGAGGAGGCCATAAAGCCGCCCAGGCTGGCCAGGGATTTGGAGAAGGTGCTCATGATAATGTCCACCTCATCCTCCAGCCCGAAATAAGAGGCCGTACCCCGCCCGCCTTCGCCGATGACCCCAAAGCCGTGGGCGTCATCCACCATCAGCTGTGCGCCATATTTCTTTTTAAGTTCCACAATCTCGGGCAGCTTGCAAATATCGCCGCTCATGCTGAAAACACCGTCCGTGATAATCAGCTTGCCCGCCTTTTCCGGCAGCTCAGCCAGCACGGATTCCAAATCCGCCATGTCGGAATGGCGGTACCGCACCATCCGGCTGTAGCTTAATTTGCAGCCATCGTAGATGCTGGCATGGTTTTCCGCGTCGCACACGGCATAATCGGTATGACCGCAGAGTGCGCTGACAATCCCCAAATTCGTTTGAAAGCCCGTCGAAAAGGTAACAGCGCCTTCCTTGTGTACGAAGGAGGCAATTTCCTTTTCCAGCGCAATGTGCAGGTCCAGCGTGCCGTTTAAAAAGCGGGAGCCGGAGCAGCCGGTGCCATATTTTTCGATGGCCGCGATGGCAGCCTGCTTCACTTCTTCCTCTATGGTCAGGCCAAGGTAGTTGTTGGAGCCCAGCATGATACGGCGCTTGCCTTCCATGATGACTTCATTGTCCTGGCGGGATTGAAGCTCGTGAAAAAATGGATACAAGCCCATTTCTTTAATAACCTCAACGTCGTGAAAATTCTCACATTTTGTAAATACTGACATAACGATCACCCATTCGCATTTATTTTTAAAATCATAAGGATATGATAACATAAAACGAATGATTTTTCAAAAATCATTCGCTGTGTATATATGGATGGGTGTATTGCAGGCTTGCGGTGGAAGGATACAAATGCAAAAGGGGTTGGAGGGTATGTGAAATTCCGCTCTCTTTGATAACAAAGCACCCCCATAATTTTTCGTAAGCCATACGGAAAATTCATGGGGGTGCTATTTGCTATATGAGTTGCCCTCTTAGCACATCTTTTATTCGCCAGTTGCCGCACGCTGGATACGGCCGTTTTGCGGGTGTTTGCGGCTTGCTCAATACCCGGAAAGCACTGTATCAATATTGCTGTTTGTAAAGCTGTACCACAGCGCATCCTGCTTTTTAAGCTGCTTTTCCAAAGTAGATTGGAACATGCTCTGCGTCGCAGGGGTGCGGTTGACGAAATAAGAAATACTAAAATTGTTATTGGCATCGTAGTTTGACTGGCTATAGGTTATAGGATCCGTTTCGCATCTATCCTTGTAGAACTTCAACAGGCCAAAGCCGCTGTCTGATGCGCTGCTGGAGAAGGAAAAGGTTCCATCCTTTTTGAGTTGCATAAAGGCCCGGTAGGTAAGATAATAGCCGTACACCGTCCCATCCTGGTAATGCAGTATCTCTACCCCGGCATCCTGGCCATTGGCATTGGCCCATAGAACGACTTCCGGTTTGCCGTCACCATTTAAATCGGCCAGCGCAAACTGTGTCATTTTGATGGCTGCATTGATATATGGATCGTTCAGCTGATTCAGGTATAAGGCTTGGTGGTCGTCGGTACTGAAAAGGGTTTCCTTGTTTTGCATTACGGCTTTGTACGCGCTTATTTCCCCCTTGTTTGGCGCCGCGGTGGCGGGGGTGGAGGGAACAGTGCCGCCTACCGATAAGAATTCGGCCATGATATAGCCGTATTGATTGCCTGTTTTGATATAGTACCATTGGCTGGCCGTCTGGCCAAGCACAACAGCGGAATCCCCGTCATACAGCTTGCTGATGGCTGCCGCGCTTTGCGAGGGTTCTTTGCGCAGGTTAATCCAGCCGCTGGATTTTTTGTTGTACACCACTGCCTTGGGCTGCTTGGGGCGAATGCTGTCCGGTTTAGACCCGCGGTACAAAAACTCGGATTTCATGTAGCCTGTTTGGCTGCCGATGATGATTTTAACCCATTCTTTTGCGGGGTCAGAGGCACACACGACTTTCGTGCCGGTAAAGTACAGGCCCATGGAGCTGGCGTTTGTGGACCCGCGCTCTCGCAAATGCACCCGGTCAGAGGTTTTGCCGTCGATAATGGCAGTGCCATAACCGCTGCCCGGTGTGCTGGTGGCTGTGCCGCTGAGTGACAGATAGCTGGGCATAATATACCCATATACATCGCCGGCCTGCACATAATACCATTTGCCGGAAGTCTGGCCCAGCACCGTGACCGCGTCTTTCAAATAGAGCTTATCCACCACCGCCGCGCTTTGGGACGGTGTTTTGCGCAGGTTGACCCAGCTGCCCGCCTTGATGCCGCTAACCGCCGCTGCCGGCGCTTTGGGGGTAACGCTGCCAGGATTTGACCCCTGATACAGAAACTCAGATTTCATGTAACCTGTTTGACTGCCGATGGTCACTTTGACCCATTCTTGGTTGGGGTCAGACGCGCACGTTACCTCTGTGCCTGTAAAATAAAGACCCATTGATTTTGCTGACGCGCTAGCCCGCTCTCTCAAATGCACCCTGTCTGAATTCCCGCCGTCGATGATGGCTGTGCCATAGCTCGCGCCAAGGGCCGGAGTAATGAAAAGGCTTGCCAATAAGCCGCATAACAGAATAAGTGCAACAATTTTCTTTTTCATGGTCTGCTCATCTTCCTATCTCCATCCAACTTGACAGGGCTGTTGGCCTATCGCGCGAATAAGCTGCAAGCACGCTGACAAAATATAGACGAAGCATACCGGCATTTTGTTTCCAACATTTCTCGCAGGCGTAAAATAATGCCTCAATTCTCTTTGGGCGGCAGGATGGCTGCACAAAGCATTATCACCAGCACAAGCCACCGCATAAGGACAAAGGACTTATTTGGGTATTAAAAAAAGCCCGGGAACGTACGTTCTTCGGGCCGTGCCATTGGCGGCAGTGATACCTGACCATGCTATTCCTTTTGAAGATTTTTCACAAAGGAGCGCAGATGATCAAGGGATTCAAAGTCCACACCGCTTTGCTCAATAGACTCCTGTATAACAGGAGAAAGGGTGGAGAAATACTGCTTCATATCGGGGGCTGTAAAGGGATTCCTTTTCGATGACACAAAACCACCTCCATTTGGAGTATCTGCAAAAATACTGCCATTATGCAAAAGGAGGAATGGTCTGCGGTAATAGAAATCGTTGCTATCAACATGGTGATTGACAATCGGGAAACGATTTGCTATCCTACCAGCAATTGAATAGCATGGCGATGATGAGAATTAGTACGTGTGGTGTAAGGCTAAAGAGAGTGGGCGGTTGGTGAAAGCCCATGCCTTTATAACGCGAAACCCATCTCGGAGCCGCGAACCGATGGAGCATTAACCGAAAGGTTCGCCGGGAATCCCTCCGACAAGGGGAAGGCGTTTATGATGACGCCATGAGTGCAGGCATGGCCTGAAATTAGGTGGTACCACGGACAGTGTTGTTCGCCCTAAGTGTTTACTTAGGGTGATTTTTTTATGGGAGGAAAGAAGGATGAAGGTATCAAAACTGGCCTGTGAACGGTTTTGGCAGACCCCGTCGGATTGTGTGATCGACAGCCATGCGCTTATGATTCGCGGCGGATACATGAAGTATGTCGCCAATGGAATCTACACGCAGCTGCCGATTCTCAAGCGCATCACGCGCAAAATTGAGGCGATTATTCGTCAGGAGATGGAGGCGATAGATGGCCAGGAGGTTTTGTTTCCTGTGGCGCTGCCTGGCTCCTTATGGGAGGAGTCTGGCCGGTTTAAAAATGTCGGCAAGGAATTGCTGCGCTTTCACGACCGCAATGGGCAGAGCATGGTGCTGGGCATGACCCATGAGGAGGCGGCCGTACAGGCCATGCGCGAGTTTGGCGGCAGCTACCAGCGGTATCCGTTCATGATCTATCAAATGCAGACAAAGTTCCGTGACGAGGGGCGGCCCCGGGGCGGCTTGATTCGTGTGCGGGAATTTACCATGAAGGACGCGTATTCCTTTCACACATCCCAGGAGGATTTGGATGCGTATTATAAACGCTGTCATGAGGCGTACCTCAAAATCTTTGAGCGCGCCGGGCTTGAGGTGATCTCCGTAGCGTCGGATTCCGGCATGATGGGCGGCAGCATCTCCCACGAGTTTATGTACTTGACGCCTGTGGGCGAGGATTCGATTGCCATTTGCGGGCACTGCGGCTACCGGGCAAACATTGAAATGGCGGAAAACATTGTGGAGGGTGGGGTGCAGGAGGAGGAGGCGGCGCTTGAAAAGGTTTCAACGCCTGGTGTCAAAACCATTGACGAGCTATGTGAATTTTTCGGTATCACGCCCGATAAGACATGCAAAGCGGTGGTGTACAAAACGCAAGCAGATGGCAGAATCGTCATTCTTTTCACGCGGGGAGACATTGAGGCCAATGAGACAAAGATCACCAACTATATCAAAGAGGATATCTGTCCAGCCGTTCTGGAGGATGGCGATGGGCTTGCTGCCGGGTTTATCGGCCCGTATGATCTGAAAGTAAATAATGCAATAGTGCTTTACGACCAATCGCTCTGCGGACGACAAAATCTCGTATGCGGCGCAAATGAGGCCGATGCTCATCTTGTGGGCTTCTGTTTGGAGCGGGACTTGGGGGCGCTTGTGTACCATGACTTTTCCAAAGCCCGTGCGGGGGGCACTTGTCCCCAGTGCAGCCATGCAAGCATTCAAATAGCGCGCGGCATAGAAGTGGGGAATATCTTTCAATTGGGTGATAAGTATACAAAGCCCATGAACATGACCTATGATGATGCGTTTGGTACGCTGAAGCATCCCCTAATGGGGTGTTACGGTATCGGAGTTGGCCGTTTGGCCGCAGCGGTGTGCGAGGCGCACCATGATGAAAATGGGCCGATTTGGCCGATGTCCATCGCGCCTTGGCAGGTTCAGGTTTGCTGTGTACGTGTAGATCAGCAGCAGGTGCGGGCATGCGCCGATATGCTGTATGAAGCGCTGATGGCCGCGGGTGTGGAGGTGCTCTACGACGACCGGGCGGTCAGCGCCGGCGTAATGTTCTCGGACGCAGATTTGTTTGGCATTCCGCTGCGGGTGATTGTGAGCCCCAGAAACCAGGCGCAGGGGAAGGTGGAGATTGTATCCCGTGATAAAACAGTGCGGGAGCTGGCGGCGATACACGACGCGGTAGATGTGATCAACAATATGCTACAATGAAACCGCGTCCCCGGCGCCTATTCCATGGGTCGTTGCGTAAGAATATATTTTACAGCCTCCAGCAAATCTGCCGCAATACAATCCGGTTCGATGCCTTGCCAGGTGTGCCGGAACTCGTTCATGCTGCCCTGGCCAACACCCGTTAAAACAAGAATCGCTTTGGCGCCTATGTTTCTGGCAAGCACCATATCATTCATGCCCATGTCGCCGATGACATACGAATGGTGAATGTCGATATCAAAATCGTTTCTGGCTAAATCAATCAAGCCGGATTTGGGCTTTTTGCAGGAGCAGACATCGCGTCTATCGTGAGGGCAGCAGTAAACGGCGTCAAAATGCGCGCCGCCTTGTTGCAGCTCATCCTTCAGCTGCTGCAAACAGCTTTCATATTCCGCCATGGTCAGTTCGCCTTTGGCGATATGGCTATGATTTGTGACGCCAATGGCCAATATGCCTGAATCATTCAATTGTTTGATGGCTTGAGCGGAATGTGGGTAGAGCGCCAAGGTTCTGATGTCATCTACCCCATTGCCGCCAAGCGTGCCCTGAAAGTCAATAAATGCTGCAATTTGAGCCATTTTCTACAACACCTCTTCTTGCATTGTATTGCTTTCCCACTATTGTTTGCACTAAAGGAGACGTTATCTTTGTCTGAACAGGTATTGCGTACTTAGTAAATGACATCTTCGTACTCCGAGCAAATGGCCGCAAAAGGAAGCAGCCATGCTTAAGTGTGCGGGAGAAAAACGAAGAAGTGGCACATGCCACTTCTTCGATAACCCTGCTCAGGGGAAAACGCCCCGAATCTTCTTGGCTTTCACAATCCGGCTCAAGGCAACCATGTATGCGCCTGTGCGCATGGTGGTGTGATTGGCCTGTGATTTGATCCACACCTCATCAAACGCCCGAGCCATAACGCGCTCCAGGGTTTTGTTGACCTCGTCCTCATCCCATGTCATGGATTGAATGTTCTGCACCCATTCCAGGTACGACACGACCACGCCGCCGGCGTTGGCCAGAATATCCGGAATGATCGTGACCCCCTTGGCTTCCAGTATCCTGTCCGCTTCCACCGTCGTGGGGCCGTTGGCGCCTTCCACGATGATTTTGGCTTTAACATCTCCCGCAATTTTTTCATGAATCTGGTTTTCAATGGCGGCCGGAATCAGCACGTCGCAATCCAGCAGCAAAAGCTGCTCATTGGTAATGTGCTCCACCCCGTCATCCTGATACTCACAAAGCCGCTTTGCATCTTCACCACCGATAAAATCCAGCACCTTGCCAATGCTCAGGCCCGAGGGGTCGTATAGCCCGCCGGATACATCGCTGATGGCAACAATCTTGCAGCCAATTTCACTCAGCAGCCGGGCGGCGGCCCCGCCCACATTACCAATGCCTTGTATGGCAACACGTGTTCCCGCCTCAGGGAGCCCAAGACGCCGCAGCACTTCCCTTGTGATGAGCATAACGCCGCGGCCCGTAGCCTCCTGCCGGCCCAGCGAACCGCCCAGTTCAAGGGGCTTGCCGGTCACGACCCCGTGTACTGTATAGCCTTTGAAAATGCTGTAGGTATCCATAATCCAGCCCATAATCTGGGCATTGGTGCCCACGTCTGGGGCCGGAATATCCCTTTCCGGGCCGATCAGGGGCAGGATCATGGCTGTATACCGCCGGGTCAGTCGTTCCAGCTCGCCTTTGGAAAGCTCCCGGGGGTTCACCTTCACAGCGCCCTTGGCGCCGCCATAGGGAATGTTGACTACCGCGCATTTGAGCGACATCCAAGCGGCCAAGGCTTTCACTTCGTTGATGTCAACATCCTGATGGTAGCGGATACCACCCTTGCAAGGGCCCATGGAGCTGGAATGCTGCACCCGGTATCCTTCAAAAACCCGTATGCTGCCATCATCCATCACGATGGGCACGGCCACCTTCAGCTCCCGCTCCGGGTGCTTGACTGCCACATAGTCCCGCTCGGGTAAGCCCAGCAGCCCGGCGGCCCTTTCCAGCACCTCCAACATGTTGTCATAGGGGTTGTAGTTTGCGCTCATTGTACATCTCCTTTTTTGCTGAAAATTGATAGGGGCATTCCCGGCAAAAACCATCTCACAACTGTTGCTCTTATAGTATCACTTGGGCAACCCGCCGTCTATAGCCTGGGGGTGCCTACAGAATGTATACATCATGCGTGTCCAGAATCAATGCACCGATGGACGGTTGTCAAAGGGTATGTTATGATAAATCAATCATGTCATGAGGAGCACAAAGTATGATTGGCTATGAAAGCATACAGCATTATCGCGGGCCATCATTGACAAGAGGCGAAAGCTTCGTCTATATTCTGCCCCATCCCATGCTGAGGCCGTACATCGCCAATTACACAGTGACCTGCCCGTCCCGTGGCGCAATGACGGATGACTATACCATTTTGCCCACCGCCAGCGCCACGTTGAGCTATTCCATAGGGGATGGTTCAGTCACGGGCGGGCTGCGGGGGGTTAACACAAAAGCCGTTGTTGTTGGTACCCACGCGAGCCAGTATGATACACTCCTGCTCATTGAGTTTCATCCGGCAGGGCTTTACCCGCTGATTCAAATTCCGCAGTCGGAGTTGCTAAACGATTCGTTTTCCTTTGCGGACCTTAGTGCAAAATTGAACAAAGAAATCCTGGATGCAGTGCAGGCCGCTAATGATATTGATGTCCTGAAGGGCAGCCTGGATCAGATTTTTCTATCGCGGCTGCAGGAGGCGGCCATACACCCTCAGTTGGCTTATGCCATGAGGGTTATCCTGGGTTTGCATGGCACGGTAAAACTGAACGCGCTTTCCAAAGTGGTTTTTCTTGGCGAACGTCAGTTGGAGCGCATCTTTGCGCAGCATCTTGGGACAAGCATCAAAACGTTCGCACGGATCGTTCGGGTGAATCACGCATTGCACCTGATCCAAACAACGCAGGACAGGCTTTCCTTTATCGCTGCAGGAGCGGGCTATCATGACCAGTCTCACTTTGTCCGCGACTTTCAGGCTTTGTGCGGGACTACGCCGCATGGCTATTTGAACAGAATGTCGGATTTCTACAATGACACGTTCAAAATGTAGTGTATACTTATGCCTACTAATCTTTGAAGGAGGGTCTGCCTATGGTGATTCCATATCTGTCCTTTTGCGGCAATTGTGAAGAGGCGTTGAACCTTTACACCTGCGTTTTCGGGGGAGAAATAAAGGGGCTGTCCCGATTCACTATCGAAACGGGTGGTCCTGCGCTGGCCGGCAAAGTGATGCATGCCGAGGCGGTAGTTGGCGGCAGCGTCATCGCCGGCGCCGACGGCGGCGACCCGGAAGTGGTGGTACAGCACCGCGATGCAATTCGCCTGATGGTTCACTTAGCCACCAGAGCGGAGGCTGAAAAATGCTTTGACGCGCTGGCGAGGGAAGGCCAGGCGATTCAGCGATTGACCCCGCATCCGCCGCCCGATGACGGCGGTATGGGTGCGCTAGTTAGAGACAAGTTTGGATACGAGTGGATATTGACTGCACCCAATGACCGGCGCGAGTGAGCAGCGCCTTTGTACGAAGAAGCCTTTCCAATTACGAAAGAATCGTTTTAGCGAGGCAGCCTTATGCTAAGAATTGCGATCTGCGATGACATGGAAACTGAGCTTGGGCGCATTGCCGCGCTTGTCAGGCAATACCTGCAAGAGCGCGGCATGTGCGCCGACCTTCGGGAGTTCAGCCATCCGGATGCACTGCTCAATGCCTGTGAAACCCAGACCTTTCATATATTTTTGCTGGATATGGTGATGCCCATGATCAGCGGGCTGGAGCTGGGTCGCAGCATACGCCGCGTCAGCACCGACGCGCAGATTATTTTTATCACCACCGAGCCTGGCTTCGCGCTGGACGCCTATTCCGTCAACCCCCTGCACTACCTGCTCAAGCCCGTAGATGCGGGCGCGCTGTTTGTGGCTTTGGACTTGGCGGCGCAAAAGGTGGATTATGGGGAAGAAGCTGTTATTACCATCAAAACCAAGGGGGGCTTGCGCACCCTTTCCATCGGCAGTATTGCCTGCTGCGAATATGTACGCCATGCCGTAGCATACACCCTGGTAAGCGGCGAACGGGTGGAAACCACAACGATTCAAGGCAGTTTTACCGAGCATGTTGCCTCGCTTGTGGGTGACCGGCGGTTTATTCAGCCTCATGCCGCCTATGTGGTGAACATGAGCCGCGTGGAGCGGCTGACCAAGGACGGCTTTACCCTTCAAGGCGGCACCTTTGTGCCTGCCTCCGGCAAGCATTTCGCGTCAACACGAAACGCCTATATGAGCTATCGGCTAGGGGAGGCTTGATTTTGCAGTTCTGCGATTTTTTACGGTCCATTGTGACAAACATTATGCTGGTAGCGCTGCTGTTTACGCTGGCCCGGCCCAAATGCCGACCCCGAACGCTGCTTATGGCGCTTGCTGCCATCGTAGTGCTTAACCTGATGCTGAACGTTTATTTTTATTTGCAAAATGATTATACAACCCTGAGCAAGCTGGATATCCTGTTTTTTATCTTTGTAGGCATTGCCGTAAAGCCCCTCTTTCTAGAAACGTTTATGCAGTGGCTGTTCAACTGCCTCACAGTCATGAACGTTTATGCCGTTACGGTCATATTGAGCTACTACCTCTGCGGTCTGTTTCCCCACCCGGAATATGCCGTCACGGCGCTGCGCTTTTTCATGTTCTTAGCTGCTATATTGCTGTTTCGCAAGCGCCTGCGGCCGCTCTACCGGCAGGCGGCGGAGCAGTGGAGTGTGTATCTTTTTGTAGCGGCTGGCCTTTTTGGAAATTTTGCGTGGTACTTTATGTCCAGCGCCGATGTGGAGCAGACGCTTACAAAGGATTTTGCCCCGCTTCTGCTGCTTGTCCTGCTGGTGCTGCTCGTTTATCTCGCTATGTTTTTTTCGCTGCGAAAGACCTTGCGGGAAGCAGCGCTGCGGGAGGAAAACCTAAAAATGCTCTCGGACCGGGAGCTGACCCGGCAGCGGCTGAGCTTGATGGATGAGGCGGTACGGCAGATGAGCATCGTGCAGCATGACCGCCGTCACTTCAACAATACGCTGCTTGCTCTGCTCAAGGAGGGGGAAACGGAAAAGGCATCCAGCCTTATCCAACGGCAGAGCGAGGCACTGCCTCAAAAGCCGCAAAGCTACTGCCAGAACGTGCCGGTAAACGCTGCCGTATCCTATTATGCTGATCTTGCGCGGCAGCGGGGCTATAGCTGCCAGCTTCGGCTGAACATACCCGAAAAGCTTCACGTGGACGAGCTTGCGCTGGCTATGAGTGTATCCAACCTGATGGAAAACGCCATTGCTGCGCTTGCTGCCCTGCCTGTTGGGATAGAGCCCGTTGTGCGCTTTACCGCTGTACATACAGGCCAGCTTATTCTTGAAATAAGCAACCCCTACACAGGCGAGGTTCTGCTGGATGAAAGCGGCCTGCCCAAATCTGACAAGGCAGGCCATGGCAGGGGCACGCAAAGCGTGGCAGATTTTGTTAAAAAGTGCGGCGGTGAGCTTTTGTATGAGCTGGCGGGCGGCATGTTCAAGGTTCGGATGATGGTTTGATGTCCGTGTAAAAAGCGCCGGCCATAAGATGTTTTTCAAAATACGACAACTTTAGGTAGAAAATCGCGGCTTATAAGCATACGTTGAATGCTCCCTTTTCTTTGATGCTATCCTCCTGTCAGGAAAGCAGTAAAAGAGAAGGGAGCGCTTTTTATGGGTGAGACCGCCAGGCGGCGGGAAGACCGGCCGTTGTCTGCCCCTAATGC
Source organism: Bacillota bacterium (assembly GCA_023398575.1). Lineage (GTDB taxonomy): Bacteria > Bacillota > Clostridia > Christensenellales > Aristaeellaceae > JAEWAH01. Next base: position 5,287 of record JAEWSC010000045.1, on the reverse strand, counting down.
CGGCGGCAACGTCTGGCCCAGACAGCAATGTCCCGCCTTTACACCACGGGGTGGCGCGGCAGAGCAAAGCTGCTGGTACTGCATCTATGCCGATTTCCATTTGGATCAGCCCCGCGCACTGGATGTGGGCATCTGCTACTGGCCAAAGAAGATCAGTACAGAGAAAGCGTAGCTTGATAATTGAAGCATTGCAATCCATCCTGCATGGTAATGACGATAATGGGAGGTGATATTTCATGAAAAAGCTGGTATGCTTGGCGCTTTCGCTCCTGTTGGCGCTTGGCTGCACGGCCACGCTGGCGGAGGGTAACGCTGCGGAGGCAGTCGGTGCAATCAATCCGGAGAACTACCCGTACTTCTATGTTTTAGGCATTTCACAGACAGATGCAGATGCATCCTCTGCCATTGTGGTGAAGGGGTGCTTTGGTGATTTTCTGTTGACCGATGATGATGGCGAGGCGGATTTGGATTTATTCGGCTTTGATGAGGAAAACCCGGTAGAGCTTTTGCTGGCGGATGACTGTGTCGTTCTCATGCCGATGGATTTTGATGAAAACATCGCCCTGAACCTCCCCTGTCAGGATATACTGCAATGGTTTGCTGGGCAGAACGAGGGGGGAGAGGAGCCATTTTCCTTCTATGCGGTGTTAACGCTGGATGATAAAGATCAGGTGACGCAGCTTGCGTACCAACATTTTCCCTGGGGTTGATGGGATACTGCCGGGCTTGCGCAGCATTGCGCTATCCATATAATCAGGAGGAGTACGTATGAAAAAATGGATTTTACCTTTATTCACAGCACTTTGTATACTGTTGACCATGGCAACATCCGCAATGGCTGAGGCTGCAAACGGTGTGCAGCCGCTTTGGAAGGCCGGAGAAACCCGAGACAAGATTGTCGTTATCAGCGATATTCATTTGGGAATTGACGACTCCTTTTCCGAGAATGCGGCCAACAAGGTCTATTTGGTGGAATTTTTAAAGCGTATACAGGCGACGGCTGACGTGCGGGAATTGATAATCAACGGCGACTTTTTGGATGAATGGTATCTGCCGCTTGATTATCCGGCACACACCGATTCCTCTGCATTTTACCGCGAGGTGATTGCAAACAATCAAAATGTCATGGAGGCGCTCAAGGGCGTTATGAGCGCCGGCATCAAGCTGGTCTATATTCCCGGCAATCACGACATGACGCTAGAATCGGGCGTGCTGGACGAAGCGCTGCCCGGCATTGTGCAGGCCAGGGATGTCAAGGGGCTGGGCACCTACTATACCGGCGACCGCAATGAAATTGCCATCGAGCATGGTCACCGCTATGACGTATTTTCCGCGCCGGATACCGTATCCAACGCTGAGCTGCTTGGCAGCGATGAAACCATTCTGCCTGCCGGTTACTTTTATGCGCGCTACGCAACCAGCTGGGTGCTCCAGGGCCATCCGTCCGTGGAAAAGGATTTGCCGGTTGTAACAACCGTCCCTGACAAAACCGACATGGATCAATATGGCGCTTACATTTATTACGCAATACTCAAAAATATCTCCACCCGGATAACACCCAACGAAAGTCTGGACCAGAAGATATTTGATGTGCGCATTGCTGGCTTTAATGATGCGTATACGTATCTCGATTTCTATCCGGCCCAGCAGGCAGATGGCACCATTTCCGCGCCGGTACTGTTTAAGAATATTCAGCGCACTTGGGCCGAGCGCCAGGAAATTAACAATATTAAGGTACCCAACACCTTTGTGGAGGCGGTGGCCGGAACCTTGGAGTGGGAATATTTTTACGATCAGGCAAAGAAGCAGTACCTGGAAAACCCCAACGAAAACGTAGACATCGTCTTGTTTGGCCACACCCACGTACCCAGCTTTCTTGACATAGGCAATGGGAAGCTCTATATCAATGAGGGAACCTGGATTGATCACAACACCAATTACCCCGATGGCACCCGCACGTTCGCGGTCGTTACCACTGGCGATAAGAGTACGGCCGTGCTGTATAAATATATGGAGGACGGCTCCCTAAGCGATATAAGCGCCAGCGTCAATCAAGATAAGGAGAAAAATGCCGCTGCTTCTGACGCAAAGCCTATGGACAATGTGACGTTTGTCTACAAAGTACTTGAAAACTATGGCAGCGGTGATGCGCAGGCCCGTTATGTTGCAGTCAGCGGGTTGACAGACAAGGGGATTGAAGCAAAGTTGAATGACGGCTTGAAGTCGTTCTGCCTCTTGCCAACGGTTGATGCCATTCAGGATACCACCTATGACATCGTACCCGTTTTCCAAAGGGTGTCGGGCAATCTGCTGAGCATAAGGACCTATGATATTGCTTATACAGCGGGTGCGGCTTACGCTGTCAACGCCATACGCGCACAGCTTTTTGATTTGACGACGGGCGATGCGTACGCGGCAAATTTGTGGGATTTTGTAAAGGATAAGGATGCGTTCAAGCAGCTGGTGCTGGACGGTAAGTTCGGTTTGACAATTGCAGGGGCCGAAGGTGAAATTCCCGAAGAAATCAGGGCGGCAGCCTATGAAAAACTTGCAAAGAGCATAGACACTGCCGAGTTTGCGACTCAGTTTTACTTTGGCGATGGGGGCAGGCTGAACGTGTGGTGTGAAGGGGAAAACCACGCGACGGGGGATTATTGGCTTTTTGATGTACCCGTCACAGACTTGGAAGGCCTTGCTACCGAACAACTGCTTCCCATTATTGAAACGTTGAAGAGTCTTGGCAATTGATCTGGGTACGCAGGTTTTCATCAGGCGGTAAAGTCAAGCATTTCGTGTGGCGAAACAGCCTACAACCAATGACATTGACTAGCGCTGGATAATGAAGCTTATTTGCAAAGACGGCGTGGTAACCGGATCAATGGGAGCCCGTTGCGACCAAACTTGGTGCAATAACGCGATCAAGTAAAGAGGTATGTAAATGAAAAAGATTTGGATTTTCGCCATCTTGCTGGCAATAGTATTGTTGCTGTGCGGTACGACGCTAGCCAGCGGTCCGCAATGCAAATGGTGCGGCAACAGCGACATCGAGACGGTAGGTTTTTGGATAGTTGCCACAAATGGGCACGAACGTAATTACTACTGCAATAACCCATCTTGTTTGCTCAATATGATGGGGCGTGAAATGGGTAGCATTACAGAGTTTTGTTCATTCACCATTCCCGCCGACTGCACAAAAGGTGCTTCTTGCGTATGCGGCAACACTATGGGCGATCCGGTTCACTCCGAGGTCATCGACGCGGCGGCCGCGCCTACTTGTACGCAAATGGGACTGACTGAGGGCAAGCATTGCACCTTGTGCTCGGAGGTTTTGGTCGCGCAGCAGACCATTCCGGCGACGGGCCATACCGAGGCTGTTGACGCTGCGGTGGCGCCTACCTGCACGGTAGCGGGGCTGACCGAAGGCAAGCACTGTACCGTGTGCTTGGAGGTATTGATCGCGCAGCAGATTATCTCGGCGGCAGGCCATACCGAGGCTACAGACGCGGCGGTCGCGCCAACCTGCACGGTACCGGGGCTGACCGAAGGCAAGCACTGTACCGTGTGTTTGGAGGTATTGATCGCGCAGCAGACCATCCCGGCGACGGGCCATACCGAGACTACAGACGCGGCGGTCGCGCCCACCTGCACGGTGCCGGGGCTGACCGAAGGCAAGCACTGTACCACCTGTTCTACGGTTTTGGTGGCGCAGCAGACCATTCCGGCGGCAGGCCATATTGAGGCTTTGGACGCGGCGGTTTCGCCCACCTGCACACAAACGGGGCTGACGCAGGGCAAGCACTGCACCGTGTGCTCTACCGTGCTGGTTGCGCAGCAAATCATCCCGGCGACGGGCCATATCGAAGCCTTCGATGGGGCGGTTGCGCCTACCTGCACGGTACCGGGGCTGACGCAGGGTAAGTACTGCAGCGCATGCTCTGCCGTGCTGGTCGCGCAGCAAACCGTTCCGGCGGTAGGCCATACCCAGGCCATCGACGCGGCCGTTGCACCCACCTGCACGGTACCGGGGCTGACCGAAGGCAAGCACTGCAGCGTCTGCTCTGCTGTATTGGCCGCCCAGCAAACCCTTCCGGCGGCAGGTCATACCCAGGCCATCGACGCGGCGGTTGCACCCACTTGCACGCAAACGGGGCTGACCGAGGGTAAGCATTGCACCGTCTGCTCTGCGGTATTGGCCGCCCAGCAAACCCTTCCGGTGGCAGGTCATACCCAGGCCATCGATGTGGCGGTTGCACCCACATGTACACAAACGGGGCTGACCGAAGGCAAGCACTGCAGCGTGTGCTCTGCCGTGTTGGTCGCGCAGCAGACCATTCCGGCACTCGGACATGATTATCAGGCGGCCATAACACCGCCCACATGCGACAAGGATGGTTTTTCAACCTATACCTGCGCCCGGTGCAAGGATACATATGTAACCGATGCGGTGAAGGCGCTCAGGCATCTGTACGTCACCTGGACAAGCAACAGCAATGATACGCACAGTTCGATTTGTGAGCGGGGTTCATGCAAATCTGTCAAGACCGTAAACTGCGAATTTGCCCAGGTGAATGTGAACGGCCAGCCAATGAATGTCTGCGTTGTGTGCGGTGCGATGAAAAACATCGTTATGGAGAAGAACAAACAGGCGGAGGCTGCGTTCCCGCTCCTTTTGGGTGCCACAGCGGAGCCTGTGGGAAATACCCCCCCGCCTCGCGGCCAGTTGGCCGTGCATGGTCAGGAGACGCCATTTGAGGGCGTGTTGTATGCACTAACCTTTTCATATGAAGAAGCCGGGCGGAGTGTAGCGCTTCCGGGTCTTATGCGCGTATCTGTGCCACTTCAAAACGTGACGGCGTTCAAGCTATACCGTATTGATTCTCAAGTGCTGACGGACCTTGCGTATACGTACGAAAACGGCATCCTGAGTTTTGAAATCGATCAGGCGGGGCTGTTCCTGCTGGTAGCAGATGAATAAGCAAAGGCCATTGCCAAGAAACCCATATTGCGTGGATCGATGCGGTGTGTTCATTTAGTAACTGATCGGGGTTAACAATCTGATGAAACGGGCGGCCTGCACAACCTGGCAGGCTGCCCGTCTCTTTGTATTGCTCGCTCCTCAGCAACTTGCTTGAATGGGAGGTTTTGTGTGATTAATAAATGTTTACAATCATTACGGCACGCAAACCCTTACAATTAAAATACTTCCTCTTGCAACCAATTTTTATTGCCCCTATCATGTTTTTATGGTGATGAATCATCGCCAGAGAAGGGATGGCACGATATGGAC
>JAEWSC010000041.1 GCA_023398575.1 Bacillota bacterium | reverse complement strand
AAACCTCCTGTACCGCTCGGGTCGCTCCCCAGCGTTGCCCTACCCTGCGCAGGAGTAAAAGCGGTAGTAGTTTTTTCCCAACTTTCAGAAAGTATTCCATTTACACGGATTTTGCGACACTCCCTTTTTCATATCAAAAGAGCTCTGACCTTACGCATCATCAAGTTTGGTTTATGCGTAAGGTCAGAGCTCTTTATATTTATCTATTCACGATCATCTTTACATGCCAATCTCTTCTTGCTGCCTTATTCTTGGCTTGTGTTCCAAGTATGTTTGTGCAGCATCTATTGTAATCTTCTCCGCCGAATGAGTATACGGTTCATCCCAAACATATCCCATAACACCCTCTACAAACGCGCGTGCAACCTGTGGGTCAAATTGCTTACCGGCACAGGATTTCACCTCCATAATGGCTTCCGCTTGTGTAATTGGTTCTTTATATGTACGTGGCGATATCATGGCATCAAAACAGTCAGCCACTGCTATGATTCTTGATATCAACGTCGTCTTCTCTCCGGTAATCCCCTTTGGATAGCCCGTACCGTCCCAACGCTCATGGTGTTCCAAAACAAAGGGCGCAATATTCGACAAGCCATGCACTGCATTTAATAGCCGGTAACCAACTTCGCTATGACGGCGCATTTCCCGACGTTCTGCATCATTCAGCCTTGCGCTTTTCTCCAATATCTCCTGATCAATGCCGATCTTGCCGATATCATGCATGAGGCCTGCCTGATAGGCCTGGCTAACAGATTCTTGCCCTAAACCCATTGCCCTTGCAATTTTTTCGCTCAATTCCCCTACCTGCTTGGAATGCTGCATCTCTCTTGGACTGCGCTGATATAACGCCTGCAGTATCTGATTCACAGCACGCCGGCGCATTTCGGCACCTTCGGTCAACTTGTGGCGGTACATGTCATCCTCTGCCTGGCGGAAGACATCGCTGATGGACTCTTCAGCTGTCCGCTTCACCGCATATCCGATAGATATAGAAAACACCAGCATGCCAGTGGATTCGGCACCGATTTCTTTTTGTATGCTGCGGCAGATCATCTCTGCATCGCCGGTACCCGTATGCGGAAGAAGGATAACAAACTCATCTCCGCCCATATGGTATACCGTCTCGGCAGGGCATACCCTAAGCAACACATCTGCCGTTTTTGTCAAAAGCAAATCGCCCATTTGGTGTCCAAACGCGTCGTTGGTAAGCTTCAAACCATTTAAGTCGGCCATGATTACCGCAAGCGGCAAATTATCGCTTTTGTCAATTCGCATGATCTGCTGCTTATACCTGCGCCGGTTATATAACCCAGTCAGTTGGTCGTGATAACTTAAGTATTCTATCCTCTCCAAGCGCCGTTTCCGCTCGGTGATATCTCTTGCCAGAAGCAAAACAGATTCCTGATTGATAGGCAGCAGCCTGCCTTCAAAATGCATGATCTGCCCCGCCATATCCATTGTGAATTCGAAAAGCCGCATCGTATTCTCGCTCAGGGCAATCCGCACATGATTTAGCATCGGAAGCCCCGTGCTGGGTGGGAAGGCTTCCGTTACCAACTTATCCAAGAACCGTTCAGGCAGAATATGCTGTTCGTTCTGCCTTATGGATGCATGGTAGTGGGTAACCTTTCCCTCCCTTGTGATGATGAAGAATAAATCTGGTATAGCATGAAGCATAGCTGTATTGCGCTCCTGCGCGCTGCGCAGCTTCAACTCGTTCATATAGCGCTCGACCGCACGGCCCAAGGAGTCGGCAAACAAGCGCAAGACGCCTTGCTCTGTTGTCGTCCAGTTCCGATGCCAACGGCATTCATCAAAGCCAACAAAGCCCCAAAACAGTTCTCCAGCAAAAACAGGCAGCACAAGCAGTGACTTCATATCCTGACCAATCAAAAGCTGCTGGCCATCACACTGCGCGTTATCCCCCATTTGCATGGCATATGCCTTTCCAGTCTGCAGCTCTGATAGAAAGTCCAATATACCCGAGCTATTTATCTGACCAGTCAACGGATGCTCCTTAAGCGGCAATATGCCCGGCGCACTCCACTGTGCCCGCAAATTCACAGAATGCAGCGCGTCGTTTTGATACGCGCATTCAAATAAATAGCCGCGGCTTGTATCCATAGCCTCGCCTACCAGTGCCAAAGCCCGGGGTATAATTTTTTCATATTCTTGAACACCCAGCAGATCTTGTGTAAGGCCAATAACTGCCAGAAGAAGCTTGTCCTTTGTACGAAGCTCTTGCTCAATGGACTTGCGATCTGTAATATCGGAAAGAATCACGGCTACCTGGCCCGGCAGCGGGGCATATATGCGTATACCAAAGCTACGCTTCTTTTCTGCCCAATAGCGTTCAAATCTGGGTACCTCAACACCTTTGGATACTTGGTAAATCGCGCCTCTCCAACCCTCATCCATCATAGGGAAAACATCTATGATTCGGAGTCCCGGCAGCATGGATGCACAAGCCACCCCAACAGACTTAGCAAATGCTTCATTGCCATGCTGACATACATAAGATTCAGGCGGCTTTCTTTCATCCGCTTCAAATACGGCAAGCCCTTGCTGCATTTGGGTAATCAGCAGCCGGTACTGCTCCTCACTGGAACGCAAGCGCTGATGCTGGCTGCGCTTATCCGTTATATCTGTTAAATGGTAATGCAAGTAGTTTAAGCTTGCCCCAAACACACTTTTCCTGACATCCATCCATTGGACGGGCCGCTCTACGGGAAAGCCAACCGGAACCTTGCATGCCGCCGCCTGGTCAAATAGCTTTTTCAATGTCTCGGACTTTATTTCCGCTATGCACTGAAGGCGGTCTGCAGCCAAATTTGACTTTTTCTGTTCGCCCTCCTCTGAGAACAAAAATGCTGGTTCGGGGCTGTCAAGATACATCTCATCCCACCGGGCCAACTGGGTCTGCATCAAATCGTTTTTTCCGCCGCCCCACAAGGAAACAGACCCCAGATACAAAAGAAACACAGGCGTCGGATCAAATATCCTTTCCAGACCCATCACCTGCCAAAGGACACCAGGCATCATAGAAGCCAAAAAGAAGATTAATAGCAGGTATCGACGCCTCTCAGATGGGTATTGCGCTGCATGGTGGGCACCCCATAAGCAATAGATTCCATACAGCACAAACAGCACAAAATAGCCGCAAAGTACAAAGTACATCGGCCCTTTGGAAAGATATAAAGCGGAATACCCGCCGATATTGCGCACGAACACGTCTTTGTAAAACAAGCTGTGATAGGGATTTAGTATAAACAATATTCCAATCATGAAAGCCAAGACGACCATGGCAGAGGACAACCATTTGGCTTCTTGCTCTTTTTTTGTTCTCCGGCGAATGTAGAGTATACCAAAAGCCGGCAGCATCGAGACCGTCCATACAGAGACAGATCTTAACAAAAGCTTGGTTGGGATATCGGAGGCATGCATTTCAAAATAGTATTCAAGGGCAAAAGAGGCACAGCAAAACAGCAGCATGGCAAACCATGCATATCCGTTTTTCTTTCCATACCGCCAGAAACGGATACCCATATACATATACAGTGCCGCCAATACAGGGGCAGTGTTTACGAAAAGCCGGATCAGGACGACACCCATATCCATGAAACCGTGCCTCCTACAGCACCATGATAATATTTTTATTAAAGCACTTAGATTCAAGCTCTGTGTTTACACTTAACGAATTTTCAGGCCATATCAATTTATCAACAACGACGTAATTAAATCAATACTAATATATATCGTCTGAAACATGCAACTGTTAATGCAAAAAAACGTTTTGGGCTTGATATGCGACTATGGGATAACATTTTGATAATGCCCTTCAGAAATGATTGACAATTCTTTCCGTGACGCCTATAATAAAAAACCCTGTTTCTTGTTTCGACCGAAGGGAGCTAATATGGCATACATATCTGTTCAAAACCTCAACAAAACCTTTACACTGCGGCGTCGTGCAGAAAAAGGCGCTTTTCGCCTGCTCAGAAGAGAAAAGGCAATCGTCTCGGCGTTAAGCGATGTTTCATTCTCCATCGAAAAGGGTGAATTGGTGGGCTATATTGGCCCCAATGGCGCCGGGAAATCCACCACAGTGAAAATCCTCAGCGGCATCCTGACGCCAGACGGCGGCGAAGCCACAATTGGAGGCTTGACACCCTGGCTTAACCGCAAAACCCATGTTCGCCGTATCGGTGTTGTCTTTGGACAGCGCACTCAATTATGGTGGGATGTGCCTATAAAGGATTCGTATGACTTGTTAAAGGACATCTACCGCGTCTCACAGACAGACTACATTTCCCGCCTTAAGGAACTGTGTGATGCGCTGGAGCTTCAGCCACTTTTACAGACCCCGCTGCGCCAATTGAGCCTTGGACAAAGGATGCGCGCAGAGTTGTGCGGATCACTATTACACAGTCCTGAGCTTTTATTTCTGGATGAGCCGACCATCGGCCTGGATGCAGTCAGCAAATTATCCCTGCGCTCCTTTCTCCAAAAAGAAAACAAGACCCATGGCACAACCATCCTGCTCACCACACATGACATGAGTGATATTGCGGCATTATGCAACAGGGTGATGGTGCTTGGCCGTGGCAGCTTGCTGTATGACGGCAATTTACCGTCTCTGCTATCCCGTTATGATACCCTGGCCACCATCAAGGCCTGTTATCAAGATGGCCGGACCATGCCTTCTTTTCCTGCCGGGATCACCGTAAGGCAAGAGGAAGATGGCTGCTACATCATACAGTATGATAAACATGAGACGCCTACCGACCTGATTTTGTCACTTTTACAAAAGGAAGGGACGCTAAGCCAGCTTACCGTTCAAGAGCAGCAGCTAGATCACCTGATTGCTGCCATGTACAAGGAGATGGCGCTATGAAGGAATGGTTAAGGCCTTATTTCACTGCCTTCCGGCTGCGTGCGCTTTTAGAAACCCAGTACCGCGGCGCGGCGCTTGGCGGTATCGTCACCCAGTTGGCCTTTGGCTTGGCATTGATCTTTTTGTACCAGGCACTGTATGCATCCGGCGGGGATACATCGGTGCCATTTTCTCAAGTGGTAACCTATGTCTGGCTGCAGCAAGCTTTCTTTCGGGCATTGCTTGGCAGTGATCCCGCTCTGGGAGAAGCAATAATGACCGGTGGCATTGCCTATGAACTATGTAGGCCGGTGAACACTTATTTTTATTGGTACCTTCGTACCCTGGCACAAAAGGTTGTGGGCAGTGTCATGCGCGCCATACCCATGTTCGCGTTTGCCGCCATACTGCCCGCACCGCTGACCATTGGTCCGCCCCACAGCCTTATCTCTCTCCTGCTGTTTTTTCTATCCCTCACGCTGGGGTTTGGTGTGATCAGCGCCATCGCAAATATTCTCAATGCCATCACCATGCGAACACTGGACCCCAGAGGGATTGGCAATGTTGTGCAGATGATTTTCTTTTTCCTGTCTGGAAACATTATCCCACTTACCCTTTTTCCTAAAAGTTTTCAAAGTATCATTCACTATCAACCCTTTGCCCAGGCTTTGGACATGCCCATCCGCTTTTATACAGGCAGCTTCTCATATGATGAAATTCTACCAGCCCTTTGCATTCAGGTAACTTGGCTTTTGCTGCTGATTGTGGTGGGGCAGATATGGTGGAGAAAAAACCTACGCCGGGTCACCGTACAGGGAGGCTGAACGATGGACACATTGAAATATGGACTTCACGCATCCCGCATGCTTTTAAAAAGCCACTTGCAATACCCTGTCTCCTTCTTCTGGCACACGGTGGCTATGGCCGTTATGACTGGCGGGGAATTCGGCGCCGTGCTCCTGCTGTTCAGCCGTTTTTCATCCCTGGGCCAATGGAATGGCGGAGAAATATTGCTCTTCTTTGGCATGATGCAATTTTCCTTCTCCTTGGTAGAGTGGTTCGCCAGGGGGGTGAGCAGTTTTTCTGTAATGGTGCAGACCGGCTGGTTTGATACGGTACTTTTACGCCCTCGCGGTACTTTTGTGCAGCTTATGTTTGGACAGATGGACCCAAGGCGTTTGGGCAGCACGCTGGTTGGCCTGACCGCAATCGTCATGGCAACACATCAAACAAGCATTCATTGGACATGGGATAAGCTCATTTGCTTGCTGTTCAGCCTTGCAGGCACCTTTGCTCTCTTTCTGGGATTGTTCCTGATTGAAGCCGTAGTCTCCCTGTTCTCTGTAAAGAGCATCGAAATGGTCAATATTCTCACCTATGGCGGACGCACAGCCTGCCAATATCCCATTGACATTTATCCCAAGCCCATGCGTGCATTGTTTCTCATCGTTGCTCCCATAGGGCTTACAATGCATCTCCCGGCTGCCTACATCCTAGGTAAATCCTTGTGGGGCGAAGCACCCTGGCTTGCCTTTGTCTCCCCTATCTCCGGCTTTATTGTACTTGGATTAATGCTGATCATCTGGCGGATTGGCGTGCGCAAATACCGGTCAACAGGCAGCTGATCCTTCCATACAGCGCCAAATTGTGGTATGCTTTGCGTATCTCAAGGTTTGGAGGTTTTATGTCTTCCCTCACTGTTTCCGCTATTGTGCTGCGGGGTGTGAATTACCGTGACAATGACCGTATTCTCACCCTTTTGACGCCTTCCATGGGGCGGGTGGAAGCATTATCCCGTGGTTGCCGTCGGCCAAAATCGCCTTTGATGAGCGCCAGCGAAGTTTTCTGCACAGGCGAGTATGTATTGTTCTCCCAACATGAAAAAAACATACTATCCACTTGCACATTGCATGACAGTTTTTATCCCCTGCGGTTGGATTATGGCCTTTTATCCTGCGGGGCTTATATGCTAAGCCTCGCAGAAGCTGCTGCACAGCCAGGTGAAGACAGTGACCCGCTCTTTTGGCTTTTAGTTAAAAGCCTGCATCGTTTGACCTACAGCAAAGATGACCGGCGAGGTCTTATATCCGGATTTCTATTGCATTATGCCAACCTTCTCGGCTATAAACCCAGACTCCATCACTGCGTCCACTGCGGAAAAAAACTGGAAGATGCAGAAAAGCTGGCCTTTGACTGCGATGCTGGCGGCCTTTCTTGCACAGCTTGCAATTACACCAAAAAAAGTCCTCCATTAACAGGAGGGCAGGTGCTATGGCTGCGAACAGTATTTAGAGAAGGACCGGAAGCTTCCACCAAGTTTGATGGCAAGGATGCTCCCTTTGACAGCCTGCGTTGCTTTGTAGAAATCAGGCTGGATAAGCCGGTTAAGGGCGGCCCGATATGGGAAGACATCTAACCCTGCATATAATATGGCGAACGGTTCAATGCATCCTTATAGCCGATTTTCATCGTATAGACATATTCTACCGTCTTTTCTCCATTAGGAAGAGGCTTTGCTTCTTTGCGTACCGTATACCGGCTCTTGTCGGCCAACACGGGTATATCCTGCATCAGAAGTTGGCAGAGCGTATGCTGTCTTTGCTGTGAAAGAGGACGAAATCCCCTTCCTTCCAGTAAAAAGACTACCTTCCTCCCTGCCGGCACCAGCATTTTAAACTCAACGCACTCCCGCCCGATCCTTACCTGTTCGACATAGCGACGCTTGCACCTGCGAATAATATCCGTAAGTTCTTGATACAGCTCACCATTTCGCATTTTATCTTGCCGAATGCTTTCCCGTTTTGAGTGGCGTCTGTCGTATATATAGAGCACCACTGCTGCCGCGAGTCCCAAAAGCATCAGCACCAGTAATGTTATTTCCATACTTACGTCACTCCACTCCTTCCCCGCGAAAGCTGGCTTTCATGTGCCTGCTTTGGCCATGGTTAAGATCTGAACTCCATATGCTGCTTAATACAATCGAATGTTTCTTGACTTAACACATGCTCCACACGGCATGCATCCTCCGCAGCCGTTTTTTCACTGACACCAAGGCTTTGTAAATACTCAGTCAGCAGCCGATGCCTCTCATATACCGATTCGGCCACATTGCGCCCTTGTTCCGTTAGCGTAATGAAGCCGCTTCTGTCCATCTTGATATACCCATTCTCCCTCAACCGTCGCATGGCATTACTGATGCTGGGTTTGCTGAAGCTCATGGCATTGACTATATCTATGGAGCGTACCATTCCCTTTTCTTGTGTCAAAACCAGAATGGACTCCAAATAATTCTCACCGGACTCTTGCATTTTCATTGTCGTTTCCTCTTATTCGTGTCGGGCAAAGCCTGAACTTTTTCACAGTATACCACAAGATATTTTATATCTCAAGATTTTGAATCGGAAAACCTTTCCATTCATGATGCATTTTTGAAAACAGCGCAGCTAAAGCGTACTCCTGGGGAGCTACGAGTGAAGAGTGGTCCCCCTCGTTTGTAATCGCGTCACTCGGCTATGCCTGGCGCGCGGTGTTTGTGTAACAGCATTCCTTACACGATTCACTGGCCGTGTATCTCAAGCCAGCCATTCGAAGTGAGAGTGAGAAGCACAAGTGAATCGTGCAAAATCAAGTAAAAGTGGCCAAGCGCAAAGCACTTGACCACTTTTACTTGAAAGCAAAGCTTAGAACTTCTGGGCGTTTACCTTTATAGCAGGACCCATGGTGCTGCTCAGGTATACAGAGCGCAGATAGGTTCCTTTGGCGGCAGAAGGCTTGGCTTTATTGATGGCATCCATCAGTGAGCTCAAATTCTCCGTCAGCTTCTCCTGGCCGAAAGATGACTTGCCGATGGGGCAATGCACGATGGAGGTTTTGTCCACCCTGTATTCTACTTTACCGGCTTTGATTTCTGCGATAGCCTTGGCCACATCCATGGTCACGGTGCCGGACTTGGGGTTGGGCATCAAGCCCTTGGGGCCTAGCACGCGGCCCAGACGGCCAACAAGGCCCATCATGTCAGGGGTAGCGACGCAGACATCAAACCCAAACCAGTTCTCATTCTGGATCTTGGCAACAATATCTTCCGCGCCAACGAAATCGGCACCAGCAGCTTCCGCTTCCTTGGCCTTATCGTTCTTAGCAAAAACCAGTACGCGAACCGTACGGCCAGTGCCGTGAGGCAAAACCACAGCACCGCGGACCTGCTGGTCAGCGTGGCGGGGGTCAACACCTAAGCGGACGGAAATTTCTACCGTCTCATCAAACTTGGCCTTGCTGGTCTTCAAAACCAGATCAATGGCCTCAGAAGGATCATACGCCTTGAGGGGATCGATCAGCTTTTTGCTGTCGACATATTTTTTTCCGTGAGTCATGTCAAACTTTCCTCCCATGTGGTATTAGCGGCACTCTGTCCTCCCACAAATATACCGAGAAAATGACAGCATCATTTTTCGGCTAGACCCTTACTCTTCAACCGTGATGCCCATGCTGCGTGCGGTACCAGCCACCATGCTCATGGCAGCTTCGATGCTGGCAGCATTCAAGTCGGGCATTTTAGCCGTAGCAATCTCACGAACTTGCGCCTTGGTCAGCTTGCCGACCTTATCCTTATTGGGTTTGGCGCTGGCACTCTCAAGACCCAGCGCTTTTTTGATGAGCACGGGTGCAGGCGGAGTCTTGGTGATGAAAGTAAAGGTACGATCGGAGTAAACGGTGATGACCACGGGGATCACAAGACCCGCCTGCTTGGCCGTACGCTCGTTGAACTCCTTGCAGAAGCCAGGGATGTTGACGCCATGCTGACCCAAAGCGGGGCCGATAGGCGGTGCAGGCGTGGCCTTTGCCGCGTTAACCTGCAGCTTGACGAGAGCAGTAACTTTCTTTGCCATAAAGATGGCACCTCCTACTAAATGTGGTCCTGCGGAACGTTATGCGTTCCTCCCACCCGCAAAATAATTGCGGCAGCATACGGATTTAACCGCTGCCTTCACGCCGGCAAGCCGGCGGTAAAGCTTAAACCTTCTCCACCTGATCCAGAGCGACCTCCACCGGCATCTCACGGCCAAGGAACATTTTTACCTTGACATTAAGCTTTTGCCTGATGGTGTCTACATCAAGAACCGTACCGGTGAAGTTCTCCAGCGGACCGGAAAGAATGCGAACCTCTTCGCCAATGGCAATGCCAAACTCCACTGACTGCTTTTCGCAGTTGAGCATCTTCTCGACTTCTTCCTCCGTAAGAGGGATGGGCTTACTATCCGGGCCCACAAAGCCGGTGACGCCGCGGGTATTGCGCACGACATACCAGCTTTCGCTGGTTTCGATCATCTTCACCAGCACATAGCCAGGGTAAATCTTGCGCTGGGATTTGACCCGCTTGCCATTTTTGATCTCAACGACATCCTCTACAGGAACCCTGGCTTCCATAATCAGGTCCTGCATGCCATTATTCTCAACGGCCTTCTCCAGGTTGTCCTTGACTTTGTTCTCATAGCCCGAATAAGTATGTACTACATACCAACAGGGCTCTTTTTTCTTTTCGGTCATATGGCTCTCCTAATGTTTCTGGGCGAATCGGTCAAACAGCCCGTGTATACCGGTCTCCATTGGGGCACCGGCATCAAGACTTCGGGGTAATCAGCCTCACAAGGGACGAGGCGCCCGTGTCTAACAGGCCGATGACAACGCTCATGACCAGTATGAACAAGAGCACGATGACAGTATAGTTCACAAGATCAGTGCGTGTCGGCCAGGTCACCTTGCGCAATTCGTGCCACATGTTTTTAAACGGCGTGGCGACGCGGCCGGGAAGCAGCTTAAAAAAGCGCAGCACCCGCGCAAAGAAGGAAACCTTTTCCTTTTTGGCGTTCTTCTCGTCTGCCATGTTCTTCACATCCTCAGCATCGTTGGGTCACTTGGTTTCCTTATGATCGGTGTGCTTTTTGCAAAAACGGCAGTATTTGCTCAGCTCAATCCGGTCAGGCGTATTCTTTTTGTTTTTCATCGAGTTGTAATTGCGCTGCTTGCACTCGGTGCAGGCCAAAACAACCTTCTGGCGAACGGCATTTGCCACTTTGGACACCTCCTGCCTGTTTGGGTTAAAACGCGCCCATACAATGTATCATATCTGACAATGCCTGTCAATGAAATGATAGGCGCATCGCCTGCGGAGGGATTTCCTCCGCAGGCGTTATAAACCTTTACGCGATCACGTTGGCCACGACGCCGGAACCAACGGTGCGGCCGCCTTCGCGGATAGCGAAGCGGAGACCGGGCTCGATGGCGATGGGGGTGATCAGCTTGATTTCCATATCGATATGGTCACCGGGCATCACCATTTCCACGCCGTCAGGCAGCTTGATGTTGC
>JAEWSC010000039.1 GCA_023398575.1 Bacillota bacterium | reverse complement strand
GCAACATCAAGCTGCCTGACGGCGTGGAAATGGTGATGCCCGGTGACCATATCGATATGGAAATCAAGCTGATCACCCCCATCGCCATCGAGCCCGGTCTCCGCTTCGCTATCCGCGAAGGCGGCCGTACCGTTGGTTCCGGCGTCGTGGCTAACGTGATCGCGTAATCGGTTATGTAAAAGGGGGAGTCCGTGTGTGGATTCCCCCTTTTTTCCTTCAACTAAAGAAGCGGGAGGGATGGCCCATGGAACGGGACAGGCTGCGTGTGAAGCGCAGGCAAAGGCTCATGGCCATTCTATCCAAAGTACTGGTGTTTATATTTGTGCTTGGGCTGGCAGTACTGGCCTTTGCAATCGCGGGGACGACCCGCTAAAAAGATGCTGGCCACCAGATATGGTGTGCGATGGATGGACAAGCTTCCATCCCTTGCGTGCACAGCGTAACTGCCTCGATTATGGGCGGTTTTTCTTACTGGATTTGAGACACGCCCGGGGACGTGGATATAATGCTTTGGAGAACCTCAAGGAATATCAACAAAAACGCAGGTCTATATTTTGCTGTCCGGCAGCCGCTGCATGATTTTACCCTTGTAGACACAATTTTGCGATACGCCCGGATCAGTGTCCTTGCGATATGCGGAACGTTGGCCCTGCTGCTCGATTTTTGAAGCATGCTCCCTTTAAAAAAGCAGAAAAAATGTTTGAGAACGTTCAGCAAAACTATTGCAAAAGAATACGATCTGCTATATAATGATGAGGTTGTCTGTCCAAGGGATGAAGTGGTAAGTTGCCGCCAGGCCAGGCGGGTAATTATCATGGACCAGCCCGGTAATCGGGCGGCGGACTTAAGGCGCGTACGGGCATGCACCCATACGGCACGCCCGGCAGCGTGTACTTGAGAACGATCAAGGAGGGTAATCAATGGCCAGCCAGAAAATCCGCATCAAACTCAAGGCGTACGAGCATCAACTCATCGACCAGTCTGCAGAACGGATCGTGGATACCGCCAAGCGGACCGGAGCTCGTGTGTCCGGCCCCATCCCCCTTCCCACGGAGAAGGAAATCGTCACCATTTTGCGCGCACCTCACAAGTATAAGGACAGCCGCGAACAGTTCGAAAAGCGCACCCACAAGCGCCTGATCGACATCCACAACCCGAACCCCCGCACCGTGGACGCCATGATGAAGCTCGATCTTCCTGCTGGTGTCGAAATTGAGATCAAGCTGTAAGACAGAAAAGCAGGAGGTGTAAGATACATGAAAAAAGCCATCGTAGGCAAAAAGCTCGGCATGACCCAGGTGTTTACCAAGGACGGCCGCCTGGTGCCTGTCACTGTCATCGAAGCCGGTCCCTGCACCGTCGTGCAGAAGAAGACCGTTGAATCTGACGGTTACGAAGCCATTCAGGTTGGCTTTGATATCCTCAATGAAAACCGCGCCAAGAAGTTGCTGAACAAGCCTGAGGTCGGTCACTTCAAAAAGGCCGGTGCCGCTCCCTGCCGCACGCTGCGCGAACTGCGCCTGGAAGATTCCGCTTCCTACAGCGTTGGCCAAGAACTGAAGGCGGATGTGTTCGCTGCCGGCGAAAAGATTGACGTGGTTGGCACCACTCGCGGCCGCGGCTTCACCGGCGCCATCTACCGCTGGAACCAGCATACCGGCCCCATGGCCCACGGTTCCAAGTATCACCGCGGCGTGGGTTCCATGAGCGCTAACACGCACCCCGCTCACGTGTTCAAGAACAAGAAGATGTCCGGTCATTACGGCGTCGAGCGTGTGACCATTCAGAACCTGGAGATTGTGCAGGTGGATGCGGAACGCAACCTGCTTCTGGTCAAGGGTGCCGTGCCCGGCCCCAATGGCACCGTGCTTCTGGTTCGCAATACGGTGAAGGCCTGATGCCTTGGTGAAGGAGGAGAACGTCATTATGCCCAAGACTGCTCTTTATAACATGGAAGGCGCGGCCATCGGCGAGGTTGAACTGAGCGACGAGCTTTTTGCCGCCGAAGTTCATGGACCCGCTATGCACCTGGTGGTCCGCTCCATTCTGGCCAATCAGCGCCAGGGCACGCAGAGCGCCCTGACCCGCGGTGAGGTTCGCGGCGGCGGCCGTAAGATCTACCGGCAAAAGGGTACCGGTAATGCCCGCCACCATGGCAACCGCGCCCCCCAGTTCCGTCACGGCGGTGTCATCTTTGCCCCCAAGCCCCGTGATTATGTCGTAGGCGTCAACCGCAAGGTCCGCCGTTTGGCATTCAAAAGCGCACTGACCGCCAAGTTCAACGCCGGCGAAATTACCGTTGTGGACAAGGTCACGCTGCCTGAGGCCAAGACCAAGCTGGTAGCATCATTCTTAAAGAAGCTCGGTGTGGAAAAGTCCGCCATGCTCGTTTTGTCCACTTCGGATGAGACGGTTACCCGCGCGGCCCGCAACATCGAGAATCTGCAAACTGCGTATGTCAACACCCTCAACGTGTACGACATCCTGCGCGCCGGTAAAATCATACTGACCCTTGAGGCGACCAAGAGCGTGGAGGAGGTGTACGCGCAATGAAAGATCCCCATGACATCATCCTGCGCCCGGTGCTCACCGAAAAAGCGTATGATGGCATCGCCGATAAGCGCTATGTGTTCGAAGTGGCCGTAAACGCCAACAAGACCGAAATTAAGCTGGCTCTGGAAGCCATCTTCAAGGACGATGGCGTTCAGGTGGAAAAGGTCAACACCCTGCGCACTCTGGGTAAGATCAAGCGGCAGGGCAAGTACTCCGGCCGTACCGCCGAAGTCAAAAAGGCCTATGTAACGCTCAAGAAAGAGTCGAAACCCATCCAATTCTTTGAGGGCATGGCCCAGTAAAGCAGGGAGGACAAGAACAATGGCTATCCGTCTTTATAAGCCGACTTCACCCGCCCGGCGCTTTATGTCGGTCCTGACGTTCGAGGAAATCACCACAAAGACGCCTGAAAAGTCTCTGGTGCAATACCTCAAAAAGAACTCTGGCCGCAACAAGCAGGGCAAAATCACCGTTCGTCATCAGGGCGGCGGCAACAAGATCAAGTACCGCATTATTGATTTCAAGCGCAACAAGCTGGATATTCCCGCAAAGGTTGCAACGATTGAGTATGATCCCAACCGCTCGGCCTTTATCGCTCTGCTGCATTATGCGGATGGTGAGAAGCGCTACATTCTGGCTCCCAATGGCCTGAAGGTTGGCGACAAGGTAGTCTCCGGCGAAGCAGTTGACATCAAGCCCGGCAACACGCTGCCCATCGCCAATATTCCCGTGGGTACGTTGATCCACAATGTAGAGATCAAGCCCGGCCGTGGCGGCCAGTTGGTCCGTTCTGCCGGTATGAGTGCACAGCTGATGGCTAAGGAAGGCGCTTATGCTCAGGTTCGTCTTCCCTCCGGTGAAGTGCGCCGCATCCCCATGAACGCCAAGGCAACCATCGGCACCGTTGGCAACAGCGATCATGAGAATGTGCGTATTGGTAAAGCCGGCCGTATGCGCCACATGGGCATCCGCCCCACCGTCCGCGGTGTGGTTATGAACCCTGTGGACCACCCCCACGGCGGCGGCGAGGGCAAATCCCCCGTTGGTATGCCCGCTCCCGTAACCCCCTGGGGCAAGGTCGCTTTGGGCCTGAAGACCCGCAAGCACAAGAAGTACTCCAACAAGATGATCGTAAAGCGTGCGGGCAGCAAGTGACCGCTTAACCAGTAGGAAGGAGGCAATCACGTAAATGAGCCGTTCCATTAAAAAGGGACCTTTCGTACAAGATGCGCTGCTCAAGCGCGTTACCGAAATGAACACCTCCGGGAAAAAGAGCGTTGTGAAGACCTGGTCCAGAGCTTCCACCATCTTTCCGGATTTTGTGGGCCACACCATCGCCGTGCATGACGGACGCAAGCATGTCCCGGTTTATGTGACTGAGGATATGGTAGGACACAAGCTTGGCGAGTTCGCCCCCACCCGGACCTTCCGTGGCCACGCCGGCGAGAAGGCCACTGGCCGCAAGTAAAGGGAAGGAGTGAGAAACGATGGCAACCAGAACTAAGGAAAAGGCCGCGGCGCGCAAAGCGAATGCCGACAAACGGCCCCGCGCTCATGCCAGGTACATCCGCATCACTTCCCGCAAGGTCAAAATCGTCATCGATCTGATCCGTGGGAAAAAGGTGGACGAAGCCCTGGCCATCCTGATGTATACGCCCAAGGCGGCTTCCCCCGTAGTGGCAAAGCTGTTGAACAGCGCCATCGCCAATGCGGTCAACAACCAGGAAATGGACCGCAACACGCTGTATGTGGCGGAAGTTTACGCAAACCCGGGCCCCACGCTCAAGCGTTTTGTGGCCCGCAGCCGCGGCAGCGCTGCCCCCATGCTCAAACGCACCAGCCATATCAGCGTGGTGCTTGATCAAAAGTAATCCGAGGGAGGTTTTTCCATGGGTCAGAAGGTAAATCCGCACGGCGCTCGCGTCGGTGTGATCTTTGACTGGAGCACCCGCTGGTACGCCGGCAAGAAGGATTTCGCGAACAACCTCGTTGAGGATTACAAGCTCCGCGAAATGCTCAAAG
Organism: Bacillota bacterium; assembly: GCA_023398575.1. Lineage (GTDB taxonomy): Bacteria > Bacillota > Clostridia > Christensenellales > Aristaeellaceae > JAEWAH01. Next base: position 12,400 of record JAEWSC010000039.1, on the reverse strand, counting down.
AAAAGTATTATTCCACCGGCATCAGCCGGATCGACATTGAGCGCAGTGCCAGCCGCCTGACGGTGAACATCTTCACTGCCAAGCCCGGCATGATCATCGGCCGCGGCGGCGCCGGCATCGAAGCGCTGAAAAAGGATATCGAGCAGTTCTTAGGCCACCCGGCTAACCTGAACGTGTTGGAGATCAAGCAGCCTGATCTGGATGCCCAGTTGATGGCTGAGAACATTGCCCAGCAGCTCGAAAAGCGCATCAGCTTCCGCCGTGCCATGAAGCAAGCCCTGCAAAAAGCCATGAAGGGCGGCGCCAAGGGGATCAAGACCTGTGTTGCCGGCCGCTTGGGCGGCGCGGACATCGCCCGTACTGAGCACTATCATGAAGGCTCAATTCCCCTGCAGACCCTCCGGGCCAACATTGACTATGGCTTTGCCGAGGCCAAGACCACCTATGGCCGTTTGGGCGTGAAGGTTTGGATCTACAAAGGTCAAATCCTGCCCAGGGTCAAGAAATCCCCGGCCGTTGCCCGGACCGAAGGAGGCAAGTAATCCATGTTGATGCCCAAACGTGTAAAACGCCGCCGCGTGTTCCGCGGCCGCATGAAGGGTAAAGCCAGCCGCGGCAACTTTCTGGCCTATGGCGAGTTTGGCCTTGTGGCTATGGAACCCGCCTGGATTACCAGCCAGCAGATCGAGGCTGCCCGTATCGCCCTGACCCGCTACACCAAGCGCGGCGGTCAGGTCTGGATCAAGATTTTCCCCGACAAGCCTGTTACCGAGAAGCCCGCAGAAACCCGAATGGGTTCTGGTAAAGGTTCTCCCGAGTATTGGGTGGCCGTCGTTAAGCCCGGCCGCGTCCTCTTTGAAATCGCAGGCGTGCCCGAAGCAGATGCTCGGGAGGCGCTCCGTCTGGCCAGCCATAAGCTGCCTATCAAGACCAAGGTCCTCCAGCGCGAGGAACAAAACACGCAAGCGGGTGGTGAAAGCAAATGAAGGCCAGCGAATTTGCCGCGTTGAATGTTGTTCAGCTGAATGACAAGATCAAGGAACTGAAGAGCGAGCTGTTCACCCTTCGTTTCCAGCTTGCTACCGGCCAGCTTCAAAACACGATGCAGATCGTTTCCGTGAAGCGGGATATCGCCCGGGCGAAGACCGTTTTGCGGGGGCTAGACCAGAAGCAGGCGTAACAAGACGTGAAAGGAGGCAGCCGTTTCCATGTCTGAACAAAGAGGAATCCGTAAGAGCCGCATTGGCGTAGTGGTTAGCGACAAGATGGATAAGACCATCGTGGTATCCATCAAAACGCGCGTTCGCCACCCGCTTTATGGTAAAATTATGAACCAGACCAGCAAGCTCAAAGCCCATGACGAGAAGAACGAATGCGGTATCGGTGATACCGTCCGCGTGATGGAAACCCGCCCGCTGAGCCACGACAAACGCTGGCGCCTGGTGGAGATCATCGAAAAGGCGAAGTGAGCCGTCGTAAAGGAGGAAAACCCCTATGATCCAGCCGCAAACGCGACTGAAGGTGGCCGACAATTCCGGCGCCAAGGAAATCATGTGCATCCGTGTCCTGGGCGGCTCCTTCCGCCGGGATGGGTCCATTGGCGATATCATCGTGGCCAGTGTGAAAACTGCCACCCCCGGCGGCACCGTCAAAAAGGGCGATGTGGTCAAAGCTGTTGTGGTCCGCATGCGCAAGCAGAAGCGCCGCCCCGATGGCAGCTACATCCGTTTTGACGATAACGCAGCCGTTATCATCAACGAAGCAAAAATGCCCCGCGGAACCCGTATTTTCGGACCTGTCGCTCGGGAACTGCGCGAGAAGGATTTCATGAAAATCGTCTCGCTGGCCCCGGAAGTACTGTAAGGAGGTGTAACGATTATGCATGTTCGTTCCAAAGATCAGGTCGTTGTCATCTCCGGTGACGATAAGGGCAAAAAGGGCAAGGTGCTTGCCGCCTACCCCAAGACCGGCAAAGTTACGGTAGAAGGCGTAGCCATGGTTACCAAGCACCAGAAGCCCCGCAGGCAGGGACAGCCCGGCGGCATCATTCACCAGGAAAGCGCCATTGACGCTTCCAACGTAATGCTCGTCTGCCCCAAGTGCGGCGCTGCTACCAGGATCGGCCGCATTGCGGACGTCGTGGAAAAGGAAGATGGCAAGAAGGTTAAGAAAATGATTCGCATCTGCAAAAAATGCAAGGCGAAGATTGACTGATCAGGAAAGGAGACAGCAAATGGCTACTAGAATTCATGAAAAGTACCTTGCCGAAGCTGTACCTGCCCTGAAGCAGAAATTCGGCTACAAGAATGTGATGGAGATCCCCAGACTGGAGAAGGTCGTCATCAACATGGGTCTGGGCGACTGCAAGGACAACGCTAAGGCGCTGGAAGGCGCTGTGGCGGAGCTGACCGCCATCGCCGGCCAGAAGGCCCTGATCACCAAAGCCCGCAAGAGCATCGCTAACTTTAAGGTGCGCGAGGGCATGAACATTGGCGCTAAGGTCACCATCCGGGGTGTCCGGATGGACGAATTCATCGATAAATTGATGAATGTGGCCCTTCCCCGCGTGCGCGACTTCCGCGGCGTTTCCACCAAAGCCTTTGATGGCCGCGGGAACTATGCCCTGGGCATCCGCGAACAGCTGCTGTTCCCTGAAATTGAGTACGACAAGGTGGAAAAAGTACGGGGTATGGAAATTATCTTCGTAACCTCCGCCAAGACGGACGAGGAATGCATGGAACTGCTGCGGCTGCTGGGCATGCCGTTTGCACAGTAAGGGAAGGAGGAAAACTCAAAATGGCTAAGACAAGCATGATTTTAAAGCAACAGAGGCCAGCGAAATTCTCCACCCGCGCCTATACCCGTTGCCGCCTGTGCGGCCGGCCCCATTCGGTGCTCCGTAAATACGGCGTGTGCCGCATTTGCTTCAGAGAATTGGCCTATGCTGGCCAGATCCCCGGTGTCCGCAAGGCCAGCTGGTAAGCGGGGAAGAACGGAAGGAGGTTCCACTATGGTTGTGAATGATCCCATTGCCGATATGCTGACCCGCATCCGCAATGCCCAAATCGCCAAGCATGACACCCTGACGTTGCCCGCAAGCAACATCAAAAAGGCAATCGCCAAGATCCTGCTGGCCGAAGGTTATGTCAAGTCCGTGGACTTTCAGGATGAAGGCCCCGCGGGCAGCATCAAGATTGTTTTGAAGTATGCAAACGGCAAGCAGCAGCCCGTGATCGCGGGCCTCAAGCGCATCAGCCGTCCCGGTCTGCGCGTATATGCCCGTTGCGAAGAACTGCCCAAGGTGTTAGGCGGCCTTGGTATTGCCATCGTCAGCACCCCCAAGGGACTGATGACCGACAAGGATGCCCGCAAGAACTTGGTCGGCGGCGAAGTGCTCGCTTATATCTGGTAAACCGACTGTCAATGGAGGTGCGATTATGTCTCGAATCGGAAAGCTTCCGATTACCGTCCCCAAGGGCGTGACGGTCACGGTTTCCCAGGACAACACCGTTACGGTGAAAGGTCCCAAAGGGCAGCTGTCCCAATGGGTGAACCGGGATATTACCGTGAAGCAGGAAGGGGAAGTTTTAACCCTTCACCGCCCCACAGATTCCAAGCCCCACAAGGCTATGCACGGCTTGTACCGCAGCTTGGTGAACAACATGGTTGTTGGCGTAACAGATGGCTTTGCCAAGTCTCTGGAACTCGTCGGCACCGGTTATCGTGCCCAGGCTGAAGGCAAGAAGCTGACGCTGAATGTGGGCTATTCCCATCCCGTGGTCTTTGAGGCCCCGGCAAATGTCACTTTTGAAACGCCCGCGCCCACGAAGATCGTGGTCAAGGGTATTGATAAGCAGCAGGTAGGCAACCTTGCCGCCGACATCCGCGCTGTCCGTGAGCCCGAACCGTACCTCGGCAAGGGCATCAAGTATGACACCGAACGGATTCGCCGCAAGGAAGGCAAGACTGGCAAGAAGTAAGAAAGGGAGTGAACGCATATGTTCAGTAAGCGTGACCGCAACGAGATCCGCGTGATCCGCCATGCGCGCGTCCGCAAAAAGATCAGCGGCACCCCGGATATGCCGCGTCTTTCCGTGTACCGCAGCTTAAACCATATCTACGCTCAGGTGATCGACGATACCAAAGGCATCACGCTGGTATCCGCCTCTACTGCGGACCCCAACCTGAAGGGCCAATTGGAGGAAGTCGACAAGAAGGGCGCTTCCAAGCTTGTTGGCAAGCTCGTAGCAGAGCGTGCTCTCCAGGCCGGCATCAAGCAGGTGGTCTTCGACCGCGGCGGCTATGTGTATACCGGCCGTGTCGCAGAGCTGGCTGCCGGCGCCCGGGAAGCCGGGTTGGATTTCTGATTAGAAGGAGGAGACACGCATGCAACGCTTCGAACAGGTCAGCGAATTCAAAGAAAAGCTGGTGGCTGTCAACCGCGTCGTAAAGGTCGTCAAGGGTGGCCGCAATTTCCGCTTTTCTGCGCTGGTTGTAGTGGGCGATGAAAAAGGCCGCGTAGGCGCCGGTATGGGCAAGGCCGCTGAAATCCCCGAAGCCATCCGCAAAGCGGTGGAAGATGCGAAAAAGCATTTAGTCACCGTACCCATGAAGGGCACTACCATTCCCCATGAGGCGGTAGGCTACTATGGCACAGGCAAAGTGGTGCTCCTTCCCGCACAGGAAGGTGCTGGCATCATTGCCGGCGGCGGCGCCCGCGCCGTGCTGGAAATGGCCGGTATTAAAGATATCCGCACCAAATCATTTGGTACCAGCAACCCCATCAACACGGTGAAAGCCACGTTGACGGGCTTGAAAACCCTCCGTTCCGCTGAACAGGTGGCACGGCTTCGCGGCAAGACCGTGGAAGACCTGTTGGGTTGAGGAGGATAAAGCAATGAAACTGAAAGTCACATTGATAAAGTCCCCCATCTCCAGCTTGCAAAAGCACATTGACACCGTGAAGGCCCTTGGCCTGCACAAGGTGGGCCACACCGTCATCAAGGAAGACAACGCCTGCATTCGTGGCCAGATCTTCCGGGTGAAGCATATGGTCACCGTGGAAGAAATCAGCGAATAAGGAGGGAAACCCATGAAACTGCACGAGTTGAGACCCGCTCCGGGCTCCACCACCGCTCCCAAGCGTTTGGGCCGCGGCACGGGCTCCGGTTTGGGCAAAACCTCCGGCAAGGGCCACAAGGGTGCCCGCGCCCGCTCTGGCGGCGGCAAGGGACCCGGCTTTGAAGGCGGTCAGATGCCTTTTGTGCGCCGCGTTCCTAAGCGCGGTTTCACCAATATCTTCGGCAAAGAATATGCAACTGTTAACGTAGAGCGCCTGGACATTTTCGAAGATGGAGCTGTGGTTACTGTCGAGACCCTCATGAGCGCCGGCATCATCAAGAAGACCCTGGACGGCGTGAAGATTCTGGGCGGCGGCGAACTGACCCGGAAACTGACTGTGAAGGCGGATAAGTTCACGGATTCTGCTAAAGAAAAGATCGAGGCTCTCGGCGGGAAAGCCGAGGTGATCTAAGATGTGGGAGACCCTTCGCAACGCCTGGCGCGTAGATGATCTGCGTAAGAAGATTCTGTACACCTTGGGTATGCTGCTGATTTTCCGTGTAGTGGGCGTTATTCCCGCTCCCGGTGTAAACATTCAGGCAGTGTACGCTCAATTGGGTGCAGGCAGTCTGCCTTTGCTTGACCTGGTCAACATGATGACCGGTAATGCCTTCTCTCAGATGACCATCATGGCCATGGGCATTACTCCATACATCAACGCTTCGATTATTATGCAGTTGCTGACCATCGCCATCCCGGCGCTGGAGCGGATGCAAAAAGAAGGCGAAGAAGGCCGCAAGCGGATTGCTACCATTACCAGGTATGTAACCATCGCTCTTGCAGTCGTTCAAGCCATCGGCTTGGTGGCGGGTCTTGGCTACATCAAGAGCGGCTGGTTCAACTATGTTTTAGTTGGCATCAGCATGTCCGGCGGTACTGCCTTGGCCATGTGGATTGGTGAGCGCATCAACGAAAAGGGTATCGGCAACGGTACATCCTTGTTGATCTTCGCCGGCATTGTGAACAACCTGTATACAGGTTTTGTCAATGGTGTTAGCAGTGCCAAGACTGCGACTGACTGGCTTGCTGTGGTTGCCGTTCTGCTGGCTGCCGTGGTGATGATCACCCTGGTGACCTTTGTAGACAAGGGCGAACGCCGCATCCCCGTTCAGTATGCCAAACGTGTGGTCGGCCGCAAGATGTATGGCGGCCAGAGCACCCACATTCCCATGAAGGTGAACTCCACTGGCGTTCTGCCGTTGATTTTCGCTTATTCCTTCATGGCCTTCCCGGGCACCATCATTCAATTGATCGGCGGCCCTAACAGCAGTGCTGCCATTTGGTGGAACACGTACATGGGCAGCTATGCGCCTGCGCATATGCTCATTACAGGCCTGCTGATCATCGCTTTTGCATTCTTCTACACCTCTATCAGCTTTAACCCGCAGGATATCAGCAAGAACATCCAGCAGCAGGGTGGTTTGATTCCCGGCATCCGTTCGGGTAAAAACACGGTGGATTTCCTGCAGCGTTCCAGCACCCGCTTGACGCTGTTTGCCGGCTTGTTCCTTGCCCTTCTTGCGACGATGCCGAACCTTTTGACGATGAACCTCAGGGCTACAACGGCACAGGTTCCTTTTGCGGCCTCATCGCTGCTAATCGCCGTCAGTGTCGCTCTGGAGACCACCCGTCAGATGGAAAGCCAACTGACCATGAGGCACTATAAAGGATTCCTTTAAAAGCCTTTCGGGTCATGCCTGCCCCGCAGCGCAGGATGTGTTGGCGGGGCGGCATGATGCCGGGGGACTTGGCATATCGTAGATGAAGCGTCCTGCCTCGATAAGGAAGGTACGAATCAAATGAACATGATCTTTCTTGGTCCTCCTGGGGCCGGAAAAGGGACCCAGGCGCAACGTATTTGCGCAAAGCTGGACATTCCACAAATCTCTACCGGTGATATTCTGCGCCGGGCCATTCGCGAGGGTACGCAGGTCGGTTTGAAAGCCAAGGCTTTCATTGATGCCGGACAGCTCGTTCCCGATGAAGTCGTGATTGCTATTGTGGCAGAGCGGCTGAAGGAAAGCGATTGTGCAGGTGGCTATATTCTGGATGGTTTCCCCAGGACTGTGCCCCAGGCCGAAGCGCTCAAGAGCATCGCCAGGATCGATGTCGTTCTGAACCTGGATGTACCTGATGAAGACCTCATCAACAGACTCTCCGGCCGCCGTGTGTGTGTAAAATGCGGTGCCACCTACCATCTGAACCATTTGAATGGCAAGACGGATTGTGCTGCATGCGGAGAAAAGCTGATCCAGCGGGATGACGACAAGGCTGAAACTGTAATGAATAGGCTGGCGGTATACCACCGGCAAACCGCGCCGCTGGTTGAGTACTATACTGGCGAAGGCCTCCTGAAAACCGTCAGCGGTGCTCAGGGGATGGATGAAACGTTTAGTGACATCCTCAACATTTTAGGGGTCGAATCATGATATATCTGAAAAATCCTGAGCAGATCGGCAAAATGCGGGAGGCTGGTGCTGTACTGTACGAAGTACTGCAAAAGCTTCGCGATGCCGTAAAGCCGGGGGTTACCACGGCAGCGCTGGATGTGTATGCCGAGCAGCTTATTCGCAAGCACAAGGCTGTCCCTTCCTTCCTCCATTACCATGGATACCCGGCCACGCTGTGCACCAGTGTGGATGATGAGGTGGTGCATGGGATTCCCAGCGAGGATGTCGTGCTGAAGGAAGGCTCCATTATCAGCGTCGATTGCGGACTGGTGCTGGATGGATGGCAGGCAGACAGCGCCTTTACCATTGGTGTGGGCGAGATAACCGCCCAAGCCGCATCCCTTATTGAAACCACTGAGCAATGCTTCTGGAAGGGTGTTGCCAAAGCAGTGCCGGGCAACCGCTTGGGCGATATTGGCCATGCGGTGCAGACCTGGGCAGAAGCCCACGGGTATTCCGTCATCCGCGACCTGACCGGGCATGGTATTGGCAGGGCGATGCATGAGGAACCCAGCGTGTTCAACTTTGGCGACGCAGGCCATGGTATCCGTCTGCGCAAGGGCATGACGCTGGCCATTGAACCGATGATTGCCATCGGTAATTGGCCTGTAGAAGAGGCAGCCAATGGCTGGACCTTCTCAACAAAAGACAAAAGCCTTGCGGCACATTACGAGCATACCATTGCACTCACTGACGGTCTGCCCGAAATTTTGACTCTTCCCGGGTTTACCTGGAAGGAGGAGGACGCGTGAAGCCCATACCCTATGAAGTTGGGCGCGTGGTCGAGTCCACGCAGGGGCGGGACCGCGGAAGGCTGTTTGTTGTGATATCCGTGGTGGATGACGATTTTGTTTTGATCGCGGACGGGGATCTTCGAAAGGCGGAGCGGCCCAAACGCAAGAAAATCAAACACTTGCACGCCAAGCCTCATCTTTTCCCGGATGCCGCTTCAAAACTGATGCGTCAAGCCGCCGTTTCCGACAGCGAACTTCGCAAAGCGTTACAGGCGGTTAAGGAACTGACCATAAACAAGGAGGGTTGCGGACTTGTCCAAGAATGATGTCATTGAAATGGAAGGCCACGTGATTGAGGCGCTTCCCAACGCCATGTTCCAGGTGGAGCTGCCCAATGGCCATCGCATCATGGCCCATATCTCGGGCAAAATGCGCATGAACTTCATCCGCATCTACCCTGGTGATAAAGTCACCATTGAACTTTCTCCCTACGACCTCACCCGAGGCCGCATCACCTGGCGCAGCAAGGGCTGAGCCGTTATACTAGTACCGCCCGCCGGGCGGATGCAAGGAGGATTTCCCCATGAAAGTCAGACCTTCTGTAAAGCCCATTTGCGAAAACTGCAAGATCATCAAGCGCAAAGGCCGCGTGATGGTCATCTGCGAAAATCCCAAGCATAAGCAAAAGCAAGGCTGAGCCCAGGGGCTCTGCCCCTGGACCCCGGCAAAGGCTCCGAAGCCGAAGCGCCGCCTGTGGCGGATAAAGCGAGGCGAAGGAGGCTGGCGAAACAAGTAGTACGAGCGGTAGCGAGTAATGCGCCGATTGAGCCAGATGGGAAGAACCCCTTTGCAATCCCCATATTGGGGAACGGTATCAAAAGCAATGGGATTCTCAAGGGATGACATCCCTTGAGCAGGGTTTTAGGGACAGCGTCCCTAAGGAATGATGGTTGGAGCTTCGTGGGCGGCTGCATAGAGGGTGACCTCTGTGATCCATGGGCTTTTACCGATAGATTGTAACCTATTAGCTGGCGCGCTTGCGCCGAAAAAGGCCCGTTCCTTTATAGGGCGGAGCTGAACCAACATTTGGAGGTGTGTTTCACACATGGCACGCATTCAGGGCGTTGACCTGCCCAGAGAAAAGCGGGTGGAGATTGGACTGACCTACATCTTCGGTATCGGTTTGCCCACCTCCCAGCAGATTCTCAAAGAGACCGGCATCAGTCCCGATACCCGCGTCAAGGATCTCTCCGAACAGGAAGTTTCCAAGTTGCGCGAATATATTGAGCATAACGTAAAGACCGAAGGCGATCTTCGCCGCGAGGTGTCCTTGAACATCAAGCGGTTGGTGGAAATCGGCTGCTATCGCGGCGTCCGCCATCGCCGCGGCTTGCCCGTCCGTGGCCAGAACACCAAGCAGAACGCCCGCACCCGTAAGGGCCCCAAGAAGACGGTGGGCGGCAAGAAGAAGGCTGCGACCAAGTAATGCCCGCAATCGCGCAAATCTAACGACTGCCCTTTGGGGCACGGAGGGATGAATCCATGGCACCTAAGCAAAAGGTAAAGAAGGTTACGCGCAAACGCCGTGAGCGCAAACTGGTGGAGCGCGGCGCCGCACATATCCGCTCCTCCTTCAACAACACCATTGTCACCATCACCGATACCAACGGCAATGCTCTTTCCTGGGCATCCTCCGGCGGGCTCGGTTTCCGCGGCAGCAAGAAATCTACACCCTTTGCTGCACAGATGGCTGCTGAAACCGCTGCCAAGGCAGCAATGGAGTTTGGGCTTAAGACTGTTGAGGTCTATGTAAAAGGCCCCGGTTCCGGACGTGAAGCCGCCATTCGTTCTTTGCAGGCCGCCGGTCTGGAAGTGAACATGATCAAGGACGTGACGCCCATCCCCCACAACGGATGCCGTCCGCCCAAGCGCAGAAGGGTATAAGGAGGAGGTAACAACCTATGGCGAGAAACATGCAACCCATCGCGAAGCGCTGCAGGGCACTTGATATCTCCCCTGCCATGATGGGCTATTCCAACAAAAAGTCCACCCGCAATCCCGGCAAGGATAAGCGCCGCAAGGTTAGCGAATATGCCACCCAGCTGAAGGAAAAGCAAAAGGTCCGTTTCGTGTATGGCGTGCTGGAGCGTCAGTTCCGCAACTATTACGAGAAGGCCTCCAACATGAAGGGCGTTACCGGCGAAAACCTGCTCCAGCTCTTGGAGCGCCGCCTGGATAACGTAGTGTTCCGTCTTGGCCTTGGCAATACCCGCCGCCATGCCCGGCAGCTGGTGACCCATAGCCACATTCTGGTAAACGGCCAGAGCGTGAACATTCCCTCTTACTCCATCAGCGCGAACGACGTGATCACCGTAAGGCAAAAGAGCCGTGATGTTGAGCACTTTAAGGCCTTGCGCGAAGGCAGCAAAACCCTTGTCCCTAAGTGGTTATCCTTCAACGCCGCCGAGCTCACCGGCACTGTTATCGCCCTCCCCACCCGCGAGGATGTCGACCTGCCGCTGCAGGAGAACATGATCGTCGAGTTCTACTCTCGTTAATTGAAGTGAGATTACCTCGATCGACGGTTCCATCAAGGAGGGTAAAAGATGATTGAAAAATTTGAACCGGCGCGTATTGAATGCCTGGAAATGGGCGACAACAACCGCTACGGCAAGTTTGTAGTGGAGCCCCTTGAACGTGGCTTCGGACAAACGCTGGGCAATGCGCTTCGCCGTGTGCTGCTCTCCTCCCTCCCCGGCGTTGCGGTATCCTCTGTGCACATCGACGGTGTGCAGCATGAGTTTTCTACCGTGCCCGGTGTGAAAGAGGATGTCACAGAGCTGATTTTGAACTTTAAGGAACTGGTGGCCAAGCTGTACAGCGATCAGCCAAAGCAGGTTTTCATCGACGTGCATGGCCCCTGTGAGGTGAAAGCCGGGGACATCCGGGTAGATGACGAAGTAGAAATCGTCAACCCCGAGCTGCATATCGCGACGTTGAATGAAGGCGCGCACCTGCAGATTCAGATTGTTCTGGATAAAGGCCGCGGTTATGTATCAGCCGATAAAAACAAGGTGAACAACATGCCTATCGGTGTCATTCCCGTTGATTCTATCTTCACCCCCATCAAGAAGGTGAATTATACGGTAGAAGATACCCGCGTAGGTCAGATCACCGACTATGATAAGCTGACCTTGGAAGTCTGGACAAACGGCAGCGTTATGCCAGATGAAGCCATCAGCTCGTCAGCCAAGATTTTGAGCGAGCACCTTGCCCTGTTTGTGGGTCTTACAGACCACGTCATGCCGGTGAACTTCAACTTGCCGGAGGACGACAAAAAGGAAAAAGTGCTGGAGATGACCATTGAAGAACTGGATCTGTCTGTCCGTGCCTACAACTGCTTAAAGCGCGCCGGCATCAATAGCGTGGCTGAGCTTGTACAGCGCAATCAGGAAGACATGATGAAGGTTCGCAATCTGGGCAGAAAGAGCCTGGAGGAAGTCGAACAAAAGCTGGCTGCTCTTGGTTTGGGTCTGCGGCCCAACGATGATTAACACGGGGCGCCTAACGCCCATTCCGTAAAGGAGGAAAACACCCCATGGCAACGCAACGTAAACTGGGCCGCACTGCCGACCAGCGCAAGGCGCTGCTCCGCAACCAGGTGACCAACCTCATCTGGCATGGCCGTATCGAGACGACCCTGGCCAAGGCCAAGGAAGTCCGCAGCGCCGCTGAGCGCCTGATCACCCTGGCCATTCGCGAGTGCGAAAACAATGTGGAAGCCACCAAGGAATTCCACAATGAAAAGGGCCAGCTGGTGACCATCACCGTGCAGAATGACTCCGCTTCCAAGCTGCATGCCCGCCGTTTGATTATGGCGTACCTGTATGATATACAGGAGCAGAAGAAGGAAGACGAGAGCAAGGCCGATTTCAAAGAGCGCACGAAGGACAACAAGCACCCCGTGGTCGAAAAGCTCTTCCGTGAAATTGGACCCAAGTTCAAGGCACGTAATGCGGAAAAGGGCTGCGCAGGCGGCTACACCCGCATCTACCGCTTGGGACCCCGTCGCGGCGATGCTGCCGAAATGGTGAT
>JAEWSC010000033.1 GCA_023398575.1 Bacillota bacterium | reverse complement strand
CCATATTTCGCCCGCAAGGTCCGCCGCGGCTTTTGACAAACTACCGGGAGCATTCAAACCGCCTCCATTAATGAAAGAGTTTAGGCGCTTGGGAAAATGCATCTACTCATGCCCTTTCCCAAATGCCCAGGAACGAAAACACGGGAGAGCCGGATTCCGGCTCTCCCGGCTGGGATCATACATTCTGAGGAAAATCTTACTTGTTGATGCCGTCATCCAGCAACTTCTGCAGGTTCGCATCGGCGGTATCCAGCAGGGCCTGCACATCGGCGTTCTGGTCGGTTACAACAGCCTGCAGCACCTTGGTCAGTTCGGCATACATTTCCTGGGTCATGGCCGGTTCTTCCATGCGCAGGTTGCCTTCGGTGCTCACAGCGGTGAAGTACGCGTCGAACATACGGGGATCTACATTGCTAAACTCTTTTACAACGGCTTCGTTGGCAGCGATGAATTCAGCATCGGTCCAGGCGGGGAAGCTGTTGATCACGGGCACACCGCGCTCAACACGGCTCTTGGCGTCCAGCACCATGCCGTTCTTTGCACTCTCGGTGAGGACGGGGGCACGGCCCATGCATTCCAGATATTTCAGGCCAGCCTTGATTTCAACCTTGGTCGCCTTGGAGGAGAACATGTAGGGGGTGCCGCCGGAGAGGCTGAAGGCACCGCCGGGGCCAGCGGGAACGCCAACGAGCATCAGTTTGTCAACGGGCAGGCCATTGCCTTCGGTGGGCTGGTTCACAGCGTCGCCAGCAGCGATGTACATAGCGGCAGCGCCGGTGCCGAGCTGGGCAAAGCCGGTGCCCCAGTTTTCGGTGGTGGGATCGCTGGTCAGAATGTCATACTTCCATTTGAGGTCCTTGACATACTGCATAGCGGCAACAGCTTCAGGGCTGTTCAGGTTGGCTTCCCACTTACCTTCGGCATTCTGGCTTTCCAGGGCGGCGCCAAAGGCCCAGGCAATGTTGGAGAAGTGCCAGCCGCCGGCAGCATCGGCAGCCAGGAGGCACAGGCCGGCGGAACCGGTGGCTTCCTTGATTTTCACGCCAACTTCGGCAAGCTCTTCCCAGGTCTTGGGATAAAGGGGAATGCCATTCTCATCCACCAGGCCGGCATCTTCAAACACCTGGGCATTGATCATCAGGCCCAGGGCATAGCCGTCACGGGGCAAGCCGTACACACGGCCATTGGCATCAGACAGGAGCGTGCGGACGGAGGGATTCATTTTGTCCAGCCAGCCCAGTTCCGTCAGTTCATCGGTGATGTCGGCCACAAAGCCGGCCTTAATCAGCTTCTGGGGCTCGGTGTACCAGGTTTCAAACAAGGTGGGCAGCGTGCCGGCTTCTGCCATGGAAACAAAGGTGTCCACAGCGTATTTGTAGTGGGCTTTTACAACCTCTACATCGGGCATGGCAGCCTGGAAGGCGGGCAGGAAATCCTTTTCATGGGCTTCGATGGCGCCGGTGTCCACGTCTTCGGGCCAGATGCCCAGCGTCAGCGTGACTTTGCCTTCCGCCAGGGCGGAAACGGCACCCAGAGCCAGCAGAAGGCTCAGGAGCAGGGCGACAAACTTCTTCATGGGGGTTCCTCCTTTAAAATGGGGTGGTATGTGGTGGAGAAGCACATGCCTCTCCGGAAGCCCATAGCAAACATAGGTTGTGATATCTGGTTAGGTTTTACGTTCAACTGGTCAAAGTATATCATTGCACCTTGCGTATGTCAATACCGTTTTACGTAAAACCGACAAAATATAGAACCCCGCTCCAGAAGTATCTTCCTTGCAAAGAAACCATTCTATGTTATAATAACCATATACAGTGCAGTCGTTTCAAAGGGGGCAGAATGCTTGGTCACCATCAAGGATGTGGCGAAGGCGGTAGGTGTCAGCACCACAACGGTATCCAATGTGATCCATGGCAGCGCAGGCCGCGTTTCCCCGGAAATGGTAGATAAGATACAGGCCGCCATCGCCCGTTTGAAGTATACGCCCAACATGTCCGCCCGTGCGCTGGTGAACAACGCATCCAGGATTATTGGCGTCATTAACCACTTGGTGCCCCTAGAAAGCGGCGGTTTTTTTCAGGACCCCTTTCATGGCGCTCTATTAGCGGGTGTGGAGCAAACGCTTCGGGAGCGCGGGTATTACTTGATGGTGCGCACAATCGATAACATACCGGAGCTTTTGTCGCTGCTCAATAACTGGAATCTGGACGGACTTATTTTGACCGGTATCTTTCCCACCGATTTTTATGAGAGCTTAATGGCACACAAAACGCCTATCCTTTTGATAGACAGCTATATCAATGATGAGCGGCTGCTGCAGGTGCGTTTAGAGGATGAGCAGGGCGGCTATCTCGGCACCCGGCACCTTTTGGAGAACGGGCACAGAAACATCCTTTTCTGCGGTCCGCCCATATTGGAAGAGGGCGTGCTTGCCCGGCGCTTTAAAGGTTACAAAAGAGCGCTAGAGGAGTTTGGGCTTACGGTAAACATGAAAAATGTTTACCAAAGAGAAATCGGCATCGAGCAAGGCACAGCACTGGGCAGGGAACTGGCGGATCGCCAGGACTACACCGCCATCTTTGCCACGGCAGATATTCTCGCCGCCGGACTGATATCAGGGCTGGCGGAAGCAGGCAGGAAGGTTCCGGAGGATGTTTCCATCGTCGGCTTTGACGATTTGAACATCGCCCGTTTGACCAGCCCGCAGCTGACCACCGTCCATCAGGACGTTGTGGAAAAGGGCGTCATTGCCGCCCGTATGCTCACAGATGCCCTGCAGGGGAAAAGCAGTACTATAGCCAGCAGTATTGTGATGCCCGTTCGCCTTGTATCCCGACAGTCGGTGCGCCGGCTGCACATTTAATGGAGGTTATATGCAAGAACAGATACTAAACATCATTCGGGCCGCCGGGGAGAAAATGTTATCCTTCGACCGGTTCGAGGTATACCAAAAGGAAGGCCACGCCAACTTTGTTACCCAGGCGGATATGGATGTACAGGCGTATTTACTTACAGAACTTCACAAGGCCGTGCCGGAAGCCGCCTTTTTCGCGGAGGAAAAAGAAAATGAGGCGCTGACGGAAGGCTTGACCTTCGTCATCGACCCCATTGATGGAACGACTAACTTCATGCGGGGACGCCGTTGCTCCAGCATATCGGTAGCACTATTGCGGGACAAGCAGCCTATAATAGGTGCCATCCTCAATCCTTACGCAAACGAGCTTTTTTTCGCCGAAAAAGGCAAAGGTGCATTTTTGAATGGAAAGCCCATCCACGTATCGGGCCAGGGGTTTGAAAATGCCCTGGTAAGCATCGGCACATCGCCTTATGACGCGGAACTGGCGAAAAAAACGATGCGCGCAGCCGAAAAATTTCTGCTTGCGGCAGGAGACCTTCGGCGAACCGGATCGGCAGCCATCGATCTGTGCGATGTTGCCTGCGGCCGCAGCGACATCTTCTGGGAACTGAAATTATCCCCCTGGGATTTTGCGGCTGGTGCGCTGCTTATCACGGAGGCCGGCGGTATCGTCGGCTGCCCCGGAAATGGCCCGCTGCCCTTTGGTCAAAGAACTCCGGTGCTAGCTGCCACTCCCCTGTGCTTTGCCCAGGCGGAAGCACTGCTTACAAGCGTTCAGGATGCTTAAGGCTTATATATAGCGCTATTCATTCTCCTTTGGATAGATCACCTTTACATTGGCCTTTACAAATACATCCAGCCATTGATCGGCTGGTTTTTCATTTGTCACGATACAGTCAAACTCGTCCAATCCGCAGAAAAAGCGAAAGGAAGTACGGTCAAACTTCGTGCTGTCACAAAGAAAAACCGCCTTGCGGGCAGATTTGAGCATTTGCTTTTTGATGCATACATCCTCCTCGTTCACATCGGTGACACCTCTGTCCATCGAAATGGACCTGGCTGAAAAGAAGAGCACATCGCAGGTAAAGTCCGCCACCCTCTGCCGGGCCGCCTCGCCGGTAAAGCCACGGGCAAAGGTGTTCAGCATGCCGCCTGTGCACAAAATTTGAGCCGAAGGTATATTATCTAGGCAGTCCAGGGCCAGTTGGGCACTGTTGGTGAGAATTTTGAGGTTGTTTTTTTTGCCCATAAAACGAACCATGTGCGCTACCGTGCTAGTACAGTCCATGGAAATGTGCATATCGTCCCGCACCAGTTTTGCCGCCAGCCGGCCAATAATGTTTTTTTCGGCCTTGTTTTCAAAGGTTCTTATGGTATAGGGAATTTCGCTTTCTGTCTTGGGCTCCACCAACATGGCCCCGCCGTAGGTGCGCCTTAGCAAGCCTTCCTGCTCCAGCTCGGCAAAATCCCGGCGGATGGTTGACGGGCTGACATTATACTGGCTGGCCAATTGGCTAACCAAGACAGCCTTTTTCAGCTTCAGCTCCTTTAATATATAGTCCATGCGCTCAATGTTCAACATCCGCTTGCCCTCCGTGCTCCTTTGTGTGCGATCAAGCCTTTTTATGCTTGATTTCGGCCGGTTCCATCGTATCATAAGCCATTAGAACTGTAAACAAAGCAGACGTGCTTGGCATCATTTGCATAAAGTCATTTATTTCCCGCTATTTTCGTTTTAGGTAGAGATTCGCTTCGCCCGTCTTGACAAAGCCAAGCGATTCATAAAGCGGTATGGCTTCTATATGATCGGCAGATGTGCTAACAAAGGCATGCCGCATGCCTTTTGCCTTTAACTGCTGCAGCCCATAGGATAACAGGCGCCTGGCGATGCCACGGCGGCGGTATTCCTTCAGACAAGCTACCGGCTCCAGTAGAGCGGTTTTGCTGTATTCATCCAGCCACCAGGTCGCAAATCCCATGAAGGCACCTGTATGCTTGTCACGAACAACATATTCCAATGCGGTTTTATACGCCGGGGAGGCAAGGTACGTTTGGAACATTTCATGTGTCACCGGGGAATCTGACGGTATGGCGGCATACGCTATGCGCTCCGCAAAGTCTTTCTCAGAAAGCAGCGTAATCTCTTCCGGTCCCTCGCACAGTTCTGAAAATTCCCGGCAGTCAAGCGTCAGTATGGCCTGGTACCGCTCTTCCGACTCCTTAACAAAACCCTGCCGGACGAGTGCGTTACAATAGGACGGATACGAGCTATTGGCAATGGTAACACATTCCTCCTGCTTCTCAAAGCAATTGACAGCCAGCTCCACAGCCTCCTCCAGACAGCCTTCATACTCCGAAAGCAAGCGGAGTACAAATTCCCCCTCGTCCCTGTAGGCCAATAAATAGCCAATCAAAGTATCCTGTACATACAGCAGGCTGCCATATTCAAAAACATCCAAGGCACCGCCGCCAAACAAATACCGGTCATAACACAGCCCGCCAGGGTGCACCTGCCAGCAAACAGGAGCTCCCTTTTTACAAATTTCGCTTTCGATTTTGCACATCAATTGAAAGTCAGCTTCACATGAAACGTTCTTCAGCTTTAGCATTTTCATCATCCATCCTTTTCCGCCAGGAAGTAACTTATGTAAAATCATACCATAAAATAATGACCTGCGCATGCATAACATAAATACGCTAAATGTGTTTATTTTCTGGCATCAATGATGTGGATCAGCCGGCTGGCAGCATAGGTGTATGTGCTCAGCGGCCTGTTATCTGAATCCAAGGTATGAGTGGTGATGAGTATATTCTCCGGCGCTGGCGGATTACCCACCTGCACAATGAATAAGGAATGGGAATAACGCACGCCATCTCTGCTTAACTGAATCACATCGGCAATCATGGCTGATTCCAGGGGCATATGCTGCCCATAAGGCCCCGCACCTTTATTTGTGGTCAAAAAATTGTACAAAAAAGGGACTCCCGACCAGGCAGGAGCCCTTCTGTTCAGCGAAATAAAATACCAACCCATCACCGGTGTATAGTTCATAACACCGCAGCCGGCGTAGATGCACTGAGAGATGAAATTGGTGCAGTCGCCTCCGATTTTTTCAAAATCATAAAACCTGGGGTTGCGCCGGTAGGCCCATTCATGGGCGTACAGCACAGCGTTCTCCCTGTCATAGAGCATGGCACAGCCTCCCAAGCAGTAGATGCCACATTCTATGATTGATCAGCTGCGGATATACAAATCTCCCTTTTCGTCTGCATCGATCAAAAGCGTCTGGCCGGCATGCACATTTCCCTCCACCAACCGGCGGGCCACCAGTGTTTCCACCTGGCTTTGCAGATAACGTTTCAGGGGTCGCGCACCATACACAGGATCGAAACCCCGGTCGATTACAAGCTCCCTGGCCGCTTGAGTAAGCGTGACGGTAATCTGCCTGTCGTTTAAGCGCTTTTGCAGATTGTTTAAAAGCAGCGTGACAATGCTGGCGATTTCATTGCGGCTCAAGGGCTTATAGAACACAATCTCATCGATGCGGTTTAAAAACTCCGGCCTAAACTGCATGCGCAGCAGCATCTCCACCCGACCCCTGGCTTCCTTGGAAATTTGTCCGTCGGCACCGATGCCATCCAATATATCAGAAGAGCCCAGGTTGCTGGTCATAATGAGAATCGCGTTTTTAAAGTCCACCGTCCGTCCTTGGGAATCAGTGATGCGGCCATCATCCAGCACCTGCAAGAGCACGTTGAACACTTCTGGATGTGCCTTTTCGATTTCGTCAAAGAGCACGACGGAGTAAGGCCTGCGGCGCACAGCCTCAGTCAATTGCCCGCCCTCGTCATAACCCACATAGCCCGGAGGAGCGCCAATCAAGCGGGAAACGGAAAACTTCTCCATGTATTCTGACATGTCAATGCGGATCAGGTTCTTTTCTTCATCAAACAACGCCTGAGCAAGGGCCTTTGCCAACTCCGTTTTGCCTACGCCTGTCGGGCCCAGGAACAGGAAGGAACCGATGGGGCGGTTAGGGTCAGCTATGCCTGCCCGGCTGCGCAAAATGGCTTCGGATACCTTTTGCACCGCTTCCTCCTGGCCAATGACCCGCTGATGCAGGATATCCGGCAGATGCAGCAGCTTTTCTCGCTCACCCTCCACCAGCTTTTGGACGGGAATGCCGGTCCACCTGGCAACGATGCGGGCCACTTCCTCCTCGGTGACCCTGTCACGCAGCAGGCTTTGATTGCCTTTGTTCTTTTCCGCAACGGCCTCTTCGGCAGCCAGCTCCTTTTGCAGCCGGGGCAGCTCGCCGTATTTCAGTTCGGCAGCCTTATTCAAATCATAATTGCGCTCGGCCTTCTCAATTTCCGCTCCCAGGCGCTCCAAATCTTCTCTCAGCTTTTGCACCTTTTGGATAGCAGCCTTCTCATTATCCCATTGGGCTTTTAGACGGGCAAACTCAGCACCCAAATCCGATAGCTCCTTTTGCAAGTGCAAAAGCCTCTCCCGGGAGAGATTGTCTTCATCCGCTTCCTTTTTCAGCGCCGCCTCCTCGATTTCCATCTGCATAATTTTGCGGGAAATCTCGTCCAATTCCACCGGCAGGCTATCAATTTCCGTGCGGATCATGGCGCAGGCTTCATCAATCAAATCAATGGCCTTGTCGGGCAAAAACCGGTCAGTGATATATCGGCTGGATAAGGTAGCAGCTGCAATTAAAGCGCTGTCCTGGATTTTGACGCCATGGAACACTTCATACCGCTCCTCCAATCCGCGCAGGATGGAGATGGTATCCTCCACAGAGGGTTCCTCGACCAGCACCGGCTGAAAGCGGCGCTCCAGAGCAGGGTCTTTTTCAATATACTTTCGATATTCATCCAGCGTAGTGGCACCAATGCAGTGCAGCTCACCCCTGGCCAGCATGGGCTTGAGCAGGTTTCCGGCATCCATAGCGCCATCTGCCTTGCCTGCGCCGACGATGTTATGCAGTTCATCAATAAATAGAAGGGTCTTTCCTTCGCTCTTTTTGATCTCCGTCAGCACGGCTTTTAAGCGCTCTTCAAACTCCCCGCGGAATTTTGCACCGGCGATCAGGCTGCCCATGTCAAGGGAAAAGAGCGTGCGGCCTTTCAAGCTTTCGGGCACATCCCCGCGGATGATGCGGATGGCCAACCCTTCGGCGATGGCTGTCTTGCCGACACCAGGCTCACCGATAAGGACAGGATTGTTTTTCGTTTTGCGGGAGAGGATGCGGATCACGTTGCGTATTTCACTGTCCCGGCCAATCACTGGGTCCAACTTCTGCGCCCTGGCCAGCGCGGTCAGATCTGTACCGTATTTGCCCAAGGCATCATAAGTGGTTTCGGGGCTGTCACTTGTCACCCTGGTCGCGCCGCGCACGGTGGATAAGGCTTTCAAAAAGGCATCCGTTTTTACGCCAAAGCGGTCCAAGATGGGCTTGACCATTCTGTCCGGCTTTTCCATGAGCCCCAGCCACACATGCTCCACAGAAAGGTACTCATCCTTCATTTGACCAGCCCGCTGTTCACCAGCCAGCAAAGCCCGTTCCACATCCGGCGATACGTATACCTTGTCTGCTTCCCGACCTGGCCCGGACATCTTGGGCATGCGGCTGATGGCTTCCTCTGCAGCACTGGTCAATAGGCTGGCGTCGATTTCCATTTTGCTAAGCAGCTGTGGGATCAGCCCTTCCGGCTGTGCCAACAGAGCATAGAAAAGATGAATCTGCTCTACCTGCACGTTTTGGTAGGTGCTAGCAATGCTTTGGGCTCGCTTAATGGCCTCCATCGTCTTTTGGGTGAATTTGCTTGTGTTCATATTCCAGCCCCCCTCGCGGGTATAATTTGACTATCTTTGACCTTTTTATTGTATTCCATTTGCTGCTATTGTCAATAGGATACATCAATATTTTTTAGCATCCGTACAGAGGGTGCCTCATCAACAGATAAAATTATGCAAAAAGAAAAAGCCCGCAGCCTTTTGACTGCACCCCTATTAGACAGTATGGTATACTGAAAGAAATTTGGGGGGTGTTTTCCTGCCAACAGGAGTACCGAATAAAAGATACACGGCAGAGTTTAAGCAGCACGTGGTGAAAACGATGCGGGAAGAAAAGCTAAGCTACAGGGAGACTCATGGCGATTTGATGTTAGAGACAATAAACGGATTGCTGCATAGGAACGTTTCTATCTGATTAAAGGAGCGGTAGGATTTCAGATAGAGCGGCGAAGGATGGCGGCAAAGGATGCTTGCGAAAATTGGATAAGCAGGGAGAAGAAGATTTGATCGCCGAAGTGCAGCGGCTTCGGGCGGAGAATGCGTACCTATAAATCATGCAAGCCTTGGTTTTGGAAAACGACCGACACCAGCACAAAAAAGGCTGGTGATTCGAGAACGGAGGCGAAGCTTCCCATTGGCATTGTTGCTTTTCATCGCTCAAATTCCCGAGCTACCTTCACTACCACGTGAAGCACCAGGCAGAGCCGAATAAATACGGCAGGGCTAAGGACGAACTCATGGCTGTCTACCACGAACGCAAGGGCAGATACATCTATCGATGAATCACCATAGAGCTGCGTTGCCGTGGCCTTGTTCTCAATCACAAGACGGTTCAGCGGCTGATGAAGCAATTGGGGCTTGTATGCCGGGTGCTGATGAAGAAGCGCAAATCCTACAAAGGAGAAGTAACGACGGGGCGAAAGTGCAGACGAGAACAAACCCCGAAACTACCGCAACAGGTATACAAGCAAGACCGTGAAGACGCAGTTAGGGGTAATAAATGTAATTGTACCGCTGGGACGAAACGGATAGTTTGAGCCAAAGATCATAAGCAAATACAGCCGGAATGCGGATAGGATGCAAGAAAAGGTCCTTGCGCTGTATGCGGCTGGGATGAGCCAGAAGGATATTTCCGAACAAATCAAAAATCTTTACGGCGTGGAGATATCACCGGAACTGGTAAGCAAAATCAGTGAACGGATCATACCGCAGATTGTGGAATGGCAGGTCAGGCCGCTTGATGAAACGTACCGTTTGTATGTATGTGATGCTGGGGATCAATTTGGATGGGAACAAGGAGATTCTGGGTATTTGGATCGGGGAGAACGAAAGCTTGAAGCTCTGGCTGTCCGTGCTGAACGAACTGAAAAGCCGCATTATCAAGACAGTGTACTGTTTTGCGTGGATGGACTGACAGGCTTCCCGGAGGCTATCGGAGTGGCCTTCCTCAAAGCTCAAATCCAGCGCTGTATCATCCACCAAATCAAATCCAGCAGCAGGTTTGTAAGCTGGAAAGATATCAAGGCGTTTGTGGCCAATCTGAAAAGTATATACGGCGTAGCGATCGAAGACGAAGCGTTTGCCCACCTGCTGGAATTCAAAGAGACCTGGGGCAAAAAGTATCTATCCGGTGTCAAGAGCTAGGAGGATAACTGGGACATCCTCTCCACCTTCTTCACCTATCCGCCCGAAGTACGGCGAATCATCTATACCACCAACGCCATAGAGGGACTGAACAACCAGTTCCGCAAATGGGCAATATCTGATATGCAAAACATAATATACGAAGAGATTGCTATAATATTCCTATGGACGATGAAATATATAGGAAATATTCCGAAGGCAAGGATCGGGATCAGATGCAATTAGTGAGCAGATTGTATGTTTAGAAGACACAGCTTACTTGTTAGTATATTGAAATAAACTAATAGGTGATTAGCCAAAGATTTGACTATTTCGCTTGTAGGATTTTCTAACATGTTGGACAGTGAAAGAGCGAAGGAACTGGTTCGGGGAGAGAAAAAGGAGAGGGCGCATAGGGCGGTTGTTAGCAGTTCTTTGGTGCCCAGCTAGCTGGGCACCAAAGTCGGCGAAGGAGAAGAATGAGCGGATGCTGTAGAAGCGCTTCTGGTCTTCTCTATGACTACGCTTGACCTTGCCATTGTGCCTTGGGGTGTATGGGCGAATGAGTTTGTGACGGATACCCAACTGCGCGGCGGTTTTTTCAAAGAGAGTAACAAGCGTACGTTTGCTGGGACTAAAGCGATTGGTAAACTCAAAGTCATTATCGGTCTGAACGCATTGGACAATGATTCCCCGGGACTAAAATAAGCATTTGCTTTCAACAAGAAATCAGCAGAAGAGTAAGTCCTGCTTGACATCGATCTGAACCCTTTCACCGGGGTGGGTCATCTGCTCATATGGTTTGGGTTTGTATTTCTCCTATTTCTTTAATATGGGAATATTTCCCACACAGAGTAATACCCGGTACAGACTCTCCATTCGGGGAGAATATCCTCTTTCTCGCAGTTTGCTCCATAGGTCTGAAAGCCCCAATGAAGGATTTCTTCTCCGCAGGTTTTTGATGAGGATCAGTTCTTCCTGCGTATGCTGTGTCGGATGACTGTGAAGCCGTCTGGATTGGCATGCCAAGGACTCGATACTCCCGTCGTAGTCATTCAGCCAGAAGTAGATGCTCGAGCGAGCTTTGTTGTACTTGCGCGATGCTCGACCTACACCATATTTCCTTGTGTATTCAACCAGGGATTGCTCATATTTCATGTCTTGTGTTATGCTTTTCATGAGGGATGTCCGTCCTTTCGGTGCTGTTTGGGGTGGTAGCTAAACAATACCCTTTTGTCGCCCATCTCTCACTTTTTTTGCCCTCTTGTCCAAGATGTATTGTAGTCCTACAAGCCAAAGATTTGACTATTTCGCTTCAGGTTGACAAAAAGGTTCTACTAGGTATAATGTTTTATATCGCATAAATTTTGCGGGATGAAGGTGAATTGTTGTATGGGGTTTTATTCCCACGATGAGCTAATCGCGATTGGATTTCAATCAATTGGCAATGATGTATTAATTAGTACAAAAGCTAGCATATATTCTCCTGAGCAGATATCTCTTGGAAATCATGTCCGTGTGGATGATTTTTGTATTTTGAGTGGACGAATTACCTTGGGTAGTTATATTCATGTGGCTGCTTATACAGCGTTATATGGCGGAAAAGAAGGTATTGAGGTTGGTGATTTCTCTAACATATCTTCAAGGATCTGCATATATGCTCTTTCGGATGACTATTCGGGGGAAACCATGACCAACCCTATGGTTCCGGAACAGTATAAAAATGTTACACATAAAAAGGTGATAATTGGAAAGCACTGTATTATTGGCACTGCTTGCACTGTTCTGCCTGGTGTTATTATTCCAGATGGTTGCGCTTTTGGTGCTTATAGTTTTGTAAACCAATCATGTGAGCCGTGGTCCATATATGCCGGCATTCCATGTCGTAGGATTAAGGAGCGAAGCAAAGAATTGTTGCAGTTTGCAAAAGCGTTAACCTAACGATAACGTGTATAGTTGGAGGCCATTCGTGAAAGAGGAATGAGCGTGCATGTCTCAGTCAAAAACAAACCTTAGCGTTATTATGCCTTCCTACAATCACCATCAATATATTGGTCAGGCTATAGAAAGTGTTTTAGGACAAACTTATCAGGATTTTGAATTTCTGATTGTTGACGACTGCTCCACTGATAACTCCGCAGAAGTGATACTAGGGTACAATGATCCGCGAATTCGAACCTTCTTTTCAAAAAAAAGAATGGGAGCTGTTGGTGCGCTTCAGTTTCTCTTATCTCGGGCGGAAGGATCATATATAGCACTTTTGAATTCTGATGACTACTGGCATCCCTCTAAGCTTTTGGAGCAAATGATTCATATGGAGGAGTATCCCCAGACCGATATCTGCTTTACTCAGGCACTTATGGTTGATAGAATAGGACAGTTAATCAACGAAGCTACATTTGATTCTTCAAACATTTTTCTTCAGGGAAATAAGACTCGAGCTCAGTGGTTAAGATATTTTTGGGATCATGGAAATTGCCTGTGCCACCCCAGCGTTCTGGCCAAACGGGATTGTTATACTGCATCTGATCTTTTTAATGCAGGTTTACGGCAGCTTCCAGATTTTGATGCTTGGGTCCGCTTGGTTCAAAAACATAATATATATATCATTCAAAAACCACTTGTATACCACCGCCGTTTCGGCGGTAAAATAGAAAATACCAGTGCACAATCAAAAGAAAATACTTTACGTTTGATGAATGAATACACGTGGATTATGAAGGGTATGATAACTCAGATAGATGACCGGGAATTCATTGATGGCTTTTCGGATTTGTTTATACGCAAAGGAGCTCAGGAGAAAATAGATCTTGCGTGTGAACGCTTTTTTTTGCTTTCATCTCGACATGGTTTCGGCTGCCGGTTAAGTAGTGTTGCAATGTGGTACTTTTTTGAAAACGCTTCTGACCAAGCTTTTATTTCATGTATGCAGGAAAGCTATAACTATTCGCTGGAGGATTTTTACCGTTATACAGGGAGTTTTGATTTCGGCGACGATTGTTATATATCACAGGAAGGACAAAGAGCACATTTATTTATAATGAAGCGGCTATTGCGCTGGATAGGCCGCTGCATAATGTTTATCATGCGTAGGAAATGAATTAGCAAGATTGCTGAGGGATGAACATGAGTTTACAAACTATTAGCCTGTATGAAGAAATATTGCATCATCAGACGATGATGTCCGAAGATGACGCAGACAAAAGTGAATCTGTTTCTTATGCCTTAATTATATCATATTTGGCAAGAGAACTTCATTTATTGCATATGTTACAGGCAGGCACATGTGATGAGTTGGCGCTAGTCAGCCTTTTTCAGATGATTCAGGATAATCATGGCGAGGCGGTATTCATAGTTGATGATGAATCGCTATCTGGAATGTTGGAACGATTTTGCTTTGTAGATCGTTTCACGATTTTGCGTCAACACCCATTGGAAGTATGCCCATGGTTAGAACAGCGTCAAGTGCCTGCTGACTTATTGACCATCCCCAATGATGCCAGTGGTCTTGAATTATTCAGACTTCTTAATCCTTTTCTTCGGCCAGGTGGGGTTCTGGTGTTGGAGGGCAATACTTTTCTAGAGCAGTCGGTTATTGAATACATATTGCATTGTCATGATTCTGATTTTGAAGTTCTCTTTAAGGACAAACAATGTACAATACTGTATAAGATACGCAGTGATGATAACTGTATATATCCAATTGGTGATGTTCTGAGCAAGACAGTTCGAATGCATTACACTCAATGTCTGCCAATTATATCCGGGAATGTTTATGAGCTATTATCCAAATCAAATGAAGTCGCCATACCCAGCTTATTCATTGGCATCTTGCATCTCCGCTCTGTTAAAGAGTTGGAGCGGAGTCTTTGCTCTATTTTTGATCAACTATGCAATGTCGATATAACTATTCAGGTATTTGGTACATCGGCATTTCTAGCCCTCATCCCTCCCAATGTGTCAGTCCCTGTCAATATGACTGTCAGCTATAGGCAACTGGTCTCTGACTCTGCATATGAACAGATGTTTCAAGCTTTTAAGGATAGTGGTTGTACGTATTTTTCTCTCGCTGTCAGCGGAGATTTCTTTTCTGTACCACTCCACATCCACAATCATATAGCTTTTCTTCAATCCCATCCGGAGTGTGCTCTGACCTTTAACCCTTTTTTGTATTGGCTGGAGGAGCAGAGGCAATTCAGTGAACCGAAAGTGAAAATAATAGAAAGAAATACACTAACTATCTTTGACCTTTTTGAGGATGATTTTATTGGTTATTGGCAATGCGCCATGATACGAAGGAGCGCGGTATCTACTCTGGATGTAGAGGCCATTCGGCGAACAGGTGAGCATAGCTGGAATGCACATCTGCTTCTTGCCCAGGCTGGCGATATTGGATATGTTCCCCAAGCATATACTCTGCTTGCAAAAAGACCAATTTCTCCACACAGCGACGCGAATGTGGAAGAAGCTCTAGCTGTCTTTGACCGTTATACGGAAAACCGATATTTGGCTTACACATCTCGCACTATCCAGCGCTGCATGCAAATGCGGGATAGTGCGTTAAAAAAAAGCCTACTGATTATAGACGATGTCTTTCCATCTCCAGTCAGTTCATTTCGATATTCAGAATTTATGTATTATCTCCAAAATATCAAAGGGACAACCATTCTTTCAAATGGTTCGTCTTTAGGCTTGATCCAGAAGAAATCCCTTATTGAAACCGTAGCAGATTTCCGAATGGCACATCCGGGATATGCCCGACAGGTTTTTGCTTGGGAAGGATTTGATTGCAGTCTTGCGGACGCTTATAAAATTGCATATATCTGTTTTCTGAATAACGCATACAACGCACTGCCGTATCTGGAGATGCGAGGACTTCCTTTTATACTTGAATTGTATCCCGGTGGCGGATTTGCACTCGATAATGAAGAAACTGACCGCAAATTGCGTGCCATTTTTATGTCTCAGTTCTTTCGCAAGGTGATTACTACGCAGGAAGTCACTAAGCGATATTTGTTGGATAAGGGTTTTTGTCGTGAAGAGGAGATTTTTCATATTTTTGGCGTGGTAATTCCAGCGGAATCGTTTATGATTACAGATCCAGGCTTTGTTCAAAAGATTGAGAATGCTCCTATCATTCAAATCTGTTTTGCTGCAATGAGATACTCCCCTAGAGGGGAGGATAAAGGTTACGACATCTTTATTGAGGTAGCAAAGAGGCTTCACCGCCTGTCACCAAATTATCGCTTCACTGTGGTGGGGAATTTTGACAAAAGTACTATTGATGTGGTAGAATTATGCGACTCAATCCACTTTTTAGGAGTGTTGACACCCCGAGATCTCACCCGCTTCTTTGCAAATCAGCATATTATTCTTTCTCCAAATCGAGCAAATGCCTTATCTAAAGGAGCATTTGATGGATTTCCAACAGCCACCTGCATTGAAGCTGGTCTTCAAAATACGCTGATCATGTGTACAGACCCAAAACTTTTACATCAAGACTATTTTGTTACCGGGGAGAATATTGAGATTATTACAGAAGAAGCGGATGAGATTGTTGTTCGCATCCAACGCTTGAATGATAACCGGAAGTTGTTGGCCCAAATCATTCGGGCACAGCGGGAAAGGATTGTTACTCTATATGGCATAGATCAGCAGCTTCTAACGCGGCAGCGTTTTATTGAGGCTCAAATGCAACAAATAGTGAGATAGGAGTGAGATTATAACAATGCGCAGTACTCCCTCGGAGAGACAGGTCATCCCGGTTATGCACTGTTTTGACAACAACTACGTTATTCCTGCTGCAGCGTCTTTCAACTCTATGTTAGAACATGCTGACCCTGACTACGATTATCAATTGTATGTATTGCATACAGATATTACCTGGAAAAATCAAGAGAAGCTTAAAAGGCTTGTTAGCCGCTTCCCTAATGCATTTTTGGAATTCATTGATATGGACCATCGCTTTAGCGATGTTTGGGATGATATTGTTTTTTCAGATCATCTCACAAAAGAAGTTTTATACAAGTTGATTGCCCCATCCATTTTCAGACAATACGATAAGCTTATAGTAACGGATGTGGATGTGCTTTTCCTTGGAGATATAGCTTCAAGCTACTTTTCATTTGACGCATCTGAAGATGTATATTTGGCTGGCGTAAAGCATGTGTTGCCACGTGATTCTTTTTTGGAGACCTATTACGAAAATTATACCAGGGAATTTGGACCGGATGCTTTGGACGAATTGAAGGTATGCGGAGGTTATCTAGTACTTAACTTAAACAAACTGCGGGAAGACAAGATGGAAAAGGTATTTCTCGAGTTTCTAAATGCGAACGCCTCTCGCCTATTTCAATCTGAACAGGATGTTATCAATTTTTGCTGCAGTGAGGAAAAAATTGTATTTTTGCCTCTTAATTATGTTGTTTGCAGCTACTGCTACGATATTTTTACAACCGAGGAAAAGTATGGATCTGATGCAAATTATGCAGCTGATCAGATTCGAGATGCATTGGCACGTCCGGTCCAGTTGCATTACGCAACGCATATCAAGCCTTGGAATTCGCCTCAATCGGTAATGGCTGACAAATGGTTTTTGGCTTTGGCAAAGACTGAATTTTATGAAGATTATCTGCGCATATTCATGATCAAAGGAAAGCCAAGTCCGGAGCAAAT
The DNA here is from genome assembly GCA_023398575.1 of Bacillota bacterium. Taxonomy (GTDB): domain Bacteria; phylum Bacillota; class Clostridia; order Christensenellales; family Aristaeellaceae; genus JAEWAH01. Next base: position 23,958 of record JAEWSC010000033.1, on the reverse strand, counting down.
CACGCCTGAAAGCGTTTGGGAAGGCTATCGTTCAGTAGAACCGGTTACCGTTGTCAGTGTTCTTTGCTGTACATATAATCACAGCCAATTCATACGCGATACACTGTCAGGTATTGTTCGACAAAGAACAAAATTTCCTTTTGAAATTATTGTTTCCGACGATGCTTCCACAGATGATACCCAACTGATTATCCAGTCTTTTCGGGATGAGTACCCTCATCTATTTAGGAAATGTATTTTGAGGGAGAAAAATGTTGGTATCGGGTATAATTATTTTGAAGCACTAAACTTGGTAGAGGGGAAATACCTTGCCATATGTGATGGTGACGATTACTGGATAGATCCTCATAAGCTGCAGCGGCAAGTGGATTTCCTGGATAGGCACGAGAACTATACCGTTTGCTGCTCCTCTTTCAAAATTCATCATAGTGATGATAAGGGAAAATCGGATACCATTTTCCGCGTTAATGATTATATCCGCTCAAGTTGGATGGAGAAAAGTTGTTATGGATTTGTAGACTTGCTAAACTGCCGCTTTATTGCTTCATGTACGATGATGCTACGCTGGAAACTGCATAATCGGATACCTGATTTTCTTGTAAATTACAGGACAATTGACTTTCAGCTTTCCTTGATCCATTCTGCCTTTGGCAAGATACATGTAATGAATAATCATGTAACGGCACAATACAACGTGCACTCGGGAGGAATTACGTCTGATAAGGAGAATTACTATCAGGCACAAGAAACATTGCATGTTATTCAGGAAGTAAACCAACTTTTGGGTTTTCGCTTTACTAATGATGTGCAGGCATTTAAAGAAAAGGTAAAGTCTGCCTCAAAGTCACAAAAAAAGAGTGAACAGATAGAGGCTGTTTCAGAGCCACCCAAGGAACAGGGGCAGCTAGAGGCTGTTTTGGTTCCTCAAGTAGTTATATTACAGTCGAATGCACCAGCCCCGGTTGGTCACCTCAAACAGTTTTATCACAATTGGCTGCCTACTGTTCTTCAACGCTGCTTTCGCGGGTTGAGGTATGTGATTAAGGGTGTCTATCGAGAATGTATGCCCTTGTATATACGCGAGATCGTAGCTCACAAGGTCATACCACGGCTTAAAAGGATTCTTTCACCGAGAAAAAGAAAATGATTCATAGAAAAGAGGCACTTTATGGACAATAAAATTCTTGTTACCAAGCCATATCTCCCACCGCGAGAGGAATTCGATGCTTATCTCGACGAAATATGGAAAAGCCACTGGCTTACTAACCAAGGGCCTTTACATGAGCGATTTGTTGCAGCACTAAAGGAGTTTTTTCAGGCTGATTATGTAACCCCTACTGTCAATGGACATTTAGCGTTGGAGATTGCCCTTCGTGCTCTCGGGATTACAGGCGAGGTTATTACTACTCCATTCACTTTTGCCTCCACGCCCCATGCCTTATCTTTATGCGGTATCCGACCGGTTTTTTGCGATATACGCGAAAGTGATTTTACAATTGATCCAGATTTCATTGAGCCGCTGATTACTGAAAATACTACAGCGATAATGCCGGTGCATGTATATGGACACATGTGCGAAATCGAAAAAATTGATGCGATAGCACGCAAATACAATCTGAAGATCATCTATGATGCAGCTCATGCTTTTGGTGTAAGGCGGGGAGGCGTTTCGGCCGGCTTGTTTGGCGATATTTCCATGTTTAGCTTTCATGCCACGAAGTTATTTAACAGCATAGAGGGTGGGGCACTTGTCTATAAGGATGCCCAATATGGAGCTCTTTTCAATGCACACAAAAACTTCGGCATAAAGGATGAGGAATCCGTTCCCTTTATTGGCGGAAATGCAAAAATGAATGAATTCCAGGCGGCTATGGGATTGGCTATTTTGCCTCATATGACAGAAATTATTAGTCAGCGTAAGACCTATGTGCTCCGCTATCGAGAACTTTTAGCGGATATCCCGGGAATTCGTTTCTTTGTTCCTGAGGCGGAGACAGATTTGGAATATAATTATGCGTATTTTCCTATCGTTGTGGACGCGGATAAGTTTGGACTTACGAGGGATGCTTTGCATTTGGCGCTGCAGAAGTACAATATTTATGCACGCAAATATTTCTATCCTATTGCAAGCGAATATCAGTGTTACAAACATACCATGGGAGGCACCAAACTTCCCGTTGCACTCCGGGCTGGAAAGCGTGTCATGACGTTGCCTCTATATACAGATATGGGTATAGATACAGTAGAGTATGTTTGTAAATGTATTAGGGCTTGCTCAGCTTCACCAAGCTGATAAGAGGATGGATAAAACACCGTTACAAGTGGCCATGGTATGATTAACATTATTTCTATATTGGAGTGTTGCGTCGAATGAAAGGCGGAACAATGCAGGGAGATAGCCGGAAACGTATCAAGCATACATTGCTCATTATTTTCGCATGGTATGTCGTTATAACAGGTTCACTTTATTGGATTGTTGGACAGCAATGGAACAATCAACTCGTAAAGACACCCTCGGTTTCCCCTAATAACAGCTTGGGCGAATTGAGTGGCAATATCGTCATTGAGCAGCCTATATCAATCAAAAGCGATACACTAGATAAGCTTTCATTGTTTGTTAGTACCTTTGAGCGGCAGAATCAGAGCAATTTTTTTGTGGAGATTCTGGAAGATGGAAAAATCGTAGGAAGCTGCCGTGTACAAGCTGATCTGCTTAACAATTTACAGCCGAATATTATTCTAATGGATCATCCATTAATGCAAGTGAAAGACAAGGCGTTAACGTTGCGTATAACCATGAACAATATTCCTGCTGGCCAAGGGATTTCTCTTTGGTATGGCAGTGAAATAGCCGCTGGCAAGTTTAGCATTGAGGCACCTTATCAGCCTGGGTTTACCGTTAATGGTGTTGCGTATGCAGGAAGTCTGTGCATTTCTCTGATAGGACGCAACATCGCTCAGGTGGAATACTTATACTGGATGATTGCGGCATTTTTATTGTGTGGAATTATTGTCTTCTTTGCTGTTACATATAATAGGCACAAACATGGCCGCAGTACTTTTGTTGTTAAATGCTTATCTCTAAAGGATCAATATCGTTTTCTTGTAAAACAATTGGTGGTGCGAGATTTTAAAATTAAATATAAGCGTTCCTTGCTGGGAATCTTTTGGAGTTTCTTAAATCCGTTGCTTACTATGACTGTTCAATATATTGTTTTTTCGACAATATTTAAGACAGATGTCGCAAGCTTTCCAGTGTATTTGTTGACGGGAATAGTGATGTTCAGCTACTTTTCTGAAGCGGTTAGTCTTGGCATGTCATCCATTGTGAGCAATGCAAGCTTGATCAAAAAGGTGTACATGCCCAAATATATCTATCCTATGGCTAGAGTAGTTTCTTCGACCGTAAATTTGATTATTTCGTTGATCCCATTACTTTTGGTAATGGTTTTGACAGGTACCCCCATTACGAAATCTTTATTGCTTATACCTATCCCTGTATTTTTTTTGTTTATATTTTCTATGGGTATAAGCTTTTTGCTGGCGACATCTATGGTTTTTTTCCGTGATACCCAGTTTCTGTGGGGAATTCTTGTATCGCTTTGGATGTATTTTACGCCGATCTTCTATCCTGAAACAATCATACCGCCAAATTTCCTTCCCTTGTACCGCAGTAATCCTATGTATCAGTTTATTTACTTTATTCGTTGTATTACCTTGGATGGAATATCACCTCCGCCTATTAACTATCTCTATTGTGCTTTATGTGCCGTTATTCCGTTGGTTTTAGGGTTAATCATATTCAGAAAGAAGCAAGATAAATTTGTTCTCTACCTGTAAATGGAGGGTTAAAAATGCCGGTAGTCATAGATGTAAACAATGTAACTGTTACGTTTCGAATGGATAAAAATCAGGTGAATAGTTTGAAAGAATGGGCTGTTACTTTCTTGAGAGGGCAACAAAAGCATGAAATCTTTACTGCCCTAAGCGGGGTAAGCTTTCAGGTGGAAAGTGGAGAAGTTCTTGGTCTGATCGGACGCAACGGCGCAGGGAAAAGCACAATTTTGAAGGTCATATCAGGGATTCTAAGGCCAACCCAAGGTGTGGTCAAGGTTTTAGGCCGGATCGTGCCAATGCTTGAACTGGGCAGTGGTTTTGATATGGAGTTGAGTGGAAGGGAAAACATATTTCTTAATGGCGCAATTCTTGGATATACGGAAGAATACTTGCTCAGCAAATACGATGAGATTGTGACATTCTCCGAATTGAATCAATTCATTAATATGCCAATAAAGACATATTCGTCCGGTATGCTGATGAGATTAGCTTTTTCTGTTGCTACTGTTGTTCAACCTGACATTTTGATCGTGGATGAAATACTTTCTGTCGGTGACGAAGCATTTCAGCAGAAAAGCCATGCCAGAATGATGGAACTGATGGGCGGAGGCACCACCGTTCTTTTCGTATCTCACAGCATTGAGCAGGTAAAATCAATGTGCAATCGTGTCATATGGCTGGACAACGGCCGCATAAGGATGGCAGGGGAAACCAAGGATGTGTGCGATGCTTATCACAAGACTCTTCATGGTTAGTATCAAAACGATTCTTCATTCGCCCCGCTCATATTGGACAGGCGTTGCCGCAGCTATTCAAAGCGGCGGTGTTGTATTGGTTGTGCAAGCTTATAGTTACTTTAATAATATGTGCCAATCTCCAAGAAACTAGCAATTTCGCGTAATCTGTGTTACAATTCATAGGAATCTTACAAAAAGCATACCACAGGGCATCGAAATATACAAAAAAAGGGATCCCTGCATTGGTATGTCATAAAATGAAGCTCACTGCCTAGTATGATAATGAATGCATCCTAGAAATTGGAGTAATTTTCATTGTTTGATGACTTCGCTAGAGTATTGGGCGAGTGGTATTTTTATGCATTTTAAGAATATGTGTAGGGTGTTCTAAAAATGTTGGCTTTGCAATTTAGTGTAGATTATACTGCGTCTCAAGGATAAAAGTGCAGACATGGCCCAAAGGCGCATCCTTGATGCAGTGTGCCTTTGCATTTGGTTCTGAGAAGCACACATTGGAGGGACTTGACGATGATATCCAGGAGAGTCATATCGGTTTCCATAAAGTGGAAGCCTCTGTTACTGATATGTATCTGTTTACTGCTTGCGAGCGCCTTTCCCGCTTTCTTTATCTTTTCTCAAAATGCAGACAGCGTCAGTTGGCAGGAAACGATGCTCCCGACAGCCCACATGCTTCTGATTGCCTTTGGTGTATTGATATGCGCTGGGGTCATCATGCGCTCTGTCTACAAGGGAGCTTTATGGGCTTTGATGTTTATGCTTGCGTTTGAAAACTTCACATATATAGAAAGCGGCCTCCGCGCGATCTTTCTGGTTCTGCGGTACTGGCATGTGCTAATTATATTCATATCCCTGATGCTCTTCCTTTTTCTGCTGATCAAAAAGCTCTGCACCGTTGATATTGCTAAGGTCATCGTACAGGTTGTAACTGTCACTCTTTCTTTTTTAATTCTAATCAACGCTGCTATGACCGTTCCTGTCTTATTAAGAAAGGTGAAAAGCGTCAGCGAAACCAAAGCCCAGTCGGCAGATGAGATGGAGGCCGCAGAAACGGCCCAAATACTGCCGAATATTTATCTGTTTAATTTCGATGAGTATTCCGCTTTTGACGTGATAGAAAAATATTATCAATACGATAACAGCGGCTTTGCCAGGTTTCTTGAGAGCAAGAAATTCAATATATCGTATTCCAGTACAAACCCGTTGTCTATCAGCTCTCCAGATACGATCCCGTCCACTACATCTATCTGGGCGAATTTGTTGAACCTTGACTATATTTCCAGTATAAAGGACAGTGCGGATGTGCTGCAACATCTGCGCAATAATGGCACGATGTATCCCCTGCTGCGTGAGCATGGATACATCGTCGTGGGCATGTGCATTGATAATGAATTTGTGGGGCTGAGCGATGAGGGGACACAGCGAGCTTCGACAGCCGTCACTTTGTCCGGCGATACCTTATATGACCTGCTCATGAAGAACACGGCGCTCTATCCCTTTATACAGCTTTCTCACAATGAAACCGCCCAAGAAATCCTGAATTGGTTCCAGTCCTTTTCTGAACCATCCAATTTCAGGGCTTCCAACCAATTTACGATGGCGCGTATCAATTTCCCGCATGTGCCATATCTGTTTGACGCAAATGGTAATAGGGTCCGCGAAACGGAATTAAACAACTGGGACGATAAGCAGTATTACAGAGGACAGTACATTTTTGCTACAAAGTGTATTGAAACCATGATGAATCAGATTATCATACGTGATCCCAATTCCGTTATCATCCTGCAGTCCGATCACAGTATGAGGTTTGTTGATTTTCGCATCCCTCGTACGGATCAGGCAAAAATACTCAATGCAGTATATTTTCGAGGGGAATCGCTAGACATTGAAGGGCTTTCTGGTCTGAATACCATACTGACCGTTTTGAACCGTGTGCTTGGTTTGAATATGGCGCTGAAGGAGGACTATATTCCTTGAAGAAGACTGCAAAATTCATACTTCCGTTTCTCATAGCGGCTGCTTTCATCTGGCTTTTCTTCAATGCCAACACCTTTGCTTCTATGGTCGCAAACCGTGACAATCCCATCGTTGAGCTGGAGCATTTTCAGCCCGAAGCCTATGCCCAGGACCCCGTGTATTTCGGCTTTTATAGCTTTATGCAATATAACGATATATTTCAGAATTCTATCATTACCGCCTGGGCCTTTTGTGAGACAGAAAACAGCAATGATGGGAGAAAGGCATATATGGTCCTTGATTCTGGAGATAATGCCTACAAGCTGTCATGCGGGGTTACCGCGCGACCAGATATTTTGGCAAAATATCCGAACAAGAAAATTGCTGGCCAATATATTGGTGCCAATGCGGACTTTTCACCTGTCGGGATCAAGCAGGGAACATACCGCATGCATCTGATACTGGAAGAAAACGAGGAAAACAAAGGCGTTGTAGATACTTCCTATTTATTCGTACAGGATGAACTGGGTTTTCGCAAAGCGTCGTTTACAATCGACGAACTCCCAAACCAAACGCCCCATATCATTCCGCTGAAAATGCTCGACAGGTGGAAGAGCAAACCCATTCAATTTGAAATATATGCCAACAAATTTTATACGGTATCCGATACTCGCTCCCCACTGGCCGTAATCGATGGATGGGCCTACAGCTCTCCTCTTGGCAACAAAAGCAACAAATGGATGTCGGTTATTTTGAAGGGAGCACAATCCGCCTATGAGTTTGGCGCGGCAGTTATCCCGCATTCAGATATTACCTCCTATCAGAATCCCGCGTTGAAGGATGTCACAGGCAACACCGGCTTCTTCTGCAAATTCTATACTGACACCTTCCCCGACGGTGAATACGATATGTATCTGTATGTGGTCGAAAATGAAGAAGATTACGGGATTGTACGCATCCCCTATACGATAATTAAGGATGAGAACGGTGTTCAATGGAAGCAGGGCGCATAGCCGGTCAGGCACAAATGGATAGGGCTATGGCAATGCTGTTGGCAGGAAAATTAGAGACGAATCCCCTGCCGTCGTCCTCCCTTTGCAGCCGGTGATTTTCAAGGCGCCAGCGTTACCGCATACGCCCGCAATTAACAGGAGAGGATCACTTTTCGATGAAACTTTTAATTGATCTTTTCAGCGCTCCCTTAGGAATCCTGATGCGCTTTTGCTATTCTTTTTCGGGCAATTATGGTTTAGCGATTATCATATTCACATTGCTTACAAAAGTGATTTTGTTGCCAGTATCCATATGGGTTCATAAGAATTCTATCAAAATTGTTCAAATCCAGCCTGAAATCAATTTCATGAAGGTAAAATTCTTTGGTGACTCAGATCGGATTTCCGATGAGCAAGCCAATATCTTTAAACGCACAAAATATAGTCCGCTGGCAAGTTTGATCCCACTGGCCATCCAGATCATTCTCCTTATGGGATTTATCGATGTTATCTATCACCCGCTAAACCATTTGCTTCGATTGCCTGAAGATCTTATATCGGCGCTTGTATCGATTACCGGGAATCTTGTTGGGGCAGATACGACTGCTTCCTCCATTCAGCTTTCCGTCATTGAAGCAGTGCGAAGCGGCAAATATACAGATGCGTTTGTGTCTGTGAGCAACCAGTTTCAATCATTTGATATTCCGAAGATTTTGTCTTCCATCAGCGGCTTAAAGACGAGCTTTCTGGGTCTGGATATCAGCTGGATTCCCAATATGACAAAAGGTATTATGATGATATCGCCGCTAATGGCGGGTCTTTCTTCGTTTCTTCTATGCCTGAATCAAAACCATACAAATGTTTTGCAATCTGAGCAAGGTAAATTGAATCAATACGGCACGATGGTGTTATCGGTTGGATTATCACTCTATCTTGGTTGGTTTGTACCCTATGGAGTTACGCTGTACTGGACAATTGGCAACCTGTATGGGATTCTTCAACTGTTGATCCTGAACAAAGTTATAAACCCCAATAAATTCGTAAATTCTGAAGAACTAGATAATAGCAAAAAAGAGCTTGCCGCTCTGGAAAACCTTGGCGGAAAGAAAAAGCGGTTTTCTTACGACGAAAATGCAAAGCGAGAAAAAGCGGATTACAAACGATTTTTTTCTGTGGGAAACAAACACTTGGTTTTTTATTCCGAGAAAAGCGGTTTTTATAAGTATTTTGAGAACATAATTGAAGAGCTGTTGAAACGCTCCAATATCATTATACATTATGTAACTAGTGACCCGGGTGATGCAATCTTTGAGAAAGCGGATCAGCAGCCACGAATTAGACCATATTATATTGGTGAAAAGCGGCTCATCACATTGATGCTGAAAATGGATGCAGATATGGTTGTTATGACAATGTCGGACTTGGGCAACTATCATATTAAACGAAGTTATGTGCGTAAGGATATAGAATATGTATATCTCTTTCATTATCCACTAAGCACACATATGGTTTTGCATACCGGTGCACTGGATCATTACGATACGATCTTTTGTGTGGGCGAATTTCAATTTGCTGAAATCAGGAAGACGGAAGAGATTTATAAGCTGCCTTCAAAGAAGCTGATCTCATGCGGATATGGACAGCTTGAGAAACTATATGCAGGATATGAGAAGATGGAAAAGGTGGAAAGAACACGAAAGAAGGTGCTTATCGCGCCATCCTGGCAAACAGACAACATACTTGACAATTGCATTGATGCCTTGCTGAAGGAATTGCTGGGAAAGGGATTTGCAGTTGTGGTTCGCCCTCACCCTGAGTACGTCAGGCGCTACAGGCTAAAGATGGATGCCGTTGTGGCCCGTTATGCGGATTATAACGGTGGCGATTTGGCCTTCGAACTTGACTTTTCAGGGAATACGTCTATTTTTGATTCCGATGTTGTCATTACCGACTGGTCAGGGACAGCGTATGAATTTTCTTTTGTGACCTGTAAGCCTGCTGTGTTTTTCGACACCACACCCAAAATACACAATGAGGAATACGAGAAACTTGGTATTGAGCCGCTGGAGTTTGCGTTGCGTGATAAAATTGGAATACGTGTCGCACCGGCAGCTTTGGAAGGCCTATCTGATAAACTTAATCGGTTGTTCAGGGAATCCGGAGAATACCGTACAACAATTCTCGAAATACGGGAAAAATACATCGCTAATTTCGGGCACAGCGGAGAAATAGGATGTCGGTATATTCTCGACAGTCTGAAAACACGGTCTGCCACCAAGCGTTAATCTAAGATGCTTTTGGCAATAATATTAGTGAGGACGGTGCTTATCATGCGGAAATTGGGGAAAATGCTCGGTGTTTTGTACTTTACCACTTGTTTCACACTTTTACTTACTCGGTCTGCACAGGCCTACATTGATCCGTCTGTAACAACCTATGCGATTCAAGCAATTGCGGGCGTCGCTGTTGCCGTGGGCGCTGTTGTGACTATTTATTGGAGACGGGCAAAGAAGAAAGTTAACAAAGCGCTTGGGATTGATGAGAACGTGAAGAAGGAAATGGAAGAAGAAGTCATTGAGTTCAATCCGGGCGACAAAAACGGCGAGAGCAAGTGAGAATACCGGCCTTATGATGTACTCAAGAAAGCGTGATGGATTGTATGAGGGCCTTGATACTTAACTCCGGCCTTGGAAGGCGTATGGGCATACTTACGAGCGAACACCCGAAATGTATGACGGAGATATCAAAGAGTGATACCATATTAAGTCGCCAGCTCAAGCAGATTTCGGGAGCAGGAATCAAAGAAGTCGTTATAACCACCGGATTATTTGACGATATTCTCGTGAATTATTGCCATTCGCTTGAATTGCCATTGCATTACACATTTGTGAGAAATCCACTATATGCAGAGACAAACTACATTTATTCGATTTACTGTGCACGAGAAGAACTGGACGACGACATTATTCTTATGCATGGCGACCTGGTGTTTGAAGATAGCGTATTTGAGTCTGTACTTTCGAGTGAAACGAGCTGTTTAGCAGTGAGCTCTACGCTTGAGCTTCCAGAGAAAGACTTTAAAGCCGTGGTCAAAAATGGCAAGGTTTTGAAGGTCGGTATTGAGTTTTTTACCGATGCCATGGCGGCCCAGCCAATCTATAAGCTCATGATAGATGACTGGAGAATCTGGCTTCAGAATATTGTTGCTTTCTGTGAGGCAGAGAGGGTTAAATGCTATGCCGAAAACGCCTTTAATGAGGTGTCTGACAAGTGCGACATCAGAATACTGGATGTCAAGAACGCCCTTTGCAGCGAAATTGATACGCCGGAAGATTTGGCTGTTATATCTGCTAAGGTAAGGGAGATTGAGCAGCGGACCGTATATATGTGTTTCTCAACAGATATGGTTCACAGCGGACATATCGCAATTATCATAAAGGCTGCTAATCTAGGGAAATTAACGATTGGCGTTCTATCTGATAAAGCGGTCTCAAGTTATAGACGTTTTCCCATGATGCCGATTGAAGAAAGGCTGTCACTATTAAAGAATATCAACGGAGTGCAAAATGTCATAGTGCAACAGACACTTAGCTATGCTGATAACCTTCGCAAGCTGCAGCCGACCTACGTTGTCCACGGTGATGACTGGAACGAGGGTTTTCAAAAGCCTGTTCGTGATGAAGTTGTATCCATCTTGGCAGAGTATGGAGGTAAGCTTGTTGAATTTCCCTATTCCAGGGACGACAAATATACTGAGCTTGAGAAGGAGAGCCGGGCGCGGTTGTCTATTCCTGATATCCGGCGCGGCAGGCTGCGCAGGTTGCTGGCAATCAAGCCGCTTATTAGCATAATCGAAGCGCACAGTGGAATCACGGGATTGATTGCTGAAAAAACGATCGTATACCAGGAAGGAAAAGCATATCAATTCGATGGAATGTGGGTATCAAGCCTATGTGATTCTACAGCAAAAGGGAAGCCGGATATTGAGTTGGTAGATATGTCTTCACGCATGCGTACTATTGATGATATCATGGATGTAACTACAAAACCGATTATTCTTGATGGGGATACCGGAGGCTTGACCGAGCATTTCGTGTATACGGTAAAGACGCTTGAACGTATGGGTGTTTCGGCTATCATTATTGAGGACAAGACAGGGCTTAAGAAGAACTCTCTTTTTGGCACCGAGGTGGAACAGTCACAAGATAGCATCGAAAATTTCAGCGAAAAAATTATGGCTGGTAAAAGGGCACAGAAAACCAGTGAATTTATGATCATTGCGCGCATTGAGAGCTTGATCCTTGGACGGGGAATGGAGGATGCATTGGCGCGTGCCTTTGCATTTACTGCCGCAGGAGCCGATGGTATTATGATACATAGCCGGAAAAAAGAGCCGGATGAGATATTCGAGTTTGTTGAGAAATTTCGTGCAAAGAATGCAACGACACCTATTGTTGTTGTGCCTACATCTTTTAATGCTGTGACAGAAGATGAGTTCGCAAGGCGCGGTGTCAATATCGTGATATATGCAAACCAGCTTACTCGCAGTGGATTTCCTGCAATGCAAAGAGCAGCATTGGCAATCCTAGAAAACCATAGGGCAAAGGAAGCCGATGACATGTGCATGTCGATTAAGGATATTTTGACGCTCATCCCGGAGGAATAAATCATGGCACATACGATATTGAGTGACGTTGACAGTTGTGCAAGGTTGGAAGAGATTCTAGTATCGCTGGCAACAAAGCGATACCTTTTGGTCTGTGATCAAGCGTTTCCTTATCTATCAATTAAAGATCGCTTTGATGCAATAAATATACCACATGCTCAGTTCAGTGACTTTGCACCAAATCCGCTTTACGAGGACGTCTGTAAGTGCATAAAGATGTTCAATGATGAGGAATGTGATGCTATTGTCGCAGTAGGCGGCGGCAGTACAATCGATGTTGCGAAGTGTGTAAAACTTTATTGCCGGATGGATTCGGATAGAAACTACCTGACGCAAACATATCAGGATAACGGGATTCCATTAATTGCAATTCCCACGACTGCAGGGACGGGCAGCGAGTCCACCCGCTATGCAGTTATTTATTATCAAGGAGAGAAACAATCTGTAACGCATGACAGTATCATTCCAGATTATGCTATTCTTGATAACAAGCTTCTGCGTACACTACCGCTTTATCAGAAAAAATGTACCATGCTTGATGCGTTATGCCAAGGCATCGAATCATGGTGGTCAGTAAACTCGAACGACGAGAGCAAATTGTATGCCAAGACTGCCATTGAATTGATTTGCGAGAATATGAATGCTTATATCCATGATAATGTAGACGAAGCTTCCGCAAAGATCATGCTGGCTGCTAATTATGCTGGTCGAGCCATCAATATTACGCAAACTACGGCAGCGCATGCGATGAGTTATAAACTGACCTCCTTATACCATCTTCCTCATGGGCATGCTGTGTCAGTTTGCCTGCCGCACTTGTGGAGATATATGGCAGGGAATCTGGATCAATGTATTGATACAAGAGGAAGTGCCTACCTTCGGGATATATTCGAAGCTATTGCAACAACCCTTGGGGCGGACACGATAGAGCATGCAATCCAGAGGTTTGAGGATATGCTAGCACGCCTTGTTATCCATTTTCCCAAATCGGATATTGTTGAGAATTTGGCTATTCTTGCAAAATCTGTTAACCCTGTGCGGTTAAAGAATAATCCAGTCTTTCTAAGTGAAGAAAAGCTATATTCCTTATATCATCAGATCGTTGACATCAATTGAGATTGGAAGCTAGGATGCGATTTTTTCTCAAGATTCCTAGCAACATTGTTAAATCAGCACCCTTAACTCTAGGACATTGCAATTATCGTACAGATCATGCTGATAAGATAATCACAAAGCCAAATGACTATATCAGAACAGGATCAATAATATTGCCCGGCGACCCTATCCCAAATAGCCTGTATCAAAATAAATGCCATCGCCCCATAGCCCATGTAGTAATACAGCAGGCGGTTCATCTTGTTCTCTATCCTGGGTGACCCTATCAAGAATAGTGCCGAAAAAAACAACGGGAGCAGGTAACGCGGCTGGCAGCCGTGATAAGGTATACTATTTTTCGCACAATTGAAAAGGAAGCCCAACGCGAGTAAACTGTTGTTACCACACAAAAGAAACGCGCAAGGAGGGCTTCCCATGGGAGAAATTATACAGCTAAATCAAGGAGAAATCAAACAACAATTGTCAGGGCTGGTGTTGGAGACAGTAGCGGAAACCCTAAACTCCCTACTGGATGCGGAAGCGGACCAGATAACAAAGGCACACAAATATGAACGGACAGAGGAACGAGCGGACAGGCGAGCTGGCCATTACAAGCGCAAATTGTTGACCAAAGCTGGGGAAGTCACGCTAAAAGTCCCCAAGTTGCGTACACTCCCGTTTGAAACAGCGATCATAGAGCGATATAAGCGGCGAGAAGAATCGGTTGAGGAAGCACTCATCGAGATGTATCTGGCCGGTGTTTCAGTTCGGCGGGTAGAAGATGTCACGGAGGCACTCTGGGGAGCGAAGGTATCGCCTGGTACAATAAGCAACCTTAACCAAAAGGTATATGCCCAGATCGAGGAATGGCGCAACCGGCCACTTACAGTGGAGTATTTGTATGTGTATCTGGATGGCATCTATCTCAAGAAAAACTGGGGCGGCACCATCGAGAACATAGCCATTCTAGTAGCGATTGGCGTCAATGGAGCTGGAAACCGTGAGGTTATCGGAGCCATGGAAGGCGGGAAGGAGGACACGGAAAGCTGGTTGAGATTCTTGCGGCATCTCAAGAAACGCGGTCTGATAGGCGTTCGCCTTATGGTCGGAGACAAGTGCCTTGGCCTTGTAGAGGCAATCTCAGAAATCTTTCCTGAAGCCAAGTATCAGCGCTGCATGGTGCATTTCATGCGCAATGTTCTATGCGATGTGCCAAGAACCCGCAGCAAAGAAGCTGGTGCTTCCCTGAAAGCGATTTTTGCACAAGAGGACAAGGATGCATGCCTTCGCAAGGCTGCGGAGGTGGCAGAACATTTTCGGAAAACGAAGCTGGGGAATGCAGCCAGGACGCTGGAGGCCGGTATCCATGAAGTATTAACCTATACACAATTTCCGCGCGAGCACTGGCTTAGGATACGTACAAACAATGGCATTGAACGAATCAATCGGGAGATCCGCCGCAGAACAAGAGTGGTGGGCTGTTTTCCGGACGGCAACAGCGCTCTTATGCTGGTTTGTGCAAGGCTGCGGCATGTTTCAGCATCGGCTTGGGGCGAAAAGGTATATCTGAACATGGATCGACTCTTTGCTCAGGAGAAAGAAGCCGCCAATCTCGTTTGATTCTTCCCCGCCAACCTTGACCGCTGGACAGCCAGGCTGTGAAATCATAACGGCGACGAAAACTCGGAAGTATCAACGGTCCTGAGCTTTCCGTCGCCTGCTTCAGCGTACCGCCCGGCTGTCCACCCGTCAAGGTCAAGCCGCCGCAAGCGACGGTGGCTGCTTGAACGAAATCGCGGCCCTTTGGCTCGGAAAATCTGAAAGTATCGTTGTCTTTTTTCCGGGTCTTGCTTGAGCTTCCTTGCTAAATGTGCAAAAAATCCTTGACGTGACCTCTCCGGGTTATGGGTTGCACTTGGCATGCCAGGTTAGCTTGAGCCATGATAAACGATGCAAGCTCATACCGAGAGCAATAAGCCTCATTTGTTGCATGATAAGTGTCATATTGTTCTGTTACCAGCATATCGCAAAGAGGTGGCGCTAGATCATCCGTAAAAGTGGGAGAGCCAATCTGGTCGTTGACAACACTCAGGGTCTCCCGTTCCGCCCCCAGCCTCAGCATCGTCTTGATGAAATTGTTACCGTTGATTTTCAAATACCCAGCTGATGCGTACGATGAAAAACTTGGAAGTAGTTTCCGTACCTCTGCTTCTCCCTGCGCCTTGGTAAGACCGTACACATTTTGAGGGGCTATAGGCACGTCCACCTCAAAGGGAACATCCCCTTGCCCGTCAAACACATAGTCTGAAGAGATATAGATCATTTTTGCGTTCAGCTGCTTGGCAGCCAATGCCAAATGGCGTGTGCCGTCTACATTGACCTTGCGGCAGATTTCTTGATTGGTCTCGGCTCTATCTACTGCCGTATAAGCAACACAATGTACATAGCATCCGGTGCATAGGCGGTAATGGCATCGAATGTGGCTTGCTGATCAATAAGGTCAAAATCCTCCAGATCCACCCTCTTGTTTGGTATGTTTCTGGCTTGCAGATGCTTGCACACATCAAAACCCAATTGTCCCTTTATACCTGTCACCGAAACCTTCATGCGTTTACCTACTTTGCTTGCTTGCGGTGAAATACATTTTCTGATAATAACTTTGATACTCACCTTTAAGTATGTTTTCCCACCAGTTCTTGTGTTTCAGATACCAGTCCACGGTTTTATGAATTCCCTGGTCAAAGCTTGTGGCAGGCAGCCATCCAAGCTCCGCATGGATCTTGCTTGGATCAATTGCATATCGCATATCGTGGCCAGGCCTGTCGGTGACAAAACGGATCAGGCTTTCCGGCTTACCCAGTGCATGCAGTATAGTTTTTACCACATCCAGGTTTGTTCGCTCGTTATGCCCGCCTACGTTGTAGACTTCACCGGCACGCCCATTGCGTATTACCAGATCTATGGCCGAACAATGGTCCTCCACATACAGCCAGTCGCGTATGTTTTCACCCTTGCCGTATACCGGAAGCGGCTGTTCTGCAAGCGCCTTGGTGATAATCAACGGTATAAGCTTTTCCGGGAAGTGGTATGGCCCGTAATTGTTGGAGCAGCGTGTTATGGATACCGGAAGCTTGAATGTTCTATAGTATGCCAGTACAAGCAGGTCGGCGGATGCTTTGCTGGCCGAATAGGGGCTGGATGTATGGATTGGGGTGTCCTCATGGAAGAACAGATCCGGCCTGTCCAGTGGAAGATCGCCATATACCTCATCCGTGGAAACCTGATGGTAGCGGTCTATGCCATATGTACGGCAGGCATCCATCAATACTTGCGTTCCTATGATATTTGTACGCAAAAATACTTCTGGGTTTTCAATGGACCGGTCCACATGGCTCTCAGCCGCGAAATTCACAACAACGTCCGGTTTCTCTTCTTCAAAAAGGCGGTTGACACATTCCCGGTCCGCTATGTCGCCCTTGACAAAACGGAAATTTCTATTCTTCAGCGCTTCGTTGAGTGTTTCCAGGTTACCTGCATACGTCAGCGCATCCATGCATATGATTCGGTCTTGCGGATGGTCTTTTAGTTGAAAATAGATGAAGTTGCTGCCGATGAAACCTGCGCCTCCGGTGACAAGAATGGTCATTTTTTCTACCTCCACGAAATGTGTCTCGACTTGTGAGATTAGTCAAATACAATATTGCAGTCGCACAGTGCAAGTAAAGGAGCTGCAAGGTCCTTCTGGGATAAAACTGGATTTTGCATCCCCCAGTCAACACCGATTTGTGGGTCGTCGAAACGGAAGGACCGGTCGCATTCCTTGGTGTAGAAGTTGTCAACCTTATACACAAATTCCACATTATCTGTAAGCGTCAAAAAGCCATGCGCGAAACCCTTGGGAATAAACAACATCCTCTTGTTTTCGGCAGAGAGCTCGACCGCGACCCATTTGCAGTAGTACGGAGAACCCTTTCGAAGGTCAACCGTCACATCCGGAACAGCACCCTGTGTCACCCTGACCAGCTTGGCCTGCGACATGGGATTGTTTTGAAAATGAAGGCCGCGTAGTGTCCCTTTTTATGCTGTAAAGCTATGGTTGTCTTGTACGAAAACATTGTCAATACCTAACAGCGAAAATTCTTTTGTGGAATAAGTTTCCATAAAACAACCACGATTATCGCCTGATATCCAGTTCTATAATGATTATGCCCGGCAGCGATGTTTGGTTTTTTTTCATTAATAACGCACCTTCCCATCGGCAACTGCCTTTAAATGCGCACCATAAGGCGACTTCCCATAACGCTCTGCCGATTGAAGCAGCTCGTCTTTCGAAATCCACCCCCTTCTATATGCAATTTCCTCTAAAGCGGAGATTGTTATTCCTTGGCGCTTTTCAATCATGCGCACAAAATCTGCCGCATCCACCAGAGAGTCCATTGTGCCGGTATCAAGCCAGGCAAACCCGCGGCCAAGAAGTTGTACATCCAGTTTGTCTTCCTCCAGGTACATGGCGTTAAGCGTTGTAATCTCCAGTTCGCCCCGGGCAGAGGGCTTCACCCTTTTTGCCATCTCCACCACCCGGTTGTCATAAAAATACAGGCCCGTAATGGCATAATTGCTCTTGGGGCATTTGGGCTTTTCTTCAACCGAAATAACTTTTCCGCTTGCATTAAACTCCACGACACCAAAGCGTTCCGGGTCATTGACATAATACCCAAATACCGTAGCGCGCTCATATGCTTCCGCATTTTCCTTTGCTGCCTGCAAAAGCCGTATGAATCCGTTGCCATAAAATATATTGTCTCCCAATACCATGGCGCAGCAATCGTCACCAATAAACTCTTCACCGAGCAAGAATGCTTGGGCCAAACCGTCAGGGGAAGGCTGTACTTTGTAGAAGAGGGAAATCCCAAACTGGCATCCGTTGCCAAGCAAAGCCTCAAAGCGGGGAGTATCCTCGGGGGTGGAAATGATGAGAATATCCCTGATCCCTGCGAGCATGAGAGTTGACAAAGGATAATAGATCATTGGCTTGTCATAGATGGGCAGAAGCTGCTTGCTGGCGACCATTGTCAGTGGATATAGACGCGTTCCAGCGCCTCCAGCCAGAATAATGCCTTTCATGCTTATCGTCCTTTCATATGTATATATTCTAGCTGGGAAGTCAGACATAAAATGTAACAGATAGTAGGTAGCATACTTCAACTGCTTTCCTACACATTCTATTCTTTCCCCTATCCAGCCGAATGATACAATTACATAAACCGCAAATCTGCTTATGTGTCATGCCTATGAAATATACAGGCAATAGGATTCGACAATTTCATTGAATCTTCCTTCGAAACAAATCTCAAGATGTCCATAAAATGCGAAGCTTTTGTAAATGATTTCTCCGCTTGTCAGTAACATGCAGATACTGCTGCCCAGTAAAATAGCTAGATTTCTGAGCTTTTATTGAATATACAGTCGATGATGTACAAAATCATAATATTATGACTAGGTCGTGTATCAAAAAACTAAGGCATGAGAACTTATGCAAGCCAAATCATAGCGCAACCAGGATGGGCAAGCGGCAGCAACCTGCAAGCCAGCTTATCAAAGCGGGTGGCAAACTCTGCGAAACTGCTTAAACTTTGAAAAAGACACTACACTAAATGGCACTCCTTATATTGCCGTCAATCGCATACCCATGGATACAATATGTAGCGCCTCTTAATATAATGGGCTCGATTGCTTTAACCCCTTAAGCTTTGTCTGCAAGAACAGTGCTATCCTTGATAGAAACATCCCCTCTCATGGACATTGTTCCATTTACACGGAAATATTTACACACTCAAAGCCTTTGGCCACGAAGTTCCCCGACGCAGCAGGAGGTTGGAACCTGCTTGACATCGATCTGCACTCTTTCTCCTGGGTGTGTCATCTGCTAGTATGGCTTGGGTTTGTATGTTTCCTTTTTCTTCGGCCTGGAGAAGTCTCCCATCCGGCGAATGTATCCCCTTGCCCGGAGCCTGCACCATAGGTCTGAAAGTCCCAGAGTAGGGTTCCTTCTGCGCAGATTCCTGATAAGTGTCAATTCCTCCTGTGTATGCTGGGTCGGATATCTCTGAGGCCGCCGGGACTGGCAGGCTAGAGATTCGATACTCCCATCATAGTGCTTCAGCCAGAAGTAAATGCTGGTACGTGCCTTGTTATCTTGCGGGATGCTCGGCTCACGCCATATTTCTTTGCGAATTCCATCAGGGATTGCCTATACTTCATATCTTGTGTTATGCTCTTCATGAGGGAGGGGTACTTCCTTTCGGTACTGTTTGGGGTGGTAGCAAAACAATACCCAGGTAACGCCCTTCTCTCACTCTTTTTTTCTTACCACATGTCCAACATGTATTATAGTCCTATATAAATTTTCATATTATTGTTCACATCGTTTGACAAAGAATAAAAATCATACTATTACATTTCCATTATATGGCGGGAATGGGAGTGTATATATGTTTGCCGCTAAAAAGTCACTAGTGCTTATACTCTGCTTTCTGTTGGTTTTTTCAACTGTGCCACTTCAAACGGTGTATGCAACAGAAGACTTTTCAATACCTGTACAGACTGAAGGTGAGCCAACTCCTGCAGAGGAAGAGCTTACTCCTGCGCCAACCGCGACAGAAGAATCTACGCCTGTGCCTACCGCGACGGAGGAGCCTATAACGCTAACTGCTGAGATACGAGCTCAAGCCGGATATGCCGAATTGCTTACCGTGTCTAATGATTCTGTTTCTTTTGGAAAGAATCAGCCAATAAGAAAGGGAACAACAAAGACCAAGGCTGGCATTAGGACTGCCCCCATTTGTGATCTCCTACTTGAAGTCATTGAGTACACCATGAGCATGGTGGATAAAGGTCCGCTCTTTCTCATGGATAATGGTAGCCCAATAACGAAAATAGGTATGAGACGGTCCTTTGAGTATCTAAATAGGCACCTGCTAGAGCATGCAAAGAATACCGGAAACTCTTTCACAAGGATACGGCCGCATGACTGTCGGCATACATACGCCACAGCTTTGTATGATGCGGGTGTGGATGTGAAGACAGTTCAGTACCTTCTTGGCCATTCAGATATTCATACCACGTTGCAGCTTTATACTCACCTATCAAGGCAAAAGTTAAATAAGGGGGTAAAGCATATTCTGTCCTATCTCAATAAATGGGTCACTGATATTCCGATACAGGAAGATAATTGATGTAAAAATGATGTAAATGGATTATAATGAGCAATGAAGAGACTTTCTGGGCAAAAAGAAAAAGCCCGCAACCCCTTATACCACAAGGAATCACGAACCCTTTCAATGGAGCTGATAACCGGATTCGAACCGGTGACCTCTTCCTTACCAAGGAAGTGCTCTACCTGCTGAGCTATATCAGCACGTCCGGCGGGACAACGAACATATTGTACATGAAGTCAAGTGGAATTGCAAGCATTTTTCGCAAGAAAAATCCGCCATGCACTATAGACCTTCATTCATTGGGTTCGCCCCTTTTGCCAAGCCCAAATAAAAGTGAGCTTTTGGTGCAAAAAAGGAAGTACCTGCTCATTGTCCCGAAACCGGATAAACCCCAGATGTACGGTGTTTTTCACTGCACGTGAATGCGGTATTCTAAAAAACCCGTTGCTTTCCCTCATTTGTTTTCAAAATGGAAACTCCCACAAGGTTCAGCTTATCACTGCTCGTATGTTACCGTCAACGCGGCTCCTCCCTGCAGACATTCTGTTTCAGCGCTGATGATCAGTCTCACCGCGTCAGGTGCACTTGTATAGCTTTGATTTTCCGGATCATACAAAGGAGAAACAGGAATCTTCTCAAGTATATACACGCCATTATCTTGCGTTCTCATTGGCAGCCTACAGTAATTACCCGCAGGGGACAGCCTTACTGTTACATGGGCATCGTTAACAGGGCAGCCCGCTGCGTCCAGCACTGTAACCGAAAGGCGAAGGCCGCTTTCATTCCATGTTACAGACGGAATGATCGCCACAGATTCTAAAAGGATACGCGCCAGGGTATAACGCTTTTGCAAGTACCTGCCGCTGCGCATATGCGCGTAGGATAAGCGGAAGGAGTCCATGCAAGCGCCTGTTTTTTGAAGCATTAAGAAGCTCTTTTCCGCGTTCCTTATGGTTTCTTCCGCCATCTCCCGGGATACCTTCCGGTAGGCCCAGATCAGGCGAGTCTCGCCTCCCTGTAGGGTAAAAGTCTCTTCCACAGGCGCATGAGTCAACATATCCTCCAATGTATCCGCATCCAACAACCGTGCATTCAAGCGCGGCGTTATAGCCACCTGCTCATCTGACAGGTTGATGAGCACAAAGGCCATGCCGCATCTGTCGGTCAGCGGCAGCACTGTTATGTCTCCCGTTTGCTCGCCTAGGTCCATGGGACACAATACCACCGAACCGGAGGCTTGCTGTATTTGATTAAAGATCGATTTCGCATCATAGGGGAGATATTCCATGCTGGGGCCGTCCACACCAAGATCTGGGCCGCACAGGAATAACTCCCGAAGTACACGGGTCTTCGCGGCAGGCTGGTCCGCTAAGATATGCACATGCGGATGGTTTATAAGGGACTTCAAAATTTCTCGCTCCATAGGCAATCCATCTTCATCCATTTTCCCAAAGGCACCAACAATAAACACATGACCACCTGCATTGGCATAGGCCGCCAGGGCAGACAAAGTCGCCTGATGCAGCCTGATAAGGTCGACAATTAGCAATGCCGGCATGCGTCGCGCAAGATCAGCATTGATCAAAGCGTCACTTACCACCGTCATATGCACGTGCAGTTTCAAGGCATCTTGCATAAAACCTGTCCAACGTGGGTTCCACTCGTTCATCCACGCAGCATCGCCAGCCAGCAGACCGAGTTGAGGCTGCAGGCGCCCCATGCCCATCATGAGCGGCGCAACTTCCGTCCACTCATCAAACACCTCCCGGCAGGTAGCTTCTGCCGCGGTATCCTTAATGAACCATTCGCCGTCATGCAGCCGGCTGCTCCAGTGGATGGGAAAGATTGTACTGATGCCCATGCCGGCGGCCTCATACACAAAACGGCGGAGGGTTTTGGGCGTAAAGGATTTTCCGCCGCCGATGGCACTCAAATCTGGCTGCTTGTTGCCAAGGCGCGGAATGATCACAGGCGAACCAAAGGAAGTATAGTGGCTGGTCATGATGATGTTCCGGCGCTCCTCATCCTCCTCCACCAGAATGTGCCCCATTTCAATGCCGTCGCAGGCGGGAATAAGCGTGTCCGCCTGCTGGGAAAGCTGCGCACGGCGGGTGTCTGAGAAAGTGGAACCATGGGTTGGATAGTAACACAGGTGGTTGGGGTCCTTACGCATGATGCGTTCATAATATATGGCACAGCGGTCGGCCATGGCCCGCTCCCGATATTCTTGCCACAGCCGCCATCCCCGGCTGCCCAAATCGTAGGCCAACTCTCTCTTTTCCCAGCGCTGCGCAATGCCTTGCGCATGGAGCCATGCCTCAAAATGCGCCATGGAGGCAGGCCGGAAATCGCCGTGGCCCAGACCGAAGTATTCGGGATACAGCATTTCAAAGCCCATTACATAGGCCGTCACATATTGGCTGTCTTTTAAAAGAGAGGCCTGCTCCGCCAGGGCGTCACCATATAGCGTAAGCAGTGTCGGGTCGTCAATGGCGGGCATGGGAATGCCCTCCCTGTCATTGATCAGCACGTCATTCAGCTCCGGATAGCTCCCATCCTCACGCTGCATCAGGCACTGGGGAAGGGTGGTTTTGTAGCGCACAAAATCAGGAAAGTACACGTTGTTATGCTCGCCGCCAGACATAATGGTATGCCGGCGGCCGTTTTCCATACCCATCAGCTCGGCATACTTCCCCTTGGGGTCATCATCTGACAGGCGATAGCACTTATTCTCCGCATCATAGATAACCTGCCTTACCAACGAGCCGTGGGTCGCATTGCAGTGCACCCTTCTTTTGCACCCGTCATAATCCGAAGCATTGTCAAACACGCCGAGCTTTTCTGCCGGCCTGTGAATAAAGCGGGTATATCCAATATCCATCTCCTGCCTGAGCATAGTTGCATCCTCCCCATTTATCAGCACTGCCTGTCCATGGTGAATGAATATGTCACATGTACCGATGATTCCTCTATGCAAAAGAGCGAAATTTTTCGCTGGAAAAATTCAATATTATGTGTTCAAAAAAGCCAAATCTATTGTGCTGCCTCGCATTTATACTTATGTTTATATACTTTAATTCGGTAAACTATTTTAGCAATGTATGTGCTATATGCCCTTTTCCTTCCGTTGACTTTTATGCGATGTGTGCTATATTCAAATTAGTAAAACGTTTGAGCATAGTTGGAGTGAAAATGAGCACACGTACAACGATTAAAGATATCGCCAAAGCTACCGGCGTTTCGGTCTCCACTGTATCCCTTGTTCTAAACGGAAAGGATCAGCGGATTTCGGAAAAAACCCGCAGGCATGTGGTACAGGTCGCCAACGATTTGGAGTATGAGCCCAACCAATTGGCTGTGGGGCTGATTACTCAGCGGAGCCATACCCTTGGGCTGATCATTCCGGATGTGAGCAACACCTTTTTTTCTGAAATCGCCAA
>JAEWSC010000012.1 GCA_023398575.1 Bacillota bacterium | reverse complement strand
ACATGTGCTTCCTTATAGCTGGCTTCCGGGCCAATCAATACACGAAGGGAGGACAGGACGTCATTGCTCAGGCCAGCCGCAGGAAGCAAATCAGCAACTGATGTCCGGAGACTTGCTTCAAACTCAGTATCCTTGACCCCAAGGCATCCTCGGCCTTCCTGTTTTGTTTGCGATAGTCCACGCACCACCAGCGGACTGAGCATGTGTATGCCTATTTGGGGTTGCTGCACAGACTTTTCTAGGATCCGCATAACAGAAGCAACGCGCAGCTGGTTCACGCCCATATCGGACTGCTGACCCTGCATACCCATCAGTGCAAGAAAAAAATCATCAAAGGTGTTTTCATCAAATGCTGAAAAAATAACTTTGATGTAATTACTCTCCAACATAATTTCCTGACCAAATCTACTTTTGGGCAAATATACGGAAAAACTGAACAGCTTTACCGCTTTTGTATCCAAATGCAGCTGCACCATATTTTCTCCGCCTTGCCGTGACAAGGCATCGTGAAAAAGCCTTCTGACCCATGGGCGATAGTCCCTGGGTAGAATATTCTTTTCCAGTTGTAATGTTATCATCATTCGCATACTTTTCTATCCTCTTTCAAGCCTACTGTACCACAAAAGCATACCCTGCGGTTTTTACCGCACGAAAATCACTTCCCCCTCTCTTACCCTCGTACATCAAAAAACAACGAGAATACCGGGCTTTCAATGCTCTACGTATGGCACAGAAGGAAGAAAATTTGCACTTATGGAACATTATAACACAAAATACATGATATGTCTTGCCTTTCGTTGTATTTTTCTAAACACACCTCGTGCTTGACCGTTTTTCCATGAGATGGTATCATACCATCAGCAACCTATGAAATTTGGGGGATACCGGCAAATGAAAATCGCCTTTTCTACACTGAGCTGCCCCCGCTGGAGCTTTGGAGAGATTACCTCGGCAGCTCATGACCTTCAATATAACGGTATTGAAATTCGTGGAGTTGGTGCAGATATATCTGTTCCTTCAGTGCCCGAATTTGGACAGGATCAGCTATCCAATACCGTAAAAAGGCTTCATTCTCTCTCATTATCCATTCCCTGTCTGGACAGTGACTGCCTGATTTATCAACAAGATAATTTTCCACGTACCCAACAGGAAGTGAAGGCATACGTTGATTTGGCTGAAAGACTAAAATCGCCTTATGTTCGTGTGTTTGCCGCGCCGCCGGTACCACAGCCCATGGGTGTCATCGATGAAGCGCTCATCCGCGAGCATGCGCAAGAACTCGCCAAATATGCCGCTGCCGCGGGAATTACGCTTTTATTTGAAACACATGGTGTCTGGGCTGACAGCAAAAAACTGGCAAGGCTGGTCAGCGCTATAGCTTCCCCCCATATCGGTATTTTGTGGGATATACACCATCCATACCGCTTCATGGGTGAAAGCCCAGAGGAAACCTTTGACAACATCCGGCCATTCCTCAAGCATGTTCACTTAAAGGATAGCCTTTGGGAGGGCGAACGTATCCGATATAAGATGGTCGGACAAGGAGACCTTCCCCTATCAAAGTTCGTGCATCTTCTGCGCGATAGCAGGTATGAAGGCTTCTACTCCTTGGAATGGGTCAAACGCTGGGACACCACCCTGGAGGAACCTGGTATCGTGCTTGCCCATTTCCCCAATTATATTAATAATCTATAGTATATGGCTCCCGTTATAAAGGGAGCCATTTTCGATGGGATAACAAAAAACGGTCCGCATAGAGCGGACCGGATTTTCTGAACTCAGGTGCGATTAGCCTCTTTGATTTTTGCTGCTTTGCCTTGCAGATTACGCAGATAATACAGCTTCGCCCTGCGGACCTTACCGCGGCGGATCACCTCAATGCGGTCCAGCCTTGGGGAATGCAAGGGGAATGTACGCTCGACGCCAATGCCATACGACACGCGGCGGACGGTAAACGTTTCGCGAATGCTACCGTTGCGCTTGGCCATCACGGTTCCCTCAAACGCCTGAAGACGTTCGCGGCTGCCTTCAACAACTTTAACCCATACACGAAGGGTATCGCCGATGTTGAACTGCGGCAGATCGGTACGGAGCTGTGCCCTTTCAATGGAACGAATAATTTCACTCATGATTCTTGTCCTCCTTCCCTCATAGACGTTCGTGCCTGGCAATGCATTTTCCAAGCAGAGGACCGCCCGTTTGTCACAAAGAAGATTATAACATGCAGTGCCATCGTTTGACAAGTGCTCAAGCTGTTTTTTCATCATCACCAAGCGGCATTTTTTAAGTTTCCAAAAATAGGGCCGTAATTCTCATATCATATTACGAAAAAACTCAAAAAGATGCCATATTTAGAAATTCGGTGCTTGCATTTACGCTTGCTCTATGATAAAATACCTTTTGCAACTGTCGAATATATGGGATTATAGCTCAGTTGGTTAGAGTGCCACGTTGACATCGTGGAGGTCGATGGTTCGAGCCCATTTAATCCCACCACAAAGAAAAGCCCGCAAGCCCAGTAAAATCAAGGGTTTGCGGGTTTCTTTTTATCAACAAAAACATCTTATGGTCTACCAAAGGGAAGGTTTACCCCTATTCTTACCCCTAATACATAATTTGCCATAACAAAGTATCTATGTTTTGTTGAATAGATATGCGAAACGTGAGTAAATATAATTTTGTGTTCTTACGTGCTATCTCTCACTTTGTAGCATACCTTCCATTTTCCTCATTGCCTCCTTCTTGGTTTCGAGATTACTATGCACATATTGCTGCATAGTAAATGCAACTTTTGTATGTCCAAGTATTTCAGATAGTGTTCGTGTATCGATTCCTGCTTGCACAGCATTTGTTGCAAAGGTATGCCGTAAAGCATGGAGACCTCTATGTGCAAGCCCAGCATCGTCAAGCATTTTTCTTAATGAGCGCGCAAGATTATTTCTGTCACATGGCGTACCAAGTTCTGTAGCGAAAACATAGGTATCACCTTTGCCTGCATCACCACCAAACCAGCCGCTTCCCGCTTTCAACCGCTGCTCGATCTGTTCAATTCTTTGCCTCTCAAGTAATGTGTTAACTTGTACGAAAAACGGAATAGGTCGCTGACCAGCCCGCGTTTTTGGTGTAGCAATTATTAGCTTGCGCTCAACTGTCTGATTATCATCAACCGATCTAACTTTCTGGACACCACGCCGAATATGCATTACACCATTATCTATGTCTTGCCACTGCAAGCCACAAATCTCGGAAGCGCGTAAACCTGTAGCAAGAATAAACTGGATAGCTCGTCCAGATGTAGTGTTTGGTATCTGAGCAAATAATTTCTCTTGTTCTTGCTTTGTCAGGAATTGAATTTCCTTATGTTCCATTTTTGGAAGTTTGACTCCTTCCATTGGCGATGTTGTTATTAACTTATTGATAACAGCTTGCTTTAAGGCTAATTGAAGAGGCTCCATATGTTTATGAATAGTTGATGGGGCATACTTCTTGTTCTGCTTATTTACGAATTGCTGAATCTGCTCAATACGAATTTTCTGCAATTCTATTTTTCCGAAAGCAGGTTTTAAGTGAAGGCGGATATTCTCATAGTGAATAGCAGCTGTACTTTCTCTAAGAATAGGTTGAGCATAAGTCGTAAACCATGTGTCAAGCCATTTTCCAACTGTAAGTTGTGAAGGTTCAACATATTCACCATTGTCAACACTTGTCAGCGCCTTACGAAGTTTTTTCTGAACATCAGCTTCAGAAGAACCATAGATGCTATATCGTTTCCCGTTTGGCGCTGTATACCGTGCCTCATACTTTCCAGGATATCTTTTTCGAACTGTTCCACTATTCGTGCGTCCCATACTTATTCTCCTTATAAAATAGTCATTTCACTTAAGAAGTAAATTTCAGCATTAACACGGTATCCATATGAATAGAACTACTATTTACTACCCTGTCAGGAGTTGAATGGTCATTACATTCTGAACACTGCAATATTCTAAACATATCAACAAGTTATGATCTTTCTGATCGCTGAATCTACAACTACTCTTTTGTAGGATTGCTCCTTTGGTTCTCATTGGTGTTTCCTCCTTATGCTCATTAAAATACTTAAATTTACATGTTAATCATACAGGCTTTCCCTTCTCTAAGCAATAACCACGTATGCATTTTAGCGAAATAATGTCTGCTGGTAATCCAAATTACCGCCGAATAAGGGGTGGCTTATATGATATGGAAGGTAATATGCGATAGTCAAGATGCCTTTCTATCGAAAGTAGATGCCTTTTGGCACAGCCATGAATCCAGTTCTTTAACAGGTATAAGTATTCGTTTGCCCACACGGAAACAAGGAAAGCCATCTTCATGAGCAAGTGAGTAAGCTAAACTTCTGCCAATGCCAAGGTATTCTCCCATTTCAACGATGCTCAAAACCATTTTTCCCATATTCTTGTCCCTTCTACTTTGTATATTCTCATTCAGGTCTATGCAACTTTATGATCACAAAACTCATGGTCAACTGTGGTTCTTTCTTCAGATAACGAATTCATCCAGTCAATTAGTAGATTCCGCATTCTTGTGCTGGGAATGTAAATCCAGATATCATGCCCATCACGTATAGCAGAACGCCAAATCCACTGGATCATTTCCGAAAGCGCATAGAGGTCTTCATTTACCTCAACACCATGCTGGATGAAGTAGTTCTTTAATAATGGATTGAAAAAGATATTGACGCAATATGCAAGGTGTGTTTTCCTTCGAAGGGTATTTGTGCCACGAATATTGCAGGAAACAAAATCTTGAGCATAACCATTTTGCTTGATATTTCCGTAGTAAGCTTTGAATGTTGTCCACATTCTTGTTTCCGGGGTAGAATTGAACTTGTGCCGTAAGACATTGTAGATATTGTTTCGAATGATACGGAAAGCAGGCTTCTCCTTCTCTTTATTTTTTCTTTTATACCACGTAACCGACAGATCATTGTGTCCCTTACCTATTTCATTCCGTTTTGTATCATCAATAATGTGTATCTTTTCTTTTATCATTTTTACATATGGAGGTATGTAAGGGGTATCGGAAAACCGATATACATGATTGTGGTAGGATGTATGGATGTAATCATATGTAATTCCATGCATGTCAAAGTAACACCTTTGCATTTGTGCTACGAACAAGTAAGTGAGTACATAGACCTCTTTAAATGAGTGAAATATTTCTACCGGAAACGACCAAAATAGGAATTTGCCACCATAGGAAACTAATGAATTAGATTCAGCGCATTCTTGAATGTCCTGATATCTGGACTTGGAGTATTCGTTCTTTTGCCAGGTAACTATTTCGCCATTGGTGGAAACGGTGTCTGATGAATTTAGTATATCGATATCGTTGCCTGTTAATCCTGTGTCCTCAATCACAGAGCATACCTCGTCCATAATCAGAATGTATTTTTTTTCCTGAATCAGTTGAATTGTTTCAGCATTATACCTTTTGAACAACGCATGAGTACTTGCTATGTTTTTACCATCACGTAATAAACAATGCAGGTTGCTTAATTTTCCACCTTTATCCATCGGAATTGGCTTGTGAAAATCGCGATCTGGACATGCCTTAATTATGCGCTCCCCTTCATCAAGATAGGGAGTTATGAAGATAAATTTGTCATCCAAGTGCTCATTCATAAATGTAATGGCACTCTCTGTTTTCCCGGAACCCATAATTGAATCGCAAACATGAACTTTCATAAATATCTCCTCCAAATTCAAATAGCTTTGCTTTCTTAAACACAGCAAAAAGCAGTTTCTAAAGCCTGAACCCTTTGATTTTCCTTGCTTTTCTGAAATACACCCTTAAAGTGAAATAGTACTTCATAATTTTTACCCTGGTCGCTAACGCTCCCGATGTTTTGACATAACAATACACACCCTCTCTAATAAAGTAAGCATTACACGGCCAGAAGACAAAAAAAATCAGCATCCTGCTGAATTCCTTTTGCTTTTCGCTTTTTTGTGATTCGACGTAAATAAGATGAGCGGCAGTGATGTCTGATGGGCTATAGACAATAGAACCTCAAACATATTCTGGTGAATTACCGCATAAATTTACGTGTTTGGCCTGTAAGAGTATGATACAACAAACAAGTTGAACTGTCAATAACTAAATTCAATTCACTTTTTTATGGGTTTTTACTGTATCTGCCCATAATAGTAGTGGAGGAAGTGTATTTCGCTTATTGACATACACAAAAAAATATGTGATTATTCCAATGGTGCATAATTTGTCCCCCACCAGTTTTGACCTTCACCTGTGGAAAGGATCGTTTAGATGAAAAGTAGAGACAGCTATTATGCTGAGAATCGTCCACGCATAAAGCTTGATCTTGGTATTGATGAAGCTGAGCGTAAAGCAAACAAACCAATAGAACAGTTTGGCTATTCAGACTTCGTTAAGTATTTTTTCGCTTACTACAAAATGTCTCTTTTTATGTACACTGAAAGTCGGGCAAGCTTAAAAGCATATTTACTTCACATCCAGAAGGAGAATGATATTGATACAAGAAACGCACTGAAAGCTTTAGATAGTGTTAGCTATTCTGACCTGGAGCATCAAGACACGTTACAAAATGAATTCTTTAAGGATTTCAGAACCTTTTTTACGTATATCAACCAGACAATCGAAAATGATGCACGATTGAAAGACAATGATCTTAGAAAATATGATACCATAGTCGCATCCTTAATACTTGCTTGGTGTGGAATACGTATAGAAGACGCTACGGAAGTACTCAAAGAGTCAGTTGATAGAGCTTCACAGATAGTAATGACTCAAAATGGTTCTAAGCATGTTGTGCCTGAAGATGGTATAGAGTTTCTTCACTCATATTCGTGCAGCGATGGTTATTATAAGAAAAACTCAAAGGGCAAAGCATTCATGAAATATAAGCCGTCACAGTACCTATTGCGAAATTACAAATCAGAAAAGTTAACACCATATACTCTTCTCGTCAGGATATCAACAACATTTTCGGAAATTGAACATGACAAAAGACTATATTATGATTCAGTAAGATGGTCTGGTATTTTCAGCCGGGCATATAGGTATGAATGGAACAACGAAAACATTACCCTATTACCGAAGTCGGCGTCGGTGGAAGAGCGAAAGCAATATCTTGCCAAATTAGGCACCTTGTTTGATGAGGAATACAAGAGCACAAATATGGCATATGTAAGGCTGAGGCAGTATCAGGCGTATAAGGAGTATTTTTTCACCCCAAAGGATTAAGAATTATATCTTGAGTAGAGATATGTCAATTTGAATGTGTGTTTTCAAATAGCTGGGTACCTTTTTCCAACTGTTAGGATACGAACTCAATTCGCAACCTCCATTTACCATCTATTAGGATGCGAACTCAATTCGCTTCCTCGTATGATTATGATTGAATATAATCGTATCGGTAATGTTGCTACGTATCATTTGTGAGTATCAACTATGGCCGTTTATAGACCTCAGCTAAAAGGAGCCAATGTAAAGTGACCCGGTAGCCACAAAAAGCGCCTAACAGAGTGAAAGGTTATTCCTTCTACTCTGTCCTTTGATGAAATATTTCTTCCTTAAGCCGCCTTAACTCTGTCTTGCCTATTGATAAGTCAATATCATCCCACTTTGAACAGGTAATACAATGAAATCCTAATAACAGATTTAAGTCATCTCTCCGTCGAGTCTTAAGCAGATATAGTGCAAAGCCAAGTCTATCAACCATAAACTTGTTTAAAGCTTTCATCTGTGAATCGCTAAGGCATCCATCCGCATGGTAGTCCTCAACAATGCCATTCCTGAAGATATAGCCTACCATAGCCTTTGTAAGTTTGTTAAGGTAAACACGATCCATAAAAGACCTCCCACATATTGCAGGATGCCCTATAATCCGCTTATTATGGATGGAAACATTTGTCGAAGCATGAAAGGCACATAGATACGTTAATAAAATATCGATCGCCATATTGATTAGAATTATCACCTATTGTTTTACTCCTGAGCATGATTTCATTCCCTTTCTTTGCCCAAACATTGTAAGAAATTTAATACGTAAATCGCCTTTCAAGGAGTCATACCAGCGCTGTTTTCCTTATTCTGCTTTCAACTCCATCTTGTATTTGTAGTATGTGTTTCTTGCAAGGCCAATCAGTTTCATGCTCTCTATGTCCGTCAATGTCCCCTGAAAATCCTTGCTATACTTCCTGATTGCTTCCTTTGATGGAGCGGCTTTCTTCACTTTCAACTTTTTTCCTTGCTCCTGGCCTATCTGCTTGCCGTTCAACCTGGCTGTCTCGATCCCTTCCTTTGTGCGCTGACGAAGGTCGGATACTTCCTTTTCGGCTTGCTCAAAAGCTATTTTGATCTGTTTCTCCGCAAGACGCATCATGTATTTGTTGACTGCCGTCATAATTGCCTGAGTTAATTCATCCGTTGCCTCATCGCCGGTGACTATCGTTTCAAATTGGCGAGTAGCGGCTTCTTTGTAGGTGGCTGTATTTATCTGAGGTTCTTTAAGAAAGACAAGCTCAATACCCTTATTGAAGAAGTCTTGATAAAGGCTGAATCCCTCGACTGCATTTCGGCTCATACGAGAAACGCTGTCAAAGACGATGACATCATACTGCCTCGCTATCTTACACAACTTCTCAAACTTTTCTCTGCCAGCTATTTTGGTGCCGGTGTACACTTCCTCAATGACGACAGCATTAGGATACACCGCCTTTATATTCCTAATCTGCCTTTCAATGCTCTGCGTTTTGTTGCTAATACGGCAGTAACCAAAAATCTTGCACATATGACTTGCCCCTTTGCTTACGTATATCAATTCTGAGGAACGACAAAATTGATACTTCCATTATAAGGGAAACGGGGTGCTTTGTCAATAACTTTTAATACTGTTTGAAAACACGTCACTTATGATACTTTTTAGCATCAGTTTCTATCGGTACCAATGTTGCAAACAT
Organism: Bacillota bacterium; assembly: GCA_023398575.1. Lineage (GTDB taxonomy): Bacteria > Bacillota > Clostridia > Christensenellales > Aristaeellaceae > JAEWAH01. The sequence goes on along the minus strand of JAEWSC010000012.1, from coordinate 68,609 downwards.
ATTACAACGAAACATTACGAACCATGTTTATAGCACTCCAGTGGCCTATTGAAGCAAGTATACATCTGGCAAACTGTTAGTACTCTTCAATCTGTACAAATGGCACAGGAGGCTTCTGTACGCCTTAAGCGAGTATACTTGAAGCATGTATATTGCAAGATAGAAACAAATGAATATGTGTGGTCGGTACATTCATCGGTTTATGCTCGGAAAGTATAGGCATTTCAAGCACTTTGACACATTAATTAATAAAAATCATCGGTATCGGGAGCTTTTCTACCGCTTTTGGAAGTAAGTTACTTTTGAAGGTGGTTGTCCGATTGTTTAAAAGGCAACAAAATCGGCATGGACTGACTTATGTCTACACAATATCTCTGAAACCAACTCGAATTTTTGAATATTATGTCTTGAATTGTTTTTGGAAACGTCTTACAATGTTTATTGATAAGGAATGAGCGCCGTAACACAAATTGCGAGCAGTCGTGTAAAACATTGATAACAGAAGTCAATTGATGTATGAGCTTTAATTATCCAAAGCCTTGTTCATTCTTTGAACAACAAGATATGCAGTTTGTCGACAAGGTTGATGGACGAGGTATTCAGCGTGACTTACAATACATAGAGCAAGCCTCAACCCCAATGAATGCTATGCTTCAAGACTTTGAGCGTGAAATAAGGAGGGATTACAATTATGGCAAACATCCTCAAAATCCGCGACGATAATGACTGTTTTTCGCTTATCAAGCAGGAGTCAGGCTTCTCTTTTGGCGGAGATACGCAAATCCCTTCATGGTTGCCAGCGGGAAAGAAATCTGGTGAAATAAGTCTGTCGGTCTTGCGTAGCGGGATTGAACCGTGGCTAACATCGCTGTTTCAATCAGAGCATTTAGCTGTCCTTACCGGAAACGGGCTATCTACAGCGGTTCAATATATGGCAGCAAACTCCGTCAACAACGCAATGTCTTTGAAAGATGTTGATTCAATTTTCAAAGATAGAATCCAAAAAGCAGCAGAGAAAATCGCCCAAAACAACAACCGTGGTGAACCTAACATTGAAGATTCCATAAGAGTGATTTCTGAGCTGCTGAGGGGACTTGAAATACTTGAGGGTGCCGAAGAAGTACGAAGCGGCGATTTTATCAGGCTGAATGACGAGTTCCAAAAACTCATCAAAGATTTTACGGACAGCATTTCAGCTATTGAACACAGCATAGCATCGGCAAACGAAGCTGAACGAGAGAAAGCCTTTAACTATCTCGTCAATTTCTTGATGAGCTTTGCAAGCCGAACCGGGACAAGGGAGAGGCTCAATATTTTCACCACAAACTATGACCGTTTGATTGAAGCCGGAGCAGAAATCGCAGGGCTTCATCTCCTGGACAGGTTTGTAGGAACACTTGCGCCAATTTTCCGTTCTTCAAGGCTTGATCTTGATATGCACTATAACCCGCCGGGAATGAGAGGTGAGCCCCGCTACCTCGAAGGCGTTGCTCGCTTTACGAAACTGCACGGCTCAATAGACTGGATAGACACAGGTAATGATATACGCAGAATTGGGCTGCCCTTCGGATCGAAAGACATTACGAATTTCCTGAACGCACATGGACTGTCTGGTACGGACAGCCGGAAAATAATGATATATCCTAACTCCGCAAAAGACCGTGAAACATCCGAATATCCATACGTTGAACTGTTCCGTGATTTTGCGGCAGCTCTGTGCCGTCCAAACTGTACTTTGGTAACGTATGGTTACGGTTTTGGAGATGACCACATAAACAGAATTATCAAGGATATGCTTACGATTCCTTCAACGCACTTGGTCATCATATCTTATAACGATATTGGTGAACAAGCAGAGGAAAAAGACGCAAGCGGTACGATTATAAAAGAACATGCCGATGGTCGTATTATGAGGTTTTATAGAGAGTTGGGACGCCCGTCACAAGTCACAATGTTAATCGGCAAGGATATCGCCGACCTAAAAATTCTGGTGGATTATTTTATGCCCAAGCCTTCGATTGACAAGGCATCTATGCGGATGAGTGATTTGCTCAAACAACGGTATTCAGCGCCGCCGAGCAAAACAGCCGAATCAGATTTCACTGATGCTGCAGAAACCGTGGGAGGTGAAGAATAGCCATGCTGACGCCTCTTGCAATAGCCGATTCTTTACGAATAGGGAGCGTTGATTTCGTTTCGCCGGACGAGATTAAAGTTATACTTGATGTTGAAGCCCCAAGCGACGTTGCGCTAAACGCAGGTATTCCGCGCCCATTCCCGCGCATAAACAGTTATGTTCTTATTCCCAGTGAAAGCGGGTTTCTTGCCGCACAAATAGAATGGATTACCATTGAGCGTTCCCAATACCCAAAACGGAAAGGGATTCAAGACTTTGGCATTGTGGATTTGCCGTTTCCGTTGCGCAAAATGAGTTTGAATCCTCTGGGAGTTTTGAGACAAACAATCGGAAAGGACGAAAACTCCGAATACGATTTTTCCCGTGGCGTTGAAATATACCCTACGGTTGGCGACCCTGTACTGCTTCCATCACAAGCAGAATTAAAAGCCATTGTTGAATCAGGCCAAAACCGCAGAGTAAAAATTGGTATCAGTCCGCTTGCGGGTAATGCGGTTGTTTCAGTAGACCCCGACAGGCTGTTTGGCCGCCATTTAGCGATTTTGGGTAATACGGGAAGCGGAAAATCCTGCTCTGTTGCTGGAGTTATTCGTTGGTCAATAGAAGCGGCAAAGCAAGAGAACGCTTGCCCCGAATGCCGACAGCCGCGAAAGATTAACTCACGCTTCATCATTCTTGATCCAAACGGTGAATATTCAAAAGCCTTTACGGATTTGGATAATGTCCGCTTGTTTGCCGTTGAAGCAGACGAACAGAAAGGCATTAATCAGTTACAGGTTCCTTTGTGGCTGTGGAATACCAACGAATGGTGCGCGTTTACACAGGCGAGCAGCAAGGCGCAACGCCCAACACTTATTCAAGCTTTGCGCTCAGTGAGAGACGGGCAATTTCTATCAGCAGTTACACCAAGTGCTGCCATGAGAAGATATTTACGCACATTGGTATCAATAATAAAGATTGAACATGCGAATGGCGAACCTTGGGCAGCGGGACAAAAGAATTACGGTAAACGCAAAGGGTTCTATGATGGCCTTGTAGCTTGGCAAAGCGGGCTGGAAGAAGAATTTTCATTTTCTGCTTATGAAAAACAAGCGTTGGCAGAGCTTAATGCCAAAATAACAGATATGATTGCTTCCCATACACAGCAGTATGCGAATTATTTGTTTGACCAACCATGTGTTGAGCAGCTATTAACACTGGTTTCGACTGCCCATTCCGTTTTTGGCGGCTCTGACCACGATTTGCTGCCAATTGATGCGGATATTCCGCGCCCCTTTGACGGCGATGACCTGATTCGCAGCATAGAAGCAAACGCTGAACTTATGGGCAACACCGAATATGTCGAAACGATGCTGATGCGTATCAGAACGCTGTTTTCCGATTCGAGGATGAAAACTATAACAAATTGTCCGCCTGGATTTACGCTCGAAAAGTGGCTTGAGGATTATATTTGTCCAAACAACTCATCTGACGGCGCAATCACAGTTATTGATTTGTCGCTTGTCCCCCCGGAGGTCATCCATATTGTTACCGCTGTTATTGCGAGAATGACTTTGGAAGCCCTGCAAAGATACAGGCACCTATATAACGGTGACACTCTCCCTACAACCCTTGTGATGGAGGAGGCTCACACTTTTATTCGAAAATATGCCAGCGATGCAGAGGAAGCACCAACATACTCTATGTGTACGAAGGTGTTTGAGCGAATCGCCCGAGAAGGGCGCAAGTTTGGATTGGGACTGGTTCTGTCCTCGCAGCGTCCAAGTGAGTTGTCCCCAACCGTTCTTTCTCAATGCAATACATTCTTGCTCCACCGCATAAGCAACGACCGCGATCAAGAATTGGTGCATAAACTTGTCCCTGATAACCTGCGCGGATTATTACGCGAACTGCCGTCATTACCGTCGCAAAAGGCAATCTTGCTTGGCTGGGCGTCAGAGCTGCCTGTGCTTGTGCAGATGAATTATCTTGAAGAAAGCCATCGTCCACAATCTAACGATCCGGCTTATTGGGCTATATGGACAAACACAAGTGAAACTGCCAGAACCGTTGATTGGTGCAATGTTGCAGCGGATTGGCAGGAAACAGCTGCTTTACCTGTCGAGGCCGAACCCATTGAGCCGCTCATTGACGAAGCAACTGATGATGACGATGATCTCCCGTTTTAAGAGGTGATCACCCATGAAATTCCTGCACTTATCCGAACTGGCCCTCTTCGTTCGAATCACTCTCATACATCACCTGAAGTCAGGAGAGCTATCCGTTTTAGACTTGCACATATAATCGTTGGCTGTTTAATCCGTAAAGGATGAGCAATGGTGTATAGGCAATTAGAATAAATATTACGTAAAGACAAGGTTGAGAGCATAGCTATACACGGGATGAACGAATGACTGGGATCGGCAAAAACATCACATCTATTGACCGTAAGTTATGACCCCGTCTGACGCCCTGAGCATCCATCTATAATCCATCGGTGTCACTAAATAAAAGTTATGACATCCTCTAATTCACTATTGGATGTGATATTAATTATAGTCTTCCAATTGCTTTAATGGCCTCATCAATTCCTTTAATGATCTCACTACACTCTTTGAATCCCAATTGATTTATCCCTGCCTTTATTAACGCTTTTGTATCTATCTCTCCTCTATGCATTATAGCATTTCGAAGATCGTACATCCTTTTAAGCCGAGTATATATAGATTCACTAATGCCTTTAAGAGTTGTGCCTTTGAGATATTTCAAAACGATATTGTAATAAGTGTCTATATAGTCATATTTTGCATCAATAAGCCTGAGAAAAACAATATCACCTTCAGGCTCAATATTACCAATGTAGAAACGGATAAACGATTCAGCAGCTATACTTCCATAAACAATTGCATCCTCAAAGTTTGATTCATATAAGCACCTTTTAGCTTTGTTCAGATACTTCTCATATTTGTGTCGCCTATTTGTTCCAATAACATATCCTTCAAAGGTATTATCATTTATTTTCGTTATTGATTTATCAAAAATATAAAAATCGGTTAATCGCTTTACCTTAATCATGTTTCTTGAAAGTCTCGTATTTGGCGAATAAAAGTTGTAATTTATAATCATATCATGAGCGAGTGACACCGGAGTTACCGAAACATTTTCTACCCAGAACATCCCGGTTTTTTCACTTATGTATTGCAAAACATCATTTATTACATTTCCAACGGCAGTAAACACCTTCTTTGTTTCCTTCATTGGCAGATTAATTTCATAATGCTCTATACCTTCATCTATTAAACACCCTTCTTCTTTCGGATACCTTTCATGCGATACATGTTTGTAAATTGCTTCAACCCTTATTCTTGATGAATAATTCCCGGGTATCCCTTCCGAAAAAATTCCAGTGTCGTCTTCATCGTTCCAAAGTAATTCAAACTTGAATAGTTCAAAATCATCAACCTGTAAACAAATATCGAAGTCGCATTCATCTTCAAGTACTAAATAGTACGGAAGACTAATATACATTTCAACCTTAATGGGCATAAAAATTCCCTCCACGCTTTTTGTTTAGTACTGATTCGTCACAAGGGCAAACGATCCCAAAATATGTAATGCAATACATCTTGACGTATTTACGGGAACTTCCCCCCGTAACTCAGCCCACACCAGCATTCTGGTTGATGCCCTTGATCACCGTCAGCAGTTCCCTGCTCTTATCAGTTGGGAATAACTCCACAATACTTCCAATGGTTTTGAACGGTTCTTTACTCAATTGGTTTAACTCCAAGATGCCATTCTTCACTACAAAATCCACAATCATTTTGATAAATTCAATCTGCTCCGGCGTAAGCGAGTGATCACTCAGGAAGGTGGAAAAAGCCTCGTTCGCCGCCTGCATATCCAGCCCGGCAATCTCGCGAACAAGCCTTGCCAAAGGTTTATCTTTGAACTCATGCTGGTATTCTTCCTTGGTTCCTACCTGCCCCCAAAGAATACCCTCCAGCACGCCAATGTCCTCTTTCGTCAGCGGCTTGTTCATACGAAGTTTCCATATCACCATATGGTTCGCATTCTCACGGATATACTTTTCCACCTTCAAGCGGTAGTTCTTGAAGGCTGTGCCTGTCGGCTCATACTGCCCATCCTTCTGTTCCACCAAAGCGTCTGTAAAATCAGTAAAGATGATTCTTGACTTCCCGTTGTCTTTGAGCAATTGAATCAACCCGCGCAGGTGTTTGCGGATATCTTCGAGCACAGCATAATCAACACTTGCCCAGAAAGGTTCTGTTTGCATCGCCTGCAAGAGGCTGGCATTCGCCTTCACCTGTTGCACTGTTCCCAGTTTGGACAACGCTTCCGCTATAGCTATCAGGTTCTTTTGCTCCTGCTGGATGGATACATTCGTCAGGTACTTGAGTGATGCCCTTCCGATAAGAACATCAAACTGTCTTGCCGTTTCATCTTCTACTGTCGGAATGATCAGGTTGCCCAGCTTGTCCTTGATCTCCATGGCCTGTACAAGTGTCAAAGCATTCCATGCTTGTTCTGATTTATATCTTCGTACAAAGTCCAGTTTCCTCCTGACAAGGAAAGATTCTTCCTTTAGCTTGCCAACATCTGCAACAAGCCCGTTTATCAGAGCCTTGCGGAGATCACCGTAAGCCCCCCATTTCAAATCCTGCAATTCCACTGCGATATCCACCCTCAACCGGAACCAACGTTCCGAAAGGGAATAAACAGGCAACTCCCCATTCTCCTTCTTTGCCTGACGGAAATAATCAAAATTGCCGCAGTAATCCAGGCACAAAAAGTATTCTTTATCCTGGCCTGCACCCAGCAGATTCTCACACAGTCGCGTGCCACGCCCTATCATCTGCATGAATTTTGTTTTTGAAAACACTTTCTTGAAGAACACCAAGTTCAAGACTTCCGGGATATCAACACCTGTATCCAGCATATCCACCGATACAGCAATCTGGGGAAAACCGTCGGCAACTTTGAACCTTTCAATCTCATCTTCCGCATAGTTGATATAGTTGTCAATCAGCCGCGCAAAGCCGCTGCCCTTTTCGGGAAACAGCTTGTCAAACCGCTCCACGATGTATTCCGCATGCTTGTGGTTCTTGGCAAAGATGATGGTCTTGCCCAGCTTATCCCCGCCTTCAATGCGCAGGCCACGCTGCATCAACTCCAGCAATACCCTGTCAACCGTATCCTGATTAAACAGCCAGTTATTCAGCGCCGTTGCGCTAATCCATGGCGGTAGCGCATCGCCGTCTGTGCCAAATTTATCTTCGTACTCCTGCTTTTCTTCTTCCGGTAAATCGTCATAAGCAATGCCGCTCTCCATAAATTTGAGCGTTGTTTCCAGCGTGTGATAAGGCACTAAAAACTTGTCGGATATCGCCTGATCCAGTTCATAGGCGTATGTAGGTACGCCGCTTTCCATTTCAAACACAGCATACGTATCCTTGGATACTTCATCCCTTGGCGTTGCAGTAAGCCCCATCATCAAGGCATCAAAGTATTCAAAGATGGCTGCAAACTTGTTGTAAACACTTCGGTGCGCTTCGTCCACAATGATGAGATCAAAATACCCTACGGTAAATCGCCGCGCGGCACCTTTGCGTTCGCTGTCGATGGCGTTCATCATGGTTTGATAGGTGGAGAAAACCATTCGCGCCTCGATGCTTTCTTCTTTTTCCCGTTCAGATAGGTTGCACAAGCTCAAGTTTGGCAGCAGTGCCTTGTAATTCTTCTTTGCCTGCCGAAGTAGAGTCAGCCTATCCGCCAAGAATAGAATGTTCCGTGCCCAAGTATGGCGCGAGAATACATCCACCAATGATATGGCTGTTCGTGTTTTGCCTGTGCCGGTAGCCATTACCACCAATGCCCTGCGATGCTTGTTTTCATAGCCCGTACAGATTGCTTCGATAGCAGCTTTCTGATAATACCTATTGGTGATTTCTTTTTTCAGTTCAGCTTGTACAAGCGTTGCTTTCTGCCTGCGCTTGTCATTGAGCCACAACAAATCCTCCGGTGAGTAAAAGCCTGCCACTCTGCGGGGAGGATAGCCTGCTGCATCATCCCATAGATAGGTTTCAAAGCCGTTGGTATAGAAAATCACGGGCCGCTGCCCAGTCATCTTCTTAAGGCAATCCGCATACAGGAAAGCCTGCTGCTGTCCTGCTAACGCGCTTTTGCTGGTTCGCTTCGCCTCCACTACCGCCAGCGGCTTTCCATTGGCTCCGTATAGTACATAATCGGCATACCCATCCCCTGTGCCAAAAGGCATGCCTGTCAAGGGAACCTCGATCATGCAGTTCTGCCCAAATACCCAGCCTGCTTCCTTCAAGTCCAGATCAATATACTGCTTGCGGGTTTCCCACTCGCTGATATCCGGCACCGTATAGGGAGGTAGTTCCTCCTGCGGCACCTTTTGCGGCTGCTCTGGCAATGTGTTTAGCGCCGCTTGTAGCTGCTCTATGGTTGCCGCCTGTTCCTCCAGCCTACGTTTCTGTTCAGCTGTAATGGCATCCACATCACGGGGCAGTAGCGCCTCATCAAAGGTACGCTGCTCATACTCCGGGCTATAGCAGCAAGCAATGAAATCCACAAAGAGGAACAGGTTAGAAAGAGACATTACCGCATTCTGTCGGGAAACAGCATGCCCCGTATGAACCGCCATATTTCCCATACGGCGGATGTAATCTACACGCGGCATCATACCAATGGGTAGCAATGCTTTGAATCTACAATCATTAATCAGGGCGTTCAATTCTTGGGAGTAGGGCTGCTCCAACCCCTCCACTGCATACAGCCACTTGACGGCCAGTTCCAAAGCCTTTCGGCAAGCAATAGCTGACAAAGCGTAATCTACCGCAAGCACCCGCTCGGCAGAGACGGATGTTTCAGCAAAAGTTGCAAATTGTGCGTTGGATGTAAGGAAGTCAAAGTTGCCCATGATTCTCACCTCACCGGAAGTCTGATACCGTTGGATAGCTCATTCCATTTCCTGATCAGCAGATCACTGTTCTTTTAAACCCATAGGCTGGCCTGTTTAGCCCTTGGCATTGGCAGATTGCCTGTGATGATGATTCCGCTTAGTATCTCCAGCACGATCTCCCTTTGCTGATACCTTGCATGCAGGTGTGCCTTGTTATGCCCCTGTTCGTTGCTATGGATGATGTATTCAATGCTGTTATCAAAGCCGACCTGGCTACGATAATAAAGAGTTTCGAATATCTGCTCCCATTCCATGAAGGTAAGGACAGTTCCATATCCATTGGCAATTACTCCTGGCGGTTCAGGCTATGCATTCTTGCATATGATCTTTGTGTTGCTCTTAGATGTTATAAAGCATCTTAGGTTATCGCTCTTTCTGTTGGTAACTATTCAAAAAATTCATACATAAGCGAATTAAGCAATGTTTCCTGTTTACTGAGAGCTTGTCTAATTTCTACCTTTGATATTTCGGCATGTTTCGCTATGTTTAAAAACTGTCTTTGAAGTTCTATAGGTGGCAGTATGATGGATAATTCTCGAAACTCACACATATTAAGTCCTTGCAAGGCAATACCTTTTGTAATATTCGCAAGTTCCCGTTTTATTGATTGATGCATAAATAAGCTTTCCATGAATGCGTAGTGAACGAATTTCGTATTGAACCTTAAAGGAACAATATTGCGTGCAACATTACATCCTTTGAAATCTGGTGTTATCTGAAAAGTGTCGCCGACTGAACCTCTAACAGTAATGAGCAGCTCATAGCCTTTAAGCAATGTCCTTTTATATTTATTAGATATTTCTCTTGTTGTGCGCTTTAATTCACTTAATGTTGGTATTCGCCCATCGGTTATGTCAACAGGGCGGAAAACCGGAACTCCACCTGCTATATCATCGCCAGTTTGCACAATACCGTATGTGACAGAGCTACCTTCTTCAAGAATCGCGTATAAAGGCATTGTAGGCCATTTGTTTTCATTAACAACCGGATCACCAAACAACTCAACGAACTTGCTCTTGATCAGCAAGTCTATTTTCTCAAGCTGGGTTTTCCGCAGTTCGATCAGCCGACTGGCCTTATCCAGTGTGTCAGCAATCTTCTTTTGAACCTCCAGTGATGGAAATGGTAATACAATATCACTGATTTGTTTTGATGAAAGATGCTTTACTGTTACATACGGCGTTGCATCTTCTATCTTCTTTAAAGCAATAGGCAAGAAATACAAAAGATATTGACCATGAGCCTCATTTGGATTGCATGACAACTTACAAACCCGTTGATTCAATAAGGCAGGACGACTTCTCCATGATGCAATGTTAAATTCGCCATCCATACCAATCAGAATATCACCTTCATAGATCAAATATTTATCATCATAGGGTTCTGTAGTATATGTGCCTGTGTATCCCCTTACAACATCACGGATTCTAACTAAAGGCATCCCTTGCTCATTACCAGAAAAAAACTGAGAATCGAATGCATATCCATTTAATACATTACATACATCGCCCAACCTTATATGTTCCCACTTGCTCATACCATGTCCTCCAGTTCATCCAAGCCCTTCAAAATCTCCGCTTCCAGCGCATTGATCTCGGCCAGGATTTTCTTGGGGGCAGGGTATTGTTCCGCTTTAAACTCTGTCTTTTTGTATTTATTGATGGATAAGTCGAATTCGTTTCCAACGATCTCACTCTTGCGCACAAGGAAAGACTTATCCGTGCGCTGCCTATCCTTTTCCGCATCCAAGTTGTGGAATCTTTCGATAATGTCCGGTATATCATTCTCACCTATTAGCGTACGCTTGTCATCCAAGCTGTATCCATCGGCCTGCATGTCGTAAAACCATACATCCTCTGTGCCTCCAACACCTGTCTTGGTGAATAACAGCACAGCAGTAGAAACGCCCGCATAGGGCTTGAAAACGCCGCTGGGCATGCTTATCACCGCCTGCAATCGGTGCTTTTCCACCAACTCCTGCCGAAGCGCTTTGTGCGCGTTGGAAGAACCAAATAGCACACCATCCGGCACGATACAAGCACAGCGTCCGCCAACCTTTAGCATCCGCAGGAACAGCGCAAGAAACAAAAGCTCGGTTTTCTTGGTACGAGTAACCTGCAATAAGTCTGCCGAAACACTGTCATAATCCAGCGATCCTTTAAACGGCGGATTGGCAATGATCAGGGAATACATGCCCTTTTCCACATTCTGCTCACTGAGGGAATCACGGTATTCAATCAGTGGCGTATCCACATTGTGCAGCATCATGTTCATGGCACCGATGCGCAGCATGGTTCTATCCATATCAAAGCCATGAAAAGTGCCTGCGTGAAAGTGCTTTGCCTTTTCAGGCCGAAAGAACAACACCTTGTGGTGGTTGCGTATATACTCCGCCGCCGCCACCAAAAAGCCTGCTGTACCCATGGCGGGATCACAAATTACTTCATCCTCACCGGGAGCGGTTAGTTCCACCATCATCTTGATGATATGTCTGGGTGTTCTGAACTGTCCATTCTGGCCTGCCTGACTGAGCTTTCCAAGCATGTACTCGTACAAATCACCCATGGCATCCTTGTCCTGCAAGGGGAACTCGTCAATAGCGGTGACTACACGCTGCAATAACTGAGCCGTTGGGAACAAGAACAACGCATCATTCATAAATGCGGCAAATGCTGCCTTGCTGCCCAATTCCTTGATAAAAGGGAATACCTGCTGCCCCACAATGATAAACATCTTATCGGCAGACAGGTTCTTAAAAGTGCTGAACCGCATCTCCGGCTTATCCATCGGGAACAAAGGCTCATAGGGCATTTCTAAAAGCTGTGCTTCCTTCTCGCGGATTTCCTCTGTTGCATCCAGCCCCTTGATAAACATCAAGTAAGTGATCTGCTCAATCACCGATAAGGGATTTGTGATTCCTCCTGTCCAAAACATTTCCCAAATACGGTCAATCTTGTTCCGCAGTTCACCCACAAGCATAATTCATCCTCCAAGCGCATTCTGTCGAATATTATACCATATACCCACTCCGTATCCAATAGTTACAAAAAGAGCGTGCCCCTAATTGCTTAAGGGCACGTCTTTGGATTTTTTATCTCGTATATTTTTTGGGTAATCTATTCGATTTTCCATACTTCTTTGAGACGGCGAATCGTAAACTCCCACTTTTCTGATGTTGGTCTACATACCGTATTCTGGTTTCCAAAAAAACCAAGCTCCTTTACAGCCAAACTTTCCGGGACTGCCTTTAGCCATTTTACTTGAACAATTTGCTCGATCTTGTCTTCTTCAATAGCGGGGTCAAAATACTTACCAGAAAGTTTCAATTTTAAGAACTCTGTCTCTTGTCCATCATAGACAATGACAGCTTTTATTACAGCAACTGGCTGAGATGTAACCTCACCAACACCTACATAGCCAATCTGTGGGATATTGACCCAAACCCTATCTCCAGGGTTTAACATCCCTAAAGTCTTCGTATACCATTGACCTCCTCCAGCAGATATAAATCCATATTTTAAAGCATCCTTCCATTGACGCCAATCCTTATACTGGCCAAATGATACATAAAACTCCTGATTCCATTCTCTACTCTTTTCAGACACTTGAGTTACAGCTGATGATTCTTCTCTAAACCATGCCCTTCCCAAGTAGCGTTGTCCTGCGTGTTCATATACGGAGAAAAATAATATGTTAATATCTACATGGAATTTTGCAAGATAGTTAATGATTCTTTCAGTACTCGCATCCATTTCTGCTGCGACAACAACCATCTTAACATTTGTATTTATTGTTTCTTCATCGATATTTGTTCCGAATTTTCTATTGTATGCATCATTAAGTGTTGACTTCCCTTGTGAATAATCAAGGTATAATTGAGCCAAATCCTCTGCTCTTAATTCTGCAACACAAGAAGCATAATCTATTATTTGAGCAGTAACTTCTCTGGGTGTCAAGTCCCTTTTCAGTTCTACGACAATGGTATCCTCATTTCGATCCATACATAATAAATCGATATAGCCGCCTGCAATTGTTCGTACTTGACGACCAATAACTATCCACTCATCGTTAAGCACGCCTATGTTTTCAGATATTATGTTTTCTAATTCTTGCTCGTTTTGCAATTTTGAAATTGCGAGTTGCTTCTTATCAGTGAGAGACCATACTGCTTGTGCGATTGCCATATCATTATCCTTCTTTCAAGTGTATTGTCTTTGATTCATCATGACTTAGTTTCATTGAATATGCACATTCAACGGTTTACCACATTATACCACCCATTATAGCGATAATAAAGAGGAAAAAGAGACACAATTTCACATCCAAGACATAATATCCATGTTATTATTTGACATATCTTGTTCGTTGATGTAAAGTAATACTATCAAATACAGTGAGGTCATGGTCATGATATATAAAGTGATTACTGATTCCATTCAGATTGAGACTTTGCAGAAAAAGTTAGTTGATCGACTGTGTCAACTGCTGCCACAAAAGCTAATACATGATGTTGGCTTTCAAGGTGGAAATAGGGAAGAGAATATTCAATATAGCCGCGAAATTGATCTTTGGTTCACAAGTAGTGATGATGTTGAAGGTTGTGAACGGCACTGGAATGCGTTTGGCATCCAGATTCCGGCAAAAAAATCTTTGGATATAGCTGTTGAAATAAATATACCATTTGAACACAACCCCAGAGTAGGCGGCGTATTTTTGTGTCATGTATCTGGTAAGGTTTTCTTGGCACACCGTGGGACAATTTCTGGCGGACGGAAAGGCATTGGCAAAGCTCTTTTTATGGAGCAATTTGATCAAAAAAAGCTCGTCGATGCTGATGACAATGGAAAAGAAATCAGAGTTGCACTTATCAGCGAACTTGATTCACCTGATTTAGCGAAAAAAATAAAGTGGTTTGCCGAAGAAATCAGCCGCATTAAGCAAATTGGGGTAAGTCGCTTTAGCAATAAATCAGAGGTTTAGATAAAACTCCTTGTATAGAAGTCAGGTATTCATCCACACCAGTAGATATAAAAAATGTAATTGGAGAGTCAACCATGAAGAAAATGCTTTGCATCTTGCTTTGCCTTATGATGGCACCGATGCTGCCTGCGAGCGGCGAGAGTACAAAACTGGTTATACCGGAACGTTCAGGAGATTATCACTATACGCTGGATAGCAGTAATGTGGCGACTATTGTCGAATATTTTGGTCAGGAAGAAAGTTTAACTGTTCCATCCTCGATAGAAGGTTATCCGGTGAAGACCATTGGCTATCATGCGTTTGAAAATGGCTATAACCTCACCACAGTAACACTGCCAGATAGTGTTGAAATAATAGATAGCGATTCATTTGGCGTTTGTGAAAGCTTGGCAGAGATTTTAGTAGCACCAGATAATCCCGTGTTTACCCAAATCGATGGTGTACTTTTCAACAAAACTGATAAAACACTAATAGCCTATCCTGTCAAGAAAAAAGGGAAGTCCTACTCTGTTCCCGCCGAGATAAAATCCATTGGTAAGCATGCATTTTTACGTTGCGATAACCTCACCTCCATAACATTGCCAGAAGGACTTGAGACAATTAGTGACTATGCTTTTGACAACTGCAGGAAGCTTACTAAGGTTACGTTGCCTAATAGCATCGAAACAATTGGAAGTAATCCATTTGCGAACTGTGAAAGCTTATCAAAAATTTCTGTGGCACCGAATAATCCTGTGTTTACCCAAATTGATGGCGTACTCTTCAACATAGTCGAAGAAAAACTAATAGCCTATCCGATTGGTAGGAAAAGTAAAACTTACACTGTTCCTGCTGGAATTAAGTCCATCGGCGATGATGCGTTTTTCGGTAGCGAAAAGCTCACATCTATCATGTTGCCGGAAGAACTTGAGTCAATTGGTGATTGGGCATTTTCCCTTTGCGAAAACCTCACTTCTATCATGTTACCTGAAAGGCTTGAATACATAGGCGATGATGTGTTCGACGAAGGCATCATACTTACTGTGGTTAGTGATTCATATGCTGAAACATGGGCTATGGAAAATGGTATTGATTATCAGTATCCTGATTAAGATTGGCTCAAACATACTATTCATCTTTATGCAGAGCCAATATATTTGATTTACCCCTATTCTTTACCCCGAATCAAAAAAAACTCAATATCACTACAAAATACATTCCATATGAAGCAATACACTTAATATCACGGAAAAAGACGAGAAAATACTGGCAATGGTCGTTGACATCGTGGAGGTCGATGGTTCGAGCCCATTTAATCCCACCATGAAAGCCCTTGAATATTCAAGGGTTTTTTTGCATTTTGCAGGCGCATATATCGTGGATGTTTTGGGAACAAAAGTGGGCACAGGAACTTTTTCCTCGATGTGTGCATCCTCAGCCCTATCCAACAAAATCGAACCCAACCCTGTTGACAGAGAGATCGATACAGGCTATACTTTATCAGAACGTATGTTCCTATTTATAAAAAACGGTGTAGTGGGCTAAGGAAGCACGGCATAGCATTACATATTCACCACGACCACTTTACAAAAGAAGTTCATTGGGCTGTGTAGCTGATGCGGCTTAAGTTGACAAGCGAATGATTTTTTATAGAGGTGGCCGGAGAAAATCATGAACGACAGAGTATATATCGCCATTGATCTGAAATCCTTCTATGCCTCGGTGGAATGCATCGAGCGGCAGCTTGATCCGCTGACCACCAACCTTGTCGTCGCTGACGCCAGCCGCACTGAAAAGACCATCTGCCTTGCCGTCACCCCGTCTCTCAAAGCGTATGGCATCTCCGGCAGGTCAAGGCTATTTGAGGTCGTTCAAAAAGTCGGGGAGGTAAACGCGGAGCGGCGGCGCAAAGCACCGGGACATACCTTTTCCGGCGCTTCCTTCAACGATAATGATTTGAAGTTTATGCCAGCTCTCTCTCTTGACTACATCGTTGCGCCGCCACGAATGGCTCTGTATATAGCGTATAGTACGCGCATCTATAACGTTTACTTGAAGTATATCGCACCAGAAGATATTCACGTCTATTCAATCGATGAGGTATTTATAGACGCCACCGCTTACCTGAAGACCTACAGCCTCACGGCCCGTGAGCTTGCATCGGAAATGATTCAGGATGTGCTCAAAACGGTTGGTATCACAGCGGCGGCGGGCATCGGCACGAACCTGTACCTCAGCAAGGTCGCAATGGACATCCAGGCAAAGCATATCTCGCCTGACGCCAACGGCTTACGGATTGCTGAACTCGACGAAATGAGCTACCGTCGCTTGCTATGGTCACACCGGCCTCTGACAGACTTCTGGCGCGTCGGCAGAGGGTATGCGAAAAAACTGGAGGAACACGGCCTTTTTACGATGGGCGATATCGCACGCTGCTCCCTCGGAAAACCTGTCGATTTTCACAACGAGGATTTGCTGTACAAGCTTTTTGGCATCAATGCCGAGCTGCTAATCGACCATGCGTGGGGCTGGGAGCCCTGCACAATGGCCAACATTAAGGCATACAAGCCAAGTTCAAACAGCATTGGATCGGGACAGGTGTTGCACAGCGCTTATACCTTTGACAGAGCAAAATTGATCGCGCGCGAAATGACCGATCTACTGGCGCTCGATCTGGTCGATAAAAAAGTCGTGACAGATCAGCTTGTTTTGGCGGTTGGATATGATATTGAAAGTCTGGCTGATCCGATGATAAAGAAAACCTATCACGGAGCAATCACAACTGATGGCTATGGTCGCGCCGTTCCGAAATCGGCACATGGTTCGGTGAACCTTAACAGGCAGACCTCCTCTACAAAGCTGCTCCTAGATGCCGTCACAGAGCTGTTTGAGCGCATCGTTGACAAAAATCTTCTGGTCAGGCGGATCAACATCACAGCGAATCACGTTGTTGATGAAGCAATCGCACAAAAGAAAGACACCATTGAGCAACTTGATCTGTTTACTGATTACTCGGCTGTCCAAGCGCTGAAAGAAGCCGAGGAAGCCGCCCTGACACGTGAAAAGCGGATGCAGGTGACAATGCTGTCAATCAAGAAGAGGCACGGAAAAAACGCTATTCTAAAGGGCATGAATTTGCAGGATGGCGCGACCACCGTCGATCGAAACAGACAGATTGGAGGGCACAAGGCATGAAAAACGAACATGACGACATAATAAATCAGCCGCGCCATTCTTCTATCATGCGTCCTCATATGACGGCGATTGATCGTGCATCTCAATTTTCTCCCTTTGCAGCATTGACCGGCTATGACGCCGCCATCAAAGAAACCGCGAGGCTGACTGATGAGCGAGTGGAAATGGATGAATGCTCAACAAGTGCTTTAAACGATAGGTTGCAAATGATTGCGGAGCGAATTGCAGAGCAGCCAGAAATCGCAGTTACCTACTTTCAGCCAGATACGATGAAAAGCGGTGGGTCTTACGCTACTACTAACAGCACAGTAAAAAGGATCGATACATACAAACGGATGATTATTATGACCGATGGGACAACGATACCCCTTGATGAAATAGTCGGTATAGAAGGGGCGCTGTTCGAGTCGTTAAGCAGTCTATGAGCATCAATTATCCAGCGCTGTGAAGTAACCCCCTATTTGATTCTAAGAACGAAGAGCTTGGCATCTGTTCAACACAGATACCAAGCTCTATTGGCTACTTGACATGAAATATTTCCAAGCGTATAGAATACACTTCCAATTTTCTCTTTATTTCAGCCGCATATGTTCACAGACTCATAAAGACATCTGCTTATTGCTCAAGCAGATGAAGAGAGCTTGCTACTTCAAACGGAAGCGTTCCCAACGCCTCCGCGGCAGCAGTATCCATGGGAATAAAAATGAAAGATAAGAACATTCCATCTTGAATTTCTGTTACCATGCAGGCGGAATTACTTTCGACAACTGAATAGCCAATGTAGCCTATTTCGTTGATAATAACTTTCGTAAGATCAGCAATTCCTTGGGCAGCAGCCAGCGTTTCGTAAGTGGTATCCATTGTCTGACCTTCTGTTTGAGCACACAGAATTTGCATTGTCACAGTGCCATCAGGGCTGACGCATTGATATACTAATCCCTGAGCTGCCTGGTCTTCCGTGACTTCGGCGGCCGTCCAATCCACCGGAACCAGTATGCCTATGCCGGCGGCCTCAATCTTCAGTTCGGCACCTTCATAAGCAGCCTCAACATTGATAATGGTCGGCTCTGTGCTTTCTTGTGCGGTTTCACACAATGCGCTGATGGAGAACATGCAAATAACCAAGGAGATCATGAGGGAAATCAGTTTCTTCATAAGGAGTACCATCCCTTTCTCTGGTGGCTTTTTGCCACTCGGAGCATTTTAGCACCTCCCCTCTATCCATACACTGTACCAAAGTACAGGATGATGCATCTCCAAGTCATCTTTTACAAATTCCAACCCAAAGAGGAAATCGCTTTTACGGCTTCAGCACGATTGGAAACACACAGTTTTGCATATATGTTCGACGCATGAAATTTTACAGTTCGCAAGGAGATACCTAGCAATAAGCAGATTTCGCTATTCGTTTTGCCTTGTGCCAATAAACGAAGTACATTCATCTCTGCCTCTGTCATGGTGATTACTCCTCCCAACTGTCCCCTCAAATAATCGGGGTAAAGAATCGCATGTCTGCGCGTTGCTTCCATCAACTGTTGGTAAAGAGCAAATGGATATGTAGGCTGATAGGCTCTCATCAATTCCAAGGAAGCTGCGCCTTCGTCTGCGATCAGTCGGACAAAGCCATATTTCTTGCAAAAATCCAGCACTTGTCCAAACAGTTCACGCCATGCAATATCATTACTGCGATAAAGCACAATCGCATAAAGAAGGGTTGATTCCATTAAGCCGAAAGGCCGATGATATTTTTCATAGTAACTTCGCATTCGGCTAATGAGCAATTCAGCTTTTGACCAATCCTTTAGCATTATATAGGCACGTATCTTCGTCAAATAGCGGTACCGCTCAAGAATACAAAAATCGCTTAGTTCATCAGGTGCTTCCAGATCCACCCATTCCTTCACTTCGACTAACCTATTACGCAGAAGGCATTGCCGGATTTGGAATGCCCGAATATTCTTAACAAGCAACCATGCGTGTTTTCCCTGTGCCTTTTTGTAACATTTTTCAATCAAGGAAACTGCCGTATCCATGCTTCCTTTTGCCATAAGGAGTTTCGCAAGAATACCATTGGCCGCAAACTGCAGTTCTAACGTGCCATTGGCTTCCGCCTCTGAAATCCCCGCATTCAAACGAGTCATCGCTTCTGTATCATTTGCAGATAAGCCTTTTTCATAAAGAACTTCACCAATGGCTATATCAGCAACGCCTGCACCATTGTGCTTAAAGACATACTCGATAGGGGTTTTCAGTAATTTATACAGAATATTCGCATGGGGAACCCAAGCGCAAAAATCCTTGCCTCCATTCATCAAGCTAGGACAATTCCCTGTAACACTGATTTCTGCAAGCCTTGTAGTGCCTATAATTGGTATCTTAACTGCATCCATAATCAATCGCACAATCTGTTTTGAGCTTCGGTGTGGCAAGGCGATATAAAGATAAGCAAGTGATTCTACGGACGATTTGTACTGGCTGCCGCCTTTAGGTACAGAGGACCGGAAATCCTCCAAGGCACGAACCCATGCCTCGCTTTCATCCACCTGGCAGCGTAAGGAATAAAGCATTGCCAAGGCACACATCAATTCTGGCGATGCTAGAACAGTCTGATTGGGTAAACGTAAATAGTAGTCAGTCATTTCCGGAAAGCACGCATTAATGGCACTTCGGCAGGCATTCTCCATAAGCAGTTCTGTTATCTTTTCCCTATCATCAGCTTTTTCATAGCACTTTAGTGCATGAAAAAGATCATCGACCCTCTCATAATATAAGCCAGCGGTAAAGTATTGCTGACGAATAAAATCAGGACTGCACATTTCCTTCTGCTTTTTCATCAGATACCGATGAAATAGAGGAACGACTGTGTATGTATCAGACCCTTGAAAGGTAAGAAAGCTGCTGGTACGCATAATTCTGGACAAGATCGCTTCCACGTTTGGCTTTCCAGTAACCATCGCAGCCATTTGAGCAGTAAATGATTGGAATGATGCCATGCACAACATGAAGTGTCGAATATCATCTTCCCATTGTATAAATATTGTAACATCAAAAATGTCGAAGACATCCATGTCTGCAAGACTGCTAAGTGCTTCACTAAATACAGGTTCCTTTTGAAGCCTGGCAGCCAGAAGACTTACACCAAGCGGCCACCCTTTTGATGTGCTCATTATCTGGTTAATAAGACGTGTATCCCATGCAATTCCCCTTAATTGGAGCAATTTAATCGTTTCTTCACTGGAAAAGCGTAACCATTCCGCATCGAAAACACAAATCTGGTTTGAAGCGACAAATGGCTTAAGCCACGGCAATAAAGCAGAGCGTCCGGCGATTATTAGACAACTGGCTCGAGGCATATCATCAATCAGCTGCATGATCCTATCAATTATCAGCTGATCAGAAATGCATTGTGCATCATCCACAATCATACGTGCAACAGGTTTTTTCACGAGAGCACACAGCCGGTCACAAAAATCATCTTGGCCCGCGTGAAGATACACAAAATGATTTGCTGATACCCTCATCCAGCTCTTTATCACAGTTGTCTTGCCCCAACCAGTTTGCGCGCCAATATAAAGAACGCTATAGGCCTTTGATTCTTTATCGAGCTGCTTAATTAAAGCGTGGCGATGAACAATGCATGTACTTGACACTATTATCGTTATCCTTTGTATTAGTATACACGCATCTCCATACGTGTATTCATAACTTATCATACGGTTTGAACGGTGATTTGCCCCATCTCGCAACATGCCGCAAATAAGCTTTCTCTTCTACTGCTTTGGTTTCCTTCTATTATAATCGAGTAGCGCGAGAATTCTGCATACAGGGAAAGAAAACCGGTCCCACTTATTCATCCATCATATATTAGCATTATTTTTCCAATGATAAGCTTGATTATCAGATCAAATGGATGTAAAATAATGTAGAATAAGCGCGAAACACATTCGTACACATGAGGAGGGATACCAATGCCTTGGACATCAAACTTGTCAGTCGGTGTTTCTATGATTGATGATCAGCATAAAACATGGTTTGAAAAAGCCGACAAATTGTTCGAAGCCGGAAAGAATAACCAGGCCAAGGAGTACGTTGGCGAGCTGCTAAACTTTTTGGAGGATTATACGAAAAAGCATTTTGCTGACGAAGAGAAATATATGCTAAGCATCAAGTATCCCGCCTATAATGAGCAGAAGGCAGCTCATACCGAGTTTATACGCCAGCTTGCCAAGCTTCGCACCGATTACGCTGCTTCCGGCGGAAACCTGCTGGTGATCCTCAATGCTAACCAGTTGGTGCTGCAGTGGCTGACACAACATATTTCCAACATGGATAAAAAGATCGGCCAGTTTACTAAAGGCTGATTTCATACGCACATGGTTTGAAAAGATTATCAACCACCCTGGTCTGCTCAGCCATATGGCATGCCGGCCGGGGTAGTTTTCAAAATTTACATGCTGCATCACCTACTACCCGATTGCTGAATTGGTGTTATGGTGAAAATGTTTCAATATTCTCAAACACTGAAGGCAGCTAAACCTCATTTACATCTATTAATAATAAGGGGGAAATAATGATGCCTTGGTCACCTACGCTTTCCATTGGTGTTGCCCAAATCGACGCCCAGCACAAGACACTGGTTGAACAGGCAGACAAGCTGTTTGAGGCCAGTAAAAATAATCAAGGCAAAGAACGTGTAGGCGAACTTCTTAACTTTTTGGAGGACTATACCAAAAAGCACTTTGCCGATGAAGAAAAATATATGCTCATCATCGGATATCCCGGTTACAACGAGCAAAAAACGGCGCATACCGAGTTTGTTCGACAGCTTGCAAAGCTTCGGGCAGATTATTCTGCTTCTGGCGGAAACCTGCTGGTGATCCTTAATGCCAATCAACTGGTCGTGCAGTGGCTGACCCAGCATATCTCCAGCATGGATCGAAAAATCGGCCAATTTAAAAAGCCATAAAGCTCAATAACCGATTTGCAGCCAAAACAACAAAAAAGTAACAGGGGACCTAGTTGCGCAGATACGCAGGGTTTCTTGTCACTTTTTGCGTGGTTCATATCTATTTGCGTAAAATTATTTGAAAAGCATAAAAAAAGCAAAACCCGGCCTTGACAAGGTTTGGGAATCGTGATAGACTTTAAACTTGCATCAGTATCGTTACTGTGTGGAGGTATGTCCTCCCCTGTGGGAGTATTGTACACGGTCCCGTTCAAAAAAGCAACGGGAAAATGAAATTTCCACACAGAGGCGGCGCTGGTTGGACAACATAAGGGGTGATGGCTTTTTATGGTGCACGAGGTTCAAATGGGGAAACTGCGCAAGCGCATGAGTTTCTCCAGGATCGACGAAGTGCTGGACATGCCCGACCTGATCGAGGTTCAGAAAAACTCGTACAAGCGCTTTCTGGAGGAAGACTTGCGCGAGGTGCTGGCCGACGTATCACCAATCACCGACTACAGTGAAAACCTGGTGTTGGAGTTTGTTGACTACTCCCTGGACGAAACGCCCAAGCATTCTGTGGAGCGCTGCAAAGAACGCGACCTGACATATGCGGCGCCTTTGAAAGTATTCGTAAGGCTCAAAAACCGCGAAACCGGTGAAATCAAGGAATCCGACGTGTTCATGGGCGATTTCCCGCTGATGACCAACCACGGCACCTTTATCATCAACGGCGCTGAGCGCGTCATCGTCAGCCAGCTGGTCCGCTCTCCCGGCGTCTATTTTGGTGAAACCATCGATAAGGCCGGCAAGCACTTGTTCTCCGCCACTGTCATCCCCAACCGCGGCGCATGGCTGGAGTATGAAACAGACTCAAATGATGTGCTTTGGGTGCGTATCGATCGTGCCCGCAAGCTGCCCATCACCGTTATCCTGAGGGCTTTGGGATATGGCACTGACGCCGAAATCATCAGCCTCATGGGTGAAGATGAACGCTTGATGGCCACTATTCAGCGCGGCGATAACGCCAAATCTCAGGAAGACGGCCTCATTGAAATCTACAAGCGGCAGAAGCCAGGCGAGCCACCCACGCAGGAGAGTGCCAGGAATCTGCTGAATTCGCTTTTCTTTGATCCCAAGCGCTATGACTTGATGCGGGTTGGCCGCTACAAGTTCAACAAAAAGCTGTCTCTGGCCACACGCATTCAAGGGTTGGTTTCCGCAGAGGATATTATCGACCCGCAGACCGGCGAATTGCTGGTCAAGAAGGGCGATGCCATTGATGCCGAAATCGCCAAGCAGATTCAGAATGGCGGCGTCCATCACGTAGACATCCAGCTCGATAACCGCGTGCATAGGATCATTGGCAACAACTTTGTTGATGCATCCGCCTACCTGCCCTTCCCGCCCAAGGAAGCCGGCATTTTGGAATTTGTGCACTTGCCCACGCTGAAAAAGATCATCGAAAGCGTGGAGCCGGACCAATTAAAGCAGGCTGTTCGCGAAAACGTACATAGCTTGGTACCCAAGCACATTTTGACAGATGACATCGTGGCTTCGATCAGTTACCTGTTGGGTTTGCCTTACGGCCTTGGCAACACTGACGACATCGACCATCTGGGCAACCGCCGCTTGCGCTCTGTAGGTGAGCTTTTGCAAAACCAAATCCGCATCGGTCTTTCCCGCCTGGAACGCGTTGTGCGTGAGCGCATGGCCATACAGGATGCCAATGATGTCCGCCCTGGCGAACTTATCAACATTCGCCCTGTCAGCGCCGCCATCAAGGAGTTCTTTGGTTCTTCCCAGTTGAGCCAGTTCATGGACCAGCCCAACCCCTTGGCGGAATTGACCCACAAACGCCGTCTTTCCGCACTGGGTCCTGGCGGTTTGAACCGTGACCGCGCCTCCTTTGAGGTCCGCGACGTGCACTACAGCCATTATGCCCGCATCTGTCCCATTGAGACGCCTGAAGGCCCCAACATCGGTTTGATCGGCTCACTGGCCACATATGCGCGCATTAATGAATATGGTTTCATCGAGGCACCCTACCGCAAGGTGGATAAAGCCAGTAATAAGGTCACCGATGAAATTGTTTACATGACTGCCGATGAAGAAGACTTTTACAAAGTTGCTCAAGCTAACGAGCCGCTTCAGCCGGATGGCAGCTTTGTGCGCGAGCGTATTACCGTGCGTGACAAAGCCGAGATCATTGAAGTACCGCTCAACCAGGTAGACTTTATCGACGTTAGCCCCCGGCAGGTGGTATCTGTGGCTACTGCCATGGTCCCCTTCCTGGAAAATGACGACGCCACCCGCGCTCTGATGGGTTCCAACATGCAGCGTCAGGCAGTACCGCTTCTCATTCCCCAAGCCCCCATTGTGGGTACGGGTATGGAGTTCAAAGCTGCCCATGACTCCGGCGTTGTGGTATTGGCGAAGGAAAGCGGCGTTGTGGAACGCGTATCGGCCGATGAGATTGTGATCAAAGACGACCACGGCGAGCGTCACCGCTACCGCATGATCAAGTTTGCACGCTCTAACCAGGGCACCTGCATCAATCAACGCCCGGTAGTGAAGACCGGCGAAAAAATCACAAAAGGCGACCTGCTGGCAGACGGCCCATCCACAGAAAAGGGCGAGATCGGCCTTGGCCGCAACGTATTGATTGGCTTCATGACTTGGGAGGGCTACAACTACGAAGACGCCATCCTGATTTCTGAAAAGCTGGTCAAGGAGGATGTATACACCTCCATTCATATCGAAGAATTCGAATCCGAAGCCCGCGAAACAAAGCTGGGTCCGGAGGAGATTACCCGTGATATTCCCAGCGTCGGTGACGACGCCGTAAAGGACCTGGATGAGTTTGGCGTGGTCCGCATTGGTGCGGAAGTCCGCTCCGGCGACATCCTGGTCGGCAAAGTTACCCCCAAGGGCGAAACGGAGCTGACCGCGGAGGAACGCCTCTTGCGAGCCATCTTTGGTGAAAAGGCCCGCGAAGTTCGCGACACCTCCCTGCGTGTTCCCCATGGCGAGGGTGGCATCGTGGTCGATGTGAAGACCTTCACCCGTGAAAACAATGATGAACTGTCCCCCGGTGTCAACCAGATGGTTCGCGTCTACATCGCCCAGAAGCGCAAAATCAGCGTAGGTGACAAGATGGCCGGCCGTCACGGAAACAAGGGCGTTATCTCCCGCATCCTTCGTGAAGAGGATATGCCCTTTATGCCCGATGGTACACCGTTGGAGATCGTGTTGAACCCGCTGGGCGTTCCCTCCCGTATGAACTTGGGCCAGGTGCTGGAAGTACACCTTGGTTTGGCCGCAAAGGCCCTGGGCTGGCACATTGCCACCCCCGTGTTCGACGGTGCTACCGAGGAAGAAATTGAAGAATGCCTGCAGATGGCCGGCAAGCGTGCCGACGGCAAGACGACCCTCTATGACGGCCGAACCGGCGATGCCTTTGAAAACCCGGTGACCGTGGGTTACATGTACTTCTTAAAGCTTCACCATCTGGTGGACGATAAGATGCATGCCCGCTCCACCGGTCCCTACTCCCTGGTCACGCAGCAGCCTTTGGGTGGTAAGGCCCAGTTCGGCGGTCAGCGTTTCGGCGAAATGGAAGTATGGGCACTGGAAGCCTACGGCGCTGCCAATACCCTGCAAGAAATTCTCACCGTCAAGTCTGACGACGTGGTCGGCCGTGTTAAGACATACGAATCCATCGTCAAGGGCAACAATATTCCTGCTCCTGGCGTCCCGGAGAGCTTTAAGGTTTTGATCAAGGAGCTACAGTCCCTGTCTTTGGACATCAAGGTATTGTCTGAGGATAAACAGGAGATTATCATCCGCGAACTGGATGATGACGATCTGGAGCCAGTGGAACTGCCTGCTGGGCGGCTTGACCTGGATACCGATGAAGATGCCGGTCGGTCACCGCGGCGCGCAGACGAAGCCGAAGAAGAAGCCATCGACGACGACTTTAGCCTGGATGAAGAAGACCTGGAAGACTTCAACGTTGAGGATGCTCTCAGCGATATCAGCCTGGATGATGATGATCTGTGATTCATTAAAATGACTAAGTCATTTTAATGAGGTCGCACGATTCGCCTGCGAGCTCTGCTCGAGGACGGCGAATCGTGTAAGGAAAGCTTGCTCCGCAAGCACCCGCCCGGCCCGGCCCGCCGGCCGAGACGATAATGCACGAAGGGGTTTCACCCCTTCGTGGCTTCCCCGGAAATTAGTCGATAACGACTATGGTCTGGAGTGCATCGTCCTTCAGGCTTTCCTGGATACATGGAAGGGAGTGGACCCTTTTGTTCGAACTGACCAATCTGGATTCCATACAAATTGGAATGGCGTCTCCCGAGCAGATTCTCGCCTGGTCTTATGGCGAGGTAGCAAAGCCTGAAACCATCAACTACCGTACATTAAAGCCCGAGCGCGACGGCCTTTTCTGCGAGCGTATCTTTGGACCGCAGAAGGATTGGGAGTGCAATTGCGGCAAATACAAGCGCATCAAGTTCAAGGACAAGGACAAGATTTGCGACAAATGCGGCGTGCAGGTAACGCGCGCCAAGGTGCGCCGCGAGCGCATGGGTCATATACAGCTTGCCGCCCCTGTCAGCCATATCTGGTATTTCAAGGGCATTCCCAGCCGCATGGGTATGCTGCTGGATATATCCCCCCGCGCGCTGGAGAAGGTGCTGTACTTTGCCTCCTTCATTGTCCTTGATCCCGGTGATAGCAATGTGACCGGCCTCAAAAAGCACGAGCTGATTTCTGATGCCCGCTATCGTGAAGTGGAAATGAAGTGCGGCCGCAACTCCTTTAAGGCCGGCATGGGTGCAGAAGCTGTAAAGCAAATGTTGCTGGAGTTGGATCTGGACAAGATCAGCCAACAGCTGAAATCCGAGATCAGCGATCTGATTGAAAAAGAGCGTGACCGCGAAGGCGAAGGCCAGAAGCGCGCCCGCGCCGTTAAACGTTTGGAAGTCGTAGAGGCCTTCCGCTCCAGCAACAACCGTCCTGAGTGGATGGTTCTGGACGTAGTGCCAGTCATTCCCCCAGATCTTCGGCCCATGGTGCAGTTGGATGGCGGCCGCTTCGCAACCAGCGACTTGAACGATCTTTATCGCCGGGTCATCAACCGCAACAACCGTTTAAAGAGGCTGTTGGAGCTTGGTGCGCCGGATATCATCGTCCGCAACGAAAAGCGTATGCTTCAGGAAGCCGTTGATGCTCTGATTGACAACGGCCGCCGTGGCCGTGCTGTTACTGGCCCCGGCAACCGTCCATTAAAGTCCTTAAGTGACCTGTTGCGCGGCAAGCAGGGCCGTTTCCGTCAGAACCTTCTAGGTAAACGCGTTGACTATTCCGGCCGAAGCGTTATCGTCGTAGGTCCGGAACTTAAGCTTTATCAGTGCGGCCTGCCTAAGGAAATGGCGCTGGAATTGTTCAAGCCCTTCGTGATGGAGCGCCTTGTCACACTGAAAATCGCCCAAAACGTAAAGAGCGCCAAGCGCATGGTCGAAAAGATCAAGCCTGAGGTATGGGATATTCTCGAGGGTGTCATCAAGGAACATCCGGTTCTGTTAAACCGTGCTCCCACGTTGCACCGCCTTGGCATTCAGGCTTTTGAGCCTATCTTGGTAGAAGGCAAGGCACTAAAACTCCATCCTCTGGTATGTACCGCCTACAACGCCGACTTTGACGGCGACCAGATGGCCGTGCACGTCCCCCTGTCCATGGAAGCCCAGGCAGAAGCCCGTTTCCTTATGCTGGCTCACAATAATATTTTGAAGCCGCAGGATGGAAAGCCGGTCATCTCCCCCACCCAGGACATGGTTATCGGTTGCTATTACCTGACCATGGAAAAACCCCATGGTCTTGGCGCCGGCCACGTGTTTTCCACTCCCGAGGAAGCTTTGATGGCCTATCAGACCAAGCAATTGGAGCTGCAATCCCCCATTAAGGTTCGTATTTCACGTAGCTTTAATGGCGAGACCGCACGGCGCGTCATCGATTGCACCTTGGGCCGCCTGCTGTTCAACGACGCGATCCCACAAGATATCGGTCTCAAAGACCGCAAAAGTCTGAGCGACATGTTTGTACTGGAAGTAGGCGATCTGGTCAACAAAAAGGAATTGGGCCGCATTGTCGACCAGTGCTACCGCACCCACGGTGTTCATAAAACCGCGCAGGTGCTGGATGCCATCAAGAAACTTGGCTTTACTTATTCCACCCGCGGCGCGGTTACTGTATCCGTCGGCGATATCCATGTCCCTGCCGATAAGCCGAAAAAGCTGGCAGATGCCGATGCCAAGGTACGCAACATCAACAACCTGTTCCGCCGCGGCTTGCTCACAGAAAATGAGCGGTATAATCTGGTTGTTGACGTTTGGAATGAAACCACCAGTGAAATCCGTGAGAACATTCTGGAACCCTTGGATAAGTTCAACCCTATCCGAATGATGACAGACTCCGGCGCCCGTGGTTCCAAGGCTCAGGTTAGTCAGCTGGCCGGTATGCGCGGCCTGATGGCCTCTCCTTCCGGTAAAACCATTGAGCTGCCTATCCGAGCCAACTTCCGCGAAGGTCTTACCGTGCTTGAGTTCTTCCTCTCCAGCCACGGCAGCCGTAAGTCGCTGGCCGATACCGCACTTCGTACCGCCGACTCCGGTTACTTGACTCGCCGTTTGGTAGATGTCAGCCAGGAAGTGATCGTGCGGGAACTGGATTGTTTTGAAGCCCGTGGCGAAAAGGTTCGCGGTATCACCATTCAAGAAATCATGAGCGGCCGTCAGTCCATCGAAAGTATGGAAGACCGTCTGCGTGGCCGTGTGGCTGCCGAGGATATTGTACATCCTGTTACAGGCGAAGTGATGGTCCGTTTCAATGAGGTCATTGATCACATCAAAGCCAGGGATATCGTAAAAGCTGGCGTAACAAAGGCCTCTGTCCGCAGCGTACTGACGTGCCGCAATGAAACCGGCGTTTGCGCCCGTTGTTATGGTACGAACCTTGCCACCGGCGGCGCTGTCGACATCGGCGAGGCTGTAGGTATCATTGCCGCACAGGCCATCGGCGAACCCGGAACACAGTTGACGATGCGTACATTCCACACCGGCGGTATTGCATCTGGTGAAGATATTACCCAGGGTCTTCCCCGCGTGGAAGAGCTGTTTGAGGCCAGAAAGCCTAAGCGTGATGCCATCCTGAGCGAAATCAGCGGCCGCGTATCCATCAGCGAATCCAAGAAAAAACGCGAACTCATTGTTACCAACGAAGAAGAAGGCCATGAGTCCAAAGCCTACCAGATCACCTATGGCTCCCGCCTGAAGGTAGTAGACGGCCAGATGGTGGAAGCCGGCGACGAACTGATTGAAGGCTCCATCAACCCCCATGATCTCTTGCGTATCCTGGGTGTGAAGGCCGTACAGGAATACCTGCTCAAGGAAGTTTTGAGTGTTTACCGCTTGCAGGGCGTTGCTGTATCCGACAAGCACATTGAGATCATCGTGCGTCAAATGCTGCGTAAGGTACGTGTAGAGGATAGCGGTGATACGGCTCTGCTGCCGGGTGCACTAGTGGATATCTTCCGCTTTGAGGTGGCCAACCGTGAAACAATTATGGCCGGCGGCCGGCCCGCAGTTGCAAAGCGCATCCTGCTGGGTATCACCAAGGCTTCTTTGGCTACAGAATCCTTCCTGTCCGCCGCATCCTTCCAAGAGACCACCCGTGTTCTCACCGAAGCCGCTATCAAGGGTAAGGTAGACCCGCTGGTGGGCCTGAAGGAAAACGTGATCATCGGTAAATTGATCCCCGCCGGAACAGGCATGAAGCGTTACAAGAACATCGAAATCCACGAAGCCTATTAAGTGATTCGCCCAAGTGCTATGCATTTGGGCGAATTTTTTACTCCTGCGATCTATTGCAGAAAGTAAATTTAGGGGGAGGTTTCTTGCATGAAGCCTCCCCTTAGTGTATGATTGTGCATTATAGAGAAAAGGTGTGCGCTATATGAAATCCAATCGCATGATACTCGAGACTGATGCCCGCGAGATACTAAAAACCTGCAACATAGGCACATTAAGCCTTATAACGCCCGAAGGCCTCCCCTATGGTATACCTATTAATTATCACTACAATGAAGATAAAAACCTAATCTATATGCACTGTGCGCTAAAAGGAATCAAGTTGGATTGCATTAGCGCGCATCCGGAGGTCAGTTTTTCCGTATACAAAAATCCCGTCATCATTGAAGAACGATTTACTACCCATTATGAAAGTGCTATCGTTACCGGGCATGCCGAAATCATTGCCGACCCCATCGAAAAGCGCACAGCGCTGATAGAATTCTCAAGCGCCATATGTCCTGACGGTGCATACCGCCTTGAAGAAGTAGTGGACAAGTATTGGCACGCTGTGACCATGCTAAAAATTGTCATAACAAGGATTGAGGGTAAACGCAACCGTGATGCATAAACCCGGCATACAAAGGAGCATAGAATGGCATACAAACCATTAATGGATTCCATGACTACCTTGGTAGAGGAAATGCACATGCTTACGGGCATCGCCGTGGCCTATGGCACAGAGGATGCGTACAAAACCGCCTGCGTCGGTAATATTCAAGAGGTTGCATGGGTTGATGGTACCTTTATCCCCTGTGTGCGGCCCATTCAGGAGCATACGCTATACGATTTGGCATCCCTCACAAAGTTGTTTACCTTAATCAGTGTCATGCAACTGATAGAGCGTAAATCGATATCCCTCACCGATACATTCGGCAGCATTGATTCCCATTTTCCCTTCTTACAAAAAACATCCTTGCGGGATATTCTTTGCTATGAAGCCATACTGAAAACCCCGCAGCGCATTGACCAGCAGCAGGATCGTGCAGCGGCGTTGGCGCAAGTGTTTCAAACAAGCCTAAGCCCCGTGGAACCGCCTAGGCTGTATTCCGACATGAATGCCCTGTTGCTTAAGTATGTGGTAGAAACTGTGTCAGGCCTCCCCTTTTATGACTACCTAACGCAAAATATCTTCAGACCCGCCGGTATGGTGGAAACCTATTCAATGGTTCCCGAAACCCGAATACAGGATTGTGCATGCTACAACTTTGAGCACCGTATCCTTGCCGATCAATATCACCTACGTATGGATGCGCCTGCGGGCGTTCCCCATGACCCCAAAGCGCGAATCCTTCGCGATGGCGGCCGAGATCTTTGCGGCCATGCTGGGCTGTTTAGTACGATGGCTGACATGATCAAACTCTGCCAGGCGCTTCTTTCTAAAAGGCTTTTGTCTATGGATACCTTGCTAGAAATCGGTACCAACCAGACAGGCCGGCTAGGCGCGGACGGCAGCTACCGCCAATACCTAGGCTACCTCTGCTTTGTAAAAAGCCCGCTGCAGCGCTTTTCTGAGGTGCCACAGTGGATGGGTGCCCGGGCATTTGGCATGAGTGGCTTCACGGGCAATCACATCGCCATTGATCCAGAAGCCGGTATCTTCGACCTTTTTTTAGGCAACCGCTGTCACAACCGGGTATCAGTCATACAACCTCCGGAGGGGAAAGATATATCCAGCTACGGTCTTGCCAAGGAAGGGGAAGGGGTTATTGATTGGGCAGATGGGAGAAAGGTTCAATCCAGCTATTTATACATCCACCAAAAAGATAAAAAGCTCCACGGACCGATCCGGGAGCATATGCTTGAAATGGGCTGGTTGTAATTGCAAAGTCGTTAAGAAAGCTGTTCCTTGTCTCAAATGCTTTCCACGTCCTACGGCATTGGGTAAGACGGAAAAGCCATCACCACGGCTTTCCTCGTAACCAATTCCAGATCAGACGGCTTGCTGGCCTTATAGGTAATGGTAAAAGATGTAGCCCTCAAAAATGAGTTGTAAGTCATGTCAGTGCATTTTACTTCGGCATTGCCATGATTCGTTATGAGAAAACCATACTCATTCTGGCTTAAGGCTTCAAACAAAATATCCTCGTTTAATATTCCGTTTTCAATTGGGTATCTGTAATTTTTCATATCACTCCCATGACTAGTAATGACATTACCAACACTGAGCACACCAGTATCGAAAGCACCGAACACCGAATCCAGTACTACCTGTGCGGAAACTAGATTCTCAATGTGTTCCCGAAAGAAGACTGATCTATCCTCAGACCTCTCCGGGATCATCTCACATACCAGATCAAAAACAACAACCACCTGCTCCAAGGATTTATCCTTCGAAGAGAAATGAAAGGATGCACTAGCAGGATATCCGTAGAACAAGAAAGTATCGTTATCAATTAAACTTCCAAGACGGATTGTCCGCTCTCTCATTATCAAATGATTACTCGTACCTTCTGGAAAAAGTGACTCTGTCTTCTTTTCCAGAATCTCGTTGCACTCCTCCATACCAATACCGAAGGGAATATCAAGAAATTTGTACAGGTTGTCTTCCGCCAAAGTACAAGTGCCTGAAAAGAAAATGCATAATGCCAGCAATACCATTGCCGTTTTCTTCATAGTAACAACCTCTTCCATCTCATTTTGCTTTACAGCTACTAAAGTCAATTGCCATGTATCGCAATATTTTAATCATAGACAAATTGGTGATTTATGTCAAGTAATTCAGATATAGCAAAAATCCACACTTGTTACAGCGTGGATTTTCTAGTACCTGCATTTATAATGAAAAATCAGCCCGCCTTGCTGTTATCATACACCTTAATCTTGGTAAATATCATCCGTCCGGCACTGGTCTGAAGCACCGTAGTTACCACTACATCAATGGTTTCCCCCACATGGCGGCGGGCATTGTCCACCACAATCATGGTGCCATCATCCAGGTATCCAACGCCCTGGCCTGGCTCCTTGCCCTCGCGCACGATCTGTACCGTCATCTCTTCGCCAGGCAGTACCACGGGTTTGACCGCGTTAGCCAACTCGTTGATGTTAAGCACCTTCACGCCGGTCACGCCAGCCACCTTGTTCAGGTTGTAGTCATTGGTGACCACAATTCCGTTTAACTGCCGGGCAAGACGCAGCAGCTTCACATCGACTTCGGCAATGTCGTCATAATCCGTTTCTTCAATGCGGACGGGAATTTTTAGCTCCGACTGAATTCGGTTCAAAACATCCAACCCACGCCTGCCCCTGTTCCGGCGCAGAACATCGCTGGAATCAGCAATATGCCTAAGCTCCGCCAGCACAAACTGCGCGATCACCAATTCCCCTTCCAAAAAGCCCGTCTTGCAGATGTCAAATACCCGCCCGTCAATGATCACCGATGTATCCAGTATCTTGGCAACACTGGCCGGCTGTGCACTGCGCATAAAGCTAAAGCGGCGTTCCTTGCTCTGAACAGGCGGCTCCGCTATTGGTAATTGCATCTCCTTGCCCCGTTTACGGCCGATATTCAGGCCAGTATACCCAAGTACCACATACACAATGCCGCTGAAAGCGGTGGTAACAATGGAGGCACCGACGAATTGCAATATCTGTGTTACAAGTACCGCGATGACAAGGCCGGTAATAAGCCCTATGGTACTGGTCATGACCTGGTGCATGGGCATGTTGTCCATTTGCTTTTCCATGGCGTTGCCCAGTTCTGTAAACTTTTTGATGATCCAAGGGGAAAGGATAAAGAAGATTAGCCCGCCTAAAATGGCGGTGGCGCCATACAGCAGAACCAGCATATCCAAAGGCGGCATTTTTCCAGGATTATTGAATGAAAAGATCTGTAGTCCCAACATAGCAAGGCCTATCCCAATTCCGGCCCCCAGCAGTGTGACCAGCCCTCTTAGCATCTTTTGCACAATTCTAGATTTCATAGCATGCCATCACTCTTTTCTGTCATCAATTGAGGAACTCCCCTCTTGGATGATAGCTTGTCCATACTGATAGTATTTATACTTGTTCACGATGGCAAGAGTACCGCCAGCGCCTGGGCTAGTGTATCCACGCCGTATACCTTCATCCCGTCGGGAATGCGGATGCGCTTTACGCTTTCCTTTGGCATGACGACGCTCACAAACCCCAGCCGCAAGCATTCGGATAACCTGCGCTCCGGCTGTGCGATAGCCCGTACTTCCCCAGCCAAGCCTACTTCCCCCATCACCGCTGTATCCTGGGCAATGGCCTTACCAGATAAGGATGAGGCCACCGCGGCACAAACCGCAAGGTCAGCCGCAGGTTCATTGAGTTCCATACCGCCAGCTACATTGATGTAAACGTCCTGATTGAACAGTTTTTGACCAGCCCTTTTTTCCAGCACTGCCAGCAAAAGAGCTATACGCCCTTGATCCATACCATTGACCGTGCGTCTGGGCACACCATAATACGTTTGGGTGGCTAGTGCCTGAATATCCACCAGCATGGGGCGGGAGCCCTCCATGCCGCAGAAAACCACCGAACCGCTGGCGCCCTTGGCACGTTGAGACAGCAACAGCTCGCTGGCATTTGCTACCTCCCGCATACCGTCTTCCATCATTTGAAATACGCCCAATTCATTGACCGAGCCAAACCTGTTTTTGACTGCACGCAACAGCCTGTATTGCTGCTGCCTGTCGCCTTCAAAATATAAGACCACGTCTACCATGTGTTCCAACATCCTAGGCCCGGCGATCGCTCCTTCTTTTGTCACATGTCCCACTAAGAAGATTGCTGTGCCGCTTGTTTTTGCCAGGCGCATATACAATGCCGCGCTTTCCCGCACCTGGCTTACACTGCCCGGCGCGCCTGAAAGCTCCGGCCGGTACATGGTTTGAATCGAATCAACCACCGCGTAAGCCGGTTGAATTTCCCCCAGCTTTTCCTCTATGGCATCCATGGCGTTTTCCGCCAGTATGTATAGGTTGGGCGCAGATATATTCAGGCGCTTTGCGCGAAGCTTCAACTGCCTTGCGCTTTCTTCCCCTGTGATGTATAAAACCCTGGCACCTGTGTTGGCAAGATATGCGCTGACTTGCAATAAAAGGGTACTTTTCCCGATACCCGGATCGCCGCCCACCAGCATGACAGAGCCTTCCACCACGCCTCCGCCCAGCACCCTATCCAATTCCGATATCCCGGTGAATGCGCGGCTTTGAGCTTCGTCTGGTATGCTGTCAAGGGGCATAGCCTGGCTGCCTGTGCCTGGCCGCTGCTTTTGGGGCTTATCAGGCACGGCGGGCTTTACAACCGCTTCCTCTAGTGTATTCCATGCGCCGCAGCCGGGGCACTTTCCCAGCCAACGGGATGTTTCGTGGCCGCAGGCGGTACAGGCGAATACCGTTTTCTCTTTGGGCAAATGGAATCCTCCCGGTCAAAGTGCTTTTGCAGCCTGCGCGCCGGGCTTCAAAAGCACTTGTTGTGAGTATATCATA
The DNA here is from genome assembly GCA_023398575.1 of Bacillota bacterium. Classification (GTDB taxonomy): domain Bacteria; phylum Bacillota; class Clostridia; order Christensenellales; family Aristaeellaceae; genus JAEWAH01. The sequence continues at coordinate 33,016 of JAEWSC010000012.1, read as the reverse complement.
AGCAGGGAAATCCTGCCATGGCAACTATCGTCGAAGTGTGTCACCGACACAAAAAAACATTCGCGTCATGTTCCGCAGGATTAGAAACAGTATACCAAATTTCGACGCGATTTGATACCCTTGCGTCATTGCAAATGCAGCTTTTAGACGCTATAATGTAGGCGCGGATAAAACATACACATTGTGCCGGCCGGATGATACCCTGCCGCGGATAGGACTTGACATGGGTAGAAGAAATGAAACAGCCATCTTTGTACCAAAACGCAGACATCGAGGGCTTGGCTGCCTATCATGGCTGCTTTTATTATTAATATTATCCACTGCCGGTATTATAACCATCAATGACATCAGAAACAAGCAGGTCAAGGTCGTTAAGCAGGCAGTATCCGTGCTGAATCTCCCTCGAGATTTGGAAGGATTTACTATTTTGCATCTAAGCGATTTGCACGCAGCAGAGTTAGGCAAGGATCAAGTTCTCATCGCCACAGCACTGCAAAAGCAATCGTATAATGCCGTATGCATTACCGGCGATATGGTAGGAGAAATCGGGGATACACAGCCATTTTTGAAGCTGCTGTCGCTGCTAAAAAAGGATGTTCCCATACTATTCATACCGGGCGATTGCGACCCGCAGCCACTGTATACTACTGCTCATGGTACGCTCTCTGTATTCAACGCATATATTACAGCGGCGCAGGAGGCAGGCGCCATCTATCTGGATGCGCCTTACCCATACAAAGTCGGCAAAGCTACGCTATGGTTCACCCCAGAAGGGCTCTACTCCATGAATGCTGAAAGCGCCATCTCCGCCTGCCAGGGACAGCTCGATAGGTTAAATACTGAGGGCGCTTCTCAAACGGCGGATGGCGCGGCAGAGATAAGAGCTTGGGAATATAAGCTGGATGCCGCCAAACGCCTTCAAGAAGCCAGGCTGCAAATGCTCAGCTCCGATTATCATATTGCGCTCACCCATGCCCCTTTGACCTATGATTATGTCCGAAGCGTGTGGGACTGGCAGTCAACTCAGGGCGCATCCATGCAAAAGGTGACGTTGGCCTTGGCTGGACATTTGAACGGCGGCCAGTGGCGCATTCCCGGAGGCGGTGCCATTTATGTCCCGCAGATGGGCTGGTTCCCTGACGATAGATTGGTAGTCGGCCTGGGTCGCGTATCTACTATCGCTCAATACATCAGCCCAGGCCTTGGCTCTTCCTGCAATTATCCGCTTCAACAGGGCAGACTTTTCAACCCGCCTACAATTACACTTTTGACACTGACAGCCAAGCCTCAATAACCATTGTACCAACTGTTTTCGCCTTTTTATGACAAACATGGCCTGAAAACTTGACAAATGTATTTTTAAGGTGTATCGTATCCAAAAAACATGCCTCAAACAAAGGGGTTGGGCTTATGTCAGTACTTCGTTTCCAGCCGATGCTTGAAAGCCGGCCGATACGCGAAATCGCGTATGAAATGCTCAAGCACGCCATCATCACCGGCGAGATTCCGGCTGGGGAGCGTATTGTGGAAACAGACTACGCCGAGCGGCTGCACATCAGCCGTACGCCGCTGCGCGAAGCGCTGCGTAAGCTGGAGCGGGATGGCCTGGTGGAATATGTGATGCGCCGGGGCGTTGTGGTCAGGGCTTTCACGATCGCTGACGTGGAGGAGATTTATACCATCCGCAACGCATTAGAAATGTTGACGCTGCCCGCCATCATTAAAAACGTAAAAGACGAAGATATCAAGTCCCTGCGCCAGCAGCTCACACAGATGGATGCTGCCCTTCAAGAAGGTAATATTGAAAAACTATCTCCCCTAGCCCGTGCCTTTCACACCCAAGTGATCCGCCTATCTGGCCAAGCGCGCATCTTGCGGGTAATCGAGGGTCAGGATGAATATATTACCCGCTTCTCCGCCATGAGCATCGCCCAGGAAAACCGGCGCCACGAGGCGCAGCAGGAACACTACGATATTGTAGACTGCCTGCAAAAAAGGGACCTTTCCCGATTGCAGACCGTTATGGAGAAGCATATTGAACGCAGCAAAGAGAATTGTCTTGCCGCGCTAAACAAAAAGAAATAACCCGGTTAAACCCTCTCCCTTCGGTATAAAGCGCCGGGGGGAGTGCTTATATGTTAAAGGAGCTATCGTTTGTTCATGAAATCCAATTATCACACCCACACCACCCGCTGCATGCATGCGGCCGGTTCTGATGAAATGTATGTGCAATCAGCCATTAAGGCGGGGTTTCATACCCTTGGTTTTGCAGACCACACGCCCTGGCCATACAAAAGCGACTTTGTTTCCACCATCCGCATGGGTATTGATGCGCTTCCCAGCTACGTGGCAAGCATTAACCGTCTAAAGGAAACGTATAAGGATCAGCTGAATGTACTCATCGGCCTGGAATGCGAATACTTCCCCCGGTATTTAGGCTGGCTGGAAGAAGCGCGGGATGCATACGGCCTGGACTATCTGATCTTTGGGGCACATTATATCAGCAGCGATGAGGATAATCCTTACGTCGGTTACGCCTGCCGTGATAACGCCGTCATGTACGGCTATACAGATATGTGTGTGGAGGGCATGCAAAGCGGCTTATATGCATATCTCGCCCACCCCGACCTGTACATGCGCCGGCGTGATATATGGGATGAGGACAGCCATGCTGTTGCTCGGGATATATGCATCTGTGCATTGCAATACGGTATTCCTTTGGAATACAATCTCAACGCCCATGTCCTGGAGCGGGATGAATGCCGCTTTCCCCGCCAGGAATTTTGGGAAGTGGCCGCGAAGACAGGTAATCAGGTCATTATCGGATATGACGCACACCAACCGGAACTGCTGGAGCAATGCGAGGCCGAGGCCGAGATACGGTCGCTGCTGGGTTCCATGGGTATCACACCCCTTGACAGCCTAATACTACCCGCGAAAAAACCGCAGCTCTGCGGTCAGATACAAGGAGGAGCCATATGAACTGGGACCTTTCTGTCATTTATGAAAGCTTTCAAAGCGAGGCCTTTCAGGAGGATCTGAAAAGCTTGTCTCCCCTTCTCATTGAAATTGATGCAGCACTAAACGCAAGTGGCAGTCCGCTTGAGCGTCTGGAAAGCGCTGTGAGGCTGATAACCACTTTACAGGAAAAGGCAAGCCAGTTGGGCTCCTTTGCCTACCTTACCTGGTCTGTTGACGCGGTCAATGAAGAGGCTTTAGCATACATCGACCAACTAATGGCCAAGGATGTGGATGCCCAGCGTGTTCTGTCGGATTTCAGCCGCTACTTGAATTCACTTGACGATTTGGACGCAATCATCGCAAAGAGCCCGCTGCTTTTTGAGCATGCCTTTATGCTGCGCGAAATGCAACTCAATGCCGCTCACCGCATGGATAAGGCCATTGAAAGCTGGATGCTGCGCATGTCATTAAACGGCGGCGAATCCTTTGCACAGCTTCGTGAAAAGCTGGCTGCTACCCTGACGGCGAACTTCCGCGGCGAGGACATTCCTCTGTCCGCAGTGCGCGCCAAAGCCTATGACCACGATCCCGCTGTGCGCAAGGATGCCTATGAAGCCGAGTTGGCTGCTTATCCGAAGACCGATCTGGTCATCGCCGCCTGCCTGAACGGTATCAAGGGTGAAGGACGAATACAGGCAGAAGCGAGGCATTTTGACAGTATCCTTTCATGGACGCTGCATGATTCCCGCATGGATGAAGAAACACTGGATGCGCTGTGGACAGCGGTGCGTGAAACGCTGCCGGATTTCCGCCGCTACCTTCGGGCAAAGGGCAAGCTACTGGGTCATGAGGACGGAATTCCCTTCTATGACCTGATGGCCCCGGTTGGAAAAGGATTACGCACCTATACAGCGGAAGAAGCAAGAGAACTGCTGGCCGAAAAAATGGGCAGCTTCTCTAAAGAGCTTGGGGCCTTCATCCATGAAGCCTTTGAAAACCGCTGGATTGATATGTACCCCAAAACGGGCAAGCAGGGCGGCGCGTTCTGTTCCTCCATCCACACACTGAACATCAGCCGAATCCTGACCAACTTTGCCGGTAGCTTCTCCGATATCAGCACCATCGCCCACGAGTTGGGCCATGCCTGGCATAACCGCTGCATGGATGGCCTGCCCATTCTGCTGACGAATTATCCTATGCCACTGGCAGAGACAGCCTCCATCTTCAATGAAACGCTGCTTAGCCATGCCGTGCTGCAGACCGCTTCTCCCGAAATGGCGCTTACCATTATCGAGGCGGAACTGATGGAAGCCACCCAGACCATTGTGGATATTTACGGCCGGTACCTGTTTGAAACAGAAGTGATCGAAACCAGGGCCGATCATGCCATGAGCGTGAATGAGCTGAATGATGCCATGCTGCGCGCCCAGGAAGAAAGCTATGGCAATGGCCTTGCAAAAGATGCCCGTCACCCCTATATGTGGGCATGCAAGGGCCATTACTATAGCCCAACAAACCATTTTTACAACTTCCCCTATGCGTTTGGCTTGCTGTTCGCCAAAGGCGTATTTGCCCAGTACCTGCAAAAGGGTGAAAGCTATGTGCCTGTCTACAACCAACTGCTGCGCTCCTGCGGCAACGGCACGGTACGCGATGTAGCAATGAGTGTCGGCATTGATGTGCGCAGTGTTGATTTCTGGCGCAGCTCCCTTCGAATTGTTACGGAGGAAATTGATCACTTTATCGCACTGTGCGAAAAGCAGTAATCTCTATAAAGACAAATGAGCGCTTCTTGCAGAATCTGTAGGAAGCGCCGCTTTTTGAATAGAACTCTACAATATCCCGAACACTGTCTAGCCTATCCTGCTCGTTTTGCTTGCGCAAATAATTGCCATCCGCTATAATGAACTTTAAGTGTGCAAGATATGGAAAGGTAGTGACCGCATGGCATCCGACCTGCAAATTGCAAGAGCCGCCACACCCAAACCTATTAGAGACATTGCAGAAGCTGCCGGGTTTATACCGGAAACGCTTCATCCCTATGGATATCTGATTGCCAAGGTGGATCCCGCGCCATACCTTGCGCGTGAGAAAAAAGCCAAATTGGTGCTAGTAACTGCCATATCCCCCACGCCGGCCGGCGAAGGCAAAACCACTATCAGCGTAGGATTGGCAGATGGTATGACGTATACGGGCCGTAAAGCCATGCTGGCGCTGCGCGAGCCTTCTCTCGGGCCAGTGTTTGGCATGAAGGGTGGCGCTACTGGCGGAGGCTTTGCCCAAGTGCTGCCAATGGAATCTATCAACCTACATTTTACAGGCGACCTGCACGCTATTACTGCCGCCAATAACCTGCTGGCAGCCATGGTGGACAACCATATCCAGCAAGGCAATGAACTGAATATTGACCCAAGGCTCGTAACTTGGCGGCGCTGCATGGACGTAAACGACAGGCAGCTTCGCTCTATCGTTTCCGGCATGGGTGGAAAGTCCAACGGCATGCCCAGGGAAGATGGGTTTGACATTACGGCGGCCAGCGAGGTTATGGCGGTTTTCTGCCTGGCCCAGGATTTGAAAGATCTGAAAGCGCGCCTTTCCCGCCTAGTGGTTGGCCGTACCTATGATGGACAAGTCGTCACCGCAGGGCAGCTGAACGCTCATGGCGCCATGGCCGCGCTCCTTCGGGATGCGTTGATGCCCAACCTTGTTCAAACCATTGACGGTACTCCCTGCTTGATGCATGGTGGTCCCTTCGCCAATATCGCCCACGGCTGCAACAGTGTTATCGCCACCAAAACAGCCATGCGCATGGCCGACTATGTTGTGACCGAAGCCGGATTCGGCGCAGACCTTGGCGCGGAAAAATTTCTGGATATCAAGTGCCGCTTTGCGGATATCTGGCCAGATGCCATTGTGCTGGTAGCAACAATAAGAGCGCTTAAGCATCACGGCGGCTGTCCTAAGGAAGTGCTGGGCCGTGAAGACCTTGTAGCCTTGGAAAAGGGTCTTGCCAACCTAAACGCTCACCTTGACCATATTCAAAGCGTCTGGAAGCGCCCGGCAGTCGTTGCCATTAACCACTTCATCACGGATACGCCCGCCGAGACAGCGCTTTTGCTAAAGGCCATGGAAGTGCGTGGCGTGGCCTGCGAATTGTGCGAAGCCTGGGGAAAAGGCGGCCTCGGTGCGGCCTCCCTGGCCGATAAAGTATGCAAGGCTTGCGAGGACAAGTCACTGCCCTCTCCTTCTTATACCTATGCAGATACGTTGCCTCTCAGCCAAAAAATTCAGGCCGTGGCCGAAAAAGTATATGGTGCGGCAGAGGTGAACTTCGCCCCCGGCGTGTTGACCCAACTGAAGAAATGGGAGCAGGAAGGATATCAATCTTTCCCCGTGTGCATCGCGAAAACACAGTATTCTTTCTCCGATAATCCCAAGCTGCTGGGCGCACCTTATGGCCATACCCTCACCGTCCGCAGCGTACGCTTATCCGCCGGTGCAGGCTTTGTAGTCGCTTTTGCCGGCGATATCATCGCCATGCCAGGCCTGCCCAAGGTGCCGGCCGCCAATAGCATCGACGTGGATGAGGATGGAAACATTACCGGCCTATTTTGAAATGAGGTGACTCTGCTGTGCAAAGCCTGCAAATGGAGCTACTGGATATATTAAGGGAGGACTGCCGCATCCCCCTGGAAAAACTGGCCGTAATGACCGGCCATACCTTGGAGGAAGTCGCCCAGGCCATCGATGATATGGAAAAGCGCCGGGTCATTTTGCGGTATTCTCCTATCATCAACTGGGATCTAACCGACCGGGAACGGGTAGAGGCCATGATTGAGGTTCGAGTCACCCCCCAGCGAGACATGGGCTTTGATGCCGTCGCCGCCCGCATTTACCGCTTTGAAGAAGTGAAAAGCGTTTATTTGATGAGCGGTGCTTATGATCTTTTATTGCTTGTGGAGGCCCACACCTTAAAAGAACTGGCCTTTTTCGTCAGCGAGAAATTGAGCCCCTTGGAAATGGTAACGGGAACAGCCACCCACTTTGTCTTAAAGCGCTACAAGTCTGACGGCGTTATTTTTGACACCGATAAGTCGGACCGCAGGCTGGTGGTTTCACCGTGAGCATTGATTATTCAAAATACATCAACCCCAGTGTAGCCGCCGTCGCGCCCAGTGGAATACGCAAGTTTTTCGACATCGTTGCCACTATGCCGGATGCCATCTCCCTTGGCGTGGGCGAGCCCGATTTTGTAACGCCATACAATATCCGAAACGCTGCCATCAACAGTCTTTTGGATGGAGAAACACAGTACACCTCCAACTGGGGGCTGCTTTCGTTGCGCCGTGAAATCGCCTATTACCTATCCTCGCGCTATCATGTTACTTATGATGCAGAAAAAGAAATTCTGGTAACGGTAGGCGCTAGTGAAGGCATAGACCTTTCGCTTCGCGCAATGCTAAGTCCCGGTGACGAGGTGCTTGTGCCGGAACCCAGTTACGTCAGCTACAGCCCAAGCGTGCTGTTCGCCGGCGGTACGCCGGTGGCGGTCAAAACAGATAGCACCACCGGCTTTCGGCTGAGTGCGCAAGCGCTGCTGGAAAAAATTACACCCCATACAAAAGCGCTGATTCTGCCCTACCCCAACAATCCAACCGGGGCGATTATGGAAAGGGCTGATCTAATAAAGATTGCCGAGGTTGTTAAAGAACACGGCATCCTTGTCATCAGCGATGAAATCTACAGCGAGTTGACTTACGGCTCCGAGCCTCATATCAGCTTTGCCAGCCTTGAAGGTATGTGGGAACAAACCATTACCATCAACGGTTTCAGCAAAGCGTTTGCCATGACTGGCTGGCGCATGGGCTATGTTTGCGGACCCGCCCCCCTAATTGCGGCGATGTTCAAAATTCATCAATATGCGATCATGTGTGCGCCAAGGCAAGGCCAGGTTGCCGCCCTGCAGGCACTGAAAAACGGCCGCGAAAATAATTACGATGATGTCGTTCAAATGCGCACAAGCTATGACCGCCGCCGCCGTTTGATGGTGGACGCTTTTTGCAAAATGGGTTTGGATTGCTTTGAACCGCTGGGCGCCTTTTATGTGTTCCCTTCCATCCGTAAAACCGGCCTTACCAGCGAGGAGTTCTGCACGCAACTTTTGAACCGTTATCAAGTAGCCTGCGTTCCCGGCACAGCCTTTGGACAAAGCGGCGAAGGCCACATCCGCTGCTGCTATGCGACAGCCATTCAAAAGCTGTCCATTGCACTTGAAAGGATCGAAGCTTTTATTCAAACACTTTGATGCAGGCTTTGGACTGTTTCAATCGTTGAATTGGTTAAAATACCCTTGCTTTCGGAGGTGCTTTCCATGCGGCGTACGCTATCCGGTCTTCTGATTCTTTTCATGTTTCTCACCCTAGGCGCACTGGCGGAGGATGAAGAAGTCTCGCTTTGGAACTTGACGGGAGGGGATCAGGAGCAAACTGGTGCGACGCCCGATCCTTCTTCGCCAACTCCAACGCCAACACCGGCCATTACGCCCAATCCGGATGGCTCTATCCTTTTGACCATGAGCTTCACGGGGGATGTAACCATCGGCGGTGATGTACGCAAAAGCGGCAAGTCTATCTTTGACAAAGAGTTGGACAAACAGAAGGGCGACTTGGCTTTTCCCTTCCGCAATGTGAAAGATATCTTTGCACAAGACGATATGACATTGGTAAATTTTGAAGGAACACTGACCGCGGCGCCTATCAACTCAGATAAGAGTGGTAACTCCTTTTTGTTTTCTGCGCCGACAAGCTATGTAGAAATCTTGACCTCCGGCAATATCGAGGCGGTTTCCCTGGAAAATAACCACGTCATGGATCATGGAACAGCCGGATATGAGGAAACGAAGCAGACGCTCCGCGATGCCGGTATTATTTACTCCGGTGGTGGAGAGCTTGGGGTTTATACTGCCCAGGGCGTGCAGATTGCCATGTTATCTTATCAAACCTTTGACCAGTATCCAACGCTGTTTGAACAGGTTCCCAAGGATGTGGCAGCAGCCAAAGCCCAATATCCCATTGTAATCGTTAGCTTCCATTGGGGGGCGGAACTGGATTACGCGCCAAATGACAATCAGCAAAAGCTTGGCAAGATGACCATCGATGCAGGTGCCGATCTGGTGGTGGGCCATCACAGTCATCGTATCAACCCCATTGAGGTTTACAAAGGGAAATACATCTGCTATTCTCTTGGCAACTTCTCCTTTGCCGGCAATACCAAGCCCAAAGATATGAGCACATACATTTTTCAAACGCGCTTTCGGGTAAATGCCGGCTTGGCCACGCCGGAAGGTTTTCGTATCATTCCCTGCCGTATCTCCTCCCGCGGCGATTACAACGATTTTGCTCCCACACCTTATGACAATGGCAGCAGTATACAAAGCCTGCTCAACGTGCTGAAGGATAACGGCAAATCGATTGAAAATCCAGTACCTGAATATCCGCTGGATTGGCAATAAGAAAACCATCGCCCGGACGATTGCAGGCCGAAGGTTTCCAAAGGGCGACCGGAAAGCCCTTTGGTTATATTTGTACAGGCAAAACATTTATATCCTGTTCTCAGCAAAAAACCATCGCCCGGACGATTGCAGGATATGGCAGCCGTCCGGGCGAATTGTTATCCAGATAATCAGAAATTATGGAGGTGCACTATGAGAGCCAGAATCGTTTGCCTTCCGGGAGATGGCACCGGCCCGGAGGTCATGCAAGAGGCTGTTCGCGTGCTGACCAGCGTTGCCTGCGCCTTTGATCACAGCTTTTCTTTTGTGGATGAAAAAACGGGCAGATCCGCCCTTTTTGCATACGGAACGCCCATCAGCGAAAAAACGTTGGAATCCTGCCGTGCTGCCAATGCTGTACTCATGGGCCCGGCAAACCTGCCGGTTTTCGACAGCATCCCGACAGATGAAAGCAAAAGAGACAACCTTTCCATGCTGCAAAGTGGTCTTCACCTTATCTCCGGCATACAGTTCAGTCCGCTGACACAGACATCACCCCACGCTCACAGTCTGGCTTCTGATTTAAACGTAGCGCTCGTCTGGCCCGTGCCGAACAAAATATATGAGGGCTATATCGAAGAGGATGGTCAAACAGCCCATGAAATCATTTCGTTAACTGTGCCGCAGGCGGAGCAAGTGATGCATACATCCTTCCAGTTGGCCCGCCAGCGCCGCCGCAGCATTCACGTTGTTCTGGAGCCCGGTTTCCTCGCCAACTCTAGAATCTGGCGGGAGGCCTCACGGCATATCGGCATAGATTTCCCCGATGTTTCGCTGAGTTTTTTGGATTCCAACAGCTGTGCTGCAGGCCTGGTCAGGAACCCAGAGCAGTTCGATGTCTTGCTGGCAGGCGCGCCGCTGCACAGTGCATATTCTGGCATACTGGCTGGCCGGTCCTTCACAGCTGCTCTTTCCTCCTGCGAGATGACGGGCATCGATTCACCCGCTGTTTACCTGCCTGCCTATGCCGATGATCCTTCCCTGGCAGGTCGAGACATGATCAGCCCAATCGCCATGATTCTGGCGGCCGCACACATGCTCAGGCGATCACTTAAGCTCAATAACGAGGCAGACTGCGTTGAGATGGCCGTTAAAAATGTTTTAGATGCCGGATGGAGAACCGCTGATATGGTACAAGGCGGCGAGCCTAAGGTAGGAACCCAGGCCATAGGAAAACTGATTGCTGAGCAGGTGGATACGGTAGGCGCCGTTATGGGTGGCTTTCACAGATAAATCGCATTATTCCCCTGCTTCTAACCCCGGAAAATACTCGTCTAGCCGTTTGAGTACCTTCAAATCGCCTTTTGCCTTGACCTGACCCTTTAGAAGGGCGATGGCTGGGCTTTTCCGCCCCTTGATCAAGTCTTCAAAAATGGGATACGTTGCTTCTGCCCTGGCGGTATAAGGGCGAAATCCATCGGTCAATATGGTACATTCCGATTTTGTAAGTACCAGTTGGTACGTTTTATCAATATCAGTAAAGTATGCTTCCAAAATAATATCCTGATCCACCTTATGGGGCTTATAAATTTTTGCTGCTTTGTGCATAAATGCCATAGCGGCTTTTTCTTGCTCTAATAGACGGGAAGATATATTTTGCATGAATATCATTATCTCCTTACAGTCCCTTTAAATAGTAGCATCCCCGTATCAGGGTTTATCATCCAGCCGGATATGTGGGAGCATATCCGCAAGCTTCTTCTCGCCGATGCCCTTTACTGATAGCAGGTCTTCCGGATAACGGAAGAGTCCATGCGCCTCCCGCTCCCGTAGTATTTCCATTGCAATCACTTCTCCTACGCCTGGCAGCTGCATCAATATTTCCTTACTGGCTGTGTTCACGTTAATATCTCCATCCGGCATGGATACAGTAGAAAGAGCAGGCATGCCCCCATATGCAGCAAATGAGGCTGATACTGCAACTTCGTCACGATAAAGCATGAACCCCAATATCGCCGCCAATACAAGTCCCAGTAAAACAAATAGAACCGTACCAAGGCGGAGGGATGCATTTTTCATGCAGATTCCTCCTTTCCCCGGTACGGTTCATCGCTGTTGCAGTACGTAATCTTGAAAGGCTGGCGTTTCAAATGCCCTTGCGCACCTTTTGGCCTTGAGGCGTATCCTCCAATATATAGCCTAGTGCTTTGATTGCGTCGCGCAGTTCATCGCTGCGTTTCCATTCCTTATTCTTGCGGGCGGCGGCACGCTCATCCACCAAGCGCTGTACATCATCCGGAAGCCCATCTTCCTTTTTCATTAGAAGCCCAAGAATATCCGTCAGTGACAGAAGCATATCAAGGACTGCCTGAACGGCCGCTTTGGCGCTTGATGCGTTCAATGTCACGTTGCCGTCACGTACCAGTTCAAATAGTGCGCCGAGGGCGTCAGCCGTATTGAGATCATCGTCCATGGCCTGGTCAAAGCGCTCTTGCGCCTTCCGTACTCTTAACACAAATTCGTTTTCTTCACTGTTTAGTTCCCTGTCGGGGGCACTTTGCAGAAGGAATACGAACTGGTCCCTGGCGGTGTACAGGCGGGTCAGTGAAGCATGGGCCTGGGCGATCATTTCTTTGCTGAAATTGACTGGACTGCGGTAATGTGCGGCAAGCATGAACATCCGCACTGCCTCCAGATCATAAAGCTTGGCAATGTCCCGCACAGTGAAAAAATTATCCAGCGACTTGCTCATTTTTTCATTATCTACATTGATAAAGCCGTTATGCATCCAATAGCGGACATAGGGTTTGCCGGTAGCCCCCACCGATTGGGCGATCTCGTTTTCATGGTGTGGGAACAGCAAGTCCTTGCCGCCAGTATGAATATCAATGGTTTCGCCAAGGTATGCCATGGACATGGCCGAGCACTCTATATGCCAGCCAGGCCGACCCAGACCCCAGGGGCTTTCCCAGGCAGGCTCGCCGGGCTTTTGTGATTTCCACAGTGCGAAATCCATGGGGGCTTCCTTATCAGTTTCCACATCCAACCGCTGCGAGGCCCCTTCCTCCAAGTCCTCCAGATTTTGGCCGCACAAGCATCCGTAATCAGAAAATGCTTTGACTCTATAGTACACGTCTCCGTTCACCGCATAGGCATATCCCTTGGTGATGAGCTTTTCAATGATGTCAATAATTTGGGGGATATGCTCTGTCGCTTTAGGGTGCACTGTGGCCGGGCGGATGCCAAGCGCCCTCGCGTCTTCAAGATACGCTGCAATATATCGGTCAGCAATCTCCTTGACCGTTACCCCTTCCTCATTGGCTCTCTTTATCATTTTGTCGTCGATATCCGTAAAGTTCTGCACAAAGGTCACCTTATAACCCTTGTGTTCCAGATACCGCCGCAGCACATCAAATAGGATAAATGGCCTTGCGTTGCCTATGTGAAAATAATTGTACACCGTCGGGCCGCAAGCGTATATTCCAACCTTCCCCTCATGCAAAGGGACAAAGGTTTCCTTCCTCCGGGTTTGGCTGTTGTAAATCTGCATAAAGCTCCTCCTTGTGAATGCATGGTCTTATCATTTCGGCGTCAGTTCGTCGCTTTCCTCCCGACATCGGTCCGCCTCCGCGGGACAGTCAGGAGAATGACGGTTGATGCATTCATCACAGCCCAGTGTTTTGGCATGCTCGCTTAGACACCGTTCCAAGTGAGAAAGCCTTGAAAGCAGCGCTTCCAGACGCTCCTGCACCGGGTCTGGCAGATTCACCTGATCCAAGTCCACCTCGCCGGCGACTATGGGCTGCTTCTTTTTCACAATACGGCCAGGGTTACCCACCACCGTGCAGTTGGGTGGTACATCCTTTAATACGATGGCACCGGCGCCAACCTTGCTGTTGTCGCCAACAGTGATAGGCCCCAATACTTTCGCCCCGGCGCCGATGGTAACGCCATTGCCGATGTTGGGATGACGTTTACCACTATCCTTCCCGGTTCCGCCCAGCGTCACGCCCTGGTAGATGGTTACATTGTCACCAATCACGGCCGTTTCGCCGATGACCACACCATCTCCATGGTCGATAAACAAGCCCTCTCCAATTCTTGCACCTGGATGAATCTCAATTCCCGTCCTGCTTCTGGCGCGCTGGCTAATAAGCCTAGCCCAAAGCATATGGCCCTTGAGGTAATGCTTGTGCGCACGGCGGTGAGCACGCAGTGCTTTTAAACCGGGATAGCATAAAAGCACCTCCAGGCGGCTTTTCGCCGCCGGGTCACGTGTCAAAACCGCATCAATATCTTTCTTCCACTGGTCAAACATACTTACAGCCGGGGCGAAATGCCCCTTCTCCTTATACTCTGTCGTTTGCTTCCATATATACGCATATTGCAGGAAACATGCCTACAATTCTTCACGAATCAATTCTTCCTGGCTGTTAAAACACAATTCCGAATCGCCGGGGAGAACGCGCATATAGGTGCAGTCGGACAGAAGAAGCCACGCCTTGGCGGTATCCTGCTTTTGCATTGCAAGAACGCGCATGATCTTTTCTTGTATAGCCTCGTCCCGCACTGGAAACAAAAGCTCAATACGCCTATCCAAATTTCTTGGCATCCAGTCGGCAGAAGATAGATAAATCTCGGGCTCTCCCGCGTTTTCAAAGCGGAAGATGCGTGCATGCTCCAAAAACCGGCCCACGATAGACCTGACAGTAATCCGCTGGCTTATGCCTGCAACGCCAGGCTTTAGGCAGCATACGCCCCTTATCGTCAGGTCAATTTCCACACCGGCCATGCTGGCTTCATACAGTGCATGGATAATCACAGGGTCTACCAGTGAATTCATCTTAGCGTCTATCCGCGCAGGTAGTCCCTTCAAGGCATGGTCTCGCTCCCTATTGATCAGGCGCAGAAACTCGGTTCTGAGCCGACTGGGAGCAGGGGTTAAGCAATGCATGGGCGATATTTCAGAAAATCCGGTGACAAGGTTAAAAAACTTACTGCCGTCTTCCCCAAATTCGGGATCAGCCGTCAATAGCCCCATATCGGTATACAGTTTGGCCGTTACATCGTTATAATTACCGGTGGCCAGGTGAATATACCGGCGGATAGCCTCACCCTCACGCCTGACCACCAGCAGTATCTTGCTGTGAGTCTTTAGCTTGGGCAAGCCGTAAACCACATGACACCCCGCTTTTTCCAGGTATTTGCCCCATTGTATGTTGTTTTCTTCGTCAAAGCGCGCTTTGACCTCAAAGAGGGCCGTTACCTGCTTGCCACTCTGTGCTGCTTTTGCCAGTGACTCTACAATCGGTGAATGTCCGCTGACCCGGTACAGCGTTTGCTTAATGGCCAGCACATTCTCATCCTGAGCCGCTTCCTCCACAAAACGCTGCACAGGATCAAAGCTGTCATAGGGGTGATACATAAAAATATCACCCTGCTGTATGGCATCGAAGATGCTCTTGTTTTCCAGACCTGAGGGATAACGCTGCATAAAAGGCTCATACTTACACTTTTCAAAACCCGGCAGGAAATACAACTGTTTGAGTAAAAAGTCAAGATTGATCGGGCCTGGAATACGGTATATCTCTGTTTCCCCCACCTCGAATGCATCCTGCAAAAGCGCCAGCATGCGCTCGTCCATCTTCGGATCAATCTCCAAGCGGATCACAGCACCCCACTTGCGCTGCTTCAAGCTCTGTTCAATGGAAGCAAGCAGGTCATAGCCTTCTTCCTCGTCGTACTCCAGATCAGCATTGCGGGTAATGCGGTAAAGATGGCTTGCGAGTATCTCCCGGCCGGCAAACACGTGCCTCAAAAGTGGATGAATGATTTCTTCCAGCAGGATCATTGCAGTACGTCCATTATCCCCAGGCAGCTGAACAGCTCTTGGAAAACCAGAGGGCACCTGCACATTGACAAACTCCGCCTTTTTCCCGCTTCGGCTTTTAAGCAGCACGCCAATATTGAGGCTTCGGCTGGACAGAAGCGGAAAGTTTCGGCTTCCTTCAACAGCCACCGGCGTTAGCACAGGAAATATATTGCTCAAAAAATAATTTTCTGCCCATGCAGCCTGCTCGCTGCCCAATTGCAAAAAAGTCAAAACAGAAAGACCTGCCTCGTCAAGTGCCGGCATAACTTCATGTGAAAATACTTGGTATTGCTCCTGCACCATCAACCTTGTTTGCAAAGCGATCTGACGCAATTGCTCCCTGGGCTTCAAACCCGCCGGATCCGGTTCTTTCCACCCGGCGCGAACCTGATCGCGGATGGACGCGACCCGGATCATGAAAAACTCATCCAGGTTGGTGGATACGATGGACAAAAACTTCATCCGTTCAAAAGCGGGGTTGTCCATCTGCACCGCCTCGCTTAACACTCGGCGGTTAAAATTCAGCCAGCTCAACTCCCGGTTGATATACAGTTCCGGCGAATTCAGCATTCGCCCGCTGTCAGCCATGACTTCTTTCCCCTCTTGCGTTTTGTAACAGTATACCATAATTCAGCATGTTTCGCACGATGTTTGCGTATGCCCAGAGGAAGGTGCTATAAATACAAAACTGGCGGGAGCAATCCCACTCCCGCCAGACACCGCTTTCCACTCAGTGCATTGATCTTCCTTCCACGCGGATCATACGGTAATACTCCACGATGGCTGGATCCAATTCCTTCAGGGAGGCCAGCATGGCCTGTTCACGGGCTTTATGGGTGATAAAGATCAACGGCACATGCCCACCGCTCTCTGCCGATTCCTTTTGCAGCATCGAAGCAATAGATACGCCATGCCGTGCGAAACAGCCAGATACCTGACTCAATACACCAGGTGCATCAATGGCGGACATACGGATGAAATATTCGCTCTCCCAATCGTCGTTAAAGCACAAATCCTTGGGTGGTTCTGCCTCATTGACGAATGTTGGATGGGAATGGATACCATGGGTAGCAGCATGAATAAGGTCGCTAACCACCGCACTGGCGGTTGGCAAGTCACCCGCGCCTCGACCCTGAAGCATCATTTCACGGCAGGCATGACCATACAAAAATACAGCATTGAAGGAGCCGTTGACCGCGGCCAACGGATGGCTACTGGGTATAAAGGTAGGGTGTACCCTGGCTTCCACCGTATTTCCAATCTTTTTCGCTATGGCCAAAAGCTTTAGTGAAAGGCCCATCTCTTTGCCGCAAGCAATGTCTATAGCCGTAATCTCAGTAATCCCCTGACAATACACCTTATCAAAAGGCACACGGGCATGAAAAGCCAAGGAAGCCATGATGGAAAGCTTATAGGCAGCGTCCAATCCCTCCACGTCGGATGCAGGATCAGGTTCAGCCAACCCCAAACGCTGGGCATCATAAAGAACCGCTTCATAGCCTTCGCCATTTTGAGACATGCGGCTTAAAATATAGTTGGTGGTGCCATTGATGATACCCATCAAACGGGTAATGCGGTTAGCCTGCAGCGATTCGGTCAGCGTATGGATAATGGGGATAGCACCGCAGACGCTGGCTTCATAATACAAGCCCATACCGTTTTCTTGGGCGGCCTTCTGCAGTTCTGGCCAGTGCAGCGCCACTGCCACCTTGTTGGCGGTAACCACTGTCTTTTTGTTGTTCAATGCGCGGAGCATATATTGGGTGGCAGGCTGCTCCCCGCCCATAAATTCCACCACAATGCTGATGTCGGAGTCATCCAGCACGTCTTTGGGGTTCGTTGTCAAAAGCTCGGGAGGCACACTGGTATTTCGGGCTTTATTCACATCCCTGACCAGAATCCGCTTGACAATGATTTTCAAATCATTGCGGTGGACCAATTCCTGGGCAAAGCCGGACAGCAGCTCCCAAACGCCGCAGCCTACGTTTCCGCACCCCAAAAATCCAACCGTCACCGTTTTCATCGTGTTATCCCCTATACGTTTCGTTCATAAATCAAACGTAAACCCTTTAGTGTTAAAAGGCCATCGAGTTTGTCAATTTCTTTTGATTCAGGAGAAATAAGCCGCGCAAGGCCACCAGTAGCGACGACATAAGCCTTTTCGTCGCCAATCTCCTGTTTCATTTTATGTATAATATAGTTTACCTGACCTACATAGCCATAAAATAAGCCGGCCTGCAGGTTTTGAACCGTCGTCTTCCCAATAACGGCATCTGGGCGCACCAGTTCGAACCTTGGCAGCTTTGCCGCACCAGAAACCAGGGCTTCGCTAGCCAGTGTGATGCCAGGGCAGATACAGCCGCCTAAGAAGGCGCCTTTCTCGTTGACGACGCCAAAAGACGTAGCAGTACCAAAATCAATAAAAATGCAGGGGCCTCCATACTGATCGTACGCTGCTACCGCGTTGGCAATACGGTCGCTGCCCAGTTCTCTGGGGTTTTCATACTTTATGTTGATGCCGGTACGAATGCCTGGCACCACAGTCATGGGCTCTTTATGGAAGTAGTTCTGGCACATATGCGCCAGTGTGAAATTGATGGTCGGAACCACGCTGGAGATGATGATACCCTCCACATCTTCCATTTTCAGCCCAGCATGGGCAAACAAGTTATGAAGCAATATGCCGTATTCGTCACTAGTGTATGTCTTGTTGGTGGAGACGCGCCAATACTTCACCAATTCTGCCCCATCAAACAGAGCAGTTTTGATGTTTGTATTGCCTACATCCATAGTGAAGATCATGCGTCAAAGACTCCTTTATCTGCGCTTTTTGACTGCTGTCACCGCCACCATGATAGCAGGAACGAGAAGCATGGTTACAGCCGCCTCAGGGATACCATTGGGTAACGCTACACCAAAGAACAGAAATTTACCTGCGGCATTCGCATATTGAGCAAGATCTGGTACTTGAGCAATGATTTCCTCAACGCGTTTACCAAACAGCAAATATATAGAAAAAAGCACGAACACCGTGTTCGTCAAGCTGCCTGCCAAGCCGGCCGCACCCCATGCAATGGATTCCGCCGACCTTTTCTTTGGTAAAATACCTTTTAGCAAGCGGTAGACGCCCCATGCGCCCAGCGGAATAAAAAGCCTAGGAAGAATGGAAACCAACGGATTAATGAAAAATGGATCGAAAGCTCCGGTCGGTGATATCAATGCCTTTATAAGCGTGCATGCGCCAAACACAAATGCCAGAATCAAACCTACAACAGGTCCTTCGGCCAGCAAACCTATAAGCACAGGCAGGTGGATAATGGTAATTGCAATAGCACCAATAGGTATCAACCCAAGATTGGTAAAGGCCAACAAGATGATGATGGCTGTGAGCATTCCGGTAATCGAAAGCCGGCGTATTTGATCCCTGGATAGACTCCGTTTAGTAACTGTCATGAAATTTCCTCCGTTCAAGTTCACTTTGGATACCTGACGAAATAAGTATTTCCCATAGCCTTCCTGCCAGTCCGCCTCCTTGGATGACGGCTTTTTCGGCCAGATGCTTATGGTATAAGCCATTATACGCAAGAAATGGCTTATTGTAAAGGCTGGGCGGAAAAATCTGCAATTTGACTATCAGTAAAAATCAAGAGACCGCGACATAAGCCGGGTCTCTCAAAGTCAAAGTAAGAACATCTCCCCGGGGAGCAACGAGGGGGCGTGGCCCCTCGTTTGAAATCGTGTCACCCGGCTTTGCCGGGGGCGCGGGGCGCTTGCGAAGCAAGCATTCCTTACACTTTTCATCGACCGCGAGCGCAGCTCGAAGATGAAAAGTGAATACTCGAAGAAGTGGCAAAGCCACTTCTTCGAAAGATCATTCGACATCCTGCAGCGCATCGTACCCTTCTTCACCCGTGCGGACTTTTACCACGTTTTCCACATCATAGACAAATATCTTTCCGTCTCCAATGTTGCCTGTGAAAAGTATCTTCTTGGCAGTCTCGATGACGGTGCGAACAGGCACCTTGCTCACCACGATTTCCACCTGTACCTTTGGCAGCAAGTTGGTCTCGGTCTCAACGCCGCGATAGAATTCCGTCTTGCCCTTTTGCAGACCATACCCCAGTACCTGAGTAACCGTCATGCCGGTAATTCCAATCTCATTCATGGCCGTCTTCAGCGCCTCAAACTTACTCTGTTTAGTAATAATCTCCACCTTGGTGAACTTCACGCCAGACGCGGCAGGCTTAACGGCCGTTTCAGCAGGCATAGCGGGAGAGATAGGAGCTGTCGGTACAGGCATCTTCTCCGTCTTTCCCTTCCAGCCAAAGCGCTCCAACTGCTTGATCGGCGCATTATCCTGGGAGTCGTAGTCCAGTTCAGACCGCACAAGCTCCTGATCAGGGTAGGCAAGCACGCCCATTTCAGGAATATCCACGCCTTCCAATTCAATTTCAGGCGCTACCCGCAGACCCCACACCTTATCCAGCACCTTAAAGAAAACATAGGATACCCCAAATCCCCAGATGATTAGAACGGCAAGGGCGATCAATTGCGCCACAAACTGCGAAGCATCGCCATAGAACAACCCGGTCACTCCTCCGGCAACACCGTTGAACCCATCGCCATAGGTACCGTCCGCAAACAAACCAAGCGACAGCACGCCCCAGAAACCGTTTACGCCGTGAACTGAGATGGCGCCGACAGGGTCATCCAGCTTTAGTTTGTTTTCAATAAACGGTACTGCCACACAAACAAGGATGCCTGCTATCAAACCGATAACGAAGGCAGCGATACCATTGACAAATGCGCAAGGCGCGGTAATGGCAACAAGTCCCGCCAACGTTCCGTTGGCAGTCATGGATGGATCAGGCTTGCCAAACTTGATCCACATATAGAACATGGCCACCAAGCCGCCGATGGCGCCAGCAATCATGGTGTTGGTGGTAACCACGGAAAGCCGGAAATCGCTGGAGTTCAATGTAGAACCGGCATTGAATGCAAACCAGCAGAAGAACAGGATAATGGTACCAATAATGGCCATGGGAATGTTATGGCCGGGAAAGGCTCTCGCAGTGCCATCTTTCTTAAACTTCCCAATCCTGGGTCCGATGACGATAGCACCGGCTAAAGCCAACATACCGCCCATGGAGTGAACCACAGCAGAGCCGGCAAAGTCAACCACACCGTGGCCGATGCCGAACTTTGCGCCAAGGGTCGCCAGCCAGCCGCCCCCCCATACCCAGTTGGCAAACAGCGGGTACAGGAACATGGAAATAAAGAAGGAAATAATAACAACTGCGGAATACTTCACCCGCTCCGCCAACGCGCCAGTTGGGATTGTCACAGTCGTATCCATAAACACCATCTGGAAGAAGAACAGCGCATACACGCCTGCGTCATAGGTGCCACCCAACATAAAGCCCTTATATCCCAGGATACCGCCCAAACCTGGGATTGAGAGCATTCCATTGAGAACGCTGCCGCCGGTACCTAAGCCCGCTGCTCCACCGGAGCCGCCCATTTGCAGTGCAAAGCCAACGAGAAAGTAACCGACAGCGCCTACAAGGAAAACCATAAAGTTCATGGTAATAATGTGAGCTGCATTTTTGCCGCGGCAAAAGCCTGTTTCTACCATTGCAAAGCCGCATTGGAAGAAGAACACCAGAAAAGCACAGATCATAACCCAGGTGTAGTTTGCGCCAAAGTAAGCTTTGTTCGCGGTCAGCGCAACGCTGTCAAGCGTTTCATTCCCTGTCGTCGCCACATAGGAAGCGCCGGTTGGATCGCCGCCCTCCGCCATAGCACAGGCAGTAAAGAGCACCACAACAGTTGCAATCAAAAGCAGCATGCCAATTTGTTTTTTGAATGCCTTCATACGCACACCTCAATATTTCAAATTCAATTGAGAAAACGAATGAGTGTTATTTTTTGAAATTTCCCCAGGAAAACCGCGAGGTTGTTTTGTAGACTTCCGTTTTCAACTTTTGTACTGCCAGAAGATAGCGTACACCCAAGAACATGATCACAGCGCCGAACACTGCTCCCGGAACTCTGGATGTAAGCACCATAAACTCCACTTTGTTCAGTGTGCTGTATACGCAAAACGCCAACCCCACTAAAGTAATCGCCACAGAAACCACAAACAACGAGCCTACCGCCACCACCTTTTTTCTTTCAACAAATTGTTTGCCTGCTTGCGCTTTCATGCCTTTCCCCCCTATCATTTCTGCCGAACCTGCATCACTGGATATAATTTTATGCAAAAAGGCAAAGGAACCCATACCCTAGGCTCCTTCGCCTTATCTGCATCATACACTATTCAGCAATGCACAAACCCATGAGCAATATAAACGAAATAAAAACAAAGTTGCATACAGGCAAAACCTGCAACATCTTTGTTTCGAAATGAAATATACTGCCTTCTATTCTGAAAGTCAATAGGCAGTACATGAAAAAAACAGGTATCCATTTTTTGTATATACAAAAGGCCCCGCATAACTGTGCGGAGCCTTTTGCATAGGGCATCAAGGATTATTCCTCGTCGTCATCCTCATCGTCATCTGGTTCGTATTCCGGAAAAACAGGCTTCTTGCAGGCGGGGCAAAGCACATCTTCATCAAAGTCCACATCACTGGCGTTGAATTCCATTTCGTGGCCGCAATGGGGGCAGGCATAGGCAATGGTCTCGCCCTCACCGTCTTCGTCATCGTGACAGTCGCAATCATCGCCGCATTCATCATCTTCATCTTCGTCATCACCGAAGATGACTTCTTCCATATCGGCCAGATCATCGTCAATGCTCTCCACGTACTCATTGAGCTCATCATACGATTCTTGAAGCTTTTCCATCTCCTTGGCCATTTCACCAAGAACATCAATGATTTCCCCAAGAAGTTTGCCTTCGTTGGTTTCTTTGCTCAGCTGCATTCCCTGCGCCAAGCCCCTCAAAAAGGAAGCCCGATCTGTGAGATTACTCATGCTATACTCCTTTTCCCGCATTGTGCGGTATGCCTATCAGGCACGTTCCATGTATTCGCCTACACGGGTGTCAATACGAATGCGGTCACCGATGTTGATAAACAACGGTACTTGCAGCGTGTAGCCCGTTTCTACTGTAGCAGGCTTGTAGGTGTTGGAGGCGGTGTCCCCCTTGAAGCCAGGTTCGGTATCGGTCACCAGCAGTTCCACAAAGTTAGGCGCTTCTACGGAGAATGCGGAGCCCTTGAAGAAGCGAACGGTAACATTGGTGTTCTCTTTCACAAAGGGAATGGCGTCTTCCACGGTTTCCTTATTCACGGGCAGCTGTTCATACGTTTCAAGATCCATAAAGTAGTACAGTCCGCCATCGTTGTACAGGTACTGCAATTCCTTGGTCTCAATGACCGCCCTGGGCATTTTGTCAGTGGGGTTGAAAGTACGTTCCACCACGGCCCCGGTCATAACATTCTTGATTTTGCAGCGAACAAACGCCGCACCTTTGCCGGGTTTCACGTGCTGGAAATCCACAATATTCCAGACGCCTCCGTCCCATTCAACGGTAATGTTCTTGCGGAAATCGCCAGCAGTAATCATTCTTCATTCCTCCATCATATGTTGCCCTAATGTATCATGCGAAAGTTTGACCAGCCATATTACAGGATAATCAATTCTTTGGGCGCGGTTGTCAGGGAATAGCAGCCGTCCTTTGTCACAACGCAACTGTTTTCAATGCGCACACCGCCAATGCCAGGCAGATATACGCCGGGTTCCACCGTCAGCACCTGATTTTCCTGGGTCAAATCGGTGCAGAGCATGGACAGCCTGGGATTTTCGTGGATATCAATGCCAAGAGAATGGCCCAAACCATGGCCGAAGTTATCACCATAGCCCTGGGCAGCTATATAGTCCCTTGCGATGGCGTCAATCTCACGGCACACCTTGCCGGCGGCAAGCGCATCCTGCGCCATCTGCTGGGCGGTAAAAACAACATCATAGACATGGCGCATCTTTTCACTTGGCTCGCCCAAGGCGATGGTACGGGTCATATCGGCGCAGTAGCCATCCACCTTTGCGCCAAAATCCAGCGTGATCATATCGCCGCGGCGGACCTTGCGTTCGCCGGGGATTGCGTGAGGCAGTGAACCGTTTTCGCCGGAAGCGATAATGGTATGGAAAGCCAATTCCTGCGCGCCGTGGGTGACAATATAACTTTCTAACTTATGGGCGATTTCACGCTCTGTCATGCCTTCTTTAATCTCGCCAAGAATGTAAGCGAAAGCCTCACTGGTGACTTTGCAAGCGAGGGCCATCTTTTCCAGTTCAGTTTCATCCTTGATTTCACGCAGCTTTTCAGGAACCTTATCCACCGGCAAAAAGGAGACGCCTTCCATCACCTTTTCCATCTCGCGGTAAGCCCGCACGGTGATGTGGTCGTCTTCATAATAAGTCTTTGTGATATTCTGCACTTTCATAATATTGAAGGCCGCCTGGTTGTGGTCGCAGTCTCTAGTGGTCATGCACACCGCAAAACCGGGCGCCTGTTTTTCCGCCTGCTCTGTATAGCGAAAATCTGTGATAATGGTCTTTGTGCTTGCAGTCAGCAGCACCAGGCCTTCACCGGTGTAGCCGCTGAAATAAAACATATTGGCAGGTTTATGCAAAAGCACCGCTTCACCAGCGCCGATATGCATTGCATCAATCAATTTACATGAACGGTCCATACTAGGTTCACGTCCCTTCCTGAAATGCCCATGGAGAAAGAAGGCATATCCTTTGATATTTTACCACAAGCGTGCCATTGTTTCCACTGTTTTTTTTGACCCAGAAGAACTCAACTCAATGCATGAAGAGAATGCTTCAGCAACAGCATAATACCAGGGGCTACCCTGCTTACGAAGGACAAATTGACATCCTTGATCAGCAATTGAATCATAGGAACTCGTGCTGCCTTGCTTAGAATAGCATTGATTACACCAGGAGAAGTAATGCATGAATATTTCCGTCGTGGGCTGCGGGCGCTGGGGAACGTTTATCGCCTGGTACCTTAGCAAAATTAATCATCAAGTCATCCTCTATGGCAGGGGAGGTTCCGCCCATATGCAGGAATTGAGAAAGAACAGGCATAATGGTCTTGTAACCCTAGATGAACAGATTGTATTGACCACATCTCTTGGGAGTGTATCCCATTCCGATACCATCATCATCTCCATACCTTCACAAGGCCTGCAAAGCCTGATGGAGCAGTTAGCCCAGTTGGATATCCGCGGTAAAACGATTGTATTGTGCATGAAGGGCTTGGAAATAAACACTGGCAGGCGGCTCTCGCAAATCGCGGCCGACGCCCTTCACCTATCCAACCACGTGGCGGTTTGGCTGGGGCCAGGCCATGTTCAGGAATTTATAAAAGGCATTCCCAATTGCATGGTCATCGACAGCCTAGACAATGAGACCAAAAAAACACTAGTGGACGCCTTTTCCAGTGACCTGATTCGTTTTTACTACGGGCAGGACCTTATTGGCAACGAAGTCGGCGCGGCAGCTAAAAATGTGATTGGTATTGCGGCCGGCATGCTGGACGGTCTGAAATTGTCAACTCTCAAAGGTGCTCTCATGTCCAGGGGTACCAGGGAAATTGCGCGAATGATTTCAGCCATGGGCGGCAGTGAACTGTCGGCCTACGGTCTTTGCCATTTGGGCGATTATGAGGCAACCGTATTCTCCCTGTTCAGCCACAACCGCAAATTTGGGGAAAGCTTCATTTTGGACGAACCATATTCGGAGCTGGCAGAAGGTTATTATGCCGTACAGGCGCTTGTCCACCTGGGAGTGCAATATCATGTAGATTTGCCTATCTGCAACGCTGTGTATGATGTCTTA
This sequence comes from Bacillota bacterium, assembly GCA_023398575.1. Taxonomy (GTDB): domain Bacteria; phylum Bacillota; class Clostridia; order Christensenellales; family Aristaeellaceae; genus JAEWAH01. The sequence continues at coordinate 7,838 of JAEWSC010000012.1, read as the reverse complement.
TATAATGGAAAAGATGCGAAAAGCACAATAGACTCTTTATTTACGCGAAGCCTCAAAAGTGAATTTTGATAGCTTTCAGTTTAACCGGACACGCATCAACAACTCTGTTCGATACGCGAAAAGAGCGGCTAATTCACCGCTCTTTTTGTTCATGTGCTCTTTTTAACCATTTATAACCTGGTAATAATCAAGTTGCCGGATTCATATTTCTTCAACCCTCTGTAAAAGAACCACCCAGCAAAGGTGCAGTACAATGCCGATGCCGCAAGCCAGATCAACAGCCAGGGCAGTGAAAACTCCCGAGCCAGACGCAACGGCACATGCACGATAAAGGCAGCCGGGATCAGACTGTACATGAGCAGCTGCACGGAACGGTGATAAATGCCTATTGGGTAGATGCAGAAATTGATCACAAATTCCTGACTCATGCTGCCGGCGATGGAAACATCGCCAAAGTAAAAGGTCAGGGTATGGGCTGTCAGCCCGATGGCGGTGATCAGTAGCGCCCCCACTGGCAGTCCCAAAAGAAAGAATAGCCAGACCTGCCCATTGCCACCTTGAGTCAAAGCTAGCAGCACAACACCGTACAGCAGGTCACCGTAGGAGGCCAAGGATGTTCTTGCGCAGCATACATTGAGCAAAAGGTTGCAAGGCTGCAAAAGAAACGTATCCAATTCTCCCGTTACAATCAGCCGTGTCAATTGGTCTGCGTTGGCGAACAGCACATGAGAAAGACCAAAGGCGGAGCTGCACAAGGCCCATATGAACATCACATCCTTAAACTCATACCCACCGATGCGGCCGCCTACCTGCGAAAATGCCACCCACCAAAAGAACACAAACGTAGCGTTGGACAGGGCCATGCCAAAGGCCTGCATAAAAAAGCTGGACCGGTATTCCATAGCCGAAGCCAGGTTTACTTTAAAATAGCGTAGTGCAATTATTATATGGCGTTTCATATTTTTTCTCAACCTCCATTCGCCTGCAAGTTCCGCATGCCGCCATGGTACATCAAAAGCGAAATTCCCAGCATGACCGCAATCCATAATGCCTGCATCGGCACAACCTGCAAAAAGAGAGGAAAGGAAAAGTCCACAAACAACTTCGCCGGCCCCCAGGCAACATATGAAAAAGGAAGCACCTTGGCAATGCCCTGCAGCCAGCCCGGCAAAAATTCCACAGGCAAGAACATGCCCAGCATGAACACCAGTTTTTGATAGATGAGATAGATGGCGAAGTTATCCTCCAGCCGGAAGGCCGTCAGGCCCACGGCCATCAAGGAAAAGAACTGCAGTGCGATTCCCATCAGGGCACTTAACAGCATCAGCGGCAGCCCCATCCACTGAAAATGGGGCACAGGCCCGACGAACACAAGGCCCAGCACCACCGCCAGCGCACCAGTAAATAGTAAGTTCACCACCACATGGCCAATAGCGGAAGCTGCTTGGTAGGCTATATAATGCATGGGCCGATTTAAGAGGTATGCCATGGAACCAGTCTTCACATCTTCATTGATTTCACCCACAATCGGTATCCGGCAGCCGAACACCACCATTTCCGTGATGATCAGGTACCAAACCACCTGTCCGTGTGTATATCCATTGACCGACCCCTCCTTGTATATGGCCTGCCACAGGCTGAAAAAAACAAAGATAAACAATGCATAGAACATCAGACCGCTGATGACCCTGGCACGGTAATTGAAGGCGTTTTGTACATTTACCCGGGCGATAACCAGATACTTTTTCAGCCCGTTCACAAGCTCACCTCCCTGGATCTGAATATGGTGGTGATGATCTCTTCCATCGGCGGATCGTTTACCGTAATATCAGCCACTCCGCCCTCCGCCGTGACAGCCTGCATCACGTTGCCGATGGGCTGCACCCTTAAATCCACCGTCAATACCGTTTGTACGCCAGTCGTCTCTGCCTTTACCCCATCCAGTTCAGGCAATATCCGGGGCTCAAAGAACTTCACGGTGATCACCTTTCGATTTAGGTAAGTGGCCTTTAAATGCTCCACACTCTGGTCCAGCACCACCTGGCCATGATCGATGACCATGGCGCGCCGGCAAATCTGCTCAACATCGCCCGGATCGTGGCTGGTCAAAAACACTGTGATCCCCTTTTCCCGATTCCATTCCAGTATCAGTTCGCGTATCGCCTGCTTTACCACCACATCCAAACCAATGGTAGGCTCATCCAGAAATAAAACATCTGGCTCATATAAAAGTGATGCGGCGATCTCGCAGCGTATGCGCTGACCTAATGACAGCTTGCGCACCGGCGTGTGCAGCAGATCGCCAATGTCAAAGCGCTGCGCCAGTTGATCTACCCGCCGCCTGCGCTCGTCATCCGCTATGCCATAAATGGCTCCAATCATGGCGTAGCTGTCTACCGGCGGCAGATGCATCCACAACTGAGAACGCTGCCCAAACACCGTGCCGATATGAGCGCACAACTCCTTGCGCTCCTTAGCGGGATTGTAACCCAGCACTTGCATGCTGCCACCGCTGGGATGGAGAATGCCGGTAAGCATTTTAATGGTAGTGGATTTTCCCGCGCCATTGGGGCCGATAAAGGCAAGCATCTCGCCTTTTTGCACGGTAAAGCTGATGCCGCGGACAGCCTCGACTGCTTTGTACTCCGGCGCGAAAAGCGCTTTGACGCCGGCCTTGAGGCCTTCTCCCTTGACGCGGGTACGATAATGTTTGGACAGATTTTCCACCACGATTGCTTCCCGGTTCATTTTGTCCACCTCCAAGAATATATCTATAAGCCGCAGCAAACCGCGTTTATTACCCAAACCCTGGCCATGCCGTCATGGATACATTCAACACATGTGCCGACATCCATCTGGCCATTTCAGACAACAAAAAAACCACGGCCTGCACCGCGGTTCTTATCCCCCTAAGATCCTGCCGGTGCAAAAACTTACGCTTGCACCGGCAAAGCTGCCGCTACACGCGCATGTCCATAATGACGACCATAAGTTGCTGCCAAGGACACATGCGCGTAAACATTCAGCCAACATCCTTTCGGGTAAATTTTCAGCAGAATACCACAAACAGGAAACCCTGTCAATCCATTTTGGATAATTTGCAGGAAAAATTTCATTTTGCACGACGAAGCTAGCAAAATGAAACATCGAGAGTAGCACCATTTGAAAAGCACTTCCCGCTCATAGCCTAGACCCATGAATACGATACCAAAATATAACAGATGATTTGCAAATTAATACTCGTTTTACTTAAGATTAATATCCTTCAAACCAACTTCCGGAAAATCAGGATTTCTACTTTTGTCAATCTTCAAATCAACTCGGATTGCTCTCAACAATTCTGTATATCTTACAGTTTGATTATTACCAACTACATTGCCCCATGTATCAATGTAACTATTTAATGCCCTCACGACCTCTACGCTACCAACAACGCTAATTAGGTTTATTTTGCACCTTAAGTCATCTATATTCTCGCCAAACTCTGTTGATTTTTTCTCTGCTTTCAAACCAGTAAGCACTTTTCCTATTAGTTCAATCAACTCTATATACAATGCTTGTTTTTTTGCCCTTTCTTCTGTTTCTTTATGGTTCCGTTTATCAAAGTACTTGTCAACGAGAGTAGGTACTACAGCAATTAACGCTCCAACAATTATTGGTAGTAAATCGAGCAATTTCTCCATATTGATATACCATTCCCTTCCGTCATTAATCTTCAGCTTGCTATTCATCTCTTTTAACCATTATACTATTAATTCCCTTATGCGCAATGAAATGATTATATCCATTCCTTCAGAAAGAGCTATTTTGCTAAGCTGTATTTACAGTACCACCTGCCGATGATAGAATACAAATGCTGTAAACCCATTCGTCAGCCAGCGCTGACTGAGAATAAGTGAGGATACACCACATGCCGGCATCACGGCTAAAACGGATCACTTACCGGCTGCGTCAAAGCCTTTTGGAAGATGGCTTTTCACAGACCTATCTTCGAGTAAGGCGTAAGCTTCGCTCCAGATTTGGCGCTAAAGCATTCAAAAAGGCATGGAAAATAAGTAAACAGGAAAGAAAACATCAAGCGGAGCGCGTTTTTCAGGACGGCGTTCTGATCAGCATCCTTGTACCGCTGTATAATACACCGCTGTACTTGCTCAATGAAATGCTGGATTCTGTTCAAACCCAGTCCTGTCGGCAGTTTGAATTGTGCCTAGCGGATGGCAGTGATGAAAGCCACAATGAAGTCGGTGAAGCAGTCAAACTGCGAGCCGAAACCGACGCCCGTATCCGCTATCAAAAACTCATAAAAAACGAAGGCATCTCAGGCAATACCAACGCCTGCATTGCCATGGCCAAGGGCACCCATTTTCTGCTGCTGGACCACGATGACCTATTGCATCCATCCGCAGTGTATGAGGTGATGAGTGTCATTGATGAAACCGGCGCCGATTTGATCTATACGGACGAAGCTACCTTCCGTAAACATCCGCGAGATGCGTACCTCCCCCATTTCAAGCAAGACTTTTCCCCCGATACGCTGCGGGCCCACAACTATATCTGCCATATCACAGCCTTTTCCCGAGAACTACTAGGCGAGGCTGGTGCATTCCGCAATGCATTTGATGGCAGCCAGGACTTTGACCTGGTGCTTCGGCTCAGCGAAAAGGCAAAAAAGATCGTGCACATTCCACGCATTCTATATTATTGGCGCAACCATCAGGCATCCGTAGCCTCCGATGTATCCGCAAAGCCCTACGTTGTTGAGGCGGCCAAAGCGGCCATCCGTGACCATTTACAGCGTGTTGGGTTGGAAGGCACTGTTACAGATACTCTACTCCCCTCGATTTACCGTATACAGTACAAAGTCCAGGAAGAAGCGTTGGTCTCCATATTGATCCCGACCTGTGACCATGCGGACGACTTAAAGCGCTGCGTCGATTCCATACTGCGCCTGACGGATTATGCAAACTACGAAATCCTCTTGATAGAAAACAACAGCCGAGAGGCAGCTACGTTTGCCTATTACGAAACCCTCAAAAATGAAAGACGCGTAAAACTGCTTACCTGGCCTCACGGCTTCAACTATTCAGCCATTAACAATTTTGGCGCATCAAATGCAAATGGGAAATATCTGTTGTCACTCAACAATGATACTGAGGTCATCTCCCCCGGCTGGATCAGGGAAATGCTGATGTTTGCCCAGCGAGGGGATGTTGGAGCTGTAGGTGCAAAGCTGTATTATCCAAACGGTACGGTGCAGCATGCCGGCATCGGCTTAGGGCTTTTGACTCTGGCGGGCCACTTTCACAAGGGCTTCCCCCGAAATTCCCTGGGGTATATGGGCCGACTTCAATACCAGCAAAATGTTTCCGCGGTCACCGGGGCCTGCCTCATGATCAAGGCGGAAATGTATCGAGCCGTTGGCGGCATGGAGGAAAAGCTGGCGGTCAACTTCAACGATGTGGATTTGTGCCTGCGCCTTCGGGAAAAGGGGCTATTGAATGTATTTACACCCTTTGCAGAGCTATATCATTATGAATCCCTCTCCCGCGGCCTGGATGTAGCGCCTGAAAAACGCAAACGGTACCTGCAGGAGGAAGCCTTTTTCCGCGGCCGGTGGGCAAAGCAGCTTCAAGCAGGCGACCCTTATCTGGGCCCTAATTTTGATCTGCTGAGGGAGGATTTTTCCTTTCGGTAGCCACCTCAACAAGCACATGATGCAAGGGGAGAACAATGATGGACTTGTACTACAAAAGAGCCAGCCTTGCTGATATTGATATTCTCACGAAAACCCGCGTCATGGTGCTTCGGGCCGCCAACAAGTTGGATGACTCAGTTGATATGCATGAAGTGGAGCAGGAATCAACTGCTTATTATGCTAATGCCCTGAAGGATGGCAGCCATGTGGCTTACCTGGTATATGATGATACCCAAATCGTTGGCGCGGGCGGCGTCAGCTATTATCAGGTTATGCCCACCTGTAGCAACCCCTCCGGTAAAAAAGCATACATCATGAACATGTATACCCATCCAGATTACCGCCGGCAAGGTATTGCCTGGTACACGCTTGACCTGTTGGTCAAGGAGGCGAAGGATCAAGGAATCAACGCCATCTCGCTGGAAGCAACGGATATGGGCCGTCCGCTGTATGAGAAATACGGCTTCGTGACCCTTCATGGCGAAATGACGTTGCCGAAGGAATCAAAGTGCTGCTGTTGAGTTCATCATTCACTTCCAAAAAAACAGCAAAAACTTGCGAAATTTTCCCTTGACATTCCCCTTACAGCCGTGGTAATATATTTCGCGTGGCTGGCCTTTGGGTGCGGGTTGGAGTGGTTTCAAAAAAGTAATCACATCTCCAGAACCCTTGAAAATCTTAGGTTTGCGGGCGTGGCGGAATGGCAGACGCGCCAGACTTAGGATCTGGTGCCAAACGGCGTAAGAGTTCGAGTCTCTTCGTCCGCACCACAAAAATCCTGCGGAGCGTGCGGTAGTAGCTCAGTGGTAGAGTGCCACCTTGCCAAGGTGGATGTCGCGAGTTCGAATCTCGTCTACCGCTCCAAATGCGGGTGTAGCTCAATGGTAGAGCTCCAGCCTTCCAAGCTGGTCACGTGGGTTCGATTCCCATCACCCGCTCCAGCTTGAAGACCGTCAGAAATGACGGTTTTTTTTGTTAGCGTAATTTTGTGCCGCATCTTCAGTCATCAAAGGTATAATCGGCGGCACATTTATTCCGGCACCTTGTAACCCTTAGTTATAACCAGGTTCACAAGCGCATTAACAATCTCCTCGCTATAAAACACACCCTTGTTTTTGACCAGTTCCTCAATCGCAACATCCTGCCCAAGCGCCGGACGATAGGGCCTATGTGATATCATAGATTCAAAAACATCAGCCACAGTCAGGATCTGCGCTTCCGGTAGTATTTCATTTCCCAAGAGGCCTTTGGGATAACCACTGCCATTCAACCGCTCATGGTGCTGCAGTATAATGTCGGCAATGGGCAGCAAAAGCGGCAAGTCTTTTAGTATTTGATAGCCTGCTTCCGGATGCGTCTTAATCAGGGCAAATTCATACTGGGTCAGTTTTGCCGGTTTTGACAGTATTTCACTAGGAATGCCGATCTTCCCTATATCGTGCACAATACCTGCACGGTATACGATCTCGCGGCTCTCTTCGCTCCATCCCAGTTCTGTCGCAATCGCCAGCCCGATCATGGCGACTCGGTATTGATGTCCGGATGTGTACAGGTCCTTCTGCTCCACCATTTTAGCAATGGCCAGCATCGTTCCTTTCAGCGTTTCATCCAACTGCTTGGCCTTTATCTCAATAATACTCATATGATGTATGTTGTCTATTGCAATGGCAGCTGTGTCGGCTATGACATGCAACACCTTGATCTGTTCCGGTGTAGCGCGATGATGATTTGCCCAGTAACAGCCGATCGCCCCGATTGGTTCGTTTGTACGTATGGGCACCATTGCAAGGCTTTTGACAAATGTTTTTTTATACACATCCACGGGAATTCGGGCATCTGCAAATATATCCTCTATAACGGTAGGGATTTTATGCATCATTACCCATCCGCTGATACATATCTCCATGGGGAAGCGGTTACCCTTCCACAACGGAGAGATGGCATCTTCTTCAGCGTAGTAGCAATAATCTCCTTCACGCAAAACAAACGTCGCACCGTCCGATCCAGTTAAGTCTCGAACAGAATGGCGCACAATATCCATAACTGTGTTCAAATCACGCGATGCCGATAAGTCTTGAACGACGCGAAGCAATCGTTCCATTGTAAGAACATAGGTGGATATGCCAAACAGGTTATTCTGATC
>JAEWSC010000005.1 GCA_023398575.1 Bacillota bacterium | reverse complement strand
ATTTGCCTTTTATATGAAAAATAAACCTGATCGTATTACTTCAGATGCCGGGGAATTATCACCAGTATCATTGGGGGGAAATCTGTGGAGTGTCTCTGTTCCTGGAAGAACATTGACGATCCATTGGTAAGAATGCCAATTGTGGAATTCATATAAGGATGATGTGTTAAAAGATATAATAAGATTTATCGTCTTTGGTCTGCCATCAAAATGATATTCTGAACAGCAGCTTCATCGACACAAGCATCGGTAAAGCTGCTGTTCAGATATATGGCAAAAGGGAAAATGTGCTTTTGTGAAAAGAAGTAGATGCTTTTAGGAAATCCGGGCCACTCAACATTTTTTTTTCATAAGGGATAAGAAGGCTAAGACCAATTTTGGATCAAACTGGGTTTCGCTGGAACGTTCTATTTCTTCCATTGCTTGATGACATGGCAATGCTTTTCGATATGGTCTGTCATTTGTCATGGCATCATAAGCATCGGCAATAGCAAGTATCCTGCACTCTATCGGAATATCCTCTCCCTGTAACCCCAATGGATAGCCTTTGCCATCCCAACGTTCATGATGCTTCAGAATTAGATGTGCGATGTCTTTGATGTCAGCGGCCTCAAGGGCTATTCGCTCCCCAATGGAAGAATGTGTGCGCATAACCTTCCACTCAGCATCAGTGAGGGGCGCAGGCTTTTTTAGGATGCTGTCAGGGATACCGATTTTTCCTATATCGTGAAACTTGGTTAGCAGGAGCAGCCTGTCCAGCCTGTCTTGATGGAGTGATAGTGCTTCCCCGATAGAAAGGGACAGCTCCTCCATACGGGTGACGTGACCCTCCACAATATAATCCTTTGCTTCTAGCGCCTTCATGAATGTACTTACAAAGGCGCTGCGGATACTTTCCTTCTTTAACAACTTGCTTTGATACATGTTGTTGTCGGCTTCTTGGAACATCAGTTCCATATTCACTTTACCGGTTTTATGATAGGAATATCCATAGGCCAGCGACAGGGCTTCATTTTTGCTGGAGGCATTATACTCTTCCACTTTCGCATTGAGCTTTAACATCAAGCCTTCAACTTGGCTTTCTTCCATGTTCTCCAGAATGACTCCGAATTCATCACCGCCAATACGTGCCACATGCCCATGTTCGCCAAAAACCTCAAGAATGATGTCGGCGGCAGCCACGATCATGCGATCGCCAGCTAGATGCCCCAGCGTGTCATTGATGAATTTTAGGCCATTCACGTCGATGGAGACCATTGAAACACTTTGGCATGTTCTACCCTTGAAGAGGTTCATTCTGTCCTCAAAGCTTCTTCGGTTATAAAGCTTTGTCAACGTGTCCCTTTCTACGAGCTCGATTAATTGCCGTTCCAAAGTTATCCGATCCGTCATGTTACGAATCATCATCAAGTATTCATTTGTTTCGGATTTATGGAGGCGTACCTCATAATAAGAAACCATATTATCTTTAGTTAACTGAAATTCTCGTGTGCCAGAGCAGCCGTTCTTTGTGGTCTCCCTGACAATGCTGCGCAGAATTTCCATTGTTTCTGGCGCATAGATCATATGGTCCATGGGAGACTCCGGTTTTTTGGCAGATGAATATAAGGGTTCTATCTCTCCAGCACTGTTACTTACCATCAATATGTCGGGTATGGTGGAAATCAGTGCTTCGTTTCTGGAATTGATCTGCTCCAGGTGCATGATTTTTTCCTGCAGCTCAGGGTAGTAGTTTTTTCTAAAGGAGTCTTCGCCTAAACCAATGATTGCATCACGGGTAAAGGCCTTTCTATCCTTTTTTCTTGAGTATTCTTCCATAAATGCTCTTTACCTCTTCTCTGACAATTAGCCTTGGATTTGTGACGATGCAAGGATCGGCTAACGCTCCATCAGTCAACAGGTCAAGAAGCTCATTGTTCATATCATCCACAGAGGCATAGTCACTGATGCCAAGGCGCATACGAAGATTTTGTATGTGGGCAATTAGCATCTTTTTGACTTGATGATCCTCTAGTCCATTTACATCCAGATCGAATTTCAGTGCGATGTCCCGGTATTTGTCCTTTGCAGAATCAAAGTTCAGATCCACCACATGCTCTAAAAGAATGCTGTTACATTCTCCGTGGGGCAGATCAAAAAGACCACCCATGCTATGAGCCATAGCATGAACAGCCCCTAGGCTGGCGTTTGAAAATGCCAATCCTGCGTGAAGTGAGCCGAGCATCATCTCGAACATAATTTCGATGGTCCGCTCAGGTGCAAGCGCAGCTTCAATAGCCGTATGAATCAGCCGGATAGCCTCCAGCGCATGTAAGTTTGTCATATGGGAATGGGCATTGGAAACATAGGCTTCCATTGCATGCGTCATTGCATCCATGCCGGTGCAAGCCGTCAGGTATCGATCCATGGTCATCAGCGGAACGGGGTCTAGAAGTGCAAGATCGGGCACAACTTTTTTGCTAATAATCGCTTTTTTCAGAAGATGTTCCGAGTCCTTGATGATGGCGAACTGGGAAACATCTGCGGATGCCCCGGCTGTCGTTGGAATGCAAATCAAGGGCGGGCCTGGAAGGTTAATTTCGTCTACCCCTTCATAATCCAGTATCGCGCCTCCGTTTGTAGAAACGATGCTGATGCCCTTGGCACAGTCAATGGGGCTTCCGCCGCCCACAGCGATGATTAAATCGCATTTTTCAGACAAAAAAAGGGATGCGCCCAACATCACCTCATTGTCTCGAGGGTTGGAGGATACATCGCTAAACAAGACATACCTGTCGCAATTTTTTTGCACCGCATGCAATATGCCTGAAAACCATGGCATTGTTTGAAGATTTTTATCTGTGACGATCATTGGTTTTTTGGATGCAAAATGGGCAATATACCGCCCCACCATAAGTCTTGCATCCAGTCCTGTAATGATTTCTGGTGCGACAAATTTCCGTAATTCGATAGAATAGTTCATATGCTACTATCCTCCGATTTTATTAACCATTGAAGTGTAATCGCATTTTGTCATTATGTTCTTCGATGTATTCAATCTTTTATA
>JAEWSC010000092.1 GCA_023398575.1 Bacillota bacterium | reverse complement strand
CACCGCCCTATGACCAAAGCGGCACATCAACGGCAACGGCCTTAAAGGTGCTGCGGGAACTATTGCTGGCAGTACTGTAGGACCGCCGGGAGGCGCTGCCTCCCTGAACCCACCGCTCTAGGGATATCTCCCTTGAGAATCCCTATTATAAGAAAAGAATATGTTTCCGCAAAACCATTTGAAGGACATCCCCCGAAGGTTTCCAAAGGGCTCCAAAGCCGAAGCGCCGCCTGTGGCGGATGAAGCGAGGCGCAGGAGGCTGGCGAAACGAGCAATACGAGCGGCAGCGAGTAATGCGACGATTGAGCCAGATGGGCGGAAAGCCCTTTGGTCGCATCCAGAGATGCGATATCCTTTCCGCATTTTCCATCTACATGAGGAGGACATCACCATGGGAAAAGCGCTTATCATCGGCTGCGGCGGCGTCGCCAGTGTTGCCATCCACAAATGCTGCCAGAACAGCGACGTGTTTGAAGAAATCATGATCGCCAGCCGCACCAAATCAAAGTGCGATGCTTTGAAGGACAAGCTCACCGGCGGCAAAACCAAAATTTCCACCGCCAAGGTGGATGCCGACAACGTGCAGGAATTGATCGCCCTCATCGAAAGCTATAAGCCCGATGTGGTGTTGAACCTGGCACTCCCCTATCAGGATTTGACCATCATGGAGGCCTGCCTGGCGACTAAAGTGGATTATGTAGACACCGCCAACTACGAGCCCACCGACACCGCCAAGTTTGAATACAAGTGGCAGTGGGCCTATCATGACCGTTTTAAAGAGGCCGGCATCACCGCACTGCTGGGCAGCGGCTTTGACCCCGGCGTCACCAGCGTGTTTTCCGCCTACGCCCTAAAGCATCACTTTGACGAGATTCATGAAATTGATATCCTCGATGCCAACGGCGGCGATCATGGCTATCCCTTTGCCACCAACTTCAACCCGGAGATCAACATCAGAGAAGTCACCGCCATGGGAAGCTTCTGGGAGAACGGCCACTGGGTGGAAACCGAGCCCATGGAGATCAAGCGGGAGTATGATTTTGAGGGCATTGGCAAAAAGGATATGTACCTGTTGCACCACGAAGAAATCGAGTCGCTGGCCAAGTTCATCCCCGGCGTCAAGCGCATTCGTTTTTTCATGACCTTCGGCCAAAGCTACCTCACCCACCTAAAGTGCCTGGAGAACGTGGGCATGACCTCCATCAAGCCCATTATGTATGAGGGGAAAGAGATCATTCCACTGCAGTTCTTGAAGGCCGTGCTTCCCGACCCCGCCTCCCTAGGCCCCCGCACCAAGGGCAAAACCAACATTGGCTGCATCTTCAGGGGCATCAAGGATGGCAAACCCAAGACCTATTATCTGTACAACATCTGCGACCATCAGGAATGCTTTGCGGAAGTTGGCTCCCAGGCCATTTCCTACACCACCGGCGTTCCGGCCATGATCGGCACCATGCTGGTTTTATCCGGCCAGTGGAAAAAGCCCGGCGTATTCAATATGGAGCAGTTTGATCCCGATCCGTTTATGGATGCGCTGAACAAGTGGGGCCTGCCGTGGCAGGAAAGCTTTGACCCCGTTTTGGTGGACTGACATGCGGGGCCTTCCGGATATCACAAAACTGAAAACGCCCTGCTATCTCATTGACGAGGCGGCCATTTTGCGTAACCTTCAAATCCTGCAAAGGGTGGGCAAGGAAAGCGGCGCAAAAGTACTGCTGGCGCAAAAGGCCTTCTCCATGTTCCGGCTGTACCCGCAGATGGCAAAATATTTGCAGGGCACCACCGCCAGCGGCCTTTTTGAGGCCAAGCTCGGCCACGATCATTTTGGCGGTGAGACCCATATCTTCTCCCCCGCCTTTGACGAAAGCACCTTTGATGAAGTGGCCTCCCTATGCGGGCACATCGTGTTTAATTCCTTTGCCCAGTGGGAAAGGTTCGGGAAAAGGGCACTGGACGCCGGCGTTTCCTGCGGCATGCGCGTAAACCCCGCCCATTCCACCCAGGACCATGCGATTTACGACCCCTGCGCGCCTGGCTCCCGGCTGGGGGTACTGCGGGAGCATTTCCGCGAGGACTTGCTATCCGGTTTGGAGGGGCTTCACTTTCACTGCCTGTGCGAGCAGGATGCAGATGCCCTGGAAGAAACATTGCAGGCCGTGGAAGAAAAGTTCGGGGCGTTTTTGCCTCATATGAAGTGGGTCAATTTCGGCGGCGGCCACCATATTACCAAGCCCGGCTATGACATCCCCCGGCTTGTGCGTTTGGTCAAAGAATTTTCTGCGAAGTACAACGTAACCGTATACCTGGAGCCCGGCGAGGCTGTGGCACTCAATGCCGGATATCTTATCACCTCGGTGATGGATGTGGTACACAACGCACTGCCCATCGCCATCCTGGATACCTCCGCTACCTGCCACATGCCCGATGTGCTGGAAATGCCCTACCGCCCGCCGCTTTTGAATGCAGGGCTTCCGGAGGAAAAGGCGTACACTTTCCGCTTGGCCGGGCCGACGTGCCTGGCTGGCGATGTGATCGGGGATTTCTCCTTTGACAAGCCCCTGCAAACGGGAGACCGGCTGGTGTTTGGTGACATGGCCATATACACCATGGTCAAAAACAACACCTTCAACGGCATGAACCTGCCGGATATACTGCTTTGGCGGGAGGATGGCGACATCGAGTTGGTCAAAAGGTTCGGGTATGAGGATTTCAAAACAAGGTTATCGTAATATTCAACTAGAAAACCGGTTGGTCGCATGCATTCGACCGGCCGGTTTTTTCTATCTATTTTCTTTTATGGCGGATCAGGACAAAGGGTATGTGGTAAAGAAGGTTCATTGCGCCTTGCGGCTATTTGTATAGATATGGAGTAGCTGTTGCACTGCTCCATACTCGCGGAATCCCTTTTTATCCCGCGAAGGGGTATTCATGAAGCATGAAGAGCAGATTTGCGTGAGGGATCAGCCGCCATATACGCCATCCAGTGAGGTTGCGATGTGATACCTGTGCCAATGCCCGGCATCCAGTGTTGTGATGCCGTTTAAAAAGTGCACATGGCCATTGCCTACATTACAGGCGCCGCCGGTGGTACCCCAGCCCTCATGATAAAAGCCATTATGATAATCTGATTTGAAGAGGACAGCGTGTACATGGTCATTGTTTCCGATGGGCTGCGGATTGCTTGTCACAGCAATCAGGCGGTGGGTATGGGCATCCTTGCCGCTTTGCGCCGGATCGGTCAGCGCCTGTATCTCATGAACATGATTGGGCTCTCCCTGATGGCTGTTGCAGCGTTTGGCAGGGTGTAAATCCAGGCAGTCTGTCTGAATTGCGGCCTCCGTTTCTTTGGCGGTGCTGTTCGCATCGTTTTCTAATGCCGACATACGAACTTGCTCCTTTGGTTTTATTGCGCTGTGTATTTGCTACATGCGCAAGACGCAAAGAATCATCATTGCGCCCACTATAATCTACTCCTGTCTGGAAAAAATGTTACTTATAACCGTTCTACATCAGCACAATCTAATGATCCTGCTATCATTCAAGCCCATACACAAAATTCGGAAAAAGCAGACCTCATCCTTTGTCTTTGCAATGCCGCTGTTTCACACATTTTCGGTATTCACTGGGGGACTTTCCGGTTTGCTGCCTGAACACCCGGTTAAAGGTTTGCACGCTGGAAAAGCCTGTTTTGCGTACAATCTCGGCCATGCTGCAGCCTGTATAGCACAGCAGCTGCTGAGCATTGCTTACCCGCATAGCATTTAGGTACTCCACAAAGGTAATGCCGGCATTTTGCCTGATGTATCTGGAGCAATAGCTTTCTGTCAGGCCCAGATGATCCGACAGCATCTTCAGCGTCAGCTTGTCATGGCAGTTGTTTTGCATAAATTCTATGGCTGATTCCATATAGCGCAGGTTTTCTTTGGTTGCGCGCTGCGACTCGCCAATGGTTTCCGGCAGGGCTAACAATCGAGCCGTTAGTTCCACCAGCTTACCATACCGGTAATACTCTTTATATCCGGGCAGCGGGCAGTGAAGGGTACTTAAAATTAAGTCGCGTACCGTATCGCATGGTTTAGTTTTGAACACCTGACTGTACAGTTTAAGACAAGCCTCTCTTTGTGCGCTTGCAAAAAAAGCGGGCAGCAGCCATTCCTTCAAAAAGGTAATCTGAACAAGATCGGCTTCCTGCCTATTGGACAGCAGCTCGTGAGGCACGCTGCCCCGAATGCATAGCAGCTCGCCGGCTATCAGGGTAAAAAGGCGGCTTTCTACTTGCATTTGCGCTCGACCGCTAAGTACAAAGACCATTTCGACTTCTTTATGCAAGTGCCTGCTGGTCATGTATACATCGTCCGTCAGAACACATTGCGGTTGCCTTACAACAAAGTAGCCCGGCTCTTCCGGCATCTTTTTCATGCGTGCATCTGGCACTGCTGTCATCTTCGGCATGGGCAACCCTTTCTTCGCTATGCTTTGCTCGCGCTTATTCGTTACATTATTATCATAGATTGTTTTCTTTTTGTCAAGGTTCTCAGTTGCTTGAGGCAGGGCGGCAGCATTTGTTTCAACTGTGAGTTAAGGCACGTTTCGCATAATAAAATATAAATAAAAAAGGCTGTCTCCGTATGCTTTCACACAGGGAGACAGCTTTCTCATTTGTACTGGGAAATCTTTTGATAGGCTTGCCAGAGCGATTACAACAGCGGCATGAACACGCCGCCCTGCACACTGCGGGCAATGAAATGCTCATAATTTCCGCTGACCGTATCGTACCAGTCACCAAAGGCTACCCGCGTTTTAGACTCGCGCAGGTACTTGGCAACAGGCGCAATCAGAGCCGAAAAGTCGTCGGAATCATCGGCCATGGCCGCCGTCCACAAAATCCAGTCGGATTTGGTGTAGGTGCGCCGGGAATCCAGGGGCAGGCCGTAGGCGTTTACACGAGGCAGGTAGCTTTTGATTTCCTGGCGATAGAAATCCGCATCGAACAAGCCGAGCTTGAGCACCTTGTCCCATACCAGGTTATACTTCATGCTCCAGCCCTGGCCGTCAAAGGTAAGGGCCGTATGGCCGCCGACCTTTGCGCGCGCAAGCCAGCTATCGGCCATGCGTTTGGCTTCGGCTTCATAAAAGTCTGCCTTTTCTTCACCGGCCATCTTCAGCAGCCTGGCATAGCACGCCACGCCAACCAACGCCTTGGCAGATAGGTTGATGTTGCGGGCCAAATGCCCGGCAAAATCGTCGGTGCACAGCTGGTCGCCCGGGTCCTCGCCGAATTGCATAAGATACTGCACCCACTTTTCCAAAAGAGGCAGGTTCTCCTTGGCAAGATCGGCCTTTTTGTCAAAGGCGGCAGCGGCATACAGCATAATCAGCATGTTGCCGCATTCCTCCACAGGCATCTGATACCGCAGCTCATAGCAATCCGCCTGGCCGGGGTACAGGTAGAAGGGGGGATGAATATCGCCGTTGCGGTTTTCGCTGCCGTTTTGCACCCGGCGCTTGGCACCGTACACCTGGCCGATGGCCTGGGGGTACTGGCCCACATCGTGGGGGGCAAAGTCACACGTCCACACCGGCAGCTTGGCAAAGCGCAGCACCGGGCGGCACATGGCCCGAACAAATTCCGGATTGTACTTTAAGAACAGCGGCGTGGAAGGATAGCTGACATCCACCGTGCCCATGCAGCCGTTGGAGTCGTTTTCCTTGCTCAGCCACACCATTTCCCCATTTTCATCGGCAATCAGCTTATGGGCGCAAATGCATTGGCGGTAGGCAGCAGTGCAGATCAGCGCATAATCCTCGCCGCCCTTTGTTTGGGCCTCTTTGGTGAGTTCTCCGTCGAAGGCGGCGCATTTTGCAAGCAGTGCTTCGTGATGATGGTCAAATTCCCGCAGCGCGTCCACCAGGGTTTTGCCATTCCTGGCATACCAGGCCTTGGTGGGCACACCAAAGTAATTGATGGAGGCGATATCGTCATAGCCCAGCAGCAGGGAGACGGTTTGCTTTTCACCAGAAAGCAGAGTCAAAGCGGTGGAAGCCGCCAGGCCGTCTGCCGTACAGCTTACATCCGCCCGGCTGGCGATATACAAATAACCCCAGTCGATGGTGATATGGTCCGCCGAATGGCAGAGCAGCTTTTGACGGCGCTGGCCCATGTAGCCGATGTGCAGGCCATCAATTTCATACGTATCTTGGGCCATATGGGGACGCAGGTCCCCATCAAAGCACAATTCGTCAAAGGCGGTAAAGGAAAGCGCCGTCTCGTGGCTTTTTCCGTCGGCGGATTCCAGGGTGATATCAACCATGGTGATGGGCGTGGAAAGCAGATCGGGGTCATTGAGCAACAAGGGCGTGGTGAAGGCGATAGAAAGCTTGACGCCATGGGCGGAAAACGTGCTGCGGGTAGAGGTAGGCGTTACATCAAGGGAAAGGGTCTGCATGGCTTCGCCCTCGCCGCGGCCCAAGAACCTACAGGGCTTGCCATCGATGGTAAGCTTTCCGCGCAGGCGCTTTCTGGCGCCGGCCCAATGGGTGGTGTCGGTGTCTGTCAGCCGGTCGGCCGCGCACCAAATGGAAAAATAAGGGTCGTTGGCCACCAGCGGCAGTGCGGGAAGGCGCATCAGGTTTTGCATACATACTCCTCCAAATCCTTTAGCCATATGAACGCACATAGGCGTTGACACCCAAATCAAAAAGCAAGTTCAATGCCTGTAAAATCATCTATGCGTATGCGATTATTTTGTAGGGTTTGGGCTTGCTCTTTTTCGTTTGCCTGTCCGCAAACAGCAAAATCTCGTCTGTTCTTTTGATTTTACTCTTGTTTCAGATAGTATTGTATGCAATATTTGTTATTATGTCAAACGGAAAATAGGCATTAAAATCGCATATATCACAAATTTGCTCATAATATTTGTGCATAATAAGCATTACAAGAAAAATTTACACGGCGTGCACGCTGTGTTTAATACAATATTTTTGCACTAAATTTATATTGCTTCGCTGTGCCATCCACGCCATCAGATAGGTGAAAAATCAATAACGCAAAAGATGCTGCGGCCGGACGACCCGCATTCCCCTTGCATTCCGGCCTGCCTGCGGCTACAATCATAGACAGGGTTGGTTATACAAAATTCCCCAGTACAGCCAGGAGGACGATCATGGGCCAATATTCTCTTGTTATCGACGGCGGCACCACCAATCTGCGGGTCACGCTGCTGGATGCGGCAGGGGCTATTTTGAGCACAGTGAAAAGCGAAGCCGGCGTCTCCCACACCGCCATCGACGGCCATAACGGCCGCTTGAAAAACGCGCTGCGGGAGGCTATTGGCAGCTTGTTATCCACCGCTTCCCTAACCGCTAGCGATATTGCCCACTGCGTTGCCTACGGCATGATCACAAGCCGCGAGGGCCTTGTGGAGATTCCTCACCTTACCGCCCCTACGGATGTGCAGGCCCTGCATCAAGGCATGGTGATGAAATCCTTTGCAGATATCGCGTCTTTCCCCATCGCCTTTATCCCCGGCGTGAAAAATGATGCCGATACAAATACCCTTGATTCCTTTACGGCCATGGATATGATGCGAGGCGAGGAGACCGAGGCCATGGGCCTATGGCCCCTGGTTCGCCCGGTTGGGCCTTGCGTGTTTGTATTGCCCGGTTCTCACAACAAGCTGATTCAAATGGGCGCTGCTGGCCAAATACAAAGCTGCATGACCATCCTGTCCGGTGAACTGACAAACGCGCTGACCCACCATACCATTCTGGCCTCGGCAGTGGAACACAGCTTTGCCACCCCGGAAGACTTTGATATGGAGATGGCCCTGGTGGGATACCAGGAGGCGGAAAAAGCGGGCCTTGGCCGGGCGGCGTTTGCGGGGCGCATTCTTTCCACACTGTATAAAAAACCGCCACAGCAGGTTGCCAGTTATCTTTTGGGTGCAGTTCTGCAATCGGATATACAGGCCTTAAAGGCGTATGCCACTGTGCATACACCCCTATATATCGCCGGCAAGGAGCCTTTGCAAACCGCGCTTTGCGGCTTGGCTCATGCCGCGGGTTTTACCCAAGTTCACCCCGTCAAGCACGAAACCGCCGGCCGCATGGGCGTAACCGGCGCATTGCGCATTGCGGGCATGAAATTCTAAGGAGCGCTTATGCCCTATACAAGCAGCGGCATTCTCTGCCGCAAATGCCTTACCCAGGATGTGGATGAGCAAAGCCTGCGGGCGCACTTGGATGGCTATGCCGCATCCTTGCCAGAGGAAATTCGCACCCCGGAGGCAGAATACGTTCGGCGCCTGTTCATCTGCGAAGGCTGCCCCCACCGCATCCAATTCACTTGCACCCAATGCGGCTGCTATATACAAGCCAGGGCCGCCAAGCGCATGCTCAAATGCCCCCTGCCGGGTGCCCCCAGGTGGACCGCCATTGAGCCGGATGAGAATGAGATGGCGGACCTTAAAGGGACCAACACATAAAAATCCCATGCTTGTACCGATAGCAGGCAATCACACGCTGCCTGCTGCGATTGTTTTTACCGTTTTCAATTACCAACAAAAATCACGCCCCGAATTATACGGAGCGTGATTTTTAGCGCGACGCTGTATTTGCCAAGACCTTGCATACGACTTTTTATTGCAGGCTGCTCACCGCATAATATATATCAATGCCTGTGATATCCCCGCTTCTTAAAAACACTTCCTGGCTGATAGTATCCGGGAGGACAGTACCCTTTATGCTTGCCTTTTTCCCGTCGGTGTAACGGACCTCGATGGCGTCTTGCCCGTCTTGGCTGGGCACGTAACGGACGGGAATGCCGCACACGGTAAAGGACAGGCAACCCTTTTCATCAAACTCCGCCGGAGCGACAAACCAGGGATCAAAGAGGATGCGGCCGTTTTCCACGATGATGCCCAGCTCGGCTCTGCGCATGATGACGGATTCTTTCACCTGGCCGGTCATGCCCGGCTGCTGGCTTTTGCCATCAAAGGAGGAGTGGGAGTAGGGCTCGATGGGAATGGCCTGGCAGGCCGCGGAATCCTTGCGGTAGAGGAAGTGGCTCGTGACCTCGCGGTAGGCCTGCAAAACGGATTGGGCCGCCTTTTTATCCTGCCTTATGGCCAGCGCCTGCTCCAAAATGGCCAGGGCCATCTTGGCGTTTTGGTGCCAGTAGATGCAGCCGATGCCCTCATACTTGTACATGACCTGGCTGCGGCCGGTGAAGGATTGGTGGCCGAACAGGCGCTCAAACTGTTCCAGCAGAAAGGCATGGTCTTCCTTGCCATAGGCGGAATTTTGCAGCGCCTGAGATAGGGCCTGTTGCGTGGTCATGTTGGGGCCAAAGTGCAGCGTGCCGTTTTCATCCCGACAGACGATGACGCCATCGGCGGTGATGGGCGCGGTGAAGCTGTTCTTTTTATAGAAGGGCACGGTCATTTGCTTGGGGTAGAGCGTGTGGGCCTTGTGCTGCTCACTGAATAAGGTTTGATCCATTTGCGCAAGCAGGGCCGCAAGGCCATCGGGAGAAACAAGGCCGGCGCCGATGGCGGCGGACTGGCCTTCCAGCATAGGACGCATGGGCGCTGTGCTGCCGTCGTTTTTGAACAGGTTGTAGGTGGCGAAAAGTTCGGCTTTATTTTTTGAAACGGTTTCGTTCAGCAGGGTTTTGCATATGGCAAGCCAGGATTTAATATCGGTTACGCTCAGCGTTTCGCAACCGGAAAAGCCGTTTGCATATACGCTTTGGCGGTAATCAGAAAATGCCTGACCCATTTGATCCAGCAGGTCTTTAGCGCTGCTAGATGGGTGATTGACATGGGCCTGCATCAGCCCAAGAGAGGTTTCAAGCCACTGGGCAACTTCTTTGGAGACGGCAAAGTCCCCTACTTCCCCCTGCAAAAGCGTGAGCAAATGCTGAACATAGGCGTGCATGTGGTAGACCGTGACCATGGAAAGGCCAATGCCCACAATGGCGTTGTTGGCGTCGTTCCATTCGGGGCGCTGGGTGTTCATCCACACGCCGCCATCCACATGCAGGTTGGCCATTTTGCTAAGCAGCGGTACCAGCAGCTTTTCCATGAGGGTAACCGTGTACACCGTGCCATCCTTGTGCAATAGCTGGCCGTCGGTGCCCACCAAATCACAAAGCGCCCCAATCTCCTTGTCACGCTTTGCGTCAAATTGGACGGTGTGCTTGCTGTCCTTTACAATCTCCTCATAGGGCTTGATGATATAAGGCACATTGGCGTAGGTGAACACCTGCTTACGCAACAGATCATGCAGCCTTTGGGGAAAATGGCTATAAAGCCCCTTGAGTAAGCGCAAAAGGTAAATGATTTGATGGTCGCCCCAGTAGCCCAGGCCGCTGAAGGGATTGTCCGGCTCGGGCCGCTCCCAGTCGATGCCGTTTCGATGAATGCGGTAGGGGTTAAAGCCATCCGCTGTAGATGCGTTAACGAACCTGGCAATCATGTTCTCATAGTAACAGGGGAAGGAAAGGCCCAGGGCCTCCCAGTTTTGAAAGATGTCGCGCCAGTTGCCCTCATACCGCTTGATGGGCCTGCCTTGCTCATCCTTGACCCTGATGTTGAATTGGTTCCAGGGCCGGGAAGGGTCGCCATGCCGGCGGGAAAAGCTAAGCGGCAAATATTCCAGCACCAGGCGCAGGGAAGAAGCGTCTGCCTCAAAGGCTTCCTTGAGTTCATGAATGGTTTTGCACCCACGGGCCTTATCGGCAAACTGCGTATCCCCTTGGATGGCATGGCTGCGGGCTTTGGCAAAATCCAGAAAATCATCTGCATCCAGCGCATAGGCATCGGCAAAAATGCCGCCCCGCAGCACGTTGTACAGCGTGTTCAAATAGTGGTGGTGGGTGGCTGTTTCATCCCCGGTGTGCTGCACGCCATCCGCCATTTCCACATAGCGGGCAAGCAGCTCCCGGCCAACCTGCAAATCCTTTTCCAGGGCGTCAACGATAGGCGCTTGCAAACGGTTGGCAAGCTTAATAAGCGCGCAATGGTCCAGCCCGTTATCCACCACAATGCGGTGGGTGCAAGAATCGCCCGGCGCAAGGGATTCACTGTACTTGACAAAGTAGGCACCCTTGCAGCCGTAAGCGGGCTCGTTATAGGCGTAGGGCTGACCGCGGACAAAGGCATCCACCACGTTGGAGCTCAGTGCAATGCTGGCCTTTGTACAGTCGGTCCAGGCTACGTTGGCCTTGAGAATTTCAATGGGGTTGGGCGTGTCGTTAATGAGGGTAGTCAGGGCATAGGTAGCCAATACGCTGCCTTGAACCAGTTCGCTGGCCTTATAGGCATCCACCAGCGTGGAGGAGGTGGCCTGCAGATTGGCATTGACGTGGCAGGGGAGAATATTTTCAAGGCCGTCCAAAATTTCCACCTGCACAGGGGAGGCACCAAGGTTTGTAAGGGTGGCGGTCTTGACGACGCCGAAGGCCTCGCTGCCTTCATACTGGTAGGTAAAGCGCAAATTTAGATCATGATTGGTTTCTTCAAACAGCACGCTTGTGCCCCGGGCAGCCTTGTATATGCTGCGGGTGATGCTGTATTTGTCCAGGCTGGTATGGGCAAAGGGCTCCCACAATTGATTCCCAATTTTAACAATGGTTTTGGATCCGGTGTGGCTTTGGTCGTGCAGGCGGTCATCCGTTTCATAGGGAAAAACCGCGCCTTGGGCATCCCGCCGGCCGGCGGTAATGCCACCCCTGGAGGAAAGAAAAATCCACACATCGCAGGCAGATACCACGTTGATGAAAAAGGGCGTAAGCCATTGGCTGTTTTCCACCTTGTAAAAAACCTGTCCGCTTTGCGTAACAAAAGAGTCTGTGGTTTGCATGGGTGCTTTCCTCCAGCTTGCAATAATGTATAAATTTGATGAACAGGAACAACTGCGGGAAACTTCGGTGTTCGAAACAAGTACAGCCTTTTAAACCCACCGCAAGGTTTTACCTTCTATCGAAACGGGTTTCATCGACCAATTATATCATTAATGGAAGGATTGCACAACGATCTGAAAGGTACAGGCAGAATTCCGCAGCCAGGCAAACGTGCTGCTTACTTGTCCCCTTCACCAATTCGTGCTATGATAACAATTGGAAGAATTTGAATCTACAAAAGCAGGGGGAATGAACCATGCCAGTCGCAAATTATGCAACATATTGCAAAATGCTCGATAGCGCGCTTGCCAACCAGTACGCTTATCCTGCCATCAACGTTGTATCCATCGAATCTGCAAATGCCGCGCTCGCCGCCTTCGCCGAAGCCAAGTCCGACGGAATCATACAAATCTCCATCGGCGGCGGCAAGCACGCCTCCGGCAGCAAAATCGGCAGCACGGCCATCGGCGCCATTGCGCTAGCCAACTACATCCACTATGTGGCAGATTACTACGATATTTATGTCGCACTGCATACCGACCACTGTCAACTGAACAAGCTGGATGAGTTTGTAAAGCCCCTGATCAAAGAAACGGCCAGGCGGCGCGCACTGGGCCAAGCAAACCTTTTTCAAAGCCACATGTTTGACGGGGGCACCCTGCCACTGGAGGAAAACATAAAGGCAGCCAAAGAGCTGGCGGCTTTGTGCGCTCAAAACGACATCCTGCTGGAAGTGGAGGCCGGCGTTGTCGGCGGCGAAGAGGATGGTGTAAATCACGATGGCGTGCCGCGGGAAAAGCTTTTCACCACGCCGGATGATATGATGCGCTTCTATGACGAGCTGGGTGGCATCACAGGCAACCGTTTCCTTTTGGCGGCAACCTTTGGCAATGTCCACGGCAGCTACAAGCCCGGCAACGTAAAGCTCAAACCAAAAATCCTGCGCGACGGGCAGGAGGAATTAAAACGCCGCTACGGAGATGACAAGCATTTCTACCTCGTGTTTCACGGCGGCTCCGGATCCACAAAGGAAGAAATTGCAGAAGCTGTCGATTATGGCGTTGTTAAAATGAACATCGATACAGATACGCAGTATGCCTTTACCAGGCCGATTGCCCATCATTTTTTCAAAAACTATGACGGGGTGCTGAAAATCGACGGCGAGGTCGGTGTAAAAAAGCAATATGATCCCCGCGTCTATCTGGCTGCTGCCGAGGCAGGCATGAAGGATCGGATTAAGGAGGCCTGCGACGACCTTCGCTCCACTGGAAAAACATTGTATGTGAAGTAAGGCATCACCGTAAGCACACTGAAAAAACTTGCAGGCTTGTACATTTCGTGCTAGAATAAATCGCAAGAAGCCCCGTGCAGATTTGCATGGGGCCTCTTTTGTGCGTACAGCACAAGGTTATGTTAAGGAGGCGCTTCGTTATGGAGAACATTCGTTATGATGCCATCGTGATCGGCGCCGGCCCGGCAGGTATTTTCACCGCGCTGGAGCTGGCTGCACAAAAACCCGAAAGCCGCGTGCTGATCGTGGACACCGGCCGTGCCATCGCACGGCGTGCCTGCCCTGCCAGGGCTACGGGCAAATGCGTGCATTGCGATCCCTGCGCCATCGTACACGGCTGGGCCGGAGCGGGCGCTTTTTCAGACGGCAAGCTTTCCTTAAGTGATGAGGTGGGCGGCCATATCAGCGATTATATGGGGCACCCCAAGGCGATGAAAATGATCCGCCACGCGGATGATATTTATCTGCGCTTTAATGCGCCGCCGGAAGTGCACGGCCTGGACGACCGCAAGGTGGAGGAAATCTCCTACGAAGCCAGCCGTCACAATATCAAGCTCATCCCCTGCCCGGTGCGCCATTTGGGCACCGAAAACGCCGGCGTCGTGCTGGAAGCCATGCACGATTATCTGGTGGGCCAGACGAATACCACCTTTGCGGAACTGACCACCGCCAGCGACATCCTGGTAGAAAACAACAAGGTGGTGGGCGTCAAGCTTACGCCCAAGCGGGGCGAAGCGTACAGCGTGTTCGCGCCCTATGTGGTGGCGGCCCCCGGTCGGGGCGGCGCGGCTTGGCTGGCGGCGGAAGTGGGCCGCCTGGGCCTGCGCACCCAAAACAACGAAGTGGACATCGGTGTTCGGGTGGAAGTGCCCAACGCCATTATGGATCATTTAACCAAGCATTTGTATGAGGCCAAGCTGGTCTACTACAGCGATACGTATGAAAACAAGGTCCGCACCTTTTGCATGAACCCCGGCGGCGTGGTCAGCGAGGAGCATTACGAGGGCGGCATTGCCGTGGTCAACGGCCACAGCTATGGCGATGTGAAAATGCGCACCGGCAATACCAACTTTGCCATGCTGGTTTCCACCCGCTTTACCGAGCCCTTTAACCAACCCATTGAGTATGGCCGCTACATCGCCCAACTGGCCAACATGCTCACCGGCGGGCCAATCATGGTTCAGCGGCTGGGCGACCTGTTGCAGGGCCGCCGCACCGATATCAGCCGGCTCAACAAATCCACCACCATTCCCACCTTGACCACAGCCGTGCCCGGCGACTTGAGCTTTGTGCTGCCGCCCAGGCACCTGACCAGCATTGTGGAAGCCCTAAAAGCCTTTGACCACCTGGCCCCGGGCCTGTACAGCCGCAACACGCTGCTGTACGGTGTGGAAGTGAAGTTCTACTCCAGCAAGGTGATGGTCAACAACCAGTTTGAAACGCCCATTCAGGGCCTGTACGCCATTGGCGACGGCGCTGGGATCACGCGTGGGTTGATGCAAGCTAGTGTGACGGGTATCGCCGTGGCCCAGGACATCGCGGGGAAGATGAAGTAACTCGTTAAAACCCATCAGCGCATTGCACTGATGGGTTTTAACGAGTTGGCACGATTTACTTTTATGTGTTAGAATGTGCTGACATTTGCAACCCATATTGTATACTGTTTATTTATCTACTCCAAAATACTCAAAACTAAAAATAGCTAAAATGGTAATTATTGCATGAAAATCTGCGCAACAAATTTGTAGTACCTATCATCTGGATATGGAGCATCAGGTAAGCTAACCACTAGAATTGCATTACCGATTTTGGTTCCGTCAGGCACGTTGTAATACTCTGGGTCAGTTACGGAAATATTCTCATAATAACACAGCCCGTATTGAAATGAAGCTTTTGTCTTTAGTTTTCCTTTTTGATTTATAGTTTGCCTAATAATTAGGCTGGTTACGTATATTAGTGTTAGAGAATACCCCACATCGCCAATTTTAGCCTCTGTGATATATGAGTATTGATTGCCAAGCAGGAATTGATGGTGTTCAGGTTGATGCAATCGTAAAATATCAATTATCGAATATTCCCCTGTTTTTTCCCAATAATATTCTGGATCAATTAACACATTTTCCGGCTGATATTTCGAAGGATTTCTACCCTTGATCTCAACTGATACAACATCAAGAGTATTGCAATATTTTTTATCTTCATATTGCATATCTCCTAACTGTAGAGCGCCATGAGTGCTTTCGTTTTCAGATGTCAACCTAACCCACTCGCCACTAGCCAAATCTATGCCAGCAACACAAAAACCACCATGTTTCGATGATTTGGTTAAAATTGCAATCTCAATTCTCATGCAGGTCTCCTTATTCAGATGTCAGAGGTGTTTTATTTTCACTTGGGGGAAGGTTTTCTCAATGATTTCTGCCAATAGTCGTCGATGACAATTATCTGCAGTTGGTTCGCTACACAATATGCAAATTCTTTCATATTCACTGAATTTATCATAAAAGTTTTTTGCGACTCCACGCCGCTCAATCAACTGGAGGTACTGCTTTTCATATTCATCCCATTGCATATTTCTCTTTTTATAACTGTCTAGAATATCCTTAGTAGGCGCGAAATCAACACGGTGCAAATATTTGCATTGACAAATTTCAGCCAGAAAGTACTTTAAATCGTTTCCTTTCGTAAATCCGGCCAATTGTGAAGAGTTGTTAAGACGTATATCTAACAAGAGCTCCACTTTCTGTTCTTTTAGTAACTCAAAAAAGTTGTTAGCTGTTCTTTTCGTAAAACCGAGAGTATATAAGATCATTATCATTCTCTCCCTAATGTATATCCAATTTCGGCATTCTTTTTCTCATATGCTAGAGTAATCAACTCATGTCTTGATAGCAATTGATCTTCAAACAGATTAACTTGATCTCTATTGGGGAAATAATGATTAAGTAAGCGTAATTCTATATCATCCTGCGATTGTTCATCTCCTGTGGGCAGCAAATGAATAATTTTGTATCCGAGTTTAGAAAATTCCCGAGTAATCATTATTGTTCTATGACAATCTATCGGATCCTTTTCTGCACACATTAGAGCAAAATGGTATCCTTTAAGCATTCCATTCTTTAGCTTTTCTACACCATTAAGAAAATCGTCGGATTGTACAAACTTATTAAAATCTAAATAGCCTCTTGTTGAGTAGTATGCTGGGTTTTTTTGCTGCGCACCAAACTCTTTTGCATAATTTCGATAATATATACGATTTTTTGTAAGAAAGTCATTGAGGACTTCCTTGTTATAGTCAACATAATATTGGGAATAAGGGTTGCTTCTAACATCAATTATTGTCGATATTCCATGCTTCTTAATTTCTTCAAGAAAATTTTCAATCTTATACCCTGAATACCCTATCGTATATAGAACATCAATCACTAGAATCACCACTTTATTTTGCTAAACATAGACATTATATCACAATCCAATAAATGTTTGAAGTATTTTCCATAAATTATTATGGTGAATACAAGGTTTTGATTGGCAGATGCACTTGTCAATCTTGAAATTCCTATGGTTTATGGAAACTATAAATTAGCCGGAGCCTTAGTATGTAATTTTATCAGTTTTGCAATGGAAAATAAGCATTGATGTATTCCGATGTATGAAACTGCACCACTTCCATAGAACTCAAAATATCTATATATTAGCCAAATTGGTTTCTATATTTGTTAAAAGAGTTGCTTGACTTTTTCAAACGAGCGTGATACACTTCACCCAATTTACAAAAAGGAGGCCAAAGCCATGACAGAGATTCGGAAAAACATGTCCTATCTGTATGCGTCCGCTTATTATTACGTTGGCGGGCTTTGGTCTCCATGCGCAAATTGCCGAAGATAGGCAAAAAGATAAGCATTGCGGCTCAAAGCCTGGTTGGCTTTGAGCCGCTTTTTTGTATTTAAGGAGGATGTATTATGGATCAAAAATTCGTTTGGGAAAACCTCAAGCGGGACGCGGCGGCCATGTTTTCAGAAGAGGGGGTCAAGGATAAACTGCTTAGCGGCAAACGGCTGAAAATCAAGTTCGGCGCTGACCCCAGCCGGCCCGATTTGCACCTGGGGCATACGGTTCCCCTGCGCAAATTAAAGCTGCTGCAAGATTTGGGGCATGAGATTATTTTTGTCATCGGCGATTTTACGGGCATGATCGGCGACCCCTCCGGCAAAAGCAAGACCCGCCCGCCACTTACCTTTGAGCAAACGCGCAAAAACGGCGAAACCTACTTCCGCCAGGTGGCCAAGGTGCTGGACCCTAACAAGGCAACCATTGTATACAATTCAAAGTGGCTTGCCGAAATGAACTTTGCCGATGTGTTGCACCTTTGCGGCCAGTACACCGTGGCCCGGGTGCTGGAGCGGGACGACTTTGCCGCGCGGATGCGCGACAACCGCGCCATTGGCATGCATGAATTGTTGTACCCGCTGATGCAGGGCTATGACTCGGTGGCGCTGCACTGTGATATTGAGGTGGGCGGCACCGACCAGACCTTTAACCTGCTGGTAGGCCGGGAGCTGCAGCGAAGCTACGGCCAAAGCCCTCAGGAGGTCATCACCTTTCCGCTTTTGCCGGGGCTGGATGGCGTGGAGAAAATGTCCAAATCCCTGGACAATTATATCGGCATTGATGAGCCGGCGGATGCAATGTTTGAAAAATGCATGAAGGTGCCTGACGCGCTTTTACAAGACTACTTCCGCCTGACAACGGATATCAGCGAAAACGAATTTCTCCCGCTGATAAAATCCGACATTCGCGCCGCCCATACGCTCTACGCTATGACTATTACAGGCATGTACCACGACACGGAAAAAGCGGAGCAGGCCAAAGCAAGGTATATGAGCGTGGCATCTGGCGCTGCGCCGGAGGCTGTGCCGGAGGTTACGCTGCCGAGAGGCCCTCTGCCCCTGACCAAGGCGCTGGTGCTGGCAGGGTTAGCCGCCTCCATCAGTGAAGCCCGGCGGCTGATTACCCAGGGCGGCATTGCAGTGGATGGCGAAGTGATTAGCGATATCGACTATGAAATCAAGGGTGATGTGCCGATGCTCCTACGGCGTGGCAAGGCGAGGTTCGCTCGGATAGTGTTTCGATGTCCCACCACGCCAATATGATGAAAGCGAATTAAATTGATATAATTTATAGTTTTCCGGGGTAGGGTGAGTGAGCCGAGCGCCGCCTGTGGCGGATGAAGCGAGGCGAAGGAATCAAGCGAAACGAGCGATGCAAACGGCAGTGAAGCGGCGCGACGATTGAGCTTGCGGAAGGGGAGGGGCACTTTTTCAAAAGGGCCCTTCCCCGCAAAATCATACGCCCATCCTCTGCCTCGCGGTCTCGTACAGGAGCACGGTGGCGGCGCAGGCCACGTTGAGGGAGGAAGCGGAGGAGGTATCGCTCATAGGGATGGTCGCCAGCACATCACAGCCTTCCTTAAAGGCGCGGCACAGACCATCGGTTTCATTGCCAATCATCAGCAGGGTCGGGCGGCGCAGGTCTACATCTGAGATGCTTCGTTCCTTGTGGGCCGTGGTCCCTACCACCTGAAAGCCGGGATGCTGCTCTTTCATTTGCGCGATCCAGGCGAAAATTTGCTCGTTGTCCGGAATGCGGATGGCCTGGGTGTGAAAGAGCGAGCCCATGGTAGAAACCACCACATCCGGGTCGTACAAATCCACCGCGTGGCCGGTAATAATCAGCCCATCCACACCCATGGCATCGCAGGATCGGATAATGGTGCCCAGGTTCCCCTTGTTGGAGGGCCGGTCAAACAGCACATATAAAGGGTTCGCGGGATGGGGCAGGCGGGCAAAGCTGTCCTCCCGCATTTTGATGATGGCCATCAGTTCCGAGGTGTCCGTCTTGCCGCTGAGCTCCGCCATCAGGCTTTCGGGCAGCTCATAGTTGACATCCGTTTTCACGGCCTGCAAGGTTTCCCTGGCCCAATTAGACAGGGGCTTGTCCGGCGTATAGATAAAGGAAGAAAAGGCCCAGCCGTTTTTAATGGCCTCGTTGATATTGCGTACGCCCTCCACAAAGAATTCAAAGTAGCGGTAGCGCTTGTTGCGGTTGGTTTTTAAGACCTCAAACTTTTGATAGTCGGCGTTTTTGGTATAGATCTTCACAATCTTCATCAGATGGCACACTCCATATTCTCTGCTTCAAAAGGTTGCAACGCTACCCTTGATTGTCTTTACTGCCAACGCATCATAATATTCTTCCCGGCTGATCGCATAGCAGTATTCACTTTTCCCCTTGGCCGTTGACTCATGCGCAAGCACTTCATCCAAACGGAAGCCGCTTTTGCGCAGGCACCTTTGCGCCCGTATATTATAATCTTGAGTTATGGCATACATAAGGTCTGCTTTGCCGCTTTCAAACGCATACTGTATAAGCGCCGCGTTGATGGCCGTGCCAAGCCCCCTGCCCCAATACGCTTCCTCGTAGATGGTTACATCCATGCGCTGGATCATTTTTTGCGGATACTTTTGTACAAGCTCCGGCAGGTTCATATCCTGTATCCAGCACTCGCCAACCGGCAGCCCATCCACAGCGATGATAAACATGATCGCCTTTTGTGAGATGGTGCCATAAATGCTGTCCACATCGCACGGCGCGTTGGCTGCAACGTCATCCCCTTCGCACCAGTACAAGACGCCAGAACGCTGATTCCACTGATACAAAAGCGGCAGATGCGCATCCGACATCGGCGATAAGGTTACGTGCCATTGCAAAAATGCAAAGGCAAGCGTTAGTTCATGCGATTTGATGATTTGCATGTATGTTTGTCCTCCGCCATGAGATAACTTGTGCCGTGCATCCTTTCATTTGCCCAATAACTTATTGTACGCCGTCATCAGCGCAATAAACGACTGTTCATCGCCGCCGGCATCCGGGTGAAACTGCTTGGCCAGCTCCCGGAACCGCTTTTTTACAGCAGCCCCATCGGCATCGGCGGGCAGGCCCCAGGTGAGCAGCACGCCCGGATCATGATGCAGCGGGCCTATGCTATCCATGTCTTGAAAAAGCTCGTGATAGACAAAGGTTAGGTATTCGCCGATTACGTGCTTGAGGGTATCGTGGTCCATTACCGTCAGGAGTTTGAGCGGATATTTAGCTTTGCCAGCCGATGCATCCGTAAGGTCAAAGAACACATCCCATACTAGGGGTGTGGTTTTGGCTGCAGCACCGGATGAGCGAATCTTCTGCTCGATTCGTTTCAGCTCCCGAAGTCTGCGCTTTAACCCGGCAATGTTCATGATGCTCTCCAGACAGTGGCTGTTTCAGATGCTTGTGTTGTGGGGGTTACAATCAGATGGCCGATTTATATTACCATAAAAAAGAAGGGAAGTCGATGAAACATCGAGCTCCCTAGGCACAGAAGTGATTTCTACAGGTATGGTGTTACGACGACAATCATTTAGCGATGATACGGCACAGTTGCAAGCAACTGGCCTCCGACAAGGGGATGTTCTCTTTCGTCCCGAAAGAGAACCAGAAAGGGCTCCGTAGCCGAAGCGCCACCAGAGGCGGATGAAGCGAGGCGGAGGAGGATGGCGAAACGAGCCGTGGAAGCGGCAGCGCACCATGGCGACGATTGAGCCAGATGGACAGGGGGCCGGCGATTCCCCCCAGACCCCCACAAACGCCTCTAAATTAGCAGCGCCCTTCAGGCGCGAAAAAACAGATAACATGTTTCTACCTTTGGCAGGATGCTATGTGCATTATTGCCCGTTGGTTTCGCCAAACAATTCTTCCACAATCTCTTGAGCGGCAGGGTAGAAAGAAAATGGAACATAGAAACGGTATCGCTCCATGGCCGGGCCAGCCTTCATGGAAAGGCCTGCGCCGAACAGGGGCTTTTGTGAAAATGGAATGCTCTTTTGGCCCAATACATCCGCCAGCATGCCGCTCCATAAGGATTCTTTTTCGATGAGAAAGCAGGGCTGACCTTCCTCCGGGGCGGTCAGGGAGGATGCGCCGCAGGTTGGGCACTGGTCTGAGGGGGTCAAAAGCATGCAATGTTCGCAATAGTTCATGGAGTGGGCTCCTTTCTGTGGCAGGGGGAAGGGGGTAAGGCAAAGAGGCCGGTAATCAGCTTGGGTGTTGTTACCAATATTATACATGGTTGCAGAAACCAATGCAAGGAAACGGAGCATTACTCTACTGATAAAGAGCGCGCTGAGCCCTCACTATCCCGGGAAGGTGTTGCGTAGCGCCGGATGAGGTGGAAGCACCAGAGCGTTGTCTAATTTATACTTCTGTGAATGGTACAATTGCGTTATTCCGACGGCAACTGTTCTGCGCTTAAACGGCACAGTTGCAAGCAACTGGCCTCCGGCAAGGAGATGTTCTCTTTCGTCCCGAAAGAGAACCAGAAAGGGCTGGGGGGCCGGCGATTCCCCCCAGACCCCCACAAACGCCTCTAAATTAGTAGCGCCCTTCGGGCGCAAACTCTTTATTTTAATAAATTTTAGAACACTAAAAACCTTTCCTCACCGACTCTGTAGCCTTATCAATTATATGGTTCTACATTCATAAAAAACTAGGTATGAGTTTCCAACAGTGTTCCTATCTTTATCACAATTACAGGCAAAACTCCATTCAAGTAAAACAGACTCACCATACGCAAGCTCTTTTTTAAAGTTTATTCGAACCTGTTTTTCGACTGACAGGATTTCTTCAAGTTCACCATTAATTAGTATGTCTTTAGTGACAACCTTCCTTATATCGCTTCTTCTGTTTATTATGGTCATATCACACTTTGACTCTGAAACCAAATTCCAAAGATCCTTTTCGACGCACTCTATTACATATCCATCATCGAACAATTGGAGCGTGCCACTTGCCCTTGCAATAAAGAAAGGGTAATAAATCACCATAATAGTATCGCCGTATTTAGTCTTTAGCCCTGACGCAAAACTAATTGCCTCATCGGATGTCACACCAACTTTCCGAGGTAAATTTAGATCATCACCTATAGTAACAGCTGATCTAACTGTCCATAAAATATCACTGGAAAGGTACGTTCCATGAGTATATTCTTTCCAATCAATAGTTGGTATATTTAGTTCTCGTAACTCGAAAAATCCCATCAATTTATTCATTTTCTGAATCTCCACCCTATAAAAATAATTCTCGATAGATTCTTTCCGCATATTGATCAGTCATTCCTGACAAATGATCAGCTACAATCCTCTCCTTTGGATATTTTCCTTCATCAATAATTTTTCGTGTTTTTGATGGGAGTAATTTGCTATTCTCGCAAAACACGTCGAATAACTTTCCAATAATGCATTTAGCTCTATAATCAGATTTTTCTACCTCGGAACATCCAAGAAAGTATTTTACAATAATTTCTTCATTAACGGCTGTAATAGCATCACGAATGTTTTTATCAAAGTTTACTAGAAGACCATTCCTGAAAGCCTTTTTAAGAAGTTTTGTGTCTAATGGCTGCGTTCCTATTTCGTTAGCAAATGCCTTCTGCGTATAATCTATAACATCGGAATAGCTATTAACTTTATCCAAATTATTCTGACTATTTTTGATTAGATTGGTTGTTAATGTCCTGATTAAGTCTCTTGTTTGAAACAACTCTCCCTCTTGAAGCGACTTAATTCCGTTTGGACTAAGTAAAGGAGCCCATAAATCGATTAGTTTTTTCCAGTCAAGCAGTTTATCCTTTTGTAGTTTCTGAAAAATGCTTGACTTCGAAAAATCTTCCCAATCATGGCTAAGATATGCAATCTTATCTGACCAAAAAACAATCTGCGCCTCTACGCCTCCTGCACATGAGGGATTAAGCTCTGTGCAATCATGTTGACCCTTTTCAAACTGACCAAGCCTTGAAAAAACAAATGTCTCAGTATCATGTTTTAGCATGCCCTCGAGAACGACGGAATTTACTTTAATATTTGCTAACGACACGCACCTTATACTTTGTATGGCATGTGAGTATCCGCCCAAATTGTTAAGTTTGAGTTTACTGTCAAGTTCCCTTTCCACGGCATGCCCAAAAGGTGTATGACCAATATCATGCCCAACAGCAATGGCTTCTGCTAAGTCCTTGTTAGCACATAAAGCTTCTGCAATACTTGAGGCTAGTTGCTGAACCTCAAGTGTATGTGTCAGCCTTGTTCTTACGCAATTCTCTACGCTATTTGCAAAAACCTGTGTTTTGTTCTGCAAACGCCGATATGCCTCTGAATACAGTAGTCTGTCCTTATCTCTCCTAAACCTTGTTCTATATGTTTCATCGTTATAATCTTCATCTTCTTTATATGCAACCAGGTTTTCATATTTGAATGCATATTTCTCCATTATAGAATCAGCACGTTTTTCTAGCAAATCACCAGTCTGAAGCTCCAGCACTATTCTGTCCTCCATAAGCCACCATACTTTGCGAGAGACGGATAATTGTGGCATATAAACATTCGCTATTTTTGTAGTTTTTCCCTTGTGCGATTTTGTTGATTTATTGTGGACCAAAATAATACTGTAACTTAATAAAATTGGCTATCATTTTTTAAATGGGGAAATATCTTTTTGTCTGCCTCAAGTGACATGCGGGGAGGTTTCCTTTTTCAAAAGGAACCCTCCCCGCATTTCATCTCGTATTCTCTTACTCCACAATCACCGATTTACCGGTCAGGAACTTGTCGATTTCCCGGGCGGCGAGCTTGCCCTCCTGAATAGCCCATACGACGAGGCTTTGGCCGCGGCGCATATCTCCGGCGGAAAAGACTTTGTCGGTGCTGGTCTGGAAGGAGCCGTAGGATGCTTTGACGTTGCTGCGCTCGTCCCGGTCCAGGGTGAGAGCGGTGGGAAGGGTATCTTCCGGGCCTAGGAAGCCCATGGCCAGGAGCACGAGATCGGCGGGCCAGGTTTTTTCGCTGCCGGGTACTTCCTGGGGGATCATGCGGCCCTGGGCATTTTTGACCCAAGTGATGTTCACGGTGCGTACTTCTATCACGTGTCCGCTTGCATCGCCGATGAGCGCTTTGGTGTTGATGAGGTAATGACGAGGGTCGCGGCCGGCGACGTGTATGGCTTCCTCCTGGCCGTAATCGACTTTCAGCTTTTTGGGCCATTCGGGCCAGGGGTTGTCGGAATCGATGCGGTGCTCCGGCGGCTCCGGCATGATCTCGAACTGCACCACGCTTTTGCAGCCCTGGCGAAGGGAGGTGGCTACACAGTCGGTGCCGGTATCGCCGCCGCCCAAGATAATGACATGCTTGTCTTTGGCGCTGATGTAGCCTTCGGGCAGCGCGCCATCCAGAATGTGCTTGGTGTTTGCGGTCAAAAAATCTACCGCAAAGTGCACGCCAGAAAGGTCCTTGCCCGGCACGGTCAGGCCCCGGGGCTTGGTAGCGCCGCCGCAGAGCAGCACTGCGTCAAAGTCTGAAAGCAGCTGTTGAGCGGGGATGTCGCGGCCCACTTCGGTGTTTAGGGCGAAGTGAATGCCTGATTCCTGCATGAGGGCTATGCGGCGGTCCACCACGGCCTTATCCAGCTTCATGTTGGGGATGCCGTAGGTGAGCAGCCCGCCGGGCCGATCCTGCCGTTCAAAAACGGTGACATCATGGCCGACATAGTTCAAAAAATACGCGGCGGATAAGCCTGCGGGGCCGGAGCCGACGACGGCTATTTTTTTGCCGGTGGGCCTCATGGCATGGGCCTTGACCCAGCCTTCTTTATAGGCACGCTCAATGATTTCGTATTCCAGGGCGCTGATGGTCACGGCCTCCATATGGTAGCCCTCGGTGCAGCTGCCCTCGCAGGGGGCGGGGCAAACCCGGCCCGTGAACTCGGGGAAGGGGTTGGTGCGCTGCAGGCGCAGGTAGGCCTCGTGCCACTGGCCGCGGTAGACCAGATCGTTCCATTCGGGAATCAGGTTATGCACCGGGCAGCCGGCGGCCATGCCGGCGAGCAGTATACCGCCATGGCAGAAGGGGATGCCGCAGTTCATGCAGCGGGCCGCCTGGGTTTTGACCACATCCGGGTCGGCGGGCAGGCGGATTTCCTGCCAATCGGCAAGGCGGTCTGAAGGGCTGCGCTTGGGGTAGCCAACGCGCTGGTATTCCAGGAAACCGGTGGGTTTTGCCACTGTATTCACCTCAATGTCAAATGTGAGGTCGGAGAGATAATTAGCTAATGAGAAAATCTCGCTTCTGAGGAAGCGACCAAAGGGCTTTCCGCCCATCTGGCTCAATCGTCCCACTGCTCACTACCGTTCGCATTGCTCGTTTCGCCAGCCTCCTTCGCCTCGCTTTTTCCGCCACAGGCGGCGCTTCGGCTTTGGAGCCCCTTGGAAACCTTCGGACACCTCATGAAAGGTTTTGATAGAGTTTCGCTTCTTCGGAAGCGACCAGGGCTTTCCGGTCGCCCTGGACCTTCGGACACCTCATAAAGATGAGTGATTCAGCCTACTCAAGGCCGAGTTACATCCTCTCAAGTGTAGGAAAGGCTACGCCAATAGAAAAGGAAGTACAATTTTCGGGGATGCATGGAAGGGGTAAGCCCCTTCCATTGTAATCGTCTCGCCCGGCTTTGCCGGGTGGGCGGGGCGCTTGCGAAGCAAGCTTTCCTTACGCTTTTCGCCGTCCGCCGATCCCTTTACCAAGTGAGCGCAGCGATGCATGGTGAAGGGATCGCAGGCGAAAAGTGCAGGCTCGTAAAAATGACATTGTCATTTTTACGAATTGGCTTTGCCCCCGCGCTCAAAAGCGGCCATCAGGGCTTCATCGCCCGTTAAGCCGGAAGCATTTGCTTCCTCGATATACTGCATCATCTGCTTGTAATCCTTGGGGATCACGCGGGTAAAGCGCTTCGATGAGGCTTCCCAATCGGCAAGCAGCTTTCCTCCCACCGGGCTGCCGGTTAAGGCCACATGTTTTTCGATCAGTTCCTTGACATGCTGCTTTTCTTTTTCAGATGCGAAATCTTCCAGCAGCACCATGGCTTTATTGCAGCAAACCGGATCAAAATCCAGCACATAGGCGATGCCGCCGGACATGCCGGCCGCAAAATTGCGCCCCGTACTGCCCAACACCACCACGCGGCCGCCGGTCATATACTCGCAGCCGTGGTCGCCCACGCCCTCCACCACGGCGGAAATGCCGCTGTTGCGCACGCAAAAGCGCTCGCCGGCCACGCCGCTTAAATACGCTTCGCCCTCGGTAGCGCCATAGAAGGCCACGTTGCCGATGAGAATGTTTTCCTCCGGCGCAAAGCCCGCGTCCTTGGGCGGATAGGCGATGATCTTGCCGCCGGACAAGCCCTTGCCGAAATAGTCGTTGGCGTCGCCTTCCAATTCCAGGGTCAAGCCCTTGGGGGCAAACGCGCCAAAGCTCTGGCCGGCGGAACCCACGAACTTTAGGTGAATGGTGTCGGCGGGCAGGCCCTTTTCGCCATACTTTTTGGAAATCTCGCTGCCCACCAGGGTGCCCACCACCCGGTCTACATTGCGGATTTGCAGCTTGGCCCGAATGGGCGTGCCGCTGTCCAGCGCCGGACGGCACATACGCAAAAGCTTTTTCATACCCAGGCTTTTTTCCAGGTTGTGCTTCTGATCCTGCTTGTGGTAGCGGCCCACATCCGCCCCCGCGTAGGGCTGGTAGAGAATGGGCGACAGGTCCAACTTGTTCGCTTTCCAATGGCGCAGGTTTTCTTTGGTTTTGAGCTTGTCGGTGCGGCCCACCAGCTCATTGATGGTGCGTATGCCAAGACGGGACATGATCTCCCGCATTTCCCTGGCGATAAAGCGCATAAAGTTTTCCACATACTCGGGCTTGCCGGTAAAGCATTTGCGAAGGTTTTCATCCTGGGTGGCGATGCCGACAGGGCAGGTGTTTAAGTTGCATACCCGCATCATCACACAGCCCAGGGCGATGAGAGGCGTGGTGGCAAAGCCAAACTCCTCCGCACCCAGCATGGCGGCGATGACCACGTCCCGGCCGGTCAGCAGCTTTCCGTCGGTCTCCAATATCACCCTGTCCCGCAGGCGGTTTAAGACCAGGGTTTGGTGGGTTTCGGCCAGGCCCATTTCCCAGGGCAGGCCCGCGTGCTTGATGCTGGTTAAGGGCGAAGCACCGGTGCCGCCGTCATAGCCGCTGATCAAAATCACATCCGCCTTGCCCTTGGCCACGCCGGCGGCGATGGTGCCAACGCCCACCTCCGACACCAGCTTTACGTTGATGCGGGCATCACGGTTGGCATTTTTCAGGTCGTGAATCAGCTCCGCCAAATCCTCAATGGAATAGATATCATGGTGCGGCGGAGGCGAAATCAGGTCCACACCGGGGGTGGAATGGCGTGTTTTGGCAATGGCCGGGTATACCTTGCGGCCAGGCAATTGTCCGCCCTCGCCAGGCTTGGCACCCTGGGCCATTTTGATTTGAATTTCACGGGCGTTGACCAGATAATTGCTGGTGACGCCAAAGCGGCCGGAGGCCACCTGCTTGATGGCGCTCTTTTTGGAATCGCCGTTTTCCATGGTTTCAAAGCGTTCCGGGTCCTCGCCGCCTTCGCCGGTGTTGCTCTTGCCGCCCAGCCGGTTCATGGCAATGGCCAGGCACTCGTGGGCTTCGCGGCTGATGGAACCGTAGGACATGGCC
Source organism: Bacillota bacterium (assembly GCA_023398575.1). GTDB lineage: Bacteria > Bacillota > Clostridia > Christensenellales > Aristaeellaceae > JAEWAH01. Next base: position 39,257 of record JAEWSC010000092.1, on the reverse strand, counting down.
CCGGTTTTGAAGCGCTTGACGATTGCCTCCACCGGCTCCACTTCCTCAATGGGAATGGTTTCGCCGGGGATAAATTTAAAGTCCAGCAGGCTGCGAAGGGTGGCCAGCTGCTCCTCGTTGATCTTTTTGGAAAAGGATTTGAACAGGCTGTAATCGCCTGAGCGGCAGGCCTTTTGCAAGAGATAAATGGTTTCGGGGTTGTACAAATGCTCCTCACCGTCGGCCTTGTTTTGGAAGGTGCCGCCGGTTTCCAGCGTATCAGTATAGGGCGAATTGACAGCGAATGCGCTTTCGTGGCGCAGTTGATTTTCCTTGTGAATTTCCTCCAGGCCGATACCCTCCAACCGTGTGGGCGTATGGGTAAAGTATTTGTCGATCACCGCCTGGGAGATGCCCACCGCCTCAAAAATCTGCGCGCCGTGATAGCTTTGTATGGTGGAGATGCCCATTTTGGTCAGCACCTTCAATATGCCCTTGACCGTACCCTTGATATAGTGGGCCATGCCCTCTTTGGCGTCGATACCGGAAAGCAGGCCCTTTGCCTCCATATCGCGGATGGTGTCAAACACGAGATAGGGGTTGATGGCGGTCACGCCATAGCCCAGCAGCGTGCAGAAATGATGCACTTCCCGAGGCTCGGCAGATTCCAAAACGATGCCTACATTGGTGCGAATCTCCCGGCGGATCAGGCTGTGGTGCAGCCCGGAGCAGGCGATCAGCGCCGGCAGCGCCGCGTAGTCTTCATTTACGCCCCGGTCGGAAAGCACCAGGATGTTCGCGCCCTCGGCAATGGCCTTTGCCGCCTGCCGGTTAATGATGTGCAGCGCTTTTTCCATGGCCCCCGGCCCGTCGCTGATCTTATAAAGAAGAGAAATCACACAAACTTTGAAATGGCCGCCAGCCAGCCCTTTTATAGCCGCCAACTGCTCATTGGTCAAAATGGGATGGGGCAAGAGCAGGCTGTGAGGTTCGGCTTGGTCAGGCTTTAGCAGGTTACCGGAGGTGCCCAAAAAGACGCTGGCGGAGGTCACAATCTCCTCGCGAATGCCATCGATGGGCGGGTTGGTGACCTGGGCAAACAACTGTTTGAAATAAACGTAGAGCATTTGCGGCTTTTCAGAAAGCACCGCCAGAGGCGTATCCATACCCATGGAGCCTATCGGGTCTTCCCCCGCAATGGCCATGGGCATAAGGAATTTGTACACATCCTCATACGTATAGCCAAAGGCCTTTTGCAATGTCAAAAGATTTTCGGGCATCGGCTGCGGCTGAAAGGATGCTGCCGGCAGGCTTTCCAGGGGCAAAATGTGCTCCTTGTTCCACTCCTGATAGGGGTATTCCCTGGCGACACTGCTTTTGAGTTCCTCATCCGAAATAATCCGCTTTTGCTGCGTATCGATCAGCAGCATCTTGCCCGGCTCCAGGCGGCCCTTGTAGGCCACGTTCTCCGGCTTTAAATCCACCACGCCAACCTCGGAGGCCAAGATCACCCGGTTGTCCCGGGTCACATAGTAGCGGGAAGGGCGCAGGCCGTTGCGATCCAGCATGCCGCCAATCACATCTCCGTCGGAAAACGCCATGGCGGCAGGGCCGTCCCAAGGCTCCATGAGAAAGCTTTGATATTTGTAGAATTCCCGCTTTTCCTGGGACATCAGCTCGTTTTTCTCCCAGGGCTCGGGAATCATCATCATGGCGGCGTGGGGCAGCGACCGGCCCATCAGGTACAAAAACTCCAGGCAGTTGTCAAACATGGAAGAGTCGCTGCCGGTTTCGTCAATGACCGGGCAGACCTTGGATATGTCGTCAAACAGCGGGGAGACCGTGTCCCGCTTGCGGGCCTTCATCCAGTTCACATTGCCGCGGATGGTGTTAATCTCGCCGTTGTGCACCAGAAACCGGTTGGGGTGCGCCCTTTCCCAGCTGGGGAAGGTGTTGGTGGAAAAGCGGGAGTGAACCATGGCCAAGGCGGTTTCATAATCCAGGTCCGACAAGTCCAGATAAAAGCTGCGCAATTGCGATGCCGTAAGCATGCCCTTGTACACAATGGTCTTGGAAGAAAGGCTGGAAAAGTAGAAGATGCCGCCGTAATCCTCGCTCATTTGGGGAATGGTTTTTTCGGCCATCTTGCGGATTAAGAACAGCTTGCGCTCAAAGGCCATGCCGCAATCCAAGTCGTCGCTCTTGCCGATAAACACCTGGATAAAGCGCGGCAGCGCGGCCTTGGCGCTTTCACCGATGGTGGTAAAGTCGATGGGCACTTCCCGCCAGCCCAAAACCCTTTGGCCCTCGCTTAAGACGATGTCCTCAAAGGCGGCCATTTGCTTTTTTCGAAAATCCTCATACCGGTGGGCAAAAATCATTCCCACTCCGTACTGCCCTGCCTCGGGCAGGGTGATGCCCTGGGTCTTTAAATCCCGCTGAAAAAAGATGTGGGGTATTTGTGTCAGCACGCCGGCCCCATCGCCGGTATGCTCATCTGCGCCGTGGGCGCCGCGGTGGCTAAGGTTTTCTAAAACCGTGAGCGCGTCATCCAGTATCTCGTGGGATTTTTCTCCCCCGATGTGAACAACAAAGCCCATGCCGCAGGCGTCGTGCTCGTTCCTTGGATCGTACAGCCCCTGTTTGAGGGGCAAACCCTGGTGATATTCCATAACCTCACCCGTTCATGCAACTAAATTTGGGTTGACATTGATTTTATCACAAACATTCCTGGTTTGTAAGCATAAAAATGCATTTATTATATTTCGATCCTTCAAAATTCAAAAAAAGTACAATCAAGATTCACAAAAATCCTCCCCCCTGAAGCCGCCATTCTTGTTATAAAATTGACAAGCCTTTCTCTTTCGCGCCTTTTTATGCTATGAAAAGAAGCTGCTGTATAAACCAGGGCTTGCAGGAAAAAATGGTTGAAAGAACGCCAGATTTGATTGTTGAAATTTTAACAATATTCTGTTAAAATATTAACGAACCGAAGGAAAAGCGCTTCGGAGGCACAGCGACATGAAACGGAGGCATTAATGATGGCTAAGGAACAGGATATGAAGCTTGTGGAAAGCATGATCGACGGCCTGGTCAAAAACGCCCAGGAAGCCTTGGAACAATATATGACCCTGGATCAGGAAAAGGTGGACAAGATTGTTCACGCCATGACCCTTGCCGGTTTGGACGCGCACTTGACCCTGGCCCAGATGGCTGTGGAAGAAACAGGCCGCGGCAACGTGGAGGACAAGGTGATTAAAAACATGTTCGCCACTGAATATATCTGGCACAGCATCAAGAACTTAAAAACCGTTGGCGTGATTGAAGAAAACGAGCAAGAAGGCTATATTGAGCTGGCAGAGCCGGTAGGCGTTGTGGCCGGTGTAACCCCCGTTACCAACCCTACCTCTACCACCCTGTTCAAGGCGCTGATCTGCGCCAAGGCGAGAAACCCCATCATCTTCGCCTTCCACCCCTCTGCCCAGAAATGCTCTGCCGAAGCCGCCCGCATCGTGCGGGATGCCGCCATCAAGGCCGGCGCGCCGGAGCATTGCGTGCAGTGGATCGAGCAGCCCTCGGTGGAAGCCACCACGGCGCTTATGCACCACAACGGCGTATCTCTTATCTTAGCCACCGGCGGCTCCTCCATGGTGCATTCCGCCTACAGCGCCGGCAAGCCGGCCTTGGGCGTTGGCCCCGGCAACGTGCCCTGCTATATCAACCGCAATGTGGATGTGGAGCGGGCCTGCACCGACCTGATGCTCTCCAAGACCTTTGACAACGGCATGATCTGCGCCTCTGAGCAGGGCGTAATCGTGGATGAAGCCATTTCCGCAAAGTTTGAAGCCTTTATGGCGGATAACAACTGCTACTTCCTAAAGCCGGATGAAATCGCAAAGCTCACCGAGTATATGATGCCCGCCGGCCGCGGCGGCGTAAACCCCCAGGTGGTGGGCAAAACCGCCGCGTGGATTGCCGCCCAAGTGGGCCTGATTCTGCCCGAAAACACCAAGATACTCATCGCCAAGCTCCCCCAGCCCAGCCGGGATTATCCCCTCTCGCTGGAGAAGCTTTCCCCCGTGCTCGCCTACTTTGTAGCAGGGGATGAAAAAGAGGGCTTTCAATTTGCACAGGCCATGCTGGAGCTGGGCGGCCTGGGCCACTCCGCGGTCATCCACTCCAATGACGAGGAGCTTTGCAAGGCCTATGGCCAGGCCATGAAGGCCGGCCGCGTGATTGCCAACGCTCCCTCCTCCCAGGGTGCCATCGGTGACATTTACAACACCAACACCCCCTCGCTGACGCTGGGCTGCGGCTCCTTCGGCCACAACTCCACCACCGCCAACGTATCCACCGTCAACCTGATCAACAAAAAGCGGGTGGCCCACCGCCGCACCAACATGCAGTGGTTTAAAATCCCCCCGAAGATCTACTTTGAAGAAAACTCCGTGCAGTACTTGGCTCACATGCCAAACATCAGCCGTGCCTTTATCGTCACCGACCCCATGATGGTGAAATTGGGCTACGTGAACAAGGTGCTCCATTACCTGCGCAAGCGCGGCACCTACTGCCACAGCGAAATCTTTGACCAGGTGGAGCCTGACCCCTCGGTGGAAACCATTGAGCGCGGCGTTGCGGCCATGAAGGCCTTCCAGCCCGACGTTATCATCGCCCTGGGCGGCGGCTCGGCCATGGACGCGGCCAAAGGCATGTGGCTTTTCTATGAATATCCCGATACCTCCTTCGATGGGCTTCGGCTGCGGTTCCTGGATATCCGCAAACGCGCCTTCCATTTCCCCAACCTGGGCAAAAAGGCGCAGATGGTTTGCATACCCACCACCAGCGGCACAGGCTCGGAGGTGACCAGCTTTTCGGTGATTACCGACAAGCGGAACGGCAATGTGAAATACCCTTTGGCGGATTATGAGCTCACGCCGGACGTGGCGATTATTGACCCGCAGTTTGTGCGCTCGCTGCCCAAAACCATTGTGGCGGATACGGGCATGGACGTATTAACCCACGCCATGGAAGCTTTTGTGTCTGTGCTGGCCTCCGACTACACCGATGGGCTGGCCTTAAAGTCCATTGAAATGGTGTTTGAATATCTGGAACGCAGCTATCTGAACCAGGGCGATGACTTGGCCGGGGAAAAGATGCTCAACGCCTCCTGCATCGCCGGCATGGCCTTTACCAACGCGTTCCTGGGCATCAACCACTCCCTGGCCCACAAGCTGGGCGGCGAGTTCCACGTCAGCCATGGCCGGGCCAACGCCGTGCTGCTGCCCTATGTGATAGCCTATAACGCGAAAAAGCCCGATAAGTTCGCCACCTTCCCCAAGTACGGCACCTACACCGCCGACCAGCGCTATGCCAAGGTCGCCAGGTACCTGGGCCTTGGCGGAAACACGGTGGACGAGCAGGTGAAAAACCTAATTGCCGCCGTGCGGGAACTGACGAAAAAGCTGAACATCCCCACCACCTTAAAAGACCTGGGCATCGACGAGAAAGCCTTTCTTGCACAGGCTCCAGCCCTGGCTATACGGGCCTTTGAAGACCAGTGCACCACCGCCAACCCGGTGTACCCCCGCATCAAGGACCTGGAAGGCATTCTGCTGGAAGCCTACTATGGCGAAGCGCCGGGCAAGAAGCTGGCGGGCGGAAAAGCGGCTGGGGAAAAGGCTGCCAAGACGGTAAAGGAAAAGGAAGCTGCGCTGGCGTAAAGAGATAAATAGCAAAGGCCCTCCCGATGCAGGTATGATTGCTTCGGGAGGGTCTTTGCTATGCAGTTGGCATATTTGCTTTACATCACCTGTTAACTCTTGATATTTGCCAATTGCTCTTCTAGAAATTGCCTCACATATCTGCGGCATCTGTGTATCATTTTATCGCCAGATGTCATCTTTCTCATTCCTTCAATTAAGCTCTCAAGATTGGGTATGTCAGCTGAGAAATAATCTCGAAGGTTTGAAAAAGAGTATACAGACCGGAACATTTTAAGCAAGTTAGAATAGTCTGCCCCTGTTGCAGTTTCTAATTCTCCCAATAGACCTTCCATGTAAAATAAAGCTAGAAAAGACTTACGAGTTTTAAATTCCTGCTTATTCTTGGAGACAGTTGCGGATAACTTATTGCTCCAATCTGCACTGCCTAAGTGGTTTAAGTCGCTTTTCAATGTATCTTTTCTTTTTGCTTGTTCAACACCACGCAATTCAGAAATGTAGTTATTGAAGCGACTCATATATGAATCTGATAATCCTCCCAAATCCAATTCCGTATGGAAATTATCATAATCTAAGTCCATTGGAATTGAATTTCTTAAAACTGCATCTTTTAAATATCCAAATAGTTCATCTGGATTTCCCACCATGCAATCCAATTCTTGCGAGTATAGCAAGAGCAGATGCAATATTCTTATACACATGTGTGCAGAATAAAAACCGTCTTGAAACTTTTTCTCTATTTTTTCAATGCAAGAATTAAGTTCTTGTTCAGTCAGGTTCCACCACCCGTGATAGGCTATTATATAAGGATCATTAGCCATGCTTTTTTCTTCAACTTTTCTATTTATGTATTCAGATAGATCATTATTTATTTCATCATAGTTCACTATTCCCGACTGAACATAATTATGTACAAACCTAAATGAAAAAAAATGTGTTTTGTACCATTTTCTAAAGCTATTATCAGAATCTATAGCGTTGAGCTCGTCATCTTTTGCAAGACAATTTACATTGTCAAAAGCTTCTTGTGCAGTCCAATTAAGACACCATTGGCAGTTTCCTTTAGCAACACGGGACCGAATTGCAACCCTAAGTATTGAGTTTAAGACATCACATAGAGTTGATTCACATATATCCATATCACTATTGATAGCGAAGACAATGTGACATATCTTCTTAAGATAGGATAGTGAATATTGAAGAATTCGCAGGTTCATAACACCCTCAGAACGCATTGCTCCCATGCATGTACTAATGATTTGGGCTTTCATTTCTTGTATGTCTTCGATTCTTCCTACAAACACTTTGTTCACTATTTCCGGTATAATGGTTTCTAAGTGGGGAGCATATATGATTGTCTTCCCAATCAATTTTTCTTTGGTTGCTTTATATAGCTCATTTTGCCCAAATAAGTCGTCAGCCAACTCGCGAATATCGCCAAGCTCAAGTCCACGCTTAGCCTGATGATTAGCCCATACATTATCGCCGGGAGAGTCCTCAATCTTTATATGTTCTTTGAGCATTGCAGCTGCGATCATCTGCATTTCTGAATTGGACTGAACTAATATATGTCCGCATTCAGCCTCATTAGCAACAATGAGAACTTTGCAATTGTTATGTTCAATTAAATTATTTATATAGCCCAATACATCATTTATTGGAATGGAGCAACGTTCCAAATCATCAAATACAAAAAAGCATTTCTCAAGATCAATGAAATGTTCACCCAATTGCTCCTTCACATTTTCTTTTATTCCGATTGCCGCCTCACCTAATCCAAACGGAAGAATACTCAGCGCTGGCGATAGAGCAGAAATTACTTTCGCTGCCTTATTCAAATTCGGCTTGGTGGCTGCATAATAAGAGTTTACAACAACCGTACGCAAACTATCAAGCGATGATATTCCATATAAAGAAAGATAAATAAACTCGCGACCACATTTCTTTATTTGATCCGCAAGTAATGTCTTAACAAAGTGTGATTTGCCACACCCCCACTCTCCATCCAGAAGCAATGCATATTGATAAATACCCTCCTCAATATAATCCTTTACAATAGCAAAGATATCCTCGGGTGAAAGTACCTTTTCGTTTAAAGATGCCTTATTCTCCACAAATACTCATCTCCTTCGTAAAGCTTGCATCCAATTTGCAATCCAGTCTTATGCTATTCAGTTCGCGCTTTGCGTTACCCCTTCTCCCCCTGCCGATACCCCCTGGGCGACATGCCCGTTTCCTTCTTAAACATCCTGCTGAAATACAGCGGGTTATCATACCCCACCAGGCGTGCGATGTCGGTGATGGGCAGGGTGGTGGAATCCATCAGCTCCCTGGCGTTTGTCATGCGCAGCCGGGTAATATACCGTTGGGGCGGCACACCCGTATGGGCCCTGAACCTTCTGATAAAGGTGGAAAGGCTCATGTTGGCGCGCCTGGCGTATTCGCTCATGGGCGATGACTCCTCCGGATGCTTGTGCATCCACTCCACCGCTTTGATAATCTCCGGCCCGGCAGCATCCTTTAGCGAGGCTTTTTCGCTGACGCCCCTGGACAGGAGATAAAACAGCGCCTGGGCATAAGCGGAGGCAAGCTCCTGGCTGTACAGGCCGCCTTGCTGCAGCTCACGAATAATTCGATCAAAAAGCAGGGTGACGCTGCTGTGAAAACCGGGGCAAAACGCCTGCCGTTCCGGCAGGCCGGTTTTATGAAGCAGCGCCTGGGCCTGCCCGCCGGTAAAGTGCATCCAGTATATATCCGGCTTCTCCCGCAAAAAATACCCATATCGCTGGGGCAGGCCGGGAGGGTAGATAAACGCCTCGCCCTCTTTGAGTGTCAGCTCCCCCTCCTTCAGATAAAAGTGGGCTTTCCCGGCAGCCACGTACAAAAGCTGAAAGTCCAGCCTGCCCTCCCGGCGGATGGTTTCAAACATCTCCTGCCGCACCAATTGATAATGGCCGCTGCTGGAAACAAATATGTCAGATTCCGCGCTGGCTTTATCAATATCCTGACCACGGAAATACCCTGCATCCATGCGCATAGCAAGCATCCCCTTTCTGCTTTCGGGGTTCCTGTTGATGCGCATATTGTGCATGTTTTTGCCCTTTTTGTCAATGGACGAAAGCCGCGCTTTGACTACAATAGGAATGGAAGAATTAGACCAGTCAGAAAGGATGTACACGATGCTTACGCGATATTATGAAGACCCCACGACGCTGCATGTCAATACGGCGGCGCCCAGGGCTTATTACCTTCCCTTTGCCGATGAAAAGGCCGCCCTATATGGCGGCGAACCCACTGGGCGCATGATGCTAAACGGCGAATGGACCTTTGCCTATTATGAAAGTGTGGAGGATGTGCCGGAGGAGGTTGGCAGCCCCACCTTCCCCCTTGGCAAAAAGACCATTCCCGTGCCCTCCGTATGGCAGAACCATGGGTACGACAGGCACCAATACACCAATGTGCGCTACCCCTTCCCCTATGATCCGCCCTATGTCCCCAGGGCAAATCCCTGCGGCGTGTACCGCAGGCACTTTACCTTGGCTTCGGCAGCCGAACGCGTGTATTTGAACTTTGAGGGCGTCGATTCCTGCCTGTATGTATGGGTCAATGGGCAGTTTGTGGGCTACAGCCAGGTTTCCCACTCCACCAGCGAATTTGAAATCTCCAATTTCGTTCACGAAGGGGAAAATACCCTGACCGTGGCGGTGCTAAAGTGGTGCGACGGCAGCTACCTGGAAGACCAGGACAAGCTGCGCATGTCGGGCATCTTCCGGGATGTGTATCTGCTTGTGCGGCCCAAAAACCACGTGTGGGACATCACCATTACCGCCCTGCCGGACGTAAACTTTAAAGGCGCGGACATTGATGTAAAGCTGGATTACGTTGGCGAAGCATTCCCTTTGACGTTTACTTTGCTTGATACCAACGGCAGCGAGCTGGCAAAAGTCCAAGCTGCCTCAAGCGCCCATTTCCATTTGGAGAAAGCCAGCCTGTGGACAGCGGAAACCCCTTCTCTGTATACCCTGCTGATTTCAGGAGGCGGAGAAACCATTGCCTATGCCGTTGGAGTTCGCAAAATCGAAGTCAAAGACGGCATTGTGCTAATCAACGGCAAAAGGGTGCGCTTTAAGGGTGTCAACCGCCATGACAGCGACCCTGTCACCGGTTACACCATTTCAAAAGAGCAGGCGATAAAGGATCTGACGCTGATGAAGAGGCATAACATCAATGCTATCCGCACCAGCCACTATCCCAACGCCCCCTGGTTCCCGCAGCTTTGCAGCCAATACGGCTTTTACATGATCGCCGAATCCGACATTGAAAGCCATGGCAGCGTGGAGAAGATCGGCGGAGATTTCAACTACAATTACGGCGAGCTGGCCCGTGACCCCCGCTTTCGTGAAGCCATTTTAGACCGCGTACAGCGCAATGTGTATAGGGATAAAAACAACCCCGCGGTGGTCTTCTGGTCCCTGGGCAACGAAGCCGGGTATGGCGTCAACTACGACGAGGCCGCCAAATGGATCAAGCAGTACGATCCCACCCGGCTGACCCACTACGAAAATGCCTTTAATCAGCCCAAGGGCGACCCTGCCGGCCAGGACGCGTTGGATGTGTACAGCCGCATGTACCCCTCCCTTGCGGACATCGACAGCTATTACAGCGATGGCCAGGTCAAAAAGCCCTATATTCTGTGCGAGTACATTCACGCCATGGGCAATGGGCCAGGAGACGCGGAAGACTATTATGAGATCATGGAAAAGCACCCGGGCCTGTGCGGCGGCTTTGTCTGGGAATGGTGCGACCATGCCGTATACATGGGCACCACCAATGAAGGCAAGAAAAAGTACTATTACGGCGGCGATTTCGGCGAGTTCCCTCATGACAGCAACTTCTGCATGGACGGCCTGGTCTACCCCGACCGTACGCCCCATACCGGCCTGAAGGAATATCAAAACGTGATCCGGCCTGTACGCGCCACCGCCAAAGACTTGTCTAAAGGCGAAATCACCTTTAGGAGCACCCTGGACTTTGCAAATACCAGCGATGTGCTGACCGCCGTGTACACCGTTACCAAGGATGGTGATGCGGTGGAGACAGGCGAAATCGCGGGCTTTCACATTCCAGCAAGGGGCGAAACGACATTCACCCTTCCCTTTAAAACCCCCGATACCGGCGATTGCTTCCTGAATATCGTGTACAAGGCCAACGGCAGCCATCCCCTGGTGCCCGCCGGTACGCTGCTGGGCCGTGACCAGTTTACCCTCAAACGCCGCGACCGCACCTTTGCAGCCCAGGCTTCGGGCGGCGTGCAGGTTGCGCAGGATCACAGGTACATCACCGTCACCGGCCCGGACTTCCGCTACCGGTTTGATGTGCGGCTGGGCGCTTTTGACCAGCTTGTTACCGGCAACCGCAGCCTTGTAACCGCCCCCCTTACCTTAAACATCTGGCGCGCCCCCACCGATAACGACCGCAACCTGAAAAACGAGTGGATCAAGGCGGGGTATGACCGGGCCATTCAAAGGGCGTATGAAGCTAAAGCTGAAGTGAAGGACGGCCTGGCTGTCATCACCTGCCGGCAATCCCTGGCCCCCATTTACCTGCAGCCCATTGTGCAGGTGGAAGCAACGTATGTCATCGGCCGGGATGGCGTGATCGACGCAAGCTTTGCCTGCCAAAAGGATGAGGCCATGCCTTCTCTGCCCCGGTTCGGCCTGCGGTTTATGCTGCCCAAAGAGGTGGAAAACGCCCGCTACTTGGGCTACGGTCCCTATGAAAGCTATGTGGATAAGCACCGCGCCTCCTTCCTATGCGTGTTCTCCACCACCCCGGAAAAGAACCACGAGGACTATATTCGGCCCCAGGAGAACGGCAGCCATTTCGGCTGTGCCTTTGCGCAGGTGAAGTCTTATGATGGTTTCGGCTTGAAGGTGGAAAGTGAAAATGATTTCTCCTTCCAGCTTTCGCCCTACACCCAGGAGGAGCTGACGCAAAAAGCCCACAACTATGAGCTTGAAAAGGCCGATGGCCCGGTGCTGTGCATCGACTATAAGCTCAATGGCATCGGCTCCAACAGCTGCGGACCAAAGCTGCTGGAAAAGTACGCTTTTGATGAGAAGACGTTCATTTTCAAGGTTCGGATTACACCCGAAAAGTAAGAGCTGACTATCGCAGACCTATAGTGACTGCCGCACTAGCCGCATATTTGTACTGTTATTCAATGAGATGGCGTCCGAAGGTTTCCAAAGGTTCCAAAGCCCTGCCACCGCCAGTGGCGGCAACAGGCAGGGCAAAGGAAGCCTACAAAAAGGAGCAATGCAAGCGAAAGCGCAGCATTGCGACTATTGAGCAGGCCGGACCGATCGGAAAGCCCTTTGGTCGCGTCCAAGGACGCGAAATCCTTCTCTTTGAATACTAACATACAAAATATGGAGTTGCCGCGGCAGTTTTTTTCAATGCAGGGCTTTTTACACAACCAAGCGAAATAGGATGTTAACGTATGCTGAAATAATCATTGAGGACCGCATATGAAAATCGACAGGCTGATGGGCATTCTCACCGCGCTTTTGCAAAACAGCACCGTTACCGCGCCGCAGCTGGCCAAAAAATTTGAAGTCACCCGCCGCACCATTGGCAGGGATATCGACGCCCTGTGTATGGCCGGCATCCCTGTGATCACCCGCCAGGGCGCCAGCGGCGGCATCTCTCTGGCCGAAGGGTTCAAGGTAGACAAGTCACTGCTTACTGTGCAGGAATTGCAAACGCTGCTTGCCGCCGTAAAGGGCCTTGGCACGGTTTACAAGGATTCGCATATGGTGCGGATGCTGGATAAACTGTCCTTGGGCGGCGACGCCGTGGTATCCCTTCGGGAAAGCATGGTCATCGACCTATCTTCCTACTATAAAGGCAGCCTTACTGCAAAAATCAGCGCCATCAAACAGGCCATTGCCGATAGCCGCCTGATAGCCTTTGAATACTATTCTGAAAAGGGACAGTCGTATAGGCAGGTAGAGCCCTATTGCATTGTCTTTCATTGGTCTGCCTGGTACGTGCTGGGGTTTTGCCTTGACCGGCAGGATTTCCGCCTGTTCAAGCTCAACCGGCTATGGGAGCTTAAAATGCTTGCCGAAACCTTCCGCCTAAGGGATATTCCGCCTCAAGCCATGGATTTTGAGGCGAGATTTCCAGACGAGCATTCTTTGACCGCAGTCTTTCATCCCAGTGCCAAGCATCATCTCATCGATGCCTATGGCCCTGATTGCTTTGTCACACAGCCGAACGGTTCCTTGCGCTTTACCTGCAGCTACACCAACAGGCCGTATATCATCAGTTGGATCTTGGGCTTTGGCGATAAGGCGGAAGTCATAGCGCCAGAGGGGCTGAAAAAAGAAATCCAGGAAACCGTTCAAAAGATGTTTTGGATCTACAATAAACAGGACAAATAGATGTCGTGTTTCCTCCTGTATGATAGAGAAAAAAAGGAGGTAACACCATGCACAAGATTGAAATGGGCACAAAAAAGCCAGATAACTTTACCGAAAGCTGGAGCGGCCAGTACACCTTCTTCTCTTTTTTGGAGTATGCCTGCAGCATCCCCAATGTGCTGTTTGCCATCACCACCGTCAAGGAGAACGGGCAGCCCAACGTTTGCTTCCATTCTTGGGGCACCTTCTGCGGCGACGGCCAGGCCTTTCACGCCATATTGGGCGGCATAAACCAGCAAGGGCATACCATGAAAAACATCGCCCGCACAGGGGAGTTCTCAGTCAACTTTCTTTCCATGGACTATTATGACAGCCTGATAGCCACCATACAGAAGAACGATGACGGGCAGGATGAGTTTTTAGCCGGCGGCTTTACCAAAGAACAGGCCGGGACGGTAAGTGCACCCCGCATCGGCGAAGCCTTTCTCTGCCTGGAATGCAAGCTGGATCAAACGCTGGACCTGTCCGGGGCCGGCATTATCTCCCTGGTGATTGGAAAGGTTATGCACATTGCCATGCAGCCGGAATACGCAAAGGGCATGGATGCAAGATATGAGGACAAGGGCTTTATGTTCAATGTCCATTGCCCCAAGAACCTTACAACAGGCGAAGGGAGCACAAGCGGCATCGCCGTGTTGGATGTCAAACGCATCATCACAGAGTAAATGAAAGACGCCGAAACAGTGGGCATTGACTGGACCACAACGCATCGGCAAACATACAACGCCTCTAATAGAAAAATGCAGCGGCCTCTTTTCAAAAGCCGCTGCATTTTTTACTATTTTGTTATTTTTCCATCCAGGCTACCGACAGACAGCCGCTGCCCAGGTGGATGGCCAGCACAGGGCCCAGCAAACGCTGCAAAACAGTAATGCCCTGGCCCCGAAGCCGCTGGGCCAGCTGCTCGGCCATCTCATCAGCCCGGCAATGCTGCACTACCACGGGCACATTGCACTGGGCCGCCGCCTGTGCAAGCAGCCGAATCTGCTCATGCCGGCCCCTGGCCATGGCATAGGCGTTGACACCGCCGGAGGTGAGCTTTAAAATGGGCCGGATGTTCAGTATGGTGGATACCGACAGCCGCACAAAGTTCAGCCGGCCGCTTTTGCGCAAAGGCGCCATGTCCTCCACGGAAAAGAAGGTGCGCGTCTTTTCCCGGTCTTCCTTTACCTTTGCTGCTACTTCCGCAAGGGTCAGCCCGCTGTCAACATACTCCCTGGCCTTTAAAAGCATCAAGTACATGGCCCCGGCTGTCGCCTTGGAATCAACAACTACAATTTTTTCCGAATCCAAATCCTGGGCCGCCCGGCGGGCGTTGGCGTAGGTGCCGCTTAAGCGGGAGGAAATGGTCAGCACCAGCGCCTGGTTGCCATCCTGAAGAATATCCTCAAGGGTGGACAGGAAGGCGGAATAGGATGCCTGAGCGGTGGTATAGTGGGCCACGCCGTCGGCTACAGTTTGCAGCACCTTTTCATCCTCATCGATATAACCCTCTGTATACAGCGTGCGGCCTTCATAGGTGTAAGTCATGGGCACTTGAACAACACCCAGGGCCTGCGCCTCCTTTTGGGAAAAATAGGCCGTGGAATCCGTAACCAGAACGATCATAACGGCTGACCCCCGATGCTCCTGAATTTATGATAGCGTATATCAGCAATTGCCTTGCCGTCAAGGTTTTTGTATGCTACAAGGGCTGCAATAAGCGCATCCTTTAGTTCTGCATACACTGCGGAAAAGTCGGCAGGCTCTGAAAAAATGCGGTCGATGACGCCAAGGGAGTACAAGTCCTGGGCGGTAAGCTTGAGTGCTTCGCTGGACTCTTTGGTTTTTTTCGCGTCCTTCCACAGAATGCTGGCAGCCCCTTCCGGGGAGATGACCGAATAAACAGCGTTTTCCAGCATCCATACCTGATTGGCAGAGGCCAGCGCCAGGGCTCCGCCGCTGCCGCCTTCCCCGATGACCACGGCGATCACCGGCACGGTAAGGGCCATCATCTCCATCAGGTTTTCGGCAATGGCCAACCCCTGGCCCCGCTCTTCAGCACCCAGGCCACAGGCCGCACCGGCGGTATCCACAAAACAGATGACCGGGCGGTGGAACTTTTCGGCCAGCTTCATCTGCCGAAGGGCCTTGCGGTAACCCTCCGGGTTGGCGGAACCAAAGTTGCGGGCTACCTTTTCCGGGGTATCCACGCCTTTTTCCAGGCCGATGACGGTCACAGGTTCATCACCCAGCATGGCAATGCCGGTCACAATGGCCCCGTCATCGGAAAAGCGCCGGTCGCCGTGCAGCTCAATAAAATCGGTGAAGATGGCCTTGATAAATTGCATGGCGGTGGGCCGGCCCTTTGCCCTGGCTGCCTGTACTTTTTCGTATGCAGTCATTTAGGCCCTCCCCCCATGCATTTTCATCAGTTTTGTAAGCAGTTCCCTTTGCGTATCCCGGGGAGCAATGTGATCCACAAAGCCCTTTTTCAACAGGAACTCCGCCCGCTGAAAGCCCTCGGGCAGCTTTTGGCGTATGGTCTGCTCAATAACACGAGGGCCGGCAAAGCCGATTAATGCCCCCGGCTCGGCTAGAATGATGTCCCCTTCCATGGCAAAGCTGGCGGTTACGCCGCCGGTGGTGGGATCGGTAAGCAGCACAATGTACAGGTTGCCCGCGTCGCTGTGGCGGCGGACCGCGGCGGACACCTTGGTCATTTGCATTAGCGAAACAATCCCCTCCTGCATCCTGGCCCCGCCGGATACGGTGCAGCCAATGACAGGCAGGTTCTGTTCCGTGGCGTACTCAAACAACCTTGTCAGCTTTTCACCCACCACCGCACCCATAGACCCCATCATAAAGCCCGGTTCCATGGCAAAAAAGGCGCAGGGATATTCGCCAATCCTGGCTGTGCCTGTGATAACGGCTTCCTTTTCGCCACTTTCACGCTTGGCGGCCTCCAGCTTATCCCCATATCCGGGAAAATCCAATACATTGCGGGAAGTAAGCTCCGCGTCCATTTCGCAAAAGCTGTTTTCATTGAGCAGCATGGCAATACGCTGCCTGGCAGAAAGCCGCAGGTGATGGCCGCAGCGGGGGCAAACCATGAGGCTTTGTTCAAGCTCTTTTGCCGAAACCTGCTTTTTGCAGCCAGGGCAAGCAATCGCTTTCTCCTGGGCGGCGGCCGGCGCCTGGCCTTCTAATTCATTCTTGGGCTTGCGGAACAAGCTTTTGGCTAGCATGCAGCCTATCTCACTTTCTCAAAAAGTCCGTGGCGTAGCTTCCGTCCAAAAAGGCTGGCTCACTGATCAAATCCGCCTGGAAAGGGCCTGTATGCTCTATGCCCTCGATCACCGTTTCGCAAAGGGCAGCCTGCATTTTGCGTATGGCCTCCTGCCTGGTGGGTGCGTGGACGATGAGCTTGCCTACCATGGAATCATAATAGGGCGGCATTTTAAAACCATAATACAGTGCCGTATCAAAGCGCACCCATGGCCCGCCGGGTATGTGCAACAGCGTCACCTGGCCGCAGCTGGGCCGAAAGTTGTTTAACGGATCTTCGGCATTGATGCGGCACTCGATGGCATGGCCGCGAACGCGGATTTCGGCTTGCGTAAAGGGCAGCTCCATACCGGCCGCCACGCGGATCTGCCACTTGACCAGGTCAATGCCGGTGACCATTTCGGTTACCGGGTGCTCCACCTGCAAGCGGGTGTTCATTTCCATAAAGTAAAAGTTTTTGTCGCCATCGAGCAAAAATTCCAGGGTACCGGCGCCTTCATAGCCGACGGAGGCAGCGGCGTGGGCGGCAGTTTCCATCATTTTGGCCCGCAGCTCGGGGGAGATTAAGGCGCAGGGGCTTTCTTCAATCAGCTTTTGATTGCGCCGCTGCATGGAGCAGTCGCGCTCGCCCAGGCACACCGCGTTGCCCTTTTGATCGCAGAGAATTTGCATCTCCACATGCTTGACATGCTCCATAAACTTTTCCATGTACAGCCCGCCATCGGAAAAGGAGGCAAGGGCTTCGGAGGACGCCGCGCGGTAGGCGCTTTCCACATCCTCCATTTTGTCCACCCGGCGTATGCCGCGGCCGCCGCCGCCGGCCCGGGCCTTTAGCAGCAGCGGAAAGCCAACTGTTTCCGCCGCGGCTTTCGCCTGCTCGGCGCTTTCAATCAAATCGCAGCCGGGTATGGTGGGCACGTTCAGCGACTTCATGGTGCGCTTGGCTTCATCCTTGTCGCCCATCCTGCGGATGACCTTGGCGCTAGGCCCGATAAACTTCAATCCATGCTTTTCGCAGGCTTCTGCAAAGGCTGGATTTTCAGACAGGAAGCCGTATCCCGGATGAATGGCCTGGGCACCGCTTAAAAGGGCTGCCGTTAAAATGGCCTTTTGGTTTAAATAGCTCGATGATGCCTGCGGTCCGCCGATGCAATAGCTTTCATCGGCCATGGAAACGTGCAGCGCATCCCGGTCCGCCTCTGAAAAAACGGCGACGGTCAGTATGCCCATCTCTTTGCAGGCGCGAATAATCCGAACCGCGATTTCACCGCGGTTGGCAATCAATATTTTTGGAAACAACTTTACACCCCCATCAACCGGCCAGCATCAGGGTAAATACACCGCTGGCGCAAGGAGAATCAGATACCTTCGCCTCGCCGGCGATGACGTACACGTTGGCTTTTTGACGGGTAATGCGGCAATTGATTTTCACCGTGTCGCCAGGCTTGACCATGCGTCTGAAGCGCACCTCGTCCATACCGGCGTACAGCGTGGTTTTGCCGGGGAGTTGTTCACGCAAAAGCACCCCCGCGGTCTGGGCGATGATTTCGCACAGCACCACGCCGGGAACAACCGGGTTGCCCGGAAAGTGGCCCTGCAAAAACCATTCGTCGCCCCGCACAGTATAGTAGCCGATGGCGTTTCCGCTGTCATCCAGTTCTGCCGTGTCCAATAGGAGCATGGGCTCCCGGTGGGGCAGAAAGGTTTTGATTTCATCACGGTTCATATGTTTTCCTCAATCAGAAAAGTTTGAAGAGCGTTTGTCCGTATTCCACCACGCCGCCATCCTGCACGCAGACATCCACCACTTCGCCGTCTTTATCCGCGGTGATCTCGTTATTGAGCTTCATGGCTTCCACAATGCACAGCACATCGCCCTTCTTCACGCGGTCACCCACCTTGGCATAGGGCTTTGCGCCGGGTTCCGGCGCGGCGTAAAACACGCCCACCATCGGGGATTTTACCTCATGAATCTGGTTAAAGTCCGGGCCTGGATCGGCAGCCTTTACTGGCGCGGATGTGGGCACGGTAGCCGCCGATGATGGATAGGCGGCAGGGATAGCCGCGTGAGCTTCCACTGCGCGGGGTGCTGCGCCTTCCCTGGCCAACAGTATTTTTGTTTCGCCTTCAGTTACTTCTAGCCGGGTCAAACCGTGCTGAGAAAACAGATTCATCAGTTCTTTGAGCTGCTTTAAGTTCATTTGGGATACCTCACGGCTAGCGCGCTGTTGTGGCCGCCAAAGCCCAGGGAGATGGAAAGGGCCAGGCTGGGCTTATATTCCCGCGCGTGATGGGGCACATAATCCAAGTCGCACTCGGGGTCCGGTTCGTCTAAATGAATGGTGGGGGGCACGATGCCGGTCTTGACAGCCAGCAAAGCGGCAATGCATTCCACCCCGCCGGCTGCGCCAAGCATGTGGCCGGTGGCGCTCTTGGTGGAGGAGACAACGGCCTTGCGCGCCATCACTTCTCCCAAGGCCAGCTTGATGGCCAGGGTTTCTATCTTGTCATTGAGCGGCGTGCCCGTTCCGTGAGCGTTGATGTATACCCGCTCATCAGGCGCAAGTCCGCCGGCCTCATTTAAGGCAAGCTGCATGGCCTTGGCGGCCCCCACGCCTTCGGGATGAGGAGCTGTGATGTGATTGGCGTCGCAGGTGTTGCCGTAGCCCACAATTTCGCCGTAGATGGTGGCACCCCGCGCAATTGCGTGCTCCGCCTCCTCCAGCAGTACGATTCCGGCGCCTTCGCCCATGACAAAGCCCTTGCGCCGCGTGTCAAAGGGCACACAGGCCGCATTGGGATCGGCTTCTTCGCTGAGTGCCTTGCAGCTGGTAAAGCCCGCGATGGCCAGCGGCTCAATGGCCGCCTCGCTGCCGCCGGCCAAAATGGCATCGGCATAGCCGTGCTTGATGGCCCGGAAGGCTTCGCCAATGGCGTGGGAGGAGGTGGCGCAGGCAGTGACCACCGGCAGGCAGGGGCCCTGGGCATTAAACCGGATGGCAATGTTCCCCGCACCCATGTTGCCGATCATCATAGGGATAAAGAAGGGCGACACCCGGTCGGGGCCTCTGGTCAGCAGCTTTTCACACTCCTGGGAAAAGGTGTGCATGCCGCCGATACCGCTGCCCACATACACTCCGAACCGATCTGGATCGGTGTTTTCAAAGCCGCTGTCCGCCATGGCCTCCACCGCCGCCGCCATGGCATATTGGGAATACAGGTCCATACGCCGGGCGCTGGACACGTCCATACCATGGGCCTGCGGATCAAAATCCTTGACCTGCGCGGCCACCTTGACCTTTAGTTTTTCCGTATCAAACCGGGTGATCGGCCCTACGCCGCACACGCCGGATAGCAGTGCATTCCAGAAATTTTCCACGCTGTTGCCCACGGGGGTGACAGCGCCCATTCCTGTGACAAATACGCGCCTCATGGCTTGCACCTCACATATACAATCCGCCGTCCACTTGAAGAACAGCGCCTGTGATGTATCCTGCCTCATCCGCGCACAAGAAGGCAACAGCGGCGGCAATTTCCTCCGCCGTGCCCATGCGCTTGATGGGTATGTTTTGAACGGCTTTTTCAATGAGCTCTTGGCCCATTTTCTCCGTCATGTCCGTTTCGATAAAGCCGGGGGCCACTGCGTTGCAGGTGGTGCCCCGTGCCGCCAGCTCTTTGGCGATGGTCTTTGTCAGCCCGATCATGCCGGCCTTGGCGGCGGAATAATTGGCCTGGCCGGGGTTGCCCATCAGAC
This sequence comes from Bacillota bacterium, assembly GCA_023398575.1. GTDB lineage: Bacteria > Bacillota > Clostridia > Christensenellales > Aristaeellaceae > JAEWAH01. The sequence continues at coordinate 19,050 of JAEWSC010000092.1, read as the reverse complement.
CCGATACAGAGGAAATATTGATGATGCGGCCCCAGCGCTTGCGCAAAAAATCGCCGTAAGCGGTGCGGATAACGTAAAAAGCACCATTGAGATTCACCTGAATCACCTTGTCGAAGGCCTCCTGGCTCATGCGCGGGGTCAGGCCATCCATGGTGATACCGGCGTTGTTGATAAGGATATCCACCGGGCCCCACTCCGCCTTTACACGGGCAAAGGCTTCCTGCACGGAGGCAAGGCTGCCCACATCGCACTTTACAGCCATGGCTTTTGCGCCTGCGGCCTGCAAATCGGCAAGGGTTTTCTGCGCGGCCTCTTCATTGCCGGCATAGAAAAAGGCTACTTGTGCACCCTCCTTGGCCAGGCGAAGGGCGATGGCCCGGCCAATCCCACGGGAGCCGCCGGTGACCAGGGCAATTTTATCCCGCATCAAGCATTTCTCCCTTCGATGATAGCAACAGCTTCGTTTAAGCTCACAGCGTTTTCCACATGGCAGACAGCGGCGTCCGGAATGATTTTTTTGATCAGGCCGGTTAGCACAGTGCCTGGGCCCAGTTCCACAAACAAATCCGCGCCAGCATCCCGCATATTGCGCACGGTCTGCTCCCACAAAACGGGGTGATCCACCTGCTCACAAAGCAATTTGGCAGCATCTGCGCCGTAAGGCTTTGCGGTGCGGTTGGCATACAGGGGCACAGAGGGGAGATGAGGCATGGTATTCTTTAGCCAGCCATCCAGCGCCTGCGCCGCGCCCGACATCATGGGCGAATGGAACGCGCCGCCAACTTTTAAAGGCATGGCCCGGCCGCCCTGCTCCGACACTGCCTGCATAAAGGCTTCCTTTTGACTTACCGCGCCGGAAACGACCACCTGGCCGGGGGCATTAAAATTGACAGGGAATACCTGTTCAAACTTCTCGCACAGGGATGTGACCATTTCATTGGACAGGCGCAGCACCGCAGCCATGAAGCCGGGGGCAGATTCAGCACAGTCCTGCATCAATCGGGCGCGTTCTTGTATAAATGCAAATGATGTTTCAAAATTCAAAACGCCCGTAAAGGATGCAGCCGCCACCTCGCCCAGGGAAAATCCGGCGCAAAGCTCAGGCAGTACACCCTTTTCCAAAAGGGCCGCCGCACACATTACGTCCACTGTAAAAAGGCAGGGCTGGGTGTTGGCGGTGATGGCCAAATCCTCCGCACTGCCCAAAAAGCATTGGTCCATGGTGCCAGGCCGGAGACGTTCCGCCTGATCCATGACCTTTTTGGCAGCAGGAGAAAGCTCATACAGCTCCTTGCCCATGCCTGGGTATTGCGCCCCCTGGCCTGCGAAAACAAACGCTATTTTACCCATGGGGCAGCCCCTTGCAGGCGGGTTTCCGCCTGTTCAAACATTTCACGGATGATTTGCTCCACAGGCAGGCAGTTATTTACCATGCCGGCAGACTGCCCGGCCATAAAGCACCCCGTTTCCAAATCACCATCCACCGCCGCACGGCGAAGCGCACCGGAACCAAAGGCCTCCAGCTGCTCATTGGTGATGGAGGGGTCTTCTTCCTTTTGACGGAAGGCCTGCATGTAGGCGCTTTTCAGCCCGCGGACAGGGTGGCCCAGCTTGCGGCCGGTAACCATGGTGTCTATGTCACGGGCCTTGACCACCTGGTCTTTATAGTTGTCATGGATGCGGCACTCCACAGAGGCTAAAAATCGGGTGCCGCACTGCACACCCTGGGCGCCCAGCATCATGGCTGCGGCAATGCCCCGGCCATCGGCGATGCCACCGGCTGCCAGCACAGGAATGGAAATGGCGTCTGCTACCTGTGGTACCAAGGTCATGGTGGTCAGTTCACCAATATGCCCGCCGGATTCGCAGCCTTCGGCCACAACAGCGGCCGCGCCTTCCCGCTCCACCCTTTTGGCAATGGCCACAGAGGGGATCACCGGCACCACCTTGATGCCCGCGGGAATCCACTTTTTCATGTATACGCCGGGGAAGCCCGCGCCGGTGGTCACCACCGGCACTTTTTCCTCCAGCACCACCTGCGCCGTTTCTTCTACAAAAGGGCTCATGAGCATGATGTTTACGCCAAAAGGCTTATTCGTCAGCTCGCGGCACTTTTGAATCTGCGCGCGCAGGTACTCGCCATTCATGCTCATGGCGGAGATGATGCCCAGCCCGCCGGCGTTGGAAACTGCCGCGGCCAGGTACGCATCCGACACCCAGGCCATACCGCCCTGGAAGATCGGGTACTTTAAATCAAACAGTTTGGTTACTGCCGTTTCCATCATGCCTTCGCTCCATCGATTACGCGCACCAGGTCGGCAACAGAGGTCATATCCTTGGTGATTTCGATGGTTACGTCAAAGGCATCCTCCAGGTCCATCACCAATTCGGCTACGTCCAGAGAATCCAGCTTCAAATCTTGAAACTTGCTATCCAGGGTGATGTCGCTGGGGGCTGCGCCTTTGCGCTGGGCGATGAGTTCGGCTACCTTTTCAAATGTGTTCATGATGTTTTCCCTCCTGAATGTAATATTATTAATAGGATAGAATGCGTTGTTATAGGAAATCTTTTTACCACCTGAGCACACAGGCGCCGGTGGATAACCCTGCGCCGAAGGCGCTCATGACGATTAGGTCGTTTGTTTGCAAGCGTCCCTGCCGGTTCAGTTCATCCAGCAGAATCGGTATGCTGGCCGAGGAGGTATTGCCCACATGCTGTATGTTGCTTGGGAACTTATCCTCCGGGGCATTCAAGCGCTGGCGCACAGATTCCAGTATCCTGCGGTTGGCCTGGTGCAACAGAAACCACTGTACATCCGCAAGTGCGATCCCCGCCTCCTCAGCCACCTTGTGAATATCCTCCGTGGCATGGGAGACAGCGAATTTGAAAACCTCCTGCCCCGCCATGTGCACACCGGCGGCAATGGGCGAGGATGCGGCAAAAGGATTGTGGTTGGGCGCGGGCTGTATGAAAAGCGTATCCTTTTCCTCCGCGACACCCAGGCGGATGGACAAAAGACCGTCTCCCCCGCCTACGACTACCGCGCCTGCACCATCCCCAAACAGTACACAGGTGCTTCGGTCGCTCCAGTCGCACAGTTTGGACATGCCCTCGGCGCTTACAATCAGTATCTTCTTCGCTTTGCCGCTTTGTATGTATGCCAGGGCGGTATCCAGTGCATAGAGAAAGCCGGTACAGGCGGCGTTGATGTCCATGCAGGGGCAGCTTGCGCCAACAGCCTTTTGCACAAGGCAGGCCATGGCTGGGGCAATCAGCTCGCCGCGGGTGGTGGTGCCAATGATCAAATCGATTTCATTCCCATTCACATGGGCGTTGTCCATCGCCTGCTTAGCAGCCACTATGGCCAAATCGGCCAGCGTTTCTTCCGATAAAATGTGTCTTTCCTCAATCCCCGTCCGGGTCTTGATCCATTCATCGCTTGTATCCAGAAACTTTGCCAAAGCATCGTTGCTAACCGTGAGGGCCGGCAGTGCGCTGCCTGTACCCAGAATCCTCAATGCGCTTCATCTCCTTGAACAGGGGTGTTTTCTTTTTGTGCCAGAATCAGCCGTTCCTGATGCTGAATAAACGCTTTCAGGTTTGCAAGCCCCTTGAGCAATATTTCCCGTTCCTCCTTGGGAATATCCTTTGTGATTGCCTGCACCATCAGCCGGTGGAAATAGCGGTGGGAAACCTCTGCCCGCCGGCCGTTTTCCGTCAGCACCACATGTACCGTCCGCCCGTCCTCCCGCCCTTTGTGCTTTTTGACATAGCCCTTTTGTGCCAGCTTGCTTACCGCCACCGTTACCGTGGGCAGGGTGATGGATAAGTCCTGGGCAATGTCCGTGATGGTGCGGCCTTTTTCCGGTTCTCTGTGGATAGCCTCCAGCATGTGCAGCTCGCTGATGGTCAGGTTGCTGCCGTTCATGGTTTGTACGGACTGCTCTTCCAACTTGAGAATCGTATTGAAGGTGCTGACCAAAAGGTCGTTGAGGGCAGCGGCGAAAGCGTTCATAAGACACCTCAATATTATTTGTTAGTCAAACTAACAAAATGGATTATACTCCTGGTCCCCTGCACTGTCAATAGGGGAGAATGCGCCATTCTGCCCGCATTTGCCACGCAAAAGGGCCTCATCTTTTGCTACAAGTGTAAAATGTATGAAAATATGGACCAAAACCAAAAAAGCCAGCGTCTAATCAATGTGTTGCCGCAATGTGGCAGAAACACGACGATAGGGATAGGAGTGAGCCTTATGAAAAAAGTGATGTGCATTTTAATGGCGGCGTTGCTGTTCATCTCAACAGCCGCATACGCGCAGACTGCTAACCAGCAGGCACAGGCACCTGCAGGTAAAACGGTGGAAGAAAGCCTGTACCGGATGATACCCGTTTTTGATAGCTTTGCCCGCAGCATGGGCATTGAGGGCGAAGTCGCGTATGACGCTAGTAACCCGGAATTCTTCTGGACACAGTTGTATCTTCTGGGCTCTCACTGGGGCTTTTCAAATGCCCAAGCCACATATCAAAACGGCAATCAAATCATTCTCCCCACAGCGGTAATGAAGGAATATGCGGCCGCATCCTTCAACGGCCTTGCAACCTTGCCGGAGATTCCGCCCAGTCTTACATCCATCAGCATGGATGTCACTTTGAATTCATACCGGATGACAGCGCCAGCCATGGCTCAAACCTACATCGTTGTCGAGCGCTACGCAACCAATACAGACGGTACTTTACTCGTTGGTATCGGCCTGTATGACTCATATCTTTTAGCAAACGCAAACCGCCTGGGCGGCCTCTTGATACAGGTCAGCGGTTATTCCTATCAGGGCGCTATCGCTGATCCCACTTTCCCTTACAGTGTAAAAAATGTGCAAGCAGAATCAACTGCAGACTTTGAAGGCCTTGCTGTAAACAACACCCAGATTCAGCATATCAACGAGCTCTATCAACCCTCCCCCACTGCGGAGCCTTCCTCCTCCCCTTCCCCCGAACCAACTGCAGCGCCGACCGCCACCCCTGCGGCGTCTGCCAACGAGTACGAGCGGCTGTCCACAGGCTCCAGCGGCGAATCTGTCAGGGCCTTGCAGGAACGCTTGGAGGAATTGGGATATAATTGCGGCGCCATTGACGGCAAATTTGGAACGGGCACAAAACGGGCTGTCCGCTATTTCCAGGATGCCATCGGCGCGAACCAGGATGGCATAGCGACAAGCTCCCTGCAAAAGAAGCTGTTTGCCGCAAGTGCACCGGAGTATGTAACGTATGTAAAGCTAAAGAAAGGCGCATCCGGCATACGTGTGGAAAAGCTGCAAACGCGTCTGCGGGAGCTGAATTATCTGGCCGAACCGGTAGATGGTGATTTTGGCGCCCGTACTGTCGACGCCATCAAGCTGTTTCAGAAAAAGGCGAAGTTAACAGTTGACGGCATTGCCGGTACACGCACGCTGAAGGCCTTGTTCAAAAAAGATGCCCCCAAATGCGATGAATATATCACTTTGAAGTCAGGCGACACAGGCTCCCGCGTCAAGGAGATGCAAGAACGCTTGGGCGCATTGGGCTTCCTAGCCAAAAAAGCCACCAGCCGCTATGACAGCGACACCGTAAAGGCCATGCAAGCATTTATGAAAACAATCGGCACAGAGGGAAATGGCAAGACCGCCGATAAAGCCCTTTTGGAGAAGCTGTATACTTACACGCCGGCAACCCCCACACCAGTGCCGACTCCTTCCCCAACGCCCGCGCCGGATCCCACCGCAACACCCACTCCTACACCGGAGCCTACCGTAACCCCTACGCCAACGCCTGAACCGCCCCCGGCGCCCGTGCAGGTGATAACAAATGAGGAGCTTAACACCTTTGTGACGGAATTGAACACACTTCTTTTAACGCAATACAGTGCAGTGGAAGCGGTGACATGGCTGCAGCAAAAGCTGAGCGTGACGCAAAACGGCGTTTACGATGAAGCCACGAAAACGGCCGTCACTACCTATCAGACAAACAATAGCCTGACCGTTACCGGCATTGCCGATACGGCGACCATCACCAAGCTGCAGTAAAGTCTACCACCAAACAGGCCCGGCTTTTCGCCGGGCCTCAGACCATCAACAAAGTGGCAATGCCACTTTGTTGAGTTTTTCCCTCGCTGCACTGCACTGCGGCTACGCCTTTGTGCGGCCGTTTGCTCGGGCAAGGAAGGAATTTCTACGAAATTCCTACGCAAATCACCGCACGTGTCGCTGATTTGCGATCGAAATTGGAGGACTTCGGCCCTCCAATGCCTCCCAGGTTTTTTTTGATAACCTGAGGCCCGGCTTTTCGCCGGGCCTGTTTGCTGTAAAAAACGTATTTATATGAGTGATTCCTGAGGGGCTGGCGGCGGTGTGTTTTTGCCGGCAAGCCTTTTAACAAGAACATATTTGAGCAGGAGATAAGCTGCTATAATCAGCATCCATTGCAGCAACAGATTGTTCCAAACATAAGCCGTGGGCAAAAGAAGTCGCGGTACCGGGTCAGCTGTGGAAACATAGGTGCCAACATATTTCAGGGCAAGCAGGGCTGTAACCGTCAGCAGAAAATTACGTGCGCTCAACAAGAGTATGACAAACCGTTCCAGCCCTTTGTGACCTTTGCGAAGCCAGAGGATCAGGGTAACAACGCAGCCAACGGGGCAAAGCAAGGTCAATATAACAAATGGAATCATGACTCCCTGGCTGATTCCGCCTTGGGAAAGGTTATACAGAATAGGCGCAACAAAACGTAAAACCGTGCCCAACAGCAACGCTGCCTGTATCCACATAAGGCGCTGTATCGCTTTTGTTGTATACAACAAGGGTGATAAAGCCCCGCTTTTATTAAATACTATACCCAGCCAATTTCGCAAAAAATACATAGCCGCAGCCGTTACACCAAGGCATAGCAACACTTGCAGCGGCAGTTTACCAAGGTACACGCCAAACATAAGCACGCCGTTTGCAAAATCCAAGCCCTCCGCCATCACCATGGGCAGAATGAGCAGAAAGGCCCAGGCATTACACAAAAAAACGAAAAACGCCGCTCTGTGAAGACGCTTGATCAGCGCGCCAGGCTGCACATCTGCTTCTGATAGCAAAGGACTGTCCTTCAAAGCCGTCTTTGCGTAGTTAAGCTGCAAATATTCCATTAGTGTGCTGCCCAACAAAAACAATAGCGCCAGCCCAAAGGCCACCAAAGGCTTAAAATACGTGTAAGCAATCACAAAATGTGCTATCAGTCCAACCAGTGTCAAACCAATGGCCATGCCGGAAACGCTTTTGAACAGATTGATCGTGCTGTTTGCCATATGCTGCGCCTGCTTTTCCGCCTTCATACGGCCCTTGCCCTCGTCCTGTGCCCCTTGGGGCATACGCTCGCCCCGCAAAATTTCATCGCAGGTTACAGAAAACAGCTCCGCCAGCACCGGTATCGCAGCAAGATCGGGGCTGCTTTCATCCCGCTCCCATTTGCTGATGGTCTTGTTGGATACAAACAGCCGCTGGGCCACTTCCTCCTGCGTATAGCCGCTAGCTTTTCTAAGCGCGGCCAGAAAAGTACCAATGGATTTTTTCTCCATACTCCCCCTCCTGTCTACACTGATTCTACGGTCCGGCGAGAAGAAAAGCAACCCACAACGCAGCGAATCTGTCTCCGTTTCGGAGAATTGTACCCTTGCGCTCTTTTTTAATGAAATAAAGCCATTGACTATCGCCTGATAAACCCATGCTTACAGCCATTGCTTCACCGCCGCTATGATAATGGCCTGTGCGATAAGCCATACTATGGACAGGCTGTCAAGCAAAGACACGCCGGATAAACGGTACAGTGCAAAAGGCAGGGAGGCGTAAATCCTTGAACATCGTGATAGCCGGCGGCGGATGGGCTGGCTGTGCGGCAGCCGTATCCGCCAGAAAGGCTGGCGCCGGGGTTACCCTTTTGGAAAGAGCCGATACGCTGCTTGGCACAGGGCTGGTAGGCGGCATCATGCGTAACAATGGCCGTTTTACAGCCACCGAGGAATGTATCTTCATGGGCGGCGGAGAATTGTTTCATATAACAGATGCGTGTGCCCGGCATCAAAACATCAATTTCCCGGGTCACCGCCACGCCAGCTTGTACGACATTGCCAAGACCCCGGGGGCCGTATCCCGCTTATTATCTGATATGGGTGTGGGCATCCATTACTTTGCCAGGGTTACAAAAGCACGTATGGATGCAGGCAGTATTGCGCAAGTGGAAACGGATGACGGAAGGTGCTATGCCGCCGATGTGTTCATCGACGCCACCGGCACTGCCGGTCCCGTAGCCAACTGCACAAAGTATGGCAATGGTTGCGCCATGTGCGTCATCCGCTGCCCAAGCTTTGGAGGACGCGTGAGTCTCACTGGCCTGACCGGAGGCATTGAGATGAACGGCAGAAAGCCTGATGGTTCCACCGGGGCCATGAGCGGCGCTTGCAAGCTGATGAAAGAATCCCTCTCCCCCAGCCTTGTTCAGGAATTAAATGAAAAGGGCGTCGTGGTGGTGCCCATTCCTGAAAACCTTGTAGACGATCACATCAGCCTGAAGGCCTGCCAGCAATACGCGCTGCCAGAATATCAAAAGAGTATTGTGCTGCTGGATACCGGCCACGCCAAACTGATGGCCCCTTATTTTGATATCGAAAAGCTGCGCCAGATACAGGGCTTTGAGTTCGCCCGGTATAAAGACCCCTATGCCGGTACAAAAGGAAATTCCATGCGCTTTTTTGCCATGGCACAAAGGGATGACGCGCTGCTTGTATCCGGCGTAAGCAATCTTTTATGCGCCGGGGAAAAGGCCGGCCTGCTGGTCGGGCATACAGAGGCCATTGTCACCGGCACGCTGGCCGGTTATAACGCGGCGCGGCTGGCCAAAAAGCAAAGCATGCTTGTATTGCCCAGAACATTGGCCATTGGGGAGGCCATAGCCCATGTGCGGGAGCAGATGCAAACGCCCGAGGGCCTTAGCAAAAAGTTCACCTTTTCCGGTTCCGTTTTCTTTGAGCGTATGCAAAAGCTGAACCTGTACACCACAGATGTCCAAGCCATTCGCCTGCGGGTGGAAAAGGCGGGACTTTTAAATGTTTTCTCCCCTGCTGTTGCGGCAGATATATCTTAATATGTATACAATAGCTCAACAGTAACACGGGGCTGGCTGTACGCCAACCCCCTTTTGTGTTTTGCCAAATGACTTCGCAACGCAGGTCAAGAAATTTCCAGCAGGATGGGATATTCTTCTTCTATCACCAGATAGGAGGGCTCCCTGTGGAAACGGTCATCTCTGTACAAAACCTGCACAAAGCCTACGGCGAAAAAAAGGCTGTAGACGGCATTTCCTTCCATGTAAAAAAGGGCACCATCTTCGGCCTGTTGGGGCATAACGGCGCAGGCAAATCCACCACCCTGGAGTGTATTTTGGGCACGAAAACATTTGAAAAGGGCAGTGTGCTGCTGCTGGGGCAAAGCCCTCACCAAAACCGCCGGGCTCTTTTTCAGCGGGTGGGCGTGCAATTTCAAAACGCGGCCTATCCCAGCAAAATCAAAGTCGGTGAAATCTGCGCAATCACCGCCTCCCTGTATAAAAGCGCACCGGATGCTAACCGCCTGCTCAAAGAGTTCGGCCTGTGGGACAAACAAAAATCGCCGGTAGACAGCCTATCCGGCGGCGAACGGCAGAAGCTGGATATACTGCTGGCGGTCATGCATCAGCCAGAAGTGGTCTTTCTGGATGAACTGACCACAGGCCTTGATCCCATGGCCCGCCGCGGCGTGTGGCAAACAATTCTGAACCTCAAAGCAAAGGGAACCACCGTGCTTTTGACCTCCCATTACATGGACGAGGTGGAGCATCTGTGCGACCGGATCGCTGTTATCAAGCACGGAAGAATATTGATTGAGGGAACTGTCCAGGAGGTCATACACCAAAGCGGAACGCATAGCATGGATGATGCATTCTTGCATTTTGCCAAGGAGGAAGCGGTATGAAAACCTTATGGCTCATGTATAAAACGGAAGCCAAGCTCTCCATTCGAGAATTTTCTTCTGTCCTGTTCGGTGTTTTGATGCCCGTTGGCCTCATGCTATTGCTGGGGGTGTTGTACGGCGGCGCAGCCTCAGAAGCAGATGCCGCCATACGCAAGATCGACGTGAGCTTTGCGGCGGTAGCCAGCATCGGCATCTGCGCCGCCGGCTTAATGGGCCTGCCCATCGCCCTGTCAGATTACCGCTGGCGCAAAATACTCAAGCGATACAAGGTAACACCGGCAAGCCCCATGCTGCTCTTATCCGCCCACGTACTGTTTAGCCTAACGCTGTCCGTCTTTTCATCTTTGCTGGTGTATATCATCTGTGCGCTATTCTTCGGCTTTACACTGCTGGGCTCCGCCGCCACCTTTCTTGCGGTGTACCTACTTGTTGTACTCTCCATTCATGCCATTGGCATGGCCATTGCCAGCGTCGCCAAAAGCGCACAGATGGGCGGCATTCTGGCCAGCGCCTTCTATTTCCCCATGCTGTTCTTATCCGGTGCGACGATCCCTTACGAAATCATGCCGAAGGCTCTTCAAACGGCGGCGGATGTCCTTCCCCTGACACAGGGCATTAAGCTGTTAAAGGCCGCCTCCCTTGGGCAGGACCTTTCGGGCATGCTCCTATCCTTTATTATACTTGGTGCCATCACTGTTATCGGTACTGGCATCTCGCTGAAATTCTTCCGCTGGGAATAACGCAATTGCTTTACAACCTTGCCTTTCGGGTGTAGGATACCTATAGAAAAACAACACCCGGGAGGTACATATGTATACGATTGAGATACTTGACGCAGCCGGCCAGGTAAAGCAAACCGTATCCGGCACGGAGTCCGCGCGGCTTTATTATGCACAGGAATTTGTGGAGGGCGACCGCATCGTATTTACCGCGGATGATCACCATTGCGCCGTTCAGGTCGACGCAACACTGCCTGAAGCCCTGGTTAACCTTACGCATAAGCAATTTTCGTTCGCCATCCCCTTTGGTGATTTGAAAACCATGTATGCCCCCCAGGCGTTTTCGGGCAGCAGTCACATCATCTCTCTGCGCGCAGCCAGGCTTGAGGAAGTATTTAGCCGCCGCAACCTGGCCATCAACCCCGCCGACCAGCGCTTTTACAAGGGCTGCTACCCCCACGCCACAGCCAATATTGAAACAAGGGATGAACCTGTGTTCTTTGCCCGCAACGTCATCGACGGGTTGAAGTTTAACACAAGCCATGGCGGCTGGCCCTACCTTTCCTGGGGCATTGGCGGCAAGGATGACGCAGAAATCACCGTTCACTTTGGCCGCGCTGTTTTGATTGACGAAGTGGGCATTACCATCCGGGCAGACTTCCCCCACGATACCTGGTGGGAAAAGGCGACGTTGTCATTCTCAGACGGCCAGGAATGTGCACTTTCGCTCACGAAGACTGGCGAAACTCAATATTTCCCCATCGGTGAGCACGAGGTTACCTGGGTAAAGCTTTGTAGCCTTATCAGGGCCGATGATCCCTCCCCTTTTCCCGCCCTTACCCAGTTGGAAGTATTCGGCATGGATATTGCATAATTTGGCCCAGCATCCTCCTTGTGGTTTCATTACCATGCCTGGGAGTCAGAAATCAGCATTGACAAACTCCTGCGGAAATTGTACACTGGCTGCGGAAAAACAACTGCATATTTCGGGTGAACGGTTTAGGAGAGACTGCACATATGCGGCGCCGAAGGGGAAGACGCAACAAACTCTCAGGCAAAAAGACTAAACCGGGACGAAGCTCTGGAAAGCAATGATGCACCGAAGAAGCAACTCCTTCGTGCCAATCGTGCGGGGAGGAATCTTTCAGGTTCGATAACAGAGGCGGATAGGCTGCAACAGCGGCCTGTTCGCCTTTTTTTGTTATGTACCGCCTCCGGGCTCATCCTTCTGATATCCACGGTCCTTTTCCATGCCCACGTTGTCTCGTCCGCTTAACGTAGCGCTGCTACGTTGCGCTGCCTCGACTTAGCGGGCAAGAAAAATTCCTCGCGGCTATCATGAAGTCTGAACCCATCGTTGGTACAGTTCCAGCACAACGATCTCAATGAAATAAGCGTGAGCACAGGAGGAACGGTCATGGACAAAAAGACGCCGTTGTATGACAGCCATGTAGCGCTGGGCGGAAAGATGGTGCCGTTTGCGGGGTACATCTTACCGGTGCAGTATCAAGGTGGGGTCATTGCAGAGCACATGGCGGTGCGCACAGCCTGCGGGCTGTTTGACGTATCCCACATGGGCGAAGTGCTGTTTTCCGGCCCCGATGCCCTAAACAACATTCAAAACCTGGTCACCAATGACATGGGGAACCTAAATATCGGCCAAGTGCGCTACAGCCCCTTGTGCAACGATGACGGCGGCTTTGTAGATGACTTGATTGTGTACCGCCTGGGTGAAGATCGCTATCTGCTGGTAGTCAACGCCTCCAACCGGGAAAAGGATGTGGCCTGGATGAAGGCCCATCTATTTGGCAACGTACAAATGGAGGATGCCTCAGATAGAACCGCCCAAGTGGCGCTGCAAGGCCCCAAGGCTCCGGAGATTTTGAGCCGCCTGTGTAAGGAAGAGGACATTCCAAAGAAATATTACTCCTTTGTGGAAAAGGGGACCGTTGGGGGCATACCCTGCCTCATCTCCCGCACAGGCTATACAGGGGAGACCGGCTTTGAACTCTACTGCGCCAATGAAGACGCGCCCCGCCTGTGGGACCTTCTTTTGGAGACCGGCAAGGATGTGGGGTTGATTCCCTGCGGCTTGGGCGCCAGGGATACCCTGCGCCTGGAGGCGGCCATGCCGCTGTACGGCCATGAGATGGATGATACTGTCACGCCCTTTGAAACCGGCCTTGGCAATTATGTAAAGATGGAAAAAGCCGATTTCATCGGCAAAAGGGCCATGGTGGAAAAGGGCGAACCAAGCATTGCCCGTTTTGGACTTGTACTGACCGGCCGGGGTATCGCCAGGGAGCATTGCACCGTATTTAAGGGTGACAAGGAAATCGGGCACACTACCTCCGGCACCCTCTGCCCCTTTGTGAACAAGGCCGTGGCCATGGCCCTGCTTCAAAAGGAAGGTCTTTCTTTGGGCGATACGGTGGAGGTGGACGTGCGGGGCCGCCGAATTGCCGCCGAAATTGTACCCCTGCCCTTTTACAAAAAAGGCAAAGCCTAACCTGTCAAAACGATTGTGAAATATAAGGAGGAAAACGCAATGAACACCCCTAAGGAACTAAAGTACACCAAATCCCACGAATGGGTCAAGGAACTGAACGATGGCGTTGTCGAAATCGGCCTGACAGACTTTGCCCAGAGCGAGCTGGGTGACCTGGTGTTTGTAAACCTGCCGCAAATTGGCGACAGCGTTACCGCCGGCGAAACCTTTGGCGATGTGGAATCAGTAAAGGCCGTCAGCGACATTTACAGCCCCGTTACCGGCGAAATTGTGGAGATCAATGAAGTTCTTTTGGACAGCCCTCAAAATATCAACCAAGCGCCTTATGAGGCCTGGTTCATCCGCGTAAAGGATGTCACCGGCACCGTAGCGCTTTTGGATGCCGCAGGCTATGAAAGCGCCGTCAAGGAGGGCTGAGCATGGGCAGCTATATCCCCACCACCCAAGAGGAGCAGCAGGAAATGCTGTCTGTGATCGGCGCGGACAGCGTTGCAGAGCTGTTTCATGATGTGCCGGATTCGGTACTGCTCCATAACCCTCTAAACCTGCCGGAAGGCAAGCAGGAGCTGGAGGTGCGCCGCGCCATGACCGCCCTGGCGCAAAAGAACCGGGTGTATTCCACCATCCTGCGGGGTGCAGGCGCGTACAACCACTACATTCCCTCCATCGTCAAGTACGTAACCTCCAAGGAGGAATTTGTTACCGCCTATACCCCCTATCAGGCCGAAATCAGCCAGGGGATTTTGCAGTCCATCTTCGAATATCAGACCATGATCTGCGAGCTGACCGGGCTGCCGGTAAGCAACGCCTCCATGTACGACGGGGCTGAGGCCGCGGCGGAAGCGGCGGCCATGTGCCGGGAGCGCAAACGGGTGACCACCCTGGTATCCGCCACCGCCCACCCCGATACCATTGCTACCATTCAAACCTTTTGCAATGCTGCCAACGCACCCATGCGCATCGTACCGGAAAAGGATGGCGTAACGGATATAGCAGCATTGGAAGCCATGCTGGGGGAAGACACTGCCTGTTTGTATGTTCAGCAGCCCAACTTTTACGGCGCGCTGGAAGACGCAAAGCTGTTGGGTGAAAAGGTGCACGCGGCCGGCGGCAAGTACATACTGGGCGTGAATCCCATTGCCCTGTCCGTGATGCAGTCGCCGGCCGAAGCTGGCGCCGACATCGCCGTGGGCGAAGGCCAGCCCCTGGGCATGCCCTTATCCTTCGGCGGGCCGTACCTTGGGTTCATGGCTGCCTCCAACACCATGATGCGCAAGCTGCCGGGCCGCATTGTGGGCGAAACAACAGATCACAAAGGCAACCGGGCATTTGTTTTAACGCTGCAAGCCCGGGAGCAGCACATAAGACGTGAAAAAGCCAGCTCCAACGTATGCTCCAACCAAGCGCTGTGCGCACTGACCGCGGCGGTCTATCTTTCCGCCATGGGACCGGAAGGGTTAAAGGAAGTCGCCACGCAATCCATGAGCAAGGCCCATTATCTGATGGAGGGGCTGACGAAAATTCCCGGCATCACAAGGATCGGCACTGCCCCCTTCTTCCATGAGTTTGTCACTTGCTGCAATGGCAAGCGGGATGCTGTTTTGAAGGCGCTAGAAGCAAAGGATATCCTGGGCGGCCTGCCCATTGGCAATGATCAATTACTCTGGTGTGCCACCGAGCAAGTAAGCCGCGAACAATTGGATACTGTTTTAGGCACCTTACGGGAGGTGTGCGCATGAACCTGATTTTTGAAGTAAGCCGTAAGGGCCACCATGTGAGCCTGCTGCCCAAATGTGATGTGCCGGAAGTATCCCTCCCCGAGGGCTTTGCCCGCGAAACGGCACCCCGCCTGCCGGAAATGGCGGAAACGGACATCAGCCGCCATTATACCAAGCTGGCAAAGCGCGCCCATGGCGTCAACAGCGGCTTTTATCCACTGGGCTCCTGCACCATGAAATACAACCCCCGTATCAATGATGAAATGGCCGCTCTGCCGGGCTTTGCAAGCATCCACCCCCTGCAGCCCAAGGAAACGGTTGCGGGCTGCCTGGAGGTTCTCCAAACTGCCGAAAAGCACCTGTGCGAAATCACCGGCATGAACCGCATGACCTTTCAGCCCGCCGCCGGTGCCCATGGCGAGTTTACCGGCATACTGCTGATCAAGGCCTATCACCAGGCACGGGGCGACGTAAAGCGCACAAAGCTCATCGTGCCCGATTCCGCCCATGGCACCAACCCGGCTACCGGGGCCATGGCAGGCTATTCTGTGGTCAGCATTCCCTCCGGGCCGGATGGCTGTGTGGACCTGGAAGCGCTAAAAGCCGCTGTGGGTGAGGACACCGCGGGGCTGATGCTCACCAATCCCAATACTCTGGGCTTATTTGATAAAAACATACTGGAGATCACCCGCATCGTGCACGAGGCCGGCGGCCAATGCTACTACGACGGCGCCAACCTCAACGCTATTATGGGCGTGGTCCGCCCCGGCGACATGGGCTTTGATGTGGTGCATTTGAACCTGCATAAAACCTTTTCCACCCCACACGGCGGCGGCGGCCCCGGCAGCGGTCCGGTGGGCTGCAAAGCGCATCTCGCGCCTTTTCTGCCCTACTCCAAGCTGGGCGAAGAGGCAAATTCCCAAAGCATCGGCCAGGTAAAAGCCTTTTACGGCAATTTCCTGGTGGTAGTGCGGGCGCTGACCTATATACTGACCTTGGGGAAGGAAGGCATCAAGGAAGCGTCGCAAAATGCGGTGCTAAACGCCAACTACATGATGCACAGGCTCAAGGATACCTATGATCTGGCTTATGACCACACTTGCATGCATGAATTTGTGCTGACCCTGGAAAACCTCAAAAAGGAAACCGGCGTTTCCGCGCTGGATGTAGCCAAGGCCCTGCTGGATAAGGGCATGCACCCTCCAACGATGTACTTCCCGCTGATCGTTCACGAGGCGCTGATGATCGAGCCTACGGAAACCGAAAGCCGGGAGACGCTGGAGGAGGGCATTGAAGCCTTGAAGGACATTGCCCGCCGTGCCAAGGAGGACCCGGAGGCACTTCACCTGTGCCCCGTGACCACCCCCATCGGTAGGCCGGATGAGGTGGGCGCTGCCCGCAACCCGAAGTTGCGATATGCATATTAAATAAGAGGTGACGAAGTGATACACCGCTGCCGATATGTAATAACCAGCCAGACGGATCCTTATCAAAATCTTGCGTTGGAAGAGCACTTGCTGAGCACGGTTGCGCCTGGCGAAATCATACTGTACTTGTGGCAGAACCGGCACACGGTGGTCATTGGCCGCAACCAAAACGCCTGGAAGGAAGTGCGGGTGCCCGACCTGAAAAAGGATTTTGGGCATCTGGTCCGCAGGCTCTCCGGCGGCGGCGCGGTGTATCACGACCTGGGCAATTTGAACTTTACCTTTCTGGTCGGCCAAGACGATTATGATGTGGCCCGGCAGACAGAGGTGATTTTACAGGCGGTGCGCTCCTTCAACATACAGGCGGAGCGTACTGGCCGCAACGACATTACGGTAGATGGCCGCAAGTTTTCCGGCAACGCCTTTTACAAAAGCGGCGGCAATGCCTATCACCATGGCACGCTGCTGGTCAGCGTGGACATGGACAATCTGGCCCGGTATTTGAACGTGCCCCAGCAAAAGCTGGAATCCAAAGGTGTTGCCTCCGTGCGTGCGCGGGTGGTAAACCTTGCGGAGCTTTGTCCAAGCCTTACAATGGATGCGCTCAAAGAAGCGCTTGTAAAAGCCCTGGGGGATGTGTATGGCGCACAGCCGCAGGTGCTGCCCCCTGAACGCATCAACGAGGCAACCGTGGCGGCTGGGCGGGAAAAATTCGCGGCCTGGGATTGGATTTTTGGCCGGCCCATCCCCTTTACCTGGGAAGGGGAAGCCCGTTTTCCCTGGGGCGGTATACAACTGCAGTTTTCGGTGGAAGCCGGCCGGGTGAAGGAGTGCGCCGTCTATTCCGACGCGCTGGATGAAACGCTGATTCAAAGCCTGCCGGGCTTGCTGAGGGGCTGTGCGTTCAATGGCTTGGCACTTGCGCAGGCTGTAGCGCCCATTAAGGCCCAGTCGGTAGAAATCGGCAATGACTTGATCGCATTCTTGACAAGCCAGAATTTTTAAGGAGAAACAGCCATGGATTTTGACTGGATCATCCTAGGCGCTGGGCCGGGCGGCTATGAGGCTGCCATCCGCGCCGCGCAGTTAAAATGTAAGGTCGCCCTGGTGGAAAAAGGGGAGGTGGGCGGCACCTGCCTAAACCGTGGCTGCGTGCCCACCAAGGCACTTTTGCATGCCGCCATGGGCTTTGAGGAGCTGGACCGCATCGCCGCCTGGGGCATAAAAGTGGAACAGATGACCCTGGACCTGGATCAAATGTACGCCCGCAAGGAGGATCTGGTTACAAATCTTCGGGATGGCATTGGCCGGCTGATTGCCCAAAACGGCATCACGCAGATAAAAGGCGCGGGCGTCATACAGGACAGCCATACCGTATGTGTGGATGGCCAAACGCTGACGGGAGAGAAAATCCTCATTGCCACTGGCTCTGTTCCTGTGCTTCCGCCCATACCTGGCCTTGACTTGCCCGGCGTTATGACAAGCGACGGCATACTTGCCGCTCCGCCCGCTGGTAAGCGGCTTGTAATCATCGGCGGCGGCGTGATCGGCGTAGAATTTGCCTCCATGTTTCAGGCGCTGGGGTATGAGATCACCATCATCGAGGCGCTGGATCGGCTGCTGCCTCAAATGGACCGGGAGATTTCTCAAAACCTTTCCATGATCCTCAAAAAGCGGGGCGTGAGTATTTTCACCGGCGCAAAGGTTGCGCAAATTGAAAAGAATGAAGACGGCTCCTTGACCGCGCTGTATGAGTCGGGGGGCAAGCAAGGTCAGGCGGTGGGCGATACGGTGCTTGTGGCCATTGGCCGCAGGGCGAACACCAAGGGACTTTTTGCGGAAGGATTCACTGTGGAAACCGACCGGGGCCGCATTGTCACGGATGAAAACCACCAAACAAGTGTGCCCCATGTGTATGCCATCGGCGATGTGGCCGGCATGATTCAACTGGCTCATGCCGCCTCAGCCCAGGGCATTGCCTGCGTGGAGCGGGCGGCGGGGCATACGCCTGCCGTACGGGAAGACCTTGTCCCCTCCTGTGTGTACACGCGGCCGGAAATCGCTTGCGTGGGCATGACTGCCGATGAAGCAAAGGTGAAGGGCATTGCTGTTCGCACCGGCAAGTATATCCTGTCCGCCAACTGCCGCACCATGATCGCGGACGGTGAGCGGGGCTTTATCAAGCTGGTGCTGGACGCGCAAACGGATGTGCTGCTGGGTGCGCAGATCGTTTGCGAACGGGCCACGGACATGTTAGGCGAAGCAACGGTGGCCATTGCCAATGGCCTTACCCGTACGCAGCTGTTAAAAGCCATCCGTCCCCATCCCACCTTTGCCGAAAGCTTTACCGAAGCCCTGGACAGCATAGAGGGCATGGCCATCCACATGGCCCCGGCGCGCAGGGGATAACAAGCGGCGATCATCGGTGGATGTATACCTGATACAGGAAATTTGATAGAATTGTAAAGATTCCTGTCGAAAGCGCTATTGCGGTATGGTGCTGCTTGTGTTACAATACCCCAGGTGAAATACGGACCCAATGTCTTTAACTCGGTACTGTGATGCCGGCAAGATGTTGAGCGACTGTCTGAAAGCAATTTCGCATGACGACGTTTAGCTTGCCTGCGCATCCGCGCGGACAAGCTTTTTTTATGCA
>JAEWSC010000081.1 GCA_023398575.1 Bacillota bacterium | reverse complement strand
TTTCGTCATCGTTTTTCCAGGTGTAGGCGCGGTAATCGGCATCGAAAACCACCGGTGTGTTTGTTTTCTTAGCCAGCTGCAATACCTTCAAGGCGGCTTCGCGGGAGGGACTTTGGGATAAAGCTGTGCCGGATATAAGCACCAGTTTGGCGCTTCTTACATACGCCTCATCTACATCATCTGGGTGAAGCTGCAGATCAGCAACACCTTCCCGGTACATTAAGATGCTGGATTCATCCCGTGAGAGGATTTCGGTGAAGGTAAGCCCTAGCGACTCGCCGTTTTTGCAGCGGGTGACATGGCTTACATCAATGCCTTCCTTTTCAAAAAACTGCTGTACGAAATCGCCAAAGCGGTCATCGCTGATTTTGCCCAGGAAGCCAACCTTGCGGTGAAGTCGTGCCATACCCACGGCAATGTTGGCTGGCGAGCCGCCAAGGTACTTTTTGAAAGTGGTAGATTCGGCCAGTGTTTGAAAATAGTCTACCGGGTTAAAGTCGATGGCGATCCGTCCGACGGGTATAATGTCCAGAGGGCGGGTTTCATCCCATTGAAAAAGGCTCATACATGTCTCCTTTCAGGCAAGGCCAAAGATTTGCAAATGTTCAAGTACGGCCTGGGTGGTCGCCTCGGCCATACGCCGGCTTACATCAAAGATATTGGTCTCATTTGCTTGGTGCGCGGCGATGGCCGACGCCTGAAAGCAAGCGGTGGCGATGTTGATTTTCCGCACGCCGCAAGCAATGGCCCGGCGAAAATCATCCGGCGTGATGCCGGTGCCGCCGTGAAGCACCAGGGGAGTTTTGTCCTTGCTTGCTATTTCGGCAAGGATGTCAAACCGAAGATTCGGCGCTGCGGTATAAACGCCATGGGCATTGCCGATACCAACCGCCAGGGCATCTACCTGTGTTCGTTCGATAAAGTAGATGGCGTCCTTGGGGTCTGCATAGGCGATGGGAGCATCCTCGCCACTTTCTGTACGGCCTACCCGGCCGATTTCTGCCTCCACATCCACGCCCTTTGCATGGGCATATGCCGTGATCTCTTTGGTTTTGGCGATATTCTCATCCAGGGAAAGATGAGACCCATCGAACATAACGGAGCTAAAGCCCAAACCAATGGCCTCATAGATGCAGTCGTCGGTTATGCCATGGTCCAGGTGAACGGCTACATCCACCTTGGCATTTCTGGCTGCAGCCAGCATGGCTGGCCCGATGATAGAAAGGGGGGATGTGGCAAGCCGTGCCTCGGCAATTTGCAAAATGACCGGGGTGTTTGCTTTTTCCGCAGCGTTGATAACGCCCAGAATCATTTCCATGTTTGCGACACTGAAAGCGCCTACGGCGCGGTTTGCCTTGGCTGCCCTTTGCAGCAGCGGATGCATATTTGTAAGCGGCACGTTAAAACCTCCGTATTCAAGCTTGAATGAGTTTGCTGCCAGCGTTTGCAATTACGTTTTTATAGCCATCATCCGGCATAGCTTCGGTAATGATGCCATCAAATTGATGGATCTGGGCATAGGTCAGCATGGCTGTCTCACCAAATTTGTGACTGTCCAGCAATAAGTATGACTTGCTGCTGCGTTCCATGGCGGTTAATTTCAGTTCATACTCCATGGAGGAGGCATTGGTAACCCCGTTGCTAAGCGAAAGGCCGGTAGCGGCCATGAACGCCGTTTTGATATTATAGGCCTTTAAAAAACGGACTGTCTCAAGCCCAGTAAAGGAGCTTGTTTTACGCAAAAGTTGCCCGGGCAGTATGATGACAGTCAGATTTGGATAAGGAATAGCCGCCATGATGGCATGCAGGTTGTGGGTAATGATGGTGATATTTTGCTTATCCGCAAGGTTGGGTATCATATGCAGCGTCGTGGTACCAGAATCGATGAAAATCGTGTCGCCATCCGCGACCAGTTCGGCGGCCTTGCGTCCAATGCGCATTTTGGCTTCGGGGTGCTTAATGGTGCGTACGTCAAAGGGTGTCAGTTGCTCGCTTTTGCGGGCACACACGCCACCGTAAACCTTTTCGATGCTACCCTTTTTGATAAGCAGTGCCACATCCCGTCGGATGGTGTTCATGGAGGTGGCAAAGTGCTTTTGCAAATCCTCCATACTAACGGTATCCTTTTGGATGATATATTGCTCCATGACTTCAAGGCGGACATTTCTCAATAGAATAAACCACCTTTTCCTTCTTCTACGCATATTATAGAGCAAGTTGCGGCGGTTGTAAATATATAAGTGAGTAAGTAGTGAGTAACTTTTGATAATATATTCGTCTTTTTGCAATGGAAGAATTTCATATACGTATGGTAAGCGGTTTCAATGCAAAAGAGTATGAAAGGAGTTTTCGATGTGTGCGGCGAAAATCGAATGCAGTAAAAGGACATGCCGCATGGTTTATCTGCATGTCTGCACCAGAGAGAGGCAGCACTCAATGAATATTCAAGCATATGCCCATTATGCGGATTCTGGTATTTGGACAGAGGCGTTTTCTGCAGCAATTGCCGCGCTCCATGCAGGTGATGCTGCTTGTGTACAGCCGTGGGCAGACCCTTTGACTAGCCGGTCAAAACATGTATAGGGTCGTGCGGTGGGGTGGTATATGTGCGCGCTTGTGGATACACTGGAGCTGTTTCCAGGGGAGCATTCACAATACCAGAAGCTAAGGGCGCTGCTTAATGAAATGTCAGACGCCGCTTGGAAAGCTCGTGATCCGAACACAAAGGTTTGGTTTCAGGTGCTGGATACGCCAGGCCGGCCAGGCAATTACCCCGAATCCTCCTGCTCGAGCCAGTTTATTTATGCCTTGACCAAAGCATCCCGTTTGGGTCTTCTGCCTGAGTTTGACAGGAAGAAGCTTAAAAACGTCTACCAAGGCGCAGTTGTGCAGTTTATTCAGGTGCTAAATGGTCAGGCCATCGTTACCAAGTGCTGCCAGGTGGCCGGGCTGGGTGGAGCGCAAAAGCGGGATGGCTCCTTTGCCTATTATATGAGCGAGCCCATTATTGCCAACGACTTGAAGGGAACAGGGGCGTTCATTTAGGCGGCGGCAGAGGTGGAAGGGTACGGGTTGTAAATGGCAATCCCATACCGATCCTGGATTTTTCATCGAATGATATGGGCGAGATGAAACAGCTTATCCAAGAAAGAATCATGACTATATGTTCGTTGCGTAACGCAGGCTGCTTTGTCAGCATGAAAGGACCTTTATGTTTACGGAATACCTGGAAACTGTAGATTTTCGTACCTTGCTTGTTCCAAGGGAGAGACGTCTGACCATTCCTTCGGCCGCTGATAGAGCAGCTTGGGCAAAGGTGCCAACTATCATGCGGGAGGAGATACTGGCTGCGGCCAAGGCCCAGCAGGATACCCCCTATCCTATGCTTACTGCCACCCAGTTCCTGGCGTATGTTCGTTCTGGCAGCCGCACTGCCTTTGAGGCACCGTATTTTGCCCGCCGGCGGATGCTGCTTACCGCTGTGCTGGCAGAATGCCTCGACGATAGTGGGGTGTATATGGATCAGGTGGTGGATGGGTTGTGGTGTATTTGTGAGGAAAGCTTTTGGGGCATCAGCGCTCATAACGGCTCTTCTCATTTCGGCATGAGGCCGGCAGCCGAGCGGCCGTTGCCGGATGTGGAGAATCCGTATATTGATTTATTTGCTGCCCAAACATCCGCTCTTTTATTGTGGAGCTGCCATCTGCTCAAAGGTAAGCTGGATTCCGTATCGCCGCTGATCATCCGCCGAGTACATCTGGAGGCGGAGCGGAGGATCATAAAGCCGTTCATGTATCATGATGATTTCTGGTGGATGGGCATGATACGAAGGGATATGAACAACTGGACACCATGGATACTGTCCAATGTGATTTCCAGTCTGATTTTGATGGAGACGGATGACCTGCGTCTATCAGAAGGAATAAAGCGGGCCATGCGCATGCTGGACAGATACCTTGCCGTGATGCCGGCGGATGGCGGCTGTGACGAAGGAGCGGGCTATTGGAATATGGCAGGCGGCTCGCTGCTGGATTGTCTGGAGCACATTTATTTTTTGACCGGTGGCAAAGTCTCTTTTTATGATCAGCCTCACATTCAAAATATTGGCGCTTTTCCTGTAAAGGCTCATATCGCGGGGCCGTACTTGTGGAACTTTGCCGACTGCGACGCCTGGCCCATGCTGGATGGAGAACGGATATACCGCTTTGGACAGCGCACAGGGCTATCAGAACTGGCGGCATTGGGCAGGCAGATAGCAAGTTTTGATGCATCCATATTGCCCAAGGACACCCCGGAAGCCTATCGTGTGCTGTGCAAACTCTTTTTCCATGTACCGGCGCCAGTATCTTCACCGCAGGAAGATAATACGATCATCCTGCCGGATCTGCAGGTGTGGGCGCAGCGGCGCGGCGGCCTGTATGCCGCGGTCAAGGCGGGACACAATGGTGAAAGCCATAACCATAATGATGTGGGCAGCTTTTTGCTGTACGCTGATGGTGAACCGGAGATCGTGGACGCGGGCAACATGACCTATACGGCCAAAACGTTCAGTGACGAGCGGTACACGCTATGGAACACACGAAGCATGTATCACAACGTGCCCATGGTAGGGGACTATGAGCAGCAGCCAGGCCGGGAGCATGGCGCACGGGATGTGGACATAGCACCCAAAGGGATATGCATGGACATCGCGGCGGCATATCCCAAAGAGTCGGGAATTGTAAACCTATCGCGCAAGGCCTTCTTCCGGAATGATGCTTTTGTACTGAAAGATGACATAAGGCTTGATCAAGCGGCCCCAGTTACCTGGGTCTTTCTGTTTAGAAACCGCCCAGACGTAAAAACAGGGACGGTAGAAACGGATAGAATGATCTTCTGCTTTGACGCAGTCTTGAAGCCAACGTTTGAAGAAATTCCAATAACGGATGCGCGCATGGCAAAGAGCTTTCCCGGCAGTCTATGGCGGCTGACGCTGACGGCAGTGGCGAAGCTTGAGCACAAACAAACCTTTATTTTTTCCAGGAGGGTGTCTTAATGGGCAATCCAGTGCAATTCAATCCGTTGAAAACCCGGTCAGATTTTGAAAACGCTGCCTTGCAAATACTCGAGCCCCTTGCGAAAAAGCTCTCGCCCGGTTGTGCAAGACTTCATTTGGGGGATACGGGGGCTGTTTATCCATACGATATCGCGGAAATGGAAGCCTGGTCCAGGCCTTTGTGGGCACTTGTGCCGCTGATGATGGGTGGGTCACAAAAGGCGAGGCCGCTTTGGGATAAGTGGATGGAAGGCCTTAAAAACGGAACCGACCCCAGGCACTCGGAATACTGGGGCGATATCGGACCTTTTGACCAGCGTATGGTGGAGATGGCCGTCATGGGCATGGCGTTGTGTTTTGTACCGCAGGAGTTCTACTTTGTGCATGATAAAAAGACGCAAGAAAATATACACCGCTGGCTGAACCAGATCAATTTATACGACATGCCCAAGAACAACTGGCGGTTTTTCCGGGTGCTGGTGAACGTAGGATTCTTAAAAACTGGCTTGCCATATGATGCGGCTCTGCTCAAAAGCGATCTGGATATGATGGAGGAGCATTACGAGGGCGACGGCTGGTACTTTGATTATGATAATCAGCGGGATTACTATACGCCCTGGGCCTTTCATTACTATGGCCTGTTGTACGCCAAGGCCATGGGCGAACTGGACCCAAAGCGCTGCGAAGCCTACCGAGAACGTGCCTGGCTGATGGAAAAGAGAATGGAAGCCTGGTTCGCAAGCGATGGGGAGGCTCTGCCCTATGGCAGAAGCCTTGCGTACCGGTTTGCCCAAAGCGCGTTTTTCGGTGCGCTGCCGCTGGGAGATGAGGAAAACGCGTCGGCTGATTGGGGCACAATAAAAGGACTGCTGCTCAAAAACATGCGCAAGTGGTTTGCACGCCCCATCTTTAGCGATGACGGCATTCTGACCATCGGGTATGCATATCCCAACCTGATGATGGCGGAAGGCTATAACGCGCCAGGCTCGCCTTACTGGGCCATGAAGGCCTTTGCGCCGTTAGCGCTGCCTGAAAATCACCCATTCTGGAAAGTGGAAGAAAAAGCACATACACCGCCTGCTTTTTTACGGGAAGAACATGCCCGCATGATCATCATACGGGATGAATTGAACAGTCATGTGCAGGCCTTTCCTGCAGGTAACCGGGCCTTTGAGCATGCCCTTGTGGAAGCCAAGTATGAAAAATTCGCCTATTCCACTGCCTTTGCATTCAGCGTACCCAAGAGCTCCGTCATGCTGAACCGTGGCGCATATGACAGCATGCTGGCCCTCAGCGAAGATGAAGTCTACTGGCATGTGCGCTGCGGCTGCAAGGAATATGCTATCCATGAGGATAGGGTGGAAGCTACATGGCATCCCTTTGCGGATGTCACAGTGGAGACCACCATTATTCCCCAGGGAGACTGGCACATCCGCGTGCACAAGGTCACAACGTCAAGGCGGCTGTTCGCTGCAGAGGGAGGATATGCTGTCAGCCGTGACGGTGAAAAGGGCTTTGCAAAAACGCATACAGAGAAAACAAAAGCACTGGCTGTATGCAAGAACCTGGTCAGCGGCATTACGTCCATTCGTGGATATACGCATGCCCAGATGGTTACGCCAGAACCCAACACCAACCTGCTCTTTGTGCGAACAGTACTTCCAACCCTACGGGCTGAAATTTTGCCCGGGGAGACAGTGCTCATTTGCGCGGTGCTGGGGGCAGCGGAAGATGGGCTTATCAAGTGGGAGAACATGCCGGAAATCCCGATGCGTATTTGATAACTGGACCGCAATCCGGTATAATGGGGTGCGGCCCTTTGATGGCGCATTAATAACGGTATTGGAGCTATCATTTCATGGTCATCGAGAATATCAGTCATTTTGATCCCCTGGCCATATGTGAAAGCGGCCAGTGCTTTCGTATGCGGGCAATACCTGGCGGCTTTACAGAAGCCATATATCAAGATAAAGCACTGCTGATAGAGAGGCTGGGCGAAGGGCAATTTGCGTTTCATTGCAGCCAGGCGGAGTTTGAAGCCATATGGCGGGAATACTTTGATCTTGATACGGATTATGCCGCGTTTATTGACGCGGCAGACCCTGCAGATGGGTATCTTACATCGGCCGTTGCGTCGGGCAGCGGTCTTCGCATTTTAAACCAGGACCCATGGGAGACGCTGGTAAGCTTTTTGCTCTCCCAGCGTAAGAGTATTCCAGCCATCCGGGATGGTATTAAAAAGCTTTGCCATAGGTTTGGTGAACCATTTGCATATAACGGACGGATTGAATATGCTTTTCCATCGCCACAAAAGCTGGCACAAGCAGATATGGAGGAGTTGCGCGCTTGCTCCCTGGGGTATCGTGCGCCCTATATACAGGCCACTGCCCGGTCGGTGGCATCGGGCGAAACCGACCTTAATGCCATGCGTCAGTGGGATGACTCTGCGTTGCTTGAAAAGCTGCTTTCTTTGCATGGTGCGGGTATCAAGGTGGCCAGTTGTGTAATGCTCTTTGGCTATCACCGGCTGGATTTGGCACCTGTGGATGTATGGATTCAGCGTGTCATCGACAAGGAGTATAATGGCGAGGCGCCTTTTCACAAGTACAAAGGCTTTGCAGGCGTTATGCAGCAGTATATGTTTTATGACCAGATGATGAAAAAACGCTTGCAGCGGGGAATCGCTTAATAGATATAGGAGAGGTCAAATGAAATACATGTATGAGACGCATTTGCATACCTGTCAGTCCAGTGCCTGCGGCTGGACAAAAGGACGGGACTATGTGCCCTACTATCAGGACATGGGGTATGCCGGCATCATTGTGACAGATCACTTTTTTCGAGGCAATACTGCCGTCAAAAAGCATCTTCCCTGGCAGGAGAGAGTGAACCAGTTTTGCATAGGTTACGAGGATGCCAGGGAGGCTGGCGAAAAGGCAGGCTTTTCTGTTTTCTTTGGTTGGGAGGAAAACTATCAGGGGGATGAGTACTTAATATATGGCTTGGACAAGCAATGGCTGCTTACGCATCCCGAAGCAGAGCGGTATACCCGCTGGCAGCAGTTTGACGCCGTACATAAGGCTGGCGGCTGCGTGGTGCAGGCTCATCCTTTCCGTGATAGGGAATACCTAAGCGCCATTCATTTATCTACCGGGTGTGTGGATGCGGTGGAAGGCTATAACGCGGGCAATGACCTCAACCATGATATATTAGCTGTCCACTACGCCAAGCTGCTGGGGCTGCCTGTGACAGCCGGGTCAGACATGCATCAAATCAACCATAGGCCGGATGAATTGCTGATGGGTGTGGTATTTGACCAGCCACTCAACTCTATACATGATTATGTAAAGGCAATCCGGGAAAAGCAACCCTTTGGCGTGCATATACCTCAGGGACGAGGTGAGTGGCGGGAAGGGGTGGAAATCCGCCTGCCTGTGGATATTCGGGATGAAATGGATGTAAGCACCGGTGGAGATATACGTGCCTTTCTCGGTATATAGAATTTGGCTCCATTATTCTTCATACTTACGATATGCGGCTGCCGGAGAAATTTCGGCAGCCTTTTCATAATTCATAGTACGATCAAATAGCCAGTGAGTGTTGTACAGGGCTTGTTCATGGCACACATCCATGTTGGATTTCATAATCTCATAGGGGGCCAAATTATTGCCTTTTGCGCCACCCGGCGCTGATGTCTGTACGTTTACGGGTCTGTGCATCAATTGTGGCATGGATCCAGACAAAAGGAGAGCTAAATATGGGATACGGTTGTACAAATAACTGCGTTGCAGAAGATGAAGGGTCATGGCGCAAGCATCATCACCATCACCGCAGGCCATGTGAAGACTGCTTTGATCCGCTGGTCTTGATGTATATTGATGACAACCAATGCAGCTTGGAGGATGATGTAGAAGCAGATGCCGACTGGGAGAATAAATGGTGGGACAACGAAGGTTCGGAAGAACATCATCACCACCATCATCATCACCATGATCCTTGCCATGCTTGCCATCACCCGCATATACTGATGTATATTGATGATAATCTATGCGTTGATGCTGATATGGCGGCCGATTATGGCTGGGAATGGTGCATTATAGAAGATGAGTTTGGCCGGCGCCGCTGGCATAAGCGCCGTACCTGCTGCAGTCCTAGGGTCCTGATGGCTATCGATGAAGATCCCTGCCTGCTGGCTGAAGCGGAAGCAGCACGGGATAAAGAGCATTGGTACAGAGAAGAAGACTAATCATCGCATATTGGCAGTCTGTTGCAATGGCGTAAGAAGTTGATGCAGCAGGCTGCTTTTTCATGTCAGGAGCTTTATATGTATCCCCTTTCGTTCACGAGGCACACTATGTATCACATCATGTTTGATTTACGAAGATTTTTCTAGTATGATAAAAAAGAGGGTGAAATGATAATGAAACGTTTATTGAGTGTCATGATGGCTTTGCTCCTGCTGATTTCTGGCTGTGTAACGGCAAACGCTCCTGGTGGCCCAAGAAACGCCGAAGACGGCGTGTCTTCCGCAACGCAGAACCGCTACCGGGAAGGGGAAGTTACTGAGTACCAAGGTATGAGGCTGGACCCATCCATAGGACCGAGAGATAACTCCATCAAAGGCGTACAGCATGTGGACATCGCCAGTTATGCCATGACCATCGATGGTCTGGTTGACGCACCTCTCACCCTTACATATGATCAAATTAAAGAGCTGGATGCCCATGAACGGATGATTACGCTGTACTGCGTGGAAGGCTGGAATGCTACCATTTTGTGGAAAGGTGTTTTGCTGGAAGAACTCATAAGCAAAGCCGGCATTAAGCCCGAGGCAGTGACAGTGATTTTCAGCTCTGTGGATGGATATACCACCTCGCTGCCGCTAAAAACAGTGGTGGACAAGCAGTTGGTTTTGGCATATGGCGCAAATGGGCTTGATTTGCCGCCGGAGATGGGCTATCCCTTTATTGTGGTAGCAGAAGAAAAGCTGGGATACAAGTGGGCAAGATGGGTGAACAAAATCACGTTATCAGACGACGCGAGCTATAAAGGCTACTGGGAGCAGCGGGGGTACGACAACGAAGCTTCCGTTGGCAAATAATCGTTAGGAAGTACGGAAGGATAAACGAATGAAGAAGATTGAAACTGTGGCAATCGTCGGCCTTGGCGCACTAGGGACGCTGTTTGGTAACCTGTTATCCAAGCGGATGGAGAGGAAAAATCTGCGGATCATCGCTGATGCCGGCAGGATTGAGCGTTACAAAAGGGATCAGGTTTTCAGCAACGGAGATGCCTGTGCATTTCATTATGTTACCCCACAAGAGAAAACATCTCCTGCCGATTTGATATTGATTGCCGTCAAATCCTTGCAATTGAAGGAAGCTATAGCATCTGTTCAAAACCAGGTAGGGCCGGATACGCTGATTCTGTCATTGCTAAACGGCATTTCAAGCGAAGCAATGATCGCTGATGCCTATGGCACGGATAAGGTGATCTACTGTGTAGCGCAGGGGATGGATGCCGTGAAGGAGGGGAACCGCCTTACCTATACCCGCATGGGCAAATTGTGCATCGGCCCTAAGGCCGGGGATCCAATTCCAGAAAAAGTGCAAAGGGTCGTGGATTTTTTTGATAGCGTTGGCTTTCCCTATGAAGTGGATACCCATATGCTCAAGCGCATGTGGGGCAAATTTATGCTCAATGTAGGCGTCAATCAAACCGTAGCCGTTTTCGGCCCGGATTATGCAGCCGTTTTCCAGGAAGGCCGGCAAAGGGAGACCATGATTGCCGCCATGCGGGAAGTAATGGAGCTATCCAAGCTGGAGGGGATTGACCTTTGTGAGGAAGATATCGCTTATTGGCTGCGAATCCTGGGCACCTTAAGCCCTAAAGGCAAACCGTCCATGCGCCAGGATGTGGAGGCCAGACGGTATAGCGAGGTAGGGCTTTTTTCTGGCACGGTGTTGGAATTGGCAAAAAAACATGGGTTGTCTGCACCAGTCAACAAAATGCTGTATGACAGCATTTTGGCGATGGAAGAGCAGTATTGAGGCAAAACAAAGTCAGTATCTTTTGAATGTTCACACATGCTGTGGCTAATGTCTGGCAATAATAGGCTTGACTCAAAAAGTCGCTCGCCATCTGATGCGGATAATGCGCTGGATGGCGAAGCGATATTTTATTGGTCCCTGAATCGGGGCAAAGGCGGTATACATCCCGCCGTCTGGGTTTGATCCCATATTGCAAGGAGGTAATGTAATGAAAAAACTGGTATTGCTGGCGATGGTGTTCATCATAGGTATTTCCACAGTATCTTGCGCCTCAAATGTACAACCACAGCTCAGCCCGGCGCCTACGGCCAGCCTGGCGCCTACAGCCGCGGGCACACAAGGAAAGACCGATCTTGACATCCGTGCATTGATTTGGAAGTATGACGATACTTATGGGTCCACTGTCCGTGCGGCCATGGAAAAATGGGCTGCCACTTACTCCCAGGAACTTGGTGTCAAAATAAAGCTGACCATGTACGATGCGGCTGATGATATGGCCAAGCAGATTGAACAAGCCACCATCATTGCCGGAGAAAAACCCGATTTCGTCATTATTAACTTGGCGGAGGTTGCCAACGGCAAGGTGTTGGTGGATATGTTCAAGGATGCAGGAATTCCCTTTCTGTTTTATAACAAGCAGCCTGCGGAGGAGACTGTACAGGCTGTTTTGGTCGATACAGGTACAATTTTCATCGGTACCCTGGCCCGCCAGGCCGGTGACATGCAGGGCGAGATACTGGCTGACCTGTACAAAGCTAATCCTGGCATAGACAAGAATGGAGATGGAACACTCCAGTATGTGATGCTCAAGGGCGAAGCCAACAATAACGAAGCCATCGCCCGCACCCAGTATTCCGTTGAAACAGCCATTGCTCAAGGTCTGAAGCTGGAGCAGTTGGGCGAAACCCTTGTCTGTGACTGGGACCAGGCAAAGGCGCAGGAGGCCATTACCGCCACCTGGGCATCCTTTGGCGAAAAGATCGAAGTCATTTTTGCCAACAACGATATGATGGCCCTGGGCGCCATTGCCGCATTGAACAGCGTTGGCTATAATACCGGAAATCAAGGCGATCCATCTATTGTGGTCATCGGGGTTGACGCTGTAGACTCCGCGTTGGAAGCCATCAAAAAAGGCAGCATGACTGCCACCGTCAAGCAGGATGGCGACGCCATGGGTAAGGCCAACATCCGTATCGCAGTCAATGGTGCACAGGGCAAGGAATGGCTGGAGGGCACTGAATACAAGTATACCGATGATAAGTTTAAGTGCATCCGTATCCCTTACGCAAAAATTACCGAGGTCAAATAGGATAATACACCTGCAGTACTTAACCGTGCGGGAAGAGGTATGAATCTGCTTCGCGCCTCTTCCCTTTTGATCGTGATAAAGAGTGGTGATTTTCATGGGAGATAAAGCTGCCCGATACCTGCTTGAGATGATTGACATTGAAAAACGGTTTCCGGGCGTTAAGGCGCTGGACAAAGCGCAACTTAAACTAAGGCCAGGCACTGTTCATGCGCTGATGGGCGAAAATGGCGCCGGCAAATCGACATTGATGAAGTGTCTGTTTGGTATTTATACAAAAGATGTCGGCACCATCCTCATGGAGGGGGAGAGCATTGAGTTTACAGATCCCAGGCATGCACTGAATCACGGGGTAGCAATGGTCCATCAGGAGCTGAACCAGGTGCTGCGACGTAATGTGATGGAAAATGTGTGGCTTGGAAGATTCCCCGTCAGGAACAGGTTTATCGACGGAAGGAAAATGCATGATGACACCATTCGTGTTTTTCGCGAATTGAACATCGATATAAACCCCAGGGAGATCATCGGCAACCTTTCGGTTGCAAGGCGTCAAATGGTGGAAATCGCCAAAGCAGTATCCTATCATGCCAAAATTCTGGTCTTGGACGAGCCGACTTCCTCCCTGACGCAAGGCGAAGTGGAGCATCTGTTTGCAATTATCGAGCAGCTAAAAGCAAAGGGCGTCGGCATCATTTACATCTCCCATAAGATGGATGAGATATTGCGTATTTCTGACGACGTGACCATCATGCGGGACGGCCATTGGATTGCTACGCGCTCAGCAAAAGAGCTTGATACCAATGAAATCATCCGCCTGATGGTCAACCGAGATTTGACACAACGCTTTCCTGAAAAGAAGAATGTTCCGGAAGAAGTGCTTTTGGAAGTGAGTGGTTTGACGGGAAAATACGAGCCCGCCTGCCATGATGTGAGCTTTACGCTGCGCCGTGGAGAAGTGCTTGGCGTTGCGGGCTTGGTGGGCTCACGCCGGACAGAACTCCTGAATACACTCTTTGGCGTAAACACAAGGGCACAGGGCGATATCCGGCTGCATGGCAAAAACATTCAAAACAGAACGCCTGAGGCGGCCATCCGAAACGGCTTTGCCTTGATCACCGAAGAGAGGCGGGCTACAGGCATTTTTCCGGTTATGAGTCTTACGTTCAACGCTACCATTTCCAATATGCTTTCTTATGGCAAGGCACTGCTTTCCAATAGAAAAATGGCAAAGGATACCAAGTGGGTCATTGACAGCCTGAAAGTGAAAGCGCCGGGCCAACGTACATCTATACGCAGCCTATCGGGCGGCAATCAACAAAAAGTGATTATCGGGCGATGGCTTTTGACCAAACCAGAAATTCTTTTACTGGATGAACCTACCCGCGGGATTGATGTAGGCGCAAAATATGAAATTTATCAACTGATTCTGCAGCTTGCACAAGAGGGCAAAGGCATTGTAATGGTATCCTCCGAAATGCCGGAACTGATTGGCATCAGCGACCGCATACTCGTCATGTCGGGCGGCAGGATGGCAGGCATCGTAGAACGCGGGAAAGATTTTGGCGGTATTGAAGGCGAACAGGAGGCGATCCTCCGCCTGGCCGCAAAATACGTATAGAACGAGGAAATGGGAATGGAGAAAACAAGGAGAATCGATAACAACAAGGTCGGCGAATTTCTGCTCAACTACGCTCTGTATATCATTCTCGTAGCGATACTAGTGACAGTGAGTATCATCCGGCCAAACTTTGTGGCGCTTTCCAACATATTGAACATATTAAAGCAGGCGTCCACCAAGGGGATACTGGCTTTGGGTTGCGCCGGTATTATTGTGCTTGCGGGCACAGACCTTTCCATTGGCCGCGTGCTTGGCCTTAGCGCAGCAGTAACCGCATCAATGGTACAATCTGTCACCTATGCCTCGCGTTATTATCAAGGCATGACATCCCAACTTCCGCTAATTGTGCCGTTTCTGGCCGCGATAGCAATCAGTGTGCTCTTTAGTGCAATCAATGGCTTTGGTGTGGCCAGACTGCACATGCATGCGTTTATTATCACACTGGGGACGCAGCTGATTGCCTTTGGCGCTAACAGCATCTATATCGAATCTCAGCCCTCTGGTTCTGCTCAGGCGCTGTCGACCTTTGAACAAGGATTCCTCGATATTGGAGCAGGCAACATGATCTTAGGGGGAATGAAAATTCCCTTGTCGGTGATTTACTTCCTGGTGCTTGCGGCGATTATGTGGGTTGTGTGGAACAAAACAAGATTGGGAAAAAACATGTTTGCAGTGGGCGGCAACACCGAAGCCGCCGCGGTTTCCGGCGTCAACGTAGATAGAACAATCATGTTGGTATTCCTGATGGCAGGCGTATTGTACGGCATCGCTTCATTTCTGGAGGCGGCCCGCATTCAGTCGGTCGGCGCAAATACAGGCATCAACTATGAACTGGATGCCATTTCTGCTTGTGTTATCGGCGGCGTATCCTTCTCGGGGGGCGTTGGAACAATACAGGGGGTTGTGATCGGTGCCATTATCCTGCAGGCCATCAACTACTCGCTGTATTTCCTTCAAGTCAATGCCTATTGGCAGTATATAATCAGAGGTTTAATTATTGTATTGGCAGTGGCCATTGATGTGCGCAAGTCACTTGTGAAGAGGTAATCAAATGGATTTGCATAAAAATGATCGCGAGTTGGGATTTGGCATGGAATCGAAAAAATTGATGGTACAGCGGTCAAGGGGGATTCGGGAATCCCTATATAGTCACATTCGCATATCTGTCCGTACGATGAATATCATCATCTGCGTGCTTGTCCTGCTGCTCATCTTAAGCATTGCAATTGGTGTGAGTCAAGGTCGGTAACAGCTAACTAGCCTAGGCACTTTGCCTATATTATCCGGCGCCAGATGGCGCTATTTTTTTTTGCAATATTTTCTTGATGTTGGTATAGGATACCCAACATTTCTGCTTGTTTCGTGCTGTTTTGCTAGGATTCCATAAATTGTGGGTTGTTATAACTGCACAATTATACTATAGTAATTCAGTATTAATTTAGCAGAAAGGGGCTTTCTTGCGAGTGAAAGTGAATAGGTTTTCAAAGGCGCTGGGCGCAGGGCTGATGGTGCTGATACTATGCACTGTGTCCTTGGGTGCAGCCGCCGCAGCCGACACATCGAAGCCAACCAAGCCCACAGGCTTAACAGCGGCGAGTGTGGACACTGCATCAGTACGTCTCACCTGGAAAAAATCAACAGATAACGTGGGCGTGGCATCCTATGCGGTGTACAAAGATCAGGCGTACTTGACGAACACAAAAAATACCGAAGCAACGATTACAGGGCTTGCGCCAGGAACATCCTATGTCTTTTATGTGGCAGCCCAGGACGCAGCCGGTAATATTTCCGGCGCCAGCGAAAAAATTACCGTGACAACCAAAGGCGGCGGCACAACAGGCAAAGTTATTGCCGGGTATTATGCCAGTTGGGCAGCTTATTCCGGGTATACGCCCAATGACATCCCTGTCTCCAAACTGACCCATATTCTATATGCCTTTGCGAACATTAGCAGCGATTATAAGGTTGTGATGGGTGATTCAGATGTGGATCTGAAAAACTTCGCGGAGCTTAGGGCCTTAAAAAAGAAATATCCCAACCTTAAGAACCTTATTTCTGTAGGTGGCTGGGAATGGTCTGGCCGGTTTTCCAACGCGGCTTCCACCGCCAGCCGCAGGGAAGCATTTGCATGGAGTGCCGCTGAGTTTGTGGCCACCCACGGGCTGGACGGTGTAGACATCGATTGGGAATTTCCCGTCAGCGGCGGCAAGCCGGAGAATGCATACCGGGCTGCCGACAAGGAAAACTTTACGCTGCTGTTGAAGGCATTGCGTGAAACCTTGGATGCCCAGGGGAAAAAGGATGGCAAACGGTATCTGCTGACCATCGCCGGCGGCGCGGGTAAGGAGTTTGTGGGCAATGTGCAAATGAAGTCCATCGCCCAGTATCTTGATTTTGGAGTTGTCATGGCGTATGACATTCATGGATACGGCGACAAGTATACCGACCACAATGCGCCCCTGTACGGGTCCACAGATTCCTCGCCCCAACTTGTGTGGAGCGCGGACCAGGCCGTTAAAGCTTGGGCAGGCGCTGGCTTTCCCAAATCGAAAATGGTGATGGGCGTGCCTTTTTATGGCCACCGCTACAGCAATGTAAAAGGCGGCGGAACGGGCATTTATAAAACCTACAGCGGTTACAAGACGCTGTACTATGACGTCATTGTATCCCAATACTTGTCTAACAAAGCCTACACCCGCTATTACGGTGCGGCAGGGAAAACGCCCTGGCTCTTCAATGGTTCCACATTCATCACCTATGAGGATGCCACATCTCTTGCCCAGAAGGCAGCGTATATCAAAAATCAAGGGCTGGCCGGTGCGGGTATCTGGGAGCTGTCCCAGAACGAGGATGGAACGTTACTCAATGCGCTGTACAAAAACCTAAAATAGTGCAATATTCATTTCATGAAGCCTGGCTCAAACGCCAGGCTTCAATTACTTTGTATAGCAAGAGCAAGGTGTTGCCAGTTCTGGCGATGTGTGATATGATGCCATTCATTATCTTTATAATACTTATTATGTATATCAAAGTAACAGATTGCATCGGTGGAGGATTCGAAAATGCGGTTGGATTTTCGTCGTGCCAATATTGAGGATATTCCTATCGCCATAAAGCTGCAAAATGAGGCGTTCTATCAGGATTTTCTACGTTACGGCTCCTGTCCCAGTTACAACCGGCCGGAAAGTGATATGCGGGACATTATTACAAACCATCATGATTTCTTAATCCTTGCGGATGACATTCCTGTAGGGAATATGATTATCAAGCTGCGGGAAGGAAACGAGTGTCACCTCAATAGTTTGAGTATATTGCCGGAATATCAGGGCAAGGGCATTGGAAAAGCGGCAATGGCCTTTATCGAAACCGCTTTTCCGGACAGTGTGCTCTTTACGCTGGATACACCGGCAGACAAGCAGAGCAATGTTGCATTTTATGTATCTTGCGGTTACAGCATAGTCGGCCATGTTGAGTTTGATGAAATGAAGCTTGTGTTGCTCGAGCGGCGCCGGATAGGGTAAGAAACCGATTATGTTTAAAGGTTGATCTTTTGTGGTATACCATTACCAGGACAACCTATAAAGCAAGGAGTGAAAGATATGGCGTTGCAGGTGTTTGTGAATTTTGATGGTAACTGCCGCGAGGCGGTGTCGTTTTACGCCAAGGTTTTCAAAACCGATGAACCTGAGTTTATGACCTTTGGCGAAGCACCAGGCGATGATGATATGGGGCTTGAGGAGAAGGACAAGAATTTGATTATGTATACCGATCTTGAGATTGAAGGTACCACTGTAATGTTCAGCGATGTACCGCCAGGTATGCCTTTTGTCAAAGGCAACAACATCGCGTTAACCGTTGTTACGAAGGATGCGGATGAGATCAAGCGATTGTTTCATGCATTGAGCGAGGGTGGCAAGGTGGACATGGAGCTTCAGGAAACCTTCTGGAGCAACCTGTACGGCATGGTCACCGACAAGTTCGGCATCAGCTGGCAATTTAGCCACGATAGCGGCAAAGAATACGGTAACAACTAAGAAGTAAATCATTTTCACTCGCATGGTATAAAAACCTTCCGGGCAAGCAGCCAGGAAGGTTTTTTCTATAGCCAGTTATGCTGCATGCAGCGATGAAAAGGAATATATTGTAATGAGGCGCTTTCCCTGATATGATACAGGCAAGTAGAAGCAGCATTTAGGAGGATATGTGTATGTTGGTAAACAAAATCCGGGATTTGATAGAGAATGTGTGCCGTGAGGGGAAAGGCCCCTTCGATATCGTGTTTTTTGAAAAGCATATTTGCGTCATGGCGGGTATTGCCGATGCATTGGCAAAGACCTTGGGAGCCGACCGGGAGATTGTGGCGCTTTCCGCTTACTTGCATGACATTGCTGCCATTGAGGATTACGCTTCGGTGGCAAGGCACCATATCCTGGGTAGTGAGCGAGCGGCAGAGATTCTTTCCTCCCACGGATACCCTGATGATAAGATTGCCGCTGTTAGGCAGTGCGCGGTTACCCACTCCGCGCCATTGGCGCTGTCACAAGGTACTTTGGAAGAGGTCTGTATTTCTAACGCCGATGCAGTAAGTCAGGTGCTCATGCCCGGCTATTGGTTGCACTATGCTTTTGTAGTCAAGCAATATGGTTATAAGCAAGGTCTTGAATGGTATGCAGAGAAGACTGATGCCCATTATGCAGCCATGGTTCCGGAAGCCAAGGCAATTGCAGAGGAAGCATACCGTGCAATGAGGGTATTGCTTGAACGAGAAGTGGCAGCATCAATGAACACAATGCACCAATAACGTAACTTATAGCTACTTTATGATTTTTTGTATAGACAAGCAATATCCTTTGCTTTGATTGCCATGAAACGAGATGAAGGTTTATGAGCTATTTTGATTACTTGGCTTGCAACCGGGAACTACCCACCGGATTGTATGGTATACCACCTATAGCTGTTTATGATAGCTATCTGGCATACAGTAACTCCGTCGATTTTGTTTTGCCCAGAAATCCGATAACCCATCAATTGGTGAATATGAACAGCGAAGAGCAAAAGGAACTGGAGCGTTTAAAGGGCAAGGTAGTTGTGTATACAGCTTATTCTGATATCCATGGGGTGAGTCTCAAGCCGTATGAACCCATCATAACACGACGGGGTGGTGAGGTGTTTGAAACTGGCAAGAATGCAATGGCTAGACACTTTACGCTGCCATATTTGTACAATTTGGATGTCAGTTCTGGCAAGATGCTGGTGGAGTTTCTGTGCAAATACTTACAGCCAGGGGATCAAGCCGAAGTCTATACATGTTGGGCAGGTGAGGAAGAGGAAACGTACATGGGAGATGTACAGATCATTGATTTGGAGGAAGTGGTTCGGGGGAGGTGTCAATCAGATCAGCTTCAGCTTTTAAACAGGAACTCATTCACCAGATGCCTTGCACCGAGAATTCCGCATTTGGAGAATAAGATTGCACCCATCATTCCCATCGATCATGTGATGCAAATCATCAAGGAGGACGGGAGTGTGGGTATCAGTGTACACAAGGCACACGAACAGGGATTCTATGGTTAACCCAAGGATTGGCCAATAGCACAACCATCTGTGTACTACAGCATGTGAAAGGGAGCCGCCCAAGGGGCGGCTCCCTGACTTTGCTTTGTCGCTAACCTTACTGGGCCAGCTTCTTGTAGGTTTCCAACCGATGAGCGGCATCTTTTTCCGCATCGGCAAACAGCTTTTCGGCTGCTTCGGGGAACAACTTGGTCAAGGAGGTGTAACGGGTCTCACCCTTTAAGAAATCCTGATAGCTCTGGGTGGGATCCTTGCTGTCCAGAACGAAGGGATTCTTGCCCTGATCCTGCAGATCGGGGTTATACCGATACAGCGGCCAGTAGCCGGTGGCAACAGCCTTACGGGTTTCAGCCTGGGAAAGACCCATGTTGATACCGTGGTTGATGCAGGGGGAGTAGGCGATGATCAGAGAGGGACCCGGATAGGCCTCTGCCTCGCTGACAGCCTTCATCAACTGGGCGGGGTTGGCGCTCATGGCAACGGTTGCAACGTATACGTAGCCGTAGCTCATGGCCATTAAGCCCAGATCCTTCTTGCGGGTGCGCTTGCCGGCGGCAGCAAACTTGGCCACAGCGCCGGTGGGGCTGGATTTGGAAGCCTGGCCGCCGGTGTTGGAATACACTTCGGTATCCAGTACCAGCACGTTGATATCCTGGCCGGAAGCCAGCACATGGTCCAGTCCGCCGTAGCCGATGTCATAGGCCCAGCCGTCGCCGCCGAAGACCCAAACAGACTTCTTGACCAGCAGGTCAGCGCTCTTGATGACATCATAGGCCAAGGTGCAGGCTTCACAGGTGCAGACCTTGCCGTTTTTCAGCCATTCGGCTTCCCATTCGGTACCGGTCAAGTCAACATCAACGCCATCCTTGCATGCGGCCAGCAGCTTTTCAGCAGCAGCCTTGGAGGCATCGGCGTTATTCATGCCTTCCAGCCATTCCTTGCCGGCAGCCTTGATGTCGTCTTCTGCATACTCCACAGCGATCAGCTTTTCAACGGTTTGGGCCAGCTTGTCGCGGCGCTGTGCGTAAGCCAACTGCATACCAAAGCCGAACTCGGCATTGTCTTCGAACAGGCTGTTGGCCCAAGCGGGACCGTGGCCCTTTTCGTTGACCGTGTAGGGGCAGGTGGGGGCGGATCCGCCATAGATGGAGGAGCAGCCCGTGGCGTTGGCGATGAGCATACGGTCGCCATACAACTGGGTGATGAGCTTGATATAGGGGGTCTCACCGCAGCCGGCGCAGGCACCGGAGAACTCAAACAAGGGCTTCAAAGCCTGACTGTTCTTCACAGAAGCTTTATTGGTGATGGTGGTGATCTCCGGCATGGTCATGGCAAACTCCCAGAAGGGCTCCTGATATTTCTGGCTCTCCAGGGGTTCCATTTCCAGGGCCTTGGTCTTGGCAGGGCACACCTCTGCACAGTTGCCGCAGCCGGTGCAGTCCATGGGGCTGATCTGGATGCGGTACTGCATGCCGGCGAATTCCTTACCGGTAGCGGGCTTTACCACATACCCCTCGGGCGCATCCTTCATCATGGCATCGGGGGTGTAGATGGGACGGATGACGGCGTGGGGGCAAACCAAGGCGCAGGTGTTGCACTGAATGCAGTTTTCGGGAATCCACTTGGGAACCTTCACTGCGATACCGCGCTTTTCATAGCGGGTGGTGGCGGTGGGCACAACGCCGGAGGGATCAAACTTTGAGACAGGCAGTTTGTCGCCTTCCTGTGTCAAGATGGGGGAGATAACATCGTAGAAGTAGTCGGTGGCTTTTACGCGTACGGGCTCGGCACCGGTTTGGGCATTGGCCCATTCGGCGGGAACCTTGACTTCCTTCAGACCGGCGATAGCGCTGTCGATGGCGGCATAGTTCTGCTGCACGACAGCCTCACCCTTACGGCCATAGGTCTTCTTGGCATACGCCTTCATGTAGCCTTCGGCTTCTTCGTAGGGAATCACTTCCGCCAGTTTAAAGAAGGCAGCCTGCATGATGGTGTTGATGCGTCCGCCCATGCCGACTTTGCCGGCCAGGTCGATGGCGTCAATGGTGTAGAAGCGGGCCTTTTTCTTGGCCAGCAGCTGTTTCATTTTGGCGGGCAGCTGGGCATCCATTTCCTCGGCGCTCCAGGGGCTATTGAGCAGGAACACGCCGCCCTCTTTCAAAGAGGAGACCATATCATACACGGTGACATAAGCGGGGTTGTGGCAGGCTACAAAGTCCGCGGCGTCAATCAAATAGGTGGACTGGATGGGGGATT
The DNA here is from genome assembly GCA_023398575.1 of Bacillota bacterium. Classification (GTDB taxonomy): domain Bacteria; phylum Bacillota; class Clostridia; order Christensenellales; family Aristaeellaceae; genus JAEWAH01. The sequence continues at coordinate 8,280 of JAEWSC010000081.1, read as the reverse complement.
TGCCAAAGCGCAGGTGGCTGACGGTGAGGCCGCCGGACTTTTTGGAGTCGTAGGCGAAGTAGCCCTGCACATACATATCGGTGTGATCACCGATGATTTTGATGGAGTTCTTGTTGGCACCAACGGTACCATCAGCACCCAGGCCATAGAACTTGCAGGCGACGGTGCCGGCGGGAGCGGCGATCAGCTGCTGGCCAAGGGGCAGGCTCAGGCCTGTTACGTCGTCTTCGATACCCACGGTGAAGTGGTTTTTCAAGGCACCGTCCATGTTGTCGTACACGGCCTTCACCATGGTGGGGGTGAATTCCTTGCTGCCAAGGCCATAGCGGCCGCCCACAACGGTGAGTTCACGGCCGGCTTCTGCCAAAGCGGAACGGATATCAACATACAGGGGCTCACCAAGGCTGCCGGCTTCCTTGGTACGGTCCAGCACAACCAGCTTCTTGCAGCTGGCGGGGATGGCTGCCAGGAAGTGCTTGGCGGAGAAGGGACGGTACAGGCGGACCTTGATCAGGCCGACCTTTTCGCCCTTCTTCAAGAGAGCGTTGATGGTTTCTTCAATGGTTTCGCAGCCGGAACCCATGGCGATGATGACCTTTTCGGCATCGGGAGCGCCGACATACTGGAACAGCTCATACTTGCGGCCGGTGAGCTTAAAGACATCGGCCATCACTTCTTCCACAATGCCGGGAACGGCGGTGTAGAATTTATTGGCAGCTTCCCTGTTCTGGAAGTAGATGTCGGGGTTCTGGGCAGTGCCCTGCTGGTGGGGATGCTCGGGGTTCATGGCACGGGCACGGAAATCAGCAATCTTCGTTTGATCGATCAGGGATTCGATTTCGCTGTACTCAATACCATCAATCTTCTGCACTTCGTGGCTGGTGCGGAAGCCGTCGAAGAAATGCAGGAAGGGTACGCTGGCTTTCAGCGTGGCCAGGTGGGCAACCAATGCCAGGTCCATGGCTTCCTGCACGCTGTTGGAAGACAGCATGGCATAGCCGGTCTGGCGGCAGGCCATAACGTCCTGATGATCGCCAAAGATGGAAAGGGCATGGGCGGCCAGTGCGCGGGCGCTTACATGGAAAACGCAGGGCAAAAGCTCACCGGCGATTTTGTACATGTTCGGAATCATGAGCAGCAAGCCCTGGCTGGCGGTGAAGGTGCTGGTCAGCGCACCGGCCACCAAAGAGCCGTGCACAGCACCGGCGGCGCCGGCTTCGCTTTGCATTTCCACCACACGAACCTGTTGTCCGAATAGATTTTTGCGCCCTTGGGCCGACCACTCATCCACCATTTCCGCCATGTTGGAGGAAGGCGTGATGGGATAAATCGCCGCCACATCGCTGAACGCATAAGCGATATGGCTGACGGCCGTGTTGCCGTCCACAGTCATTTTGATAGACATGGATGAACCTCCTTGTTTCTGTTGCGCCTCTCGCGCGGCATGTCCGCTAACATTGCTATTATAAGGATGCAATCCAACAATGTCAATAAATTGACAGAATTCCTGCAGGCCTAAAGTGAAAAAAGTACAATGCATGTCCAATGTGGCTTGTCCCTATAAAAGATTGCCAGAAAACGTTTGGTTCCATACATGAAATGCATTGAAACCGTTTCTGTTTCATGGTATGATACAAGTGAATATATCTAACCATATAATGGATATCGTATTGCCTTGATCTTCCCGGCCTCCCAGCAAAGCATGGAAGGACAGAGCACCAATGAAAAACGTACTGATAACCGGCAACGGGGCATCCCTTGCCGCCCATGTATGCCAGCGGCTTTCCCGGCAGCATCATGCCGTGATTGCAGCTTACAATATACCGTCCATCGCCCGTACAAAAGGGGTGGATGTTATTGCGCTGTCCCAAGAGAAGACACTGGAGCAGGTCTTTCAATCCTATACTTTTCATGCCATGATCTTTCTTGGCACCCGTGGTGAACAGCAAAGCCGTGTTGCCGGCGAGGCCGACTTATTAAGCAGTGCATTGGCGCTGGCCAAGCGCCATGGCCTTGCCAGAGTCCTATATGTCACTTCCGGCGAATTGAGCCGGCCTATTGACGCGGCCAGTGAGCGCGGCGTATTAATGCAGGCCATGGAGCAACTTTGTACAGCCTACCGGCATCAGGGGCTGGAGGTTACAATTCTTCGCCTGCCCTGTGTTTTCGGCCCGGGCGAAGATGATACGTTGGCCGGGCGGATGCTTAATTCTGCTGCCAGGGGTGAAACGGTTGTGCTCCCCTTTTCAAGGGATGCACAGTTGGATTTTGTCTCTGCCGCCGAGATGGCGCAGCTGATTTACCGGTTGGTGGACAGGGATGCGCAGACGGAAGCTCTTTTGTCCGTGCGCGGTGCGGAGGCACTGTCTGTTCGGGAACTGACCGCATTGCTTGGGCTGCTGGGGGCCAGCGTATCCCAAGGTGCAGGCAGCGCCGGCCATCCGCCCATGGAAGCAAGTATGGCCTTGCGCAATTACGGCTTTGCGCCATCCGAACGATTTAGTGTTTCCCTGGATAGCTTGTTTGCCACTGTAAAGGCGGCACTTGCCAAGCAGGCGGCGGGAAAGGGACGTATTCGCAGGTTTTTCAAGCGATACCCGGCGGTTATCAAAGGCACTTCGCTGGTTGCAAGTTATGCTGCCATGGAGGCGTTGCAGTATTTTCAAGACTCCGGTTATATACCCGCTGCCGATTTGCGGTTGATTTTTGTGGTGCTCATCAGTGCCGCCCATGGGCTTCAAACCGGTTTGTTTGCCGTCATTCTTGCCAGCTTTTCCATCGCCAGGGGATTTGGCGCTCAAGGCATGGATATTTGGGCACTGCTTGCGGATGTGAAATCCTGGATGCCCTTTGCTGTGCTGATTTTGACCGGCACCTTGACCGGCTTTGCCAGGGATAAGGGCCGCCGGGAGGCAAACCGCGCGCGGGAGGAAGCCCGCACGCTGGAAAAGCGCTGTGCCTTTTTGCAGGATTTGTACAAGCAGGCGCTGCTGGATAAGGATGTGCTGGAGGATGCGCCGGTAGAGGCACAAGTGCATTTGGAGCGGCAGCTTATGCAGCTGCGCCAGGGACAGGAGCGGCTGGAGCACGAGTGGCAGACGCTGCTTAAAAAAGAACAAGCCCGCTGGGAGGAAAAGCCCCAGCAAGACAAGCCACAGTCTATAAATGAAGTAAGCGAGATCACCTTGCAGGATAAGCAGCGTGTAAATGAGCTAACCCGGGCGGAAAAAGAGCAACTGGAACTGAGGGCTGAGTTGGAAAGGCTGCGCAAGGCACGGCAAAGTGCTTTGCAAGAAATCATGGATCGGACAGTTCCAGTGGCAGGCGGGCTGCAGCAAACTGAACAGGAAGACAGCGCCTCCAAGCCCTACCGCACAGCGCCGATGAAACCACCCATTCTTTTGGATGGCGCAAAGGCGCCGGTGGAGGATGCGCAAGAGGTTGATATCGAATTTGAGGCGATTCCCCCACAGATTGAAGTCAACTCACTGCATGATGATATCTATCGGCAGGATAAAGTGATCTTAAGCTCCCGCAGCAAAGATACTGCAGAAAAGGCAATCAAAGAAGCAAAACCTAAGCCGATAGACGATGATATGACCGAGTCACCATTTGGCAAGCTTACACCGGATGAGCGCCGGCAGATGTTGGAATCCATGCAGGAGCGTGCCAAGAATCACTTTGGCGGCAAGCCCAAGCGCAGAAGGTGATTTTCCAACCGTATCCATAAAGATTAGCGGCACATTAGTTTTCCATTAATTTCTTGTTGAGTATATTGACAATCCAAGCGTATTCGATATAATGGCCACGTTCCACAAGGAATGGTGGCTATTTTCAATAGAGGATATGGTCACGCGGGCAAAGTGAAATGAGGAAGACAATGAAGAAATTTCTCAAAACGGCAGCGGTTGTTATCACGGTATTGGTCATCATTTTTACGGGACTCTTTCTGTACATTACCCGTGGACTGGATGAAAAAAGCCAGCCGCAGCTTGTAGGGGCATCAGCAAAAGGGCTTGCAGATGGAACGTACGAAGGCGGACATGACGGCGGCCGGTGGACCAACCGCGTACAGGTAACAGTTTCTGGTGAGAAGATTACCGATATTGCCATATTGCAAAATGTTATGTTTCCGCTGGAAAAGGTGCCGACAGAGCTGTTTCAGAGGGTCATTGATACCCAAACCACAAATGTGGATGTGGTGGCATCGGCGACTGTCACCAGCAAGGCATATTTGAAATCTATTGAAAACGCGCTGACAAAGAAAGGGGAATGAATATGGCAACCTTGATCGCGTATGCAACCAAGCATGGTATTACCCAAATGTGTGCCAAAGAGCTTCAAGCGGATTTGCCCAATGGGGCTGACTTGGTGAACCTGAAGGAGAGCACGGCTAATCTTTCGAAATATGATACGGTCATCTTAGGTGCATCGGTCTATGCCGGCATGCCCAGAAAGCAAATCAAGGCTTTTGTGGCAAACAATGCGGCCGAATTAAAAAAGAAAAAACTGGGGCTTTTTCTATGCTGCCAGGCGGGCGGCGAGCAGGCGGAAAAGCAGTTGGATGCGGCCTTTACCCCGGAACTTCGCAAAGCCGCCAGCGTGCAAGGCGTACTTGGCTGCGGCTTTCATACTGCCAAAATGAACTTTCTCGAAAAGTTCGTGGTGGAAAAGATCAGCGGCAAAAAGGTAGAAGATTCTTTTGTGATTCATGAGGATGTACTGGATGCTTTTGTGAAAGCATTTGGGCAGGCATAAGGGTTGACGATATAGCAAATCGCCCGATTCTAGCTGAGCAGAATCGGGCGATTTGCTGTGTTCGTGGTTTATGGGGCGGGTGTAGGGGAGGGGTCTTGCACTAGAATCAAAGGGACAGTGAAGGTGCCGAGGTACTCATCGGTATAATGACTGTAGGCCCGCAGCGTGATGGTATCTGGGATGGCTTCCACAGCGGGCCAAAAGGCTACGTAACGGTTTCTTTCAGCGTCTACGCTACCACCCAGGGCACCAGATTCAGAATTGCCGCTCAGGGACTGTCCCAGCTTTTCTATCGCGTTCCCCTGAGCGTCCAACCATTCAAATGCCAGGCCGGGTCCCAATTCACCGCCATCCTCCGGGCGAGTTCCGATGCCCATAGGAAATACGGATTGAATGTCCATGTAGGTTGCCAGACTTGTAAAGGTGACTTTTACGTTTGTCAGCGTCATCTTGTTCTGGGTCACCGGAGTCTGAAGAGCACGTATGTCGGGCTGGGCCGGCTTTTGAAGTGTGATCCCCACATTGCAGTCGTACAGCTTCTCTCGGTAGTCCTTCGAGCTGTCCGGCCACTCCATGAAATCGGCCTTTAATATCAGCTCCAGGGGGTCCTTGCTGGCCACCTTCTTCAATACGTTTGTAAGATAATCTGGTGCCTGGGTAGGCTCTGCCAGGTCGGCAAGTACAATGTCTGTATTGGGAACGAGCGTCTGCAAGACCGTTTCTTCACCCGGCGGCGGTGTAATTATGTCCGTCTCATCGATTTCCAGCATGGGAAGGCCCTTGATTTCTGGGGCGGGAGAGGGTATGGCAAGGTTCAGTTTCTCCCAATCCTCCGGTTGCATATCTTCCATATTGAGCTCATACAGGCCTTCGCTGTCCAAACGAATCCGGTACGTAAGTACCAGCACCCCATCCGATTCATAGATGGCATCGGCGAGGGAGTGATTTTGTATGCCATATACGCGTGTTCCACGGTCGTCCACTACCAGTTTTCGGCGGGGATCCGTTTTGGGATCTGTCAGGGGCCGCAGATGAAAACCTGGCCAGCGGCCGTACTCTTTCAGCGGCCATCCGAATGTATCTATAATATTGAGGATCATATCCTTTTCAGGGTTCTTAAGCTTATACTCCACGGTCACATAGGCAGTGACGCCATCAAACGCGGCATCACGCACGGTGACAGTCAGATCAGGAAAATCGCCGTTGGTTTGATGAAGGTTGGTTTGCAGTTCTACGCCCATGCCATCCGCAGGAGCGGAGGTGTACATGTTTAGTGAGTTTTTGGTGCTGAACACACCGGCGGCGGCCAAGGCGATGCCGGTCAGCAACATGAGGCATATTAACAGCACAAGCGCGGTGCGCAGGGTAAAGCGCTTCATTTTTGGGCCCTCCCTTGTTTTTTTCAGCGTCTTTTCTACCAGCATGGTAAAATCCTGGGGCACCGGGCCATATAACCCCTGCCAGCGTTCCGGGGAGATTTTGTTGTTTTGCATACTCACACCTCCTCCAAAAGGGCCTGACGCAAAAGAAGCCTGGCCCGGCTTAAACGGGATTTCACCGTACCCTTGGGGATGTTCAGAATATAGGCGATTTCGACTTCCGAAGCGCCTTCCACATAGTGCAGCACAAAGGCGGCGCGAAGCTTCGGCGGCAGGGCGGCAACAGCCTCTCGGAGAGAGGCGTCCGGCAGGGACACGCCTGTTTCTGGAATGGGCACAAACGCTTCGCGCCGCGTTTTGCGCAGCAGGGTGCGGCATTCGTTTGTGAGTACCTTCAAAAGAAAGGTTTTGAACTTGCTTTCATCACGCAGGCGGTCTTTGTGCTGCCATGCTTTCAGGATCGTGTTCTGCACGGCATCCTGCCGATCCGCAAGCCTTAACAGCAAAGCATGGCTCACCCGGTACAGGTCGGGGGTCAGCCGTATGACTTCTGCCTCGAACGTCTCTTGTGTCATGTGTGTCTCCTTGCATCAGCGCTGATACGCATATAGGACGCGGGATGGAAGGAAAAGGTTCACTGAAAATAATAGAAAATGGAAAATGGGGCTATCGTGCAAATGCTGCATACTGCTTATTGTTGCTCAAAGAGAAAGGCATCGCGTCTGAGGACGCGACCAAAGGGCTTTCCGATCGCCCTTTGGAAACCTTCGGACGTCGTCTCTTTGAAGAAAGATGCAGCAGTGCGATTAGCACAACAGTCCCATTAGTCAACGATAATATATGGGGATTCCAAAGGGGCTGTGTCCCTTTGGCGGGGTGTAGGGGCAGAGCCTTTACAGGCGGATTTCTTTTTTGCCGCTAACTTTAAAGAACACTGCCAGGGCGATGACGGTGGAGAAGGTGAGTATCGAGGAAATGGCGGCGGCAACGCCGTCATTGCCGCGGATAATTTGGGAGTAGATTTCCAGGGTCATGGTCTTGGTATGGGTGGTATACAAAATGATGGAGGTGGATAGCTCCGTGATGATCATGATCCAGCTTAGGATCGCCCCCGAGATGACACCAGGCAGCATCATGGGCACGGTCACTTTGAAGAAGGTCTTCATGTTGGACGCACCAAGGCTGATGGATGCCTCCTCAATGGAGGGGCTGATCTGCTGCAGGATGGCTGAGGACGAGCGTACCGTGTAGGGCAGACGGCGAATGACGTAGCTTAAAATCATGATAAACGCTGTCTGGCTGAAGTACAGCGGCTTTTTGCTAAACGCCATCAAAAGCGCGATGCCCAGAATAGAGCCTGCCACGGTCTCCGGGAACATGGTGGTCACATCCAGCGCGCTGTTTAAAGCATTCTTCCGCCGCACCACTACATAAGCGATGAGAATAGCCACAACAACAATGACGGCAATGGAAGCAAAGCCAAGCACATAGGTGTTGATAATGGACTTGCCTACGGTTGTAAAGGCTTCCACATAGCTGTTCAAGGAGAAACCGGGAACGAACAGCTTGCCGCTGGTTTTGCGGAAGGAGGAATAGACGACATACAGCTGCGGCAGCATGGCGATGGCTACGACGATATAGCAGTACAGGTGCGCCAGCACTGAGCCGATGCCCTTGAGTTTCTTGGGCTGTATGGGGTGCAGCGCGCTCATGGAAAACTGCTTGCGACTGACCACCAACTTCTGAAACAAAAAGACGCTTGTGGTAATGACCACAGCCACAATGGAGATAGCTGCGGCCAGACCGTCGTTGCCGCCGACCTCGCCCATAAACTCGTTATACACCAATACCGGCAGGGTCATGTATCCTTCACCAATCAGGCGAGGGGTGCCATAGTCGGCAAAGGTCCGCATGAATACCATCAGCGCGCCTGCCAGAAGCGTAGGCATCAAAAGCGGAAGCACAATTTTGAACATTTTGCGTACGCCTGTGCAGCCCATGGATTCGGAGGCTTCAATGAGGGAATTATCCATGTTCTTGAACGCGCCGGATACAAACATGTACACCAGCGAGTACAACTGCAGCGACATGACCAGCACGATACCGGGAAAGCCATAGATGTCCGGCAGCAGGAAACCGAATG
>JAEWSC010000010.1 GCA_023398575.1 Bacillota bacterium | reverse complement strand
CCAAACCTCCTGTACCGCTCGGGTCGCTCCCCAGCGTTGCCCTACCCTGCGCAGGAGTAAAAGCGGTAGTAGTTTTTTCCCAACTTTCAGAAAGTATTCCATTTACACGGATTTTGCGACACTCCCGCCTTTTTTACGATTCCTTTCCAACCCCGACTCCATTTTCCTCAAAAAATGAGGCTGCCTCGCTGCGTTAGTAGACGCTTTGAGACAGCCCATTTATTAAATGTATGACTAGACTAATGGAGCAGCTGTGATTTCGGAAGAGATCTTTGCTGCAGTATCAGCCCTTCAGGCATTAAGCAGTACCTTTACCGCTTCATCCATCAGACCTATATCCCAGGCCAACGAACTGCATAAATACTTGTCTCTTATTTCACGCGAACCCAGCCAGGAATCCTGAACATCCTGATCACTTATGCCGATATCTGCCGGCGTAACCGGCATATTGATCTGTTGCATTTGATCAATCAGCGTATGCGTATCGGGCAGCTCTTTTTGCATAATGCTTAGAAAGGTGTCCCAGTTAGCAAGAATGGTTTGAAAGTGCTTTGCGTGGCGCTCAGGCGAATTTTTGTGATAATGGCTTTCTTCGCCTTCGATAATCACAGGTGCGGCTTTACCAAATATGCGCTTTACTTGCTGGCGCCATTGATCCTGAGAAAACCCATTCATCATCCTTTGGGCAACATCGCGGTCAGGCTTGATGCTTCTTAACCAATCAAATACTTTCAGCGTCAAAATAGTTCCGACACCCACCTGAATGCCATGCAATTCGCTTTCATTGCCCCTATCAAGGTCCATCATTTCCCACATGTGAGAGAAGTAGTGTTCCTGGCCTGAGGCCGGACGGGAAAGACCCGAAAATGCCATTGCAATACCACAGAGAATGAGGCCGCCAACGACCTTGCCAACCGCTTCTTCATTGCGATCAGACAGCCCATCGAAAGCCTCCACCACCTGGCGAAGCGACTCACGTACCATATCTGCTATTTCCGAACAATAGACCTCTCCTGTTACAATGGATGCGATGCGCCACTCGCACAGGGCGCAATACTTGGCGATCATATCCCCAAATCCTGCTTGCAGCATACGCATGGGAGCATTCTTCATAATGGTTGTATCCGCAATAATCGCGACAGCACACCCTGTACTCATTGACACTTTTACCCTGCGCTGTATCATCGATGCTGTGCCAGATGCATATCCATCCATGGAAGGGGCTGTGGCGACAACCGCCATGGGGATACCCAACGTATGTGACAATACTTTGCAGCAGTCGTTAATGACACCGCTGCCCACAGCGAGAACGGCGTCGCAGCGTTTGTCAAATGCCATGGTCAGTGCGCCAACTGCACTTTCGTCAGGCTCAATATGTCCTTGGCCAAAGTTATAAATCGTATATTCCATGCCTGCTTCACGCATGGCATTTTCAACCTGCTCCATCGCCGCCTGATACGTGTTTGCGTCGCATACAATAAACGGGCGTCGAATACCATGCTTTTTCAGCACATGCGGTGTGCGTACTACTACACCATGCCCGATTTCTACATCCCTTATGGTGCAGGTATGTGTTTTTCCACATGGGCACGCATAGCCGGAAGGATTCAGCAATTGCTGTATACTCATTTGTGCCAGTTTCATCTTTGATACCTCTTTCCCAAACGCTTAAGAGATGATATACCTTATTCGCATAAGGAGTCCATTAAGGCTTGGGCGACCGCTTGTGCCAGTGCTTCATGCCCATCCGGATCCATATGAATGCAGTCCCTCTTGGATGGCTTGGCTACCTTGGCCGCGTCTACCATCCTTACGCCACGCTGTGCGCAAACCGCAGAGAATTCTTTTGCAAAAAGCTTGGATTGCGCATGCGCAAACTTCAATGTGGAATAAGCTTCCCTTTGCTCCAACTCTGCGTCGACTTCAATAGGGGAGATAACGATAATGATAGGCATCTTTTCAAAAACAGGCACAGAGCTTGGGTACAGCGTATCATGATTTCTGATCAAATCAATCAGTTGACCTACTCCTTGTGCAGCATGCCAGGCATCCACAAATTTCAAATCATTGGTTCCCAGAGATAGCACTACTGCATCCAGGGGCTTTTGGCTGGTCAATATGCCAGAGAGCATATTTCGTCCATTAAGAAAGGGCTTGAACGGGTCATCGAAAACGCTTGTGCGTGCATTCAGCCCCTCTTCATGTATCCGCCATTGACTGCCCAGTATATCATTGAGCCTGCCCGTCCACCGTGTGTGTTCATCATACCGAAGGCCTGTCACAGGTTCAAATCCCCATGTGTTTGAGTCTCCATAGCACAAGACATGCTTCATCGTCTGTTCATCCTCAATGATTATTTCAAGATTTCATCAATCGAGCGTCCGTCTATATCACCCATATCCAGACCCAGGACCTTTGCATAGGTTGCAGGCTCGTCTACTATGGAGCGCTGCTCAACTATCACACCAGGCTTAATGGAGGGACCAAAGGCAATAAGCGTCGGCTGGGGTCCCTTGTCCGGCTGATGCCCATGTGTGGCACGGCCAAAGCGATAGTCAGTTATATCGTGAGGGCGGCTGAGTGATCCTGTCCAATCGTTGCCAAAGGATGTAAAGCCATCTGTTTCAAGCACAAAGGAGAAGCTGCCGGCCAACTGTTCTTCCTCTCTCGCTTCTTTGGCGGTGTAAACGCGGGAAATACCATAAATCCCCTCATTGCACATAGACGTAAGTATGCGATGTGTTTTGGTATAGGATTCCGGATCATCGGGGTTTTTAAGGTAAACTTGCGCAGAAGCCCCGGTTGATTTCACGATGGCTGTATAGTCGGCCACCTTTCCGCTTTTATCCACTGTGATCAGGCCGCGCCGGGCCAGTTCCACATTCGGGCAAATAACTCGGTTAATGTTGATTTGGCCGTGATCGCTTACAATAAAGAAATCTGTATCTTCATAAATGCCAGCATCTTTGGTTGCCTTGATAATCCATCCAAGCCAATTATCAATTTCATGCAATCCATGGGTTACTTTATCGCTGAATAAGCCTGTCTGGTGGCGGTAGGTGTCAATATTAGCGGGATGGATCATTAAAAGATTGGGCTTAAACTCACGAATAATAGAGCATGTGCATGCAGTAATAAATTCATCGCAATATGGATGTGTACGGTTAACCTGCATCCATAAATGGGGATCAACACATTTTTCCACAACCTCAGGGGTGCTGCCCGAGTTCAGGAAGCAGTCGCGCATGCTTTCTTGGGGGGACTGGGGCCAATACTCGTCAATTAGGTAGTCGATACTTTTGCAATTGCCTGTTACCGGCCAAAAAACTGCGGCGGTGGTCAACCCCTTGGCTTTGGCTGCTTCAAAGATGGAAGGCACTTTTACAGCGTCATAAAACCAGTACCAGGGGGAGGATTTTTCAAAGAGGTTTGTCAGTTCATTATTAATGATACCGTGCCGGTCAGGATAACAGCCTGTCATCATGGAGGTATGGCAGGGATAGGTCAAAGAAGGATATATGGAACGCATATGCTTAACTCGGGATGCATCCTTCCAAAGGGAACCGAAGACAGGCAACTCTCTTAGTGTCAACGTGTCTTCATATACCAGGGCATCCTCAGATATGACAATTACATGCTTGCTCATACAATTTCCTTTACTTCTGCGGTATGGTTAACCGCCTGTCCTTATTTCAAGATTAAGTTATTGAACATACAATAAACAGGCGTGCCTGCTCGTGCTGAATACAGCTAACAAGAAAGCTTATCCGCCTGATTACATTGTCTCACTTCATTCCGTTATAAGCAAAAGCCTGGATTATTTTCTTGCTGGCAAAAATGAACACAATGACAACCGGCACCACCAGTATAAAGTTACCGGCCATGATTTCATTCCACATGATGCCCTGTTCCACTTCCTGCTTGAGCTTTTCAATATACATCGTCAAAGGACGGTATTTATCATTGCTGGTCATAACCAAAGGCCAGAAGTAGGAGTTCCATGTACCAATGAAAGAGAACATGGAGATGGTAATCATGCTGGATTTGCACATTGGCAGCATGATTCGGCTCATGATTTGCAGCTCACTTGCATTGTCTAGTCTGGCAGATTCGATAATTTCATCGGGTATCTGTTTAAATCCCTGACGAAGCATGAAAATGCCAAAGGCGTCAGCGCCAAAGGGGAGGATCTGTGGCCATAACGAATTAATCAATTTCGCTTTTGACATCATCAGATACACACTGATGTAGGTAATCTGTCCCGGAATCATAAAGGCGATCATAACGATGCCAAATAGAATGCCTTGCATGGGAAATCGTCTTTTTGCAAAGGCATAGGCTGCTGGTACCATTACCACCAATTGCATGGCAATGACAGATAGTGTAACTGTAACAGAGTTTATGGCATACTGTGTAATATCAATGCCTTTAGAAAAGATGACAGAGAAGCTTTCAAAGGTAAAGTTTTTCGGCCAAATGGTTGGCGGTGTCTGAATTGCCTCTCCATATGTCTTAAAGGCGGTGATAATCATCCAATAGAAAGGAAAGATGAAAATCAGCATGACCGCAATCTTCATTAGGTCGCCTGGAAGATTGGGGAGATAATTGCGCAGCCGTCTTTTGATCTGTGCTCCATCCATGGTTTACAACTCCTTTCTTATTGGTAGTGAACCTTGCGCTCAAGGCCTTTAAAGTCGAGCAATGTAATTAAAATCAGAATGATAAGCAGTACTACGCCAGCTGCCGCACCAATGCCCAAGGAGTTATTGCGCTGGAAGGCGTAATCGTAAATGTACATGCTGATAACTCTGGTTGAATCACCCGGGCCGCCGCCAGTCATGATGCGCATGGAGTCAAAGACCTTAAAGGAACCGGTTGTAATCGTGATGAGCATGAAGAAAATTTGAGGAGATAGCATGGGGAGCGTTATTTTGAAGAACGTCCTCATGGGGGAGGTGTTGTCAAGCTTTGCAGCTTCATAAATCTCTGTAGGAATTGACTTGAGTGCAGCCAAGACAATCAGTGCATAGTAGCCGATTGACTTCCACACGTTCATAATGATTACGCAGTTCATAGCAAGATCAGAGTCGTTCAGCCAGCTTTGGGGTGGAATACCTACCAGCTTGAGCACTGTATTGAACAAGCCGTAATCATTTTTATTATACAGCCAGGTCCAGATGAAAGCGCATGATATGGAAGCGATTAAGTGTGGTGTAAAGAAAACGGTTTGCGCCACGCGGTTTATTTTACGATTGCGCTGCATCCATACACCAAACAGGACTGCTAAGACGATCGTCAGTACCAATACGAGAACTGTATAATACGCCGTATTTTTAAGCGCAGCAATGAAATCTGTCTTTACAAAGAAAAGCTGTTTGTAATTACCTAGGCCAAGAAATTCTTTGTAAGGATTCATGGCATTACCCTTGAAAAGGCTCAAATGAATGCTGTTGAACATCGGGTAGATGGTAAATACAAACAGGAAAGCAATCGCCGGAGCGATCATCATATAAGAGGAAAAGTAGCTTTTCCAATTTTTTTCGCCACCTGGTACCCTCTTCCTGTTTTTTTGCTTGGTATCAAGCATGACAGCTCACTCCCGCCATTTTAATCAATTCATCATAATTATCAACATCTGCCCGCCGAATACGCACTCCATCTTTATCAAAGAAGTAAAGGTGATCGTCTGTCACAGACAAATAGCAGATATCACCGATTTGAAAACTTTCATCTGTACTCTTGACCATGACGCTCTCATTACACATCAGAACCTTATAAATAGTTTCCGATCCCAGCATCTCACGGGTGATTATCTTGCACTGCTGTACGTAATTTCTGCTGACCGGATCTTTTGACAGCATCGCTTTTTCGGGACGGAAGCCCAAACGTATGCCACTGTCGCCCAACGCAAAAATGTTCATGGCAGGTGTGCCGATAAATTGGGCGGCGAAAATATTGTCTGGATCCCGGTAAATCTTTTCGGGAGCACCTTTCTGCATGATCTTCCCCTTGTCCATCAACACAATCAGATCAGCCATTGCCATAGCCTCTACCTGATCATGTGTGACATACACAAAGGTGGTTTTCAATCTCTCGTGCAGCTCTATTAGCTCTGTGCGCATGGTTGCGCGCAATTTTGCATCCAAGTTTGAAAGCGGCTCATCCATAAGGAAAACCTTGGGCTGCTTCACCATCGCCCGTGCCAATGCAATCCTTTGTCTTTGACCGCCTGAAAGAGTGGAGGGTTTGCGATCAAGATATTCTGTTAGGCCTACTGAAGCCGCCACTTCGCTGATGCGCTTTTCACGTTCCCCTTTGGGAACCTTGTTATTCTTTAAGCCAAATTCAATGTTTTCACGTACGGTCATGGTAGGGTAGATGGCATAGTTTTGGAAAACCATTGCGATGTCACGTTTTCCGGGTGCCATGTCCGTTATGTCCATGTCATCAAGCAGCAATTGTCCCGAAGTAGCAGGGCCAATTCCGGCGATCATACGCAGCAGTGTTGTTTTGCCACAACCAGATGCGCCAACAAGTACTGTAAACTTTCCGTCAGGAATCACCAAATCAAGATCTTCAATGACTTTTACCTTGTCAAATGATTTTGTTACCTTGCGAAATTCAATCTGTGCCATGATGCTTTCCCCCGCATACGAATTTGTTTGGTACCTTATCAGAAGAAAGGGGATGGGAGGAGGAACCAACGCCATTGCAAACCTGTACTCTCAACCGCTGCGGCGAGGATATGCCTGCCTAATGGGGAGAAGGTTCCTGGTTCAGCCGCTGATTCAAAACAAAAGAGAGTTGGGGCAGCGGACATTAGGTCATCCGCTGCCCCATTCCGCCTTTATGCGGCCTTACCGCCATCAAGTATCATGCTTGTAACAGTATCGGCCTTTTCCGAAGAATTTCAGGTGGATTAATTAAAGAACTCTGCACTATTTGCTTTAATGTGTTCGACAGCCTGTTCTGCGTTGATGCTCTGGTCCTGAATGAGTAAGGAAACAGCATCCCAGCAGGCCTGTGTGAAGTCTTGCAGGTAGGGGCTGTAGGGGTTTTCCTGGCAGCGGCCGGTCTTCACCTGCTCATAAGCAACCTGGAATAGGGGGTTCTCTGTCCAGAAGGTCTTCATACCTTCGTATTCGGCAACGGAGTAGGTGGTGGGAACATAGCCAGTTTGGGTGGTGTTGTAGGTGACCATCTCGTCACTCATCAGGAACTGAACAAATTCCCAGGAAGCAGCGACCTGCTCGTCGGTGTTGCCTTCTGAAACGATGCAGATGTTACCGCCGCCGATTTCAGCAATGCGCTTTTCAGCATCGTAGGTCGGGTACTGGCATACGCCCACTTCAAAGCCAGCTTCCTTAGCATTCCTCAGTACAGAAGCCAAAGAGCCGGAGGAGGTCAGCATCGCACCGAGCTTTTGCTGCATGAACATTTCAGACATAACAGTGCCGGCGTTGGTTGCATCATAGGGGGAGCACCAGCCTTCATCAACCCAAGCGCGCCAGTCGCTGAGAACCTTCAGCATGGACCCGTCTTCCAAAGCGGGAGAGGAGGTGCCATCTTCAGACAAGAAGGCAGAACCCATCTGGTACAGGTGACATGCGTTCAAATAGCCAAAGTCATTGGTGATCAGCATGCCGTATACAGTGGTGTTGCCGGCATCATCTTTCTGCCATAGCGCTCTGCAGAATTCAACCATTTCATCTACAGTTACAGGAGCCGTAAGGCCTTTGGCGTCTGCCATGGTTTTGTTGTAGTAGAACATGGGAGTGGAGCGGATGTAAGGCAAGGTATACAGAGTGCCGTTGGTGTTGCCGTTGATTTCTTGGAAGGGCTGCAGCAAGTTGCTTCTGTCCCAGCCGGTGGACTCTGCCAAAGGTGCCATATCAGCCAGCACTTCATCTTCCAGCAGATAGCTTACAAACGTATTGCCTGAAACAACAACCTGGGGGGCTTCGCCAGACTGGATAGCCAGCTGAGTCTTGGCCAGAATTTCATTGTAGTTGCCAATGAAAACTTCTTCAACAACAATGCCCTTTTCCTTACCGATGGTTTCATTGAACTTGTTCACAGAATACTGTGTAACCTCGTAGTTTGCGCCAGAACCGCGAGTGTGCCAGAACTTGATGGTGATAGGATCGCCTTCAGCAACCGCCGCAGGAAGCATGCATACGAGCATGACCAAAGTAACCACCATTGCCAATGTCTTTTTCATGGTAAGCCTCCTAAATTAATGTTGTTTCTTTGGAAAATCAATGCAAAACCAGCGGTATTCCCTGATGTAGACCGGATTGTACCCACAGTCACAGCAAATCGTCGCGGTTCGATCCCTCCTTTTACAGGTTGGTCTTCTGCCATATGATGGATATAAAGCAGAAAACAATCGCGCAACAAACATTTAACGTACGAATTAGGTTCGTATAGAACGTAAAAAAGTTTGTTTCAAGCTTTTTGAATATCATACACGGAAGTGCAATGAATGTCAAGGATATAAGATGGTAGATGAGCAGAAAAATGAAAAAGATATTAACGTATGGATTTTTTGTTGAAAAATCACTGTTTTGGCCATGTATATACGTGATGAAATCTTTACAAAAATTTGTTCTTGTGCAAAATCTGTTGTATATGATCAAATGATACGTAGAAAAAAAGGAGTGCCCGCGTATTTGAATCGCACAGACACTCACAAGAAAGTGTTAAGAATGGTCTAATTACCCAAATATAGATTAAATGCTTTATCCATGCAATAAAAATATGCTATCACGTTATAGCACTGTCACACCAGCTTGTTCCAACGCCTGGATTGTTTTGCGATCTAACTGCCCATCGCTCACAACGATGTCAATTTCTTCAAGCATTGCATAGGTGAAGGTACTTCCCACACCTGCTTTGGTTGAATCCATCAGTGCAACGGTAACATCAGTATTTCGGATTACCGCACGTTTCAACTCGCACTCATCTTCAGTACCGCAAGTAAAGCCGTGATCCAATGTAAAACCCGTAACGCCGAGGAACGCTGTCTGAAAGTTGATATTATCCAGATAATTCAAGCTTTTGGATGAGCAGGTACTTTGGCTGGCACGGTTTACTCTGCCGCCCACCACATGAACTTGCGCCTCGGATAAGCGAAGCAGCTCTTGAACGCATGAGATTCCGCTGGTAAAAATCATGTAGTGTTCATCGGGTATATAATGTGCCAACAATGTTGTTGTAGATCCAGAGTCAAGATAAATGGCTGTATTAACACGCAACAAATCAACAGCCTTTTGAGCAATAATTTCCTTGGCTTCTATGTTGCGAACGCTGCGTTTGAACAAGAGATCATCGGTTCCAATTACTACATCAACGGATTTCACACCGCCGTGTACGCGGATGACGTCGCCGGCCTTGTCCAAGCTTTCCAAGTCACGGCGAAGGGTCATTTCGGAGATAGGGCTAAATTGTGCTTTGAGTCGAGCAAAGCTTACATTTCCTTCTTTGTTGACCATTTCTACAATTTTCTTTCTACGCTCTTCCATTTTCATTCGCTATTATGCTCCATTCGTCGTTTATTGAATTATTATAGCATAACCGTTTCATTATTTCGATTCCCTTTTGTGAAAAGGGAATCCCAAATACAGATCATTACAGCGACTGCTGGTATTCAAATACCTTTTCAAATGTTTGCTTTGCGCATGGATACAGCCCACAATATGCCTCAAAATGCTTACGATACGTTTGAACATGAGCTTTATCCGGATGATATGTGTGGTCAACACGAATCTTTGCTGCTGCATCATGGAAGTCTCTGTACAAGCCAATACCGACGCCGGCCACAAACGACGCGCCTAAACTGGTCGCTTCATGAGGCGTTTTGTGTACATTAATTTGCGTATTAAACATGGAGGCTGCCATTTGCGCCCAAAGCTTACTTTTTGCGCCTCCGCCTATGAGCATAAGAGATTCATACGCAAGATTGTTGTCACGCAAAATTTCCCCGCAATGACGAAGGGATTGCATCACACCTTCGTATACAGCTCTGGCAATATGCTCACGCCCGTGATAAAGCGTAAAACCCATCAAAAGGCCCGACGCTTTAGCAGTCCACCATGGGGTACGCTCTCCCATCAATGTGGGCAGAAAAAAGACGCCCTGTGCCCCTGCAGGAACACCGCAGGCCATGGCCTCCAAGGCTGAAAAATCGCATTCTTCAGCATGGCTGCCAGGATATATCAGGGTTTCAATCGCCCAGTTGGATGCTGCCGCACCGCATTGCACCGTTCCGCAAACGTTGTAGCATGTTTCGTCTGCGTCAAAGTAACTGAATAGGCGCATCTGTGCATCTAGTACAGGGGTTTTGCTCATACCGCTTACCCATGCAGATGATCCAATGTTCATATACGCTGCACCAGGAATATTGTCGCGGGCACCATGCGCTGCGCAAGCACCGTCACCTGCACCGATGGCGACGGGAAGACCTTCGGGCAAACCAGTCAGACGGGCGTATTTGCTGCATATTGTACCTGTTACATCTGTAGACGTGCGCAGCTGCGGCATTTTACTTATGTCGATGCCTGTTTCGCGCAAAATGTCATATGCCCAGTCTCCACTTTTGATGTCCAAGCAATTGCATAATGACGCATCGCTTCGGTCTGTTTGTCCGTGGATGCCTGTAAAGTGCCCATACAAGTAATCTTTAATATTAACAAATTTGCTTGTTTTTTTATATATTTCAGACTCGTGTTCTCGAAGCCACATGTACTTGGGATGCCCTGAGTGAACATCTATTCGATTGCCGGTCGTGTGATAATACTGCTCAAGCGGTACGCGCCTGGCAATTTCCGCGGCTTGACGTTCCGTTCTCACATCAGAGTGAATAATATTATCATACAATGCTTCGCCCGTTTTATCAATTGCAATGCACCCGTTCATCGTTCCCGTAAAGACTAGTGCACAGATTTCTTCTGCATGCACATGTTCTAATGTTAAGCCAATCGCTTTTAATGCGGCATGGAGCTGCTCTGCAGGCTTTTGCTGCGCCCAGCCTGCAGCATGATAGTAGGTTTTGTAGCTTTCTACACAGCTAAATTGCATTGTTCCATCTACTGAAAAGGTCGAACATTTTATGCCTGTTGTACCGGCATCCAATGTTAGAATCAGTTGCTCTTTCATTTTTGCATCCTTTCCTATATAAGCTAAAAAAATGAGGTTTAAAAATAGAAAGAGAATATTTTACGCACTTTAAAAAAGCCGGAACTAGGCAGCGCTGTGGCCCACCCGTTCCGACATTATTTACGTGTTTGTTAACGCCAGTTGGCCAGCAAGTATTTTTCAGCCTCCGTGCACCACAACCCATTGTGACGTTCCACAATTTCGGCAAGCTTGGCGAAGCGCTCGTCGCTTTCGCCCAATTTTGCAAAATCATCAATGTCGGTTAACGGCATGCTGATGCCAGTGTAAATCAGCTTCTTCCCGCCGGGAATACTAGGCAGATGTAAAGTCGTTTCACCTGCGCTATCCAGTCCGCCGATGTGAGAAACCATGACCGCAGGACGAATGCGGCCTTGCTCGGTCAGCCGTAAAGCTTCAATCATGTCATCTGTATTGCCGCCGGTTGTTCCGATGACATGGGTGGAATTGTAGTGTACGTCATAATAGTTCAGCTCTGCACTAAATTGTGTATCTGTGGGGCCGGCAAAGAAATTTAAGCAGCCATCCCGTCCAAGTATGTCAGATGCCATGTTCAGCAGGGAGCGAACAGGAGCATAAACAAAAACATCGTCGAATCCACCAACTGAAATTTCCTTCAAATATTCTACTGGATACTCCATGGCAGATGTGTCCACAAAGATCAGCTGAACGCCATGCCGCTGTGCATCTTCCTGGGGGAAGAGCTTGCGTGCCTTCTCCAAACGGGCCTGGTCTATGTCTGTTACCACAAGCAATGAGGGTTGTCTGTCGCCATGAAGCGTGTAATCGATCATGCCTAAGCCCATTGGACCTGCACCGGCTAATATGACCATCTTGCCGCCGTCTTTGATACCCATTTCGTGATGGTATACACCCATTTTGGTGTGGAAGGCTCCATGGAAGGCACCGATAGAGCAGCTGAGGGGCTCGGCCAGCGATGCTTCAAAATAAGCTTCCCCTTTATACTCAAGAAGGCAACCCAGTTCCATTACTTCGGCGGGAATAATGGTATAAGTGCAATCTCCGCCGAAATACTTGTAGGAATAACCGGGCGACCACATGGTTCCTTTGTAATTAAGAGCTGGCTGCAGCGTATACTTCATGCCAGGTTTAAACTTGTCCTGATGGTTTTTACCCACCTTGACAATGTTGCCTGCAAACTCATGTCCCATAATAACAGGGTTTTCTGCCGCGTCTTTTGGAACACGCTTGTGCTGCGTACCCAGCGTGGCGCATTTATAGGTAGACATGCATATGCTGTCTGAAATGACTTCTGCTAGAATCTCGTCGTCACTAATATCCGGCAGTTCAAACTCTTCCAGTCGCAAATCCGAGGCACCATACAGCCGTAGTGCTTTGGTTTTCATGTTGATCGTCCTTTCCTGTTTAGGGTTAGGGTAAATTAAAATGCTACTTTCTCCAGATTAACCTGCTCGAGAAGTGATTCAATATCTTCTGCCGCGGCAGCCTGCGTACCGGGACGCATGACAGTGGCTGCACTTACCGCCATGGCGAGTTTGCAGGTTTCTTCAAAGGACTTACCCACATCTTCGCCATAGCATAATGCGGCCATCATAGAATCTCCCGCCCCAACAGTGCTTTGTACCGGTACTTTTAAACCGTGGCCTCGCAATATCTCATGTTCACGCACAAATAGCGCGCCGTCACCACCCATCGAAACAACTACAGTTTCAATCCCATGTGCAACCAACGCTTTGGCGGCTTGAACCATATCTTCCAAACCTATAAGCCTTTTCCCAACAAGCCTTGCGAGTTCATCCTCGTTTGGCTTAATGAGTAACGGCTTTGCTTTTACACCTTGGGCAAGTAGGCCTCCGTCTGCATCCATAAAAACTTTTACACCCATAGCGCGGAAGGATGTAACCCAATCAGCGAACAACGTGTCTGCTGTGCCTTGCGGCGCCTTGCCCGCCAATACCACAATGTCGCCGCGCTTAAGTCTGTTTTGTGCGATTTTTAGAACAGCATTTAAGTCATCAGACGTTACTGGTGCTCCGGGTTCGTTGATGTCCGTGTTGGTATGGTTGTCCGGATCGATAATTTTCAGGTTCACTCTAGTGTTGTCACGAACAAAAACAAAGTCGTTTTTTATGCCCTGCTGATCAAGGCTGTCCCGAATAAATTCGCCGTTGCTACCCCCTAAAATACCAATTGCCACACTGGTACCGCCTATAACGTGGAGTGTTTTAGATACATTGATACCTTTTCCACCAGCATCTACACGGATGGACTGGATACGATTTACTGTATTCATCGAAAAACCCGGTACAACAACAGTCTTATCCAGTGCAGGTGTCAATGTTACTGTCAGAATCACCAGCATCACCTCTAGAATCCATAACTTTGAATATGCCAATAATGATTGTTTTAAATATAGATTGTTTATTCCAATCATCGCATCTATATTATCATGTTCTAATAAAAAGTCAATACGCCGAAAGTGTTTTATCCTGTTATAGCGCACACCATGTTGTGAATGTTAAAGCATCGATGCCGCACTATGATGAATAGGACAGAAATCAATTATGCAAAATCAACGACCCGTGGATGTATGCCTTCTTGCATAGATCAGCAATTATCTTTATCTCAGCCATCCAGTTTACAGACACTCAAAATTTTCTGAGCAATTACGAGGAAGTCGGCAAATCACAATTCAATCAATTATTTGGTAGAGTAAATTCGTTTAGGAGGAGGAAGCGGTCTGCATACGGCGAGATATCATTTATGTGCACAATAAAATGACAGTGGGGGCCTTAAAAGAGGAAGCTATAGACAAGTGGGTGTATTACTCAAATCGTAGATCACTATCTTAAATCAATGCGGTGGAATTCATTAGGCATGGGCGTTTTCGTAGGAGGGTGAGAGGAATCTACTATCTCTGGCAGTCGTTATGCACATGTGGAAGGCATGATGGTGAATGCTGGGAAGGATACCAAAAGAGAACGATAGAAGCAGAGAAAAGATAAGGCCTTTAGATAGGAGTATTACGATGACCAGACCTGCAAAATAAAGCAATACAATTTCCGGCATAGCTACACTAAAAGAAGGTACTACGTAGGGCAAGCTTCGATCCGGTTTTGCCATGAGGATGGTAGGGCATGGCGATTATGAAACGATGGTTAATGTGTACACTCATTTAATAAGGCAACGGCTCAGAAAAAAGATGATAAATGCGGACTAGATGTATAACTTGAACAGGACTGCCAGCAAGCTCTATCTACCGGAAGATACAGTGGGCAGATGGTTCCAATATATACATATGTGGAGGAGATGATCCTTTTCCATTTCTACAAAAGTCGAAAATGCACTACACAAGAGGATACTTTAGGAGGGGAGCTATTTCAGTGCGCTTATACGCTTTTTTTTCTTTTCATCGTAAAGGTAAAGGTCAGCCTCATTGATGATTTTGCTGGTTTCCAAACCTTGGCTGCACGTAAAGGAAGCAATTCCCAAAGAAACCTCTACAAAATATGGCTTTAGGGAGGTGCGGTTGTATTCTTCAAAAGCATCTTTGAGTCTAGACCTGAACATCGTTTCAAAGTCTGGATTATCCGTAATGAACATGCCAACAAACTCGTCCCCGCCGAGCCGGGCTATTAAATCATTGGCTCGTACCGTTTTTTTCAGAATATCGCTGACAACACAGATGGCTTCATCTCCAGAGGAATGACCGAAAGAGTCGTTGATTTCCTTTAAGTGATCGAGATCCATAAAAACGCAGAAGGCACTCCTTCCGGTATTTTCCCTGTTCATGTGTATGGCCCGTTCAATAAATCCCCTCCGGTTGTATACATTGCATAGGGAATCATACTCGGAGAGAAAGTTTAATATTTCGATTCGTTCACGGATGAGTTCAAGCTCTTTTCCTACAACTCTTTCTTTGACTTTAAGGTCAAGGAAATTGATTAGGATGCCTAGTTGAAGGCCAATTACATGAAGAAGCGGGATCTTTTCTTTGTTCGCCTCGCACAGGAGGATACCATACTGTACATCTCCGGAAAAAATACTGAAGCTAATCAGATGGATGTTGGTTTTTAAGTGGGGGAGATTACACAGGGGGTGGGCCTTATCAATGACAGGCATGCGGGAACGCGGAAAAGCTTTGGATACGCTGCCGCTTAGATATGCTGCAAGCAACAGCTTATCCGGAGTGTTCTGAAGATTAGCTTCCCTCAAAACCTGCGGATCCGGGAGCAGGCATATAAACAAATTGTCGAGTCCGATGCTGCGCAGCTTCCCAACAACATTTCGAAATACGCCTTCATCCTCATCTTCCAAAACGACAAGGTCTTGAATGAACTCAGGTACAAACCAAGCTTGAGCCCGGAAGTTTTCGAACCGCTTTGTAGCCTCGCGTGTTTCATAAGAAAAAAGGAAGCCCTGAATATGGAGTAGGATTCGGCACAGATTTTTCACACGGGGATGCGCGGGATTATTTGAAATCTGAAAAAGATAATGATACAAGCGTTCGGCAATCAAAGCACCAGAACTTTTCAGATCCCCTGCGAAGTCTGTAAGCCAGGCGTCAAGTATCGCTTCATCCAGTTCGGCGGGCGGGTCAGAAAGAGCAAGGTAAGAAACATGATCCAAAAGCTTACCCAGCAGACTTTTCATATGTTCCTGACCGTCCTGAACATACATCCAAAAAAGATCAGCACGTATATTATTGATTATATTGACCAGGTATTGCTCAACGTCCGAATCATTTTCGTCAAATATTTCCGTATCCTCAAAGTGAGTGCAACCACATGAGTTTCGTATATGCAGACTGGTATTTAACTTCACGGGATACACACACTTTCCCTCTGACAGGGCGAGTGCTTGCATGAGGGAGAGCTCACCGGTTCTGTATGCATTTTGCGAAATGGTCGTAAGGGGAGGTGTCATGGTACGGCCTGTGGTAAAGTTGTCAAACCCTGTTATGGCAATATCTTTTCCGATTCGTAAACCACGTTTTGTACATACTCTGTAGCCGGCTTTCGCCATCTCGTCATTACAAAACGCAATGGCTTCAATATCCACATGGTCCGTAAGCAACTTAGTAACCTGCGCATCCACAAAACCTGAAAGGTCGCCGTAAACAACCATCCCCTCATCCACTGTAAGACCATGCTTTTCCATTGTGTCACGATATGCTCGTTCCCGCTCCTTTGCTTCGGGGTGGTCCTTCGGGCCAGAAATGAGAGCTATCTTCTTATGGTTGTGGGCTTGTATCAGATGTTCAATGCATTGGCAGTAGCTGCTATAATTTTCGATTGTAATGCAGGACTTCCCAGAGCCGCCTATGCTAATTTCTTTTTGAAGAACCACGTATGCAGTTTCGTCAAAACGTTTTAGGAATTGTTGGTATGCAGCATCATTCTCTAATCCAGAAAGCGACCCGCATGAGATGATATAGGCATTTGCACCGACCAGTCTTGCATAATCGTATATGCTATTGTATCGTGAAACTGTTTCATATTCCAGATCCGGATCCACTGGGGCACCGTGCTTTTGCTTTCCCGTCATATAAAAAAGCTGCACGCCCATTCTCTCTGCCGCAGCATTAATACCATTCATCAGTTCCAATGTATAATCGTAGCTGACATCGCCAATCATGACACAGATCGTTTTCCCTTTGTCGGGCGCAATGTTTCCCATATTATATTTTCTCCTGACCTGGTACTTTAACCATGATCTATATATAGGTATCGTAATGAGTTCTGAATTAATTGTCAAGGGGAGGAGTTAATAAGATGAAGTTCAAATGAAATAAGCATGATTTTGAGGACGTTCATCAATGAAACCGCGAAAAATTTGTAGCAGCTATTTTGAAGACCAAATATGGATTATTTCACATAAAGAATAAACAGCTAAAAAGCTAGCATTTTCATCGGTTTTTAACTGTCGAAGAACCCACCTTTCATGCTATGAAGAGTGGGCTTTTGCATGAGAAGATACAGGTAGAGAGGAGAAGCAGCAAGAGGTGAGAATATGCAAGTATGGATGACCACATTTCCACAGATATAGAACGAGCTTTTTGAGATTCATTGCAGCAAACATGAGCTTGACCCAGTTGAAAAAACTGGCAAGCCCACGGCAAGGGGTATAACGCATGGCGCTTTTTTCAAAACAAAGCAGCTCGGATCACCCCCAGGGGCTCGGGGAGAAGACGTTCCCACAACGGCAAACGTGGATACTTATAGGATCACCCCCGCCTGCGCGGGGAGAAAAAAGTTGCAATAAAAATTTTGAAAGTAAATAATAGGTTATGCTACATAAATGAAAAACCGCTAAAAACCTAATGTTTTCAACGGTTTCTTTCTGGTCTGGGTGAGAGGATTTGAACCTGATAGAATCATCCAAAGTGCTGTGTATGAAGCCCGGAATGCTTGATATATCTCACTTTTCTATACTGCCCGTTAAGGGTGCTGAACCTTCCATACGTGTTTTTGGACCCCCAAACGTGTACTTTAACGTGTACTGTGTTATTTGGGCGAGAGCATTCTTGAGTACACATTATCGATGATATCAGCAGCCCGTTGCATGTCTCCATCCACGGCATGACCATACACGCCGTAGGTGTCCATGGTTTCGCTATGGCCCACTGTGGCCTTCAGGAGCGGCTCCGGCATGTCGGACTTCACTATGGAGATCATAGTGTGCCGCAGCTCATGGAGGCTTGTTTTGATACAATGTTGCCTTGCGTAGGTTGTCCACATCTTGTACAAATGGTTGCTGTCTAGGCGATCCCCGTTTTCATCAGGGAATAGCCATGGGCTTATAATACCATGCCGCTTGAGCATTTTTTTCTGTTCATCCAGTATGTTAATTGCCAACTGCGGCAAAAGGATGTATCGCCTGGCGTTATCATTCTTACCCCTGGTTTCCTCACCCAGGTTGTTTATGGATCGCTGGATATGGAGGACGTTCTTTTTTAGGTCATCCTTGTTCAGACCGCATAGTTCGCCACGGCGCAGCCCCAGGACCACAATCAACCGCCAGGCATGTACAAAGAATGCCTCGACATCATTTCCGTAATAGGAGTAGGTGTTCTTGGAGAATAAAACGGTCAGGTCATCAGGCTGCAGTATTTTGCGTTCGCCAACCGGGGCACTTTTGGGTATTGTCAGATCAAATGGTTCCTCTAGGGGAAGCCGCTTCTTTTTACAGAAGCGGTAAAAAGAAACCAGGCTGCTTCGCACATTGATGCAGGTGCGTTTTGACAGCCCGGCTTTTCCTGCTTTGTTGATGCACTCCTGCATATCTGCTGATGTTACTTTGCTTAAGACCTTTTTGCCTATATAGGGTATGATGTAGTTTTTTCCGATCTTATGGATGTTCAGATAATTGCCTGTTTGAGTTGCCTCTTTAACCTGTTCAAGATATTGCTCCCATGCATCGACATAACGCATATCGTCTGGTGAATGCTTTGCCAGCCATTCGTCTGCCTTTGCTTCACACTCAGTCTTTCCTTTTTTGCCTTTTGTTGATGAAGTGAAGGTTTTTCTTTTACCTTCGTACTGAGCGTTGACCTGCCATCGTTTGAGATTTTCATACCACTGTGCCTGTGCTTTTCGGATCGGGGTTGCCATTAGTGCTTCCTTTCCGGCAATGGCTGTGATACAATTGTATCGCAAAGCCAGCCCTTTCGTGATAGGTGGGGTCGGGGTTTGTATCGCCTGCCGCAGGGTGCCAGCCCAGCGGCGGGTTTTCTTTTATCCTAATCTTCTAAGTAGGCGGCCAAATGTAGAGCCGATAATTTCTTGTACTCCACCTTCGTCAAGCCGAAATAATTCTCGTACCCCTTGGCGCATATCCGGGTCCACATCTTGCATGAGCTGCTTGTTGCCAAGAATAATCCTGGCCACAGTACGTGATACACCAAAGGTCGAAGTGAACATAAAAATTTTGGAATCGTCTTTAAAGTCCAATGCTTCGACTACGGGTGCAGGGCATAGCAGATGTTGAGCAAAGCAGTTTGCCTCCATCTCGTTTATAGAGGAGTTGCCCTCATGCTTTAATAGGATATGTCCAAGTTCGTGCGCTAGGGAGAAACGCATGCGCTGTACGCTGTTGTCCATACGGTCATCATTGTACAGGATAATGTTCTGCAAATCGTCACCAATCTGCCGATGGTTTGTGAAGGCGCTTTCACTGGGACCGTTGCAAATGAAATACCCATCAGGAAGATCAAATTCCTTTTCTGCATCCCTGAAGGTCATCACTATTCCTTATCTTGGTGGGCAAAGGTCGCGAAGGATGGAATTGCCGCTCCTTGTTTGGTGTTGCGCTGTTCCGTAGCCCACAGTCAAAGATATTTGTCCTCCAGGCTACGATGCGCTGCCTTAGAAAGATTACTGACGAGCAGCAGACCGCGACCATTTTTCTCTCAAAGGAAAACTACGACACGCTAGATGACGAGCTCAACAAGAACTTCAATATGGATATCAAGGATATGGGTAAGCCAAGCACCGAGAAGAAGTCACGGTACCAGGTACGCGTTCAACCGCCACCACGAACGGTCACATTGAAGCGCATCTGGCACGAATATACACTAATCAATAAGCCCTACATTGCACCAGTCGACTTCGGCATCACTAAGTTGGACCTTTCCAAGTACACTGCTGTTATGTATGAAAAGGACAGCATCTCTCATGATATGAGCGTCAAAGAGAAAAATATCGACCATCTGAAAGATTCTGTCCAGTACAGTGCATTCTCCCTCGCTGGAGAGGTGGCCCGGTACTTGAATATTTCTTGTTTACTAGCAGATAGTATCCTACGGGAAGCAACCGACGGAATTGAAACAATCCTTGAAGCATTAAATAATTTCAACACAATCCTCGACGATGTGATCATACCTCAGGTTTTTCATGCCCTTTTTGAAGTGAAAAGCCAAATTAGGTCCGAAAACAAAGATCTCGTTCTGCTGCGTGAACCTAAGGATGCTGGGTTCTATGAATTCTCCGCGAAAGATGATCTTGTTGTAACCAATAGGCATCAAGGATTAAAACCAGAGGAGGTCAAAAAGAGCTTTCATGCAGATACCTATTGCTTTGACTCTCTGCCTGAACGTGAATGCTTTTGGCAGTATATTAAGAGCGGAAAAGTTAAAGAGGTATACTTTACTGGTATGTTTACAGGCAACCAAGGAGACCTTGCTATCCAGTATTACGATCCTGATTCAGGCCGTATCCGTCAATACTACCCTGACTTCCTTGCTAAGATGAACGATGATTCCTATCAGATAATTGAAGTCAAGGGAGATAACAAAATCGATGACGCGGTAGTAAATGCGAAAGCAGCTGCCGCTCGCGAGATGGCGATGGCCAGTGGTGTGGAGTACAAAATGTATGCAGGGAGCGTGGTTATGAAGTCGCGCGTACTTGAACAGTAGATAGTTTTCAAATCTGGTTCCTTACATTTCTTGTATGTCAGTTTATGAGGTGTTTATATGAGCAAATTGTTTACAAAATTACTCTATGCAGGTGGTGCTTTGTTGGCTGGACTTAGTATCAAAGCATGGGTTGATAAATATGTTTATCATCAAGATGGATTTAACAACCTCGGATACAACCGTCAAGGTTTCGATCGAAATGGCTTCGACAGGCATGGCTATAATCCCAATGGCTTTGATGCCAATGGTTACAACAGTGATGGCTTTGATCTTGATGGCTATGATCATGATGGCTACAACAGGCAAAGGTATGATAGAAACGGTCGAGATCGTCAGGGATACGATAAAAAAGGATTTAATGCTGCTGGTTATGATCATAACGGATATAGCAAAGCTGGCTATAATGTAGTAGGGATTGACCGAAGCGGATATGACAATACGTATTATGCTAAGAAACTCAGTGAAATGAGACAATACTACGAATCTGCTCAAATCCAAATGAAGAAACAGGTGTTTCGTTATGCATTGCAGGACATACGAACTGCAATTGAAATGGGTGTGAAATGTATAATCGACCACAATAAAGGCCATAAGTATTGTGATGACAATCTCAATCGAAATATTGAATTCTGTTCGAGGTATGCTCTCCTTGATAATGACTTTATAAAAAACTTGGATAGTGCAAGGAAGCATTGCAACGATGCGCTACATGATAGTAATAATTCAAAAAAGGAACATCGTCAGGTTTTCTTTACGCATAAAGTACTTGAAGAACTTATGGTGATTATCCAAAAATACGTTTCTTAATATTTCTTGATACCCTTCTTATTCTGTTGCATTAAATCGAATAATACTCAATCATCCGATAGAGCAAACCCTAAGTACGAAGTAATGTATCAGAAAACGTGTACTTTTATGTGTTTTTGGCTAAATGAAAAGAGCCCGCAACCCGTTGAGATTGCTGGCTCTTTTACTGGTCTGGGTGAGAGGATTTGAACCTCCGGCCTCTTGAACCCCATCGATATAAAATGTAATCACATTTCCTCAAATGTCCTAGAGAAATAAGGGATGTCCGACTTTGACCAGACAAGTGTGAAAGAAAAAAGTTGCAAAAAAGTTGCTCTATGGAGACGGAAAAGTGTCAAGTGGCCGGAGTATTGGTTTATCTACAGCAGCGGTATGAACACGCCTCACAGCGCGTTACGATCAATACAAAGTACATTATCAAGCAGGAGCCATTTTACCTTCTGATCTCTTTGATCCACACCGTCATACCGCCTCGGCCACGGTTGCCCCAGGCGTAGTAGGGGATCAAACGAACGCCCCCAGTTTTCAGGGCAACGATGCCGTGGAGTTCATCAGGGCAGACCACAGTTTCGATGGGATCATCTAACTTGACTGAAAAATCAGCATGAAAATACTCTGTGGGGATATCGCTGGCTTGATCCAATTCCTCAGCGCAGTAGACAATAGGCCCTTTACAAAAGGCCACGCGCCCGGCATTTTCTTTCACGCGGTGATCCGCGTGCAGTCGGCGGGCTGGCATGTCAAGATCCAGCACTAGCTTGGCTCCAGTAGGAACATCCACTCTCACATAACCCATATTGGTTGTTGTATACAGTGCTTTTCCATTAAGGGACAAGGTGTAGGCAGTGCACCAGCCGGGAATGCGAAGCCTCACCGGCACAGTACCGCCGTCTGTAGATACTAGGATGGCGATGCTTCCCGACCAGGGGTAATCGGTACGCACTTCCACATTGACATTCCGCCCGCCTATGGAAAATTCCGCCTGGGACGCGATATACTGGTTCACATACAGCTGATAGCCGTCTGTGGCAAAAGCATATCCGCCGATGGAGGGTATAAACCTGACAAGGTTCGTGGGGCAGCAGGAGCAGCCGAACCATTCGCTGCGCTGATACTTGCCAACGGAAGCCAATGGATTGTCATAGAAAAAGCGAAGGCCATCCAGCGAAATGCCCGATAGAATACCGTTATACATTTCAATTTCCACAAGGTCAGCATACTTTGCATCACCAGACAGGAGATTCATACGATGATTCCAAAGCGCCATGCCGATGGAGGCGCAGGTTTCGCAATAGGCGGTCAGGTTTGGCAGGTGCCAGTCGCGTGTAAAGCCCTCATTGGCGGAATCCTGGCCGATGCCGCCGGTAATGTATAAATTGGCTGGCACCACGTTGTTAAACAGGCGTTCCAGGGCCTTTGCCAGTGCTTCGTCTCCCGTGGCTGCGGCGATATCCGCCATGCCGGAATAATAGTACATCGCCCGGACGGCATGACCAGTGACTTTTTCCAGCTGTCTTGCGGGCATGTTGTCCTGACAGTATTCCTCGTGGAAATTCTGGCGGAAAAAGTCTGGGGATTGAAGGTGGCCGTGACCACGCTCATCCATCAGCCACTGGGAATATGCCATGTATGATGACTCACCAGTCAAACGATGCAAGCGCATCAGCGCCAGTTCCAGCTCCTGATGACCTGTGACCCAATGCTTTTTGCCGGGGCCGATGACGCTCATCATCTGATCCAGCGCACGTTTGGCGGCGTTCAGCCACTTGTCCTTTCCGGTGGCCTGATAGTAGGCGATAGCCCCTTCCAGCATGTGTCCCAGGCAGTAATCCTCATGGTACCCCATGTCGCTCCAACGCTTTTCAATGTCTGTCAGCGTATAGTAGGTGAACAAATATCCATCTTCACGCTGGGAAGCGCAGATGGCGTCGATGACCTCATCCGCTGCTTTTTCAAGCTCCAAGTCTTTGCCGCCCAACAATGCATATGCCACACCTTCCAGAACTTTATATACATCACTGTCGTTAAAGTATATTCCCTGAAAACCGCCTTCCTCCAGACCACCGGCTCGGCGAAAATTGGCGATTCGGCCTGTTTCTTCGCAGCGCTTTAAGCAATAGCGGGTTGTGTTTTTGCGGATGGTCTCGACCCTTGGAGACCAGAAACCATCATTCATCTGTACTTGATGAAAGGGAATGGGGGTTAAGTTTAAAAGGCTCACAGTTGTTCCTCCTTGTTGATGAAAGCCTGCCGGCACTGAAGCAGGCAGGCTTTGCATGATGGTGTTAGTAAATTATCCCTTTAAACCTGTCAGGGAAATGCCCTCGATTAATTGCTTCTGACCGAAAAGAAAAACGATCAGGCATGGGATGATGACAACGGTGGATGCAGCCATGACCAGGTTCCACTTGGTGGAGTATTCGCCCCTGAACTGCAAAAGCCCGATAGCCAAGGTGAATTTCTTGGGATCATTGAGGTAAATGATAGGGCCGAAATAATCGTTCCACACACCCAGAAAGGTGAAAAGGGCCACAACTACAATCGCAGGACGGGAAAGGGGAACGATAATCTTCGCATAGATTTGCAGGTTGTTAGCGCCATCCACAAAGGCAGCCTCATCCAGCTCCATGGGGATGGAATTGTAGAACTGCCTCAGCAGAAAGATGTTGAAGATGCCACCTCCGAAAAATGCGGGGAGGATCAGCGGCCAGAAAGTATTTACCTTGTCCAAGGCGCCCCAGGCCAAATAGGTAGGGATCAGGGTGACTGCACCGGGCAGCATCATGCTGCTCATGAGTATGCCGAATATCATGTTTCGGCCGCGCCACTTGATCCTGGAAAAGGAGTATGCAGCCAGAGTTGAAGTAAGTACCGTGCCCAGCAGTACACCACCCAATACGATCAGCGTGTTCATCAGATACCGAAGAAATGGCACGAATTTCAGCGCGTCGGTATAGTTTTTCCATAACAGAATTTCCGGCCATACGATAAAGGGCCGGACCTGTACGATCTGCGTGCTCTTCATAAAGGAGGAGCGTACCATCCAGGCCAGGGGCAAAAGGCAGAATAGAGACAAAAGAATCAATACCCCATACAAGACAAATCGCCAGACTATTTTGCTGGGGCGGATTTTGCGCAAGCTTCTGCTCATTCGTTATTGCCCCCCTTCATAATACACCCACGATTTGCTTGTTTTAAATACGATCACAGACAAAATCATGATGACTAGGAACAAAATCCATGCCTGCGCGGAAGCAAGCCCCATTTCCATATGGGTGAAGGCAGTTCGCCATAAGTTGTATACATAAAACAGAGACGCGTTGTTGGGTCCGCCCTGGGTCATGATATAGGCTGTACCAAATACCTGGAAAGAACCGATCATGCCCATGACAAAATTAAAAAACAAGGTGGGGGAGATCATCGGCAGTGTAATATACCAAAACTTATGGAACTTGTTGCCGCCGTCCACCTCCAGCGCCTCATAGTAGTGCCGTGGTATATTCTGCAGGCCTGCCAGAAAAATGACCATGGTAGAGCCAGTACCGAAAAGGCCCATAAATACAATAGATGGGATAACAGAGCTTTCGCCAAAGATCCATTGGCTGGTAGGCAGACCCAAGGTCTTTAATATCATGTTGAAAATGCCGAAGTTGGGGTTCATCATCAGCATCCATACAAAGCTGGACGCAACGCCCGGCACGATGGAGGGCACGTAGAAAATGGAACGGAAAACAGCCCGGAACTTCATTTGGTTGTTAAGCAGCATGGCGATGGCAAAGGCAAAAATCAAATTGGCGGGTACGGATAAGAGGACATAATAGGCCGTTGCTTTCACAGACGGCCAGAACCATGGGTCGGTGCCGCTGAACAGCTTTATATAATTGCCGAATCCCAGCCATGTCGGGGTGGAAATAATTTTATAATCCATAAAGCTGAAGACCAAACTGGTTACCATCGGCCCCACCGTGAAGATAAGAAAGCCCAGAATTGCGGGCATTGCAAATGCTACACCTACTATCTGGCGTTGGCGCGCAATGGCTCCGTAGGTTGTGCGTTGGCGTTTGGCCTTTAACGAAGATAAGGCCTGCGTCATAATAATACTCCTTCTTTCTCAAGGCCGTGGAATGAGGCGGGGGCCCCGCCAATCAGAAGCGATATTGTCTCTGATATAGCGGTAGCCCCCGCTTGGTGTTAATGTGGCTTATTTGTCGTAGCGGCCTTCGAACAGCGGCAGGACCTGATCCTTCACGGATTCAAGCGCTTCTGCAGCGGTCTTTTCACCGAGCCAAACGGTGTCAAGCGCCGGGCCAATGATGGAGTCCATCTTGGGGAAGTTCTTTACGTTGAATGTCCACAGAGGCTGGGCATACTTGAGCATGCCTTCCACTACCACGGGCACGTAATGGTCTGGATGGGCATCGGTTTGCGCCCACTTGGCGATGAGTTCTGGGTTGGTATACCATTCGGTGGACATGGGCATCCACAGGCCACTGTTGATCAGGGGCAGGGTGCTTTCGGGGTCGGCCAGGAATTTGTAGAATTCCCAGGCTTCCTTGGGATGCTGGGTGCTGCTGAGGATGGACAGACAGCCGCCCATCAAACGGGTGAAGGGTTTGTCTGTTTTCGGCACGGGCATAACGTCATAGTCAATGCCTTCGGCCATCAGGCTCAGGTTGTTCCAGTGGCCATCCAGGGTCATGGCATATGCGCCGGTGGCAAATGCATCGACCATGCCGGGCATGGAAGCAGATTCAGTGGGGGAGGGAGCTACCTTGTGCACGTAGATCAGGTCGGCGATCTTCTGGATGGCGTCAGTCATGGCGGGATCATCGAAGATAGCCAGGGCGGTGCCGTCGGCGTTGGTGTAGTCAGCGCCTGAAGAGCCCATCAGGATGCTGTAGCCGGTGGCAAACCAACGGGGAGCGGTGCAACCCCATTGCACGACGTTGTTACGGTCGAAGGCGGGGTCATTGGCGTTGCGGCCCTGATTGTCCAGGGTGAGCAGCTTGGCGTTGGCCACGAACTCATCCCAGGTCCAAGCAGTTTCATAGCTTTCGGCGGGGGTGATGCCGGCTGCTTCCAAAGCGGGCTTGGAGTAGTACAAGCAGACGACCTGCGGTCCCAAGGCATAACCCATGCGCTTGTCGGGAGCCCAGTTGTATGCCAAGCTTTCCAGAATGGGATGCTCAGCATAGGTGGGGTCGGCTTCCTGCAGTTCATACAGGTTATATACTTTGCCCTCCTGAGCCAGGGTGAAGGCAATGGTAGAGGACTCCAGAATGGCTACGTCGGGGGCGGTGCCGCCGGCGATCATGGCGGTGAGCTTGGTGTCATACTCGGAGGGGATGTTTACCATTTCGACTTTGATGTTGGGATGCAGTTCCTCGAACTTAGCAATTGCGGAATTGTACACTTCCAACGTTTCTCCTCCGTCCCAGTGGGAGAAGCGGATCGTCACTTGCTCTTCGCCCAACGCTGTAACCATCAGCATAGGAAGAAGCAGAGCAGCGACCAGGCACAGAACCAAAGCCTTCTTCATTGTGGAACCTCCTTGTGTTTTTCTCGGTCTCGGACAAATCGTCCATATACACATCATAGCGATATGCTCGTGCATTATCTAGTGGAGAAAAGTGCGTTAGTTGTACAAATCACCGAAACTTCTCTTGTCACTTTTTGCATTTACATCTTTTTAGGTATCACCAGCGTGACACAGCTGCCGCTGTCTTCGCTTGTCATAAGATGAATATCCGCTTCGTTCCCGTAAATTAGTTTCATCCGCTGATACGCATTGGACAGGCCAATGTGGCGGTCTGCGGATGGTTCACGCATTTCCCGAAGCACCTTTTCCACATCCATTCCCCGTCCGTTGTCCTCTACCGAGAGCTGCAGGTACTGATTGTCAAGATGTGCGGAAAGCTTGATCCTGCCATTGGGGCCTGAACCGATGTATCCGTGTACGAAGCAATTTTCAACGATTGGCTGTAGGATCAGCTTAGGTACTTCAAACGCGAGAGCAGCATCCTCCACATCATATTCGACCTGGAAAGTGCCCTCAAACCGGCCTTCCATGATGGTCAGGTAGTTCCCAAGCCACGCCATTTCATCCTTGAGGCTTACAAGGCCGTTGTTCAGACGTAATGCGTACTGAAGCATTTTGGAAAGGGCGGCAATCAATGTCGCAAGTTCCGTCTGATCGTTTTCCAAAGCGATCAAGTTCATGACATTGAGCGTATTGTATAAAAAGTGCG
The DNA here is from genome assembly GCA_023398575.1 of Bacillota bacterium. Classification (GTDB taxonomy): domain Bacteria; phylum Bacillota; class Clostridia; order Christensenellales; family Aristaeellaceae; genus JAEWAH01. The sequence goes on along the minus strand of JAEWSC010000010.1, from coordinate 60,592 downwards.
GATTCAGCTGCAGGTTCAGCGCTGCCAACTGTGTTTGCGTTTCCTTAAGGGTGATGTCATAGTTCTCATGAATCAGCCGCTGAATCTCGCTGCCCATTTGATTGAAGGCGTTGGTCAACTCCCAAAACTCTTTTTCCTCTGGTACCTTGATACGCACAGAAAAATCGCCTGCGGCGACTTGATGCACAGCGCCTGTCATATCTGCAATGGGCTTGGTGACACCACGGGCTACGAGATAAGCCATCACCAGTGAAAGGATAAGCAGCGCGACGCTCCACCAAAACAGCAGGCTAAAGGCAGTGCGCGTAGCGTTACCAACAATATCGGTGAGGGGGATATCGCAGGTGATGTACCAGCCTGGGCATGCGATGGGGGAAATGAAGGCCATGCGGCTGTGGACACCTTCCCCATAAATGGCTGTGCCCTCTTCTGCTGTTAAAAAGAGCTCTGGAACACTGGTATCTGTAGGCGCGCTGTCGTAAAAAGCAGTTCGGTCAGAGGAAAAGAGCCTGTAACGCAAACGTTCATAGCCGGTGTTGTCACCTATCCAATTTTTGAGTATGTCTGCCTTGAAATTGACCATGAGGACAGGTCGTTTGGCATTTGTGGGAAGCAAGCGGAGAATATTGTTTTCATAGTACATGAAATTCAGCTGCCGTACGGCGGAAAAGGCGAACCTTGCGTCTTGCAGCCGGCCTGCATTTTGGAAAACCGGTAAATTAAAAACGCTCCCCAAATCATACACGGGAAGCCATACCGTGGCATAATTGGCGCTAACTGCAGTTTGATAGATGCTGGATGCTTGGAAGGCTTCCGGGCTAATGGCCGGCGACTGGGTGGATATCAGCCCGCCCAATACATAATGATCGGTATAGAGAAGGTAGTTATCAATATCTTCCTGCCGAAGGTATCTGCCGATAATATTTCCCAGCAACCTTCCGTTCAGAAAGACATCCCTGGCCTCCAGTTCACGCCCTGTTTGCTTCTCGATAAAGAAGTTTGTTAAATCGCTGTCCATGGTAATCTGGTCCAGCGCATCGCTGATGGTCACCAGCTTTTGGTTGATGCGCTGGGCTGTCTGGCGTAGAGAGCCCAGCGTCTGCTCACCTGCGCTTTGTACCATGTCCCGCTGGTAGATATCCATCATCCGAAAAGATAAAAAGCTTACAGCAAAAAGAAGAATGACTGAAATGAACATAAAAAGGCGAGTTCGAAGAGGAAGGCTCTTAAGCTTATGCACCGCTTTCTTGAAGGGGATTTTCATTCTTTTGTCCCTCCTGTCTGACGGCTTTTGATATTTCTGCGATAGCTGTCCGGTGTTACACCAAACTGCTTTTTAAAAATCCTATTGAAGTATGCCGGATCTGTAAAGCCGACTTCCTGTGATATGTCGGACACTTTTTCGTCGGAATCGCGAAGAAGATTCATCGCCGCATCCATGCGCAGGGTCTGCAAAAACTGCTTGAAGGAAACGCCGGTGCGGCTTTTGATCAGTGCGGACAGATAGTTCGGGCTGAAATAGAAGCGTTCGCCCAGCTCGCTCAAGGTCAACGGTTTTTGAAAATTCTCCTTGATATAGGCGATGCTGCTTTGAATATATTCTTCGGTAAGCTCGCCCCGTTCCTGGGCCTGGGCCAATACAGCTATATGCATCAACTGGCGGAAGCCTTCCTTCAGCTGATTGTAGGTCAAAAGCTCGCTGAACACCGCTGCTGCATCGGCCCAAAGCCGCCCGAAAACCTGCTCCGGCAATCGGCTTTCAATGCTGCTGATCATCGTTTGGGATACTTGATATAGTCGTCTTAACAACTTATCGGGCAAATAACGCATTGGAGCGTTCAAGTAGGAAAACAGTTCCTCCACCAATTCATCAAGTCCGGCTTCTGTTGCCTCCTGCAGCTTTTGTACCAGCGACTGTTCAAAACGGAATAGATATGGCAGTTCCCTGCTGCGTACGGCCTCCACTGCCGGATAGGCAATCAGGCCGCCCTCGGGCTTATAAAAGCGAAAGCCCAAGGCGAATCTCGCCTGCTTGTAAGCCCGCTCGGCATCCTCTTTGATGCTCTGCATCCTGCCAGACAGACCGATAATCACCTGTACCGGGAAGCCCTTAGCCATTTCCTTAAGCAAATCCTTAAGGCGTGCTTCCAATTCATCCAGGGATAAGGGACCGGTATAGATGCCAGCCAGGGCTGCCGATTCCTCAGAAATCGGGCAGCAGATGAGGCCCGGAAGCAGGCTTGCAAGCCAGTTTTTCAATTGCTCCTGTGTCTCCAGACTTTCGTCTACTGTCCAATTCTCCAGGCCATTATCCATCAACTGGGCAAGAATGACAAAACCGCTTTTGTTCAGCGGCAATATGCTTTCCAGATCTCTCTGTTCCTCCAACGTGAGCGGACGCGTAAGCAGCGCGGTCAGCCGCTGTTTACGCCATGCATCCAATGTGTCATCCAGCCTACGGTATACCTGCTGCGTTTTTTGCTTCATTGCTACATGCTGTTCCAGGATGGAGAGGGTTTTTTCTACCTGATCGGTGGTGTAGGGCTTTAAAAGATATTCCACCGCGCCCAGGCGCAGCGCCCGGGCAGCAAAGTTGAAATCTTCATACGCGCTGACATATGCAATCACAATCTCGGGATTCAGCCGCATCAGCTGTTCACTTAGCTCAAAGCCGTCCACAGCAGGCATGCGTATATCGGTAAGTACCGCATCGGGGTGCTCTTCACGGGCAAGCTTCATAGCCTCCAGGCCGTTGGAAGCTTCCAGCACGATCAGGTCTGGACGGAGACTGAGCACAAGCTTGGCCAAACCGCGCCGCTGCCGGGGCTCGTCGTCTGCTATTAAAAGCCGTTTCACCTTTGTTCCCTCCCATCCGTATGATGAAAGTATACCACAAGGCTATACGAGTCGCGAATCATCTTCCCTGCTCAGAATAATCTGCCCGTCTTTCACCATGGCTGCAAGGCGCTTTGTTCCCTTAAAATCCGGGTTTTCCATCATATCTGGCGGAAGCTGCAGCCGTCCCTTATGGTCCAGAACCACATAGCTCCTGTGCCCGACATTCCTTGATTCCTCCAGGGATGGCTCAAAATCAACGTTTCGCAGGCTTTCTTCGGCGATGCGTCCGTCCCTGACAGATACGGTGCGATCGACAGCTGCTGCCATGCGCTGATCGTGAGTGACAATCAGCACAGTCAGGCCTAGCTCATTGCGTAATCTGCGCATAAGATTCAATATCTGGCCGGCGGTCGCGGTATCCACCGCCCCTGTGGGCTCATCTGCCAGCAGTATTTGAGGACGGTTGCAAAGCGCTACGGCGATGGCTGTACGCTGCTGCTGTCCGCCGGACATGCGCGTAAGGGAGCTGTGCATCAGGTCGTCTAGCCCTACCTCTAAAAGCAGCTGCTTTGCCCACTTTTTGTCAACCCGGCCAGCAGTCATCATGGCTAGTTCCACGTTTTCCAGTGCGGTCAGGTAGGGCACAAGGTTGCGGGCGGGATTCTGCCAGACAAAGCCAACCTTTTGCTTTCTGTACAGGCTCAATTCCATGGGGGACAGGCTGTTCATATCGACTCCATCTACCAGCACCTGTCCGGCGGTTGCCTGGTCCAGGCCGCCCAGCAGGTTAAGTAGGGTGGACTTGCCGCTACCGCTGCTGCCAATGATCGCCATAAGCTCACCTTTTTGAACCGAAAGGTCAAGACCGGACAGAGCAATAACCTCAAGTTTTTTGTCCTTGTAGATCTTTATGACATCTTTCATGAAGATGTATTCAGGCATATACGATCGCCTCCGTCATCCTGCCATCCTCCAGTGTATAGATGCGTTTGGACCGCTCCATGACCATGGGATCATGGGTGGTCAGCACAACACAGATACCCTTTTCCGTAGCAAGCTTTTCAAATAGACCGATGATGCTCTGGCCCATGCGGGAATCAAGCGCTGCTGTAGGCTCATCCGCCAGCAAAAGGGAAGGCTCGCGAACAAGCGCCCTGGCGATAGCTACCCGCTGCTGCTCACCGCCCGACAGTTCCGAAGGACGGTGATGCAGCCTATTTTCCAAGCCTACAAAGGTCAGCCATTCCTGACAGCGACTGCGACGCTGCGCACTGCTTTCCCGGCAGCCCATGCGCAAGGCCAGTTCTACATTTTCAAGAGCATTCAGAAACGAAAACAGCGCAACGGATTGGAACACCATCCCGATTTCCCTCTGCCGAAGCTTGTCGAGCTGCGCTTCATTCATGGGAGAGAGAGGTTTTTCATTCAGATATATTTCACCCTGCGTGGGCTTGTCCAACCCGGCAAGCAAATTTAAAAGCGTTGTTTTGCCGCTGCCGCTGCGGCCGCGCAGCACGACCAGCTGCCCTGCCTGCGCTTTGAAATCCACTTCACGAAGCGCATGGCATATCTGCCTTCCGTTTGTAAAGGTGCGGCTTGCCATCTGGGCTGATGATACGGTATGCACAGTCGATCAGTCCTCTCCCAGTTTGATGGCTTGCGCCACCTTCATGCGTTTCATCTTGATACCCAAATAGCACAAACAGATAAGGAGCATACCCCCGATGATTACATATATCACGACTCTGTCGGACAGTTGCATCCTAACACGGAAGGGAGGGGCTTGCTGTATGCCCTGGGCTTTGTCAAACAGCGGCACAAACATGATGCTGCTTAAGATTCCGATCACAACCCCGCTGGCAAGCGATATGAGGCCGGTTAGCATCTGCTCCAAGAGCAGCATCTTTAATAGCTGCTCGACCGTAAAGCCCATGCCGCGCGCAAGCCCAAGCTGCAATTGGTTCTTGCGAAGATACATTTGCCAGTACAGCGTAAACCCAAGCAGGCATACAATGCAACTGGAGATAAATCCAACAGACATTACACCATTCACCGCTATACGTGAGCTTTCATTGATAAGGGCAATGTTCTCCTGTGTGAAATTGCGCAGGGAGGTTGGCTTTATACCTTTTGCCTGCATATCATCATACAACTCCTTAGTATCCGCGTTTGGCTTTAGGTTCAGCCATACATGATAAGGTTCTGTTGCGAGGGTGGATTGCACATCGCTTAAATTGGCCACCAGCAGCAAGGGCTTTGCTTCATCTAAAGAAGCGGGATGGGGATTCCAACCCGGCCAGTAGTTCACAATGCCCACAACCACAAAGGAGGCCACGTCGCTACCTTCCCAACCTACGGAGATCAGGTCGCCCATCTTGGCGTTTACTGTATCTGCAAGAGACTTTGAGATCAGGCAGCTTTGCTCTTTCATGGATAGCGCATTGAGGTAGTCGTAAAAATGAGAACTCCACAAGTCGTTTCTGAACCAGGCTGTCCTGCCAAAGTCAACTGGGTCTATAGCCGTCAGGCGTACATTTCCAGCCGTTTTGACGCCGGTTACCGAAACCGCATCGCGCTCAAACACCCTTGCCGCACTTTGTACGCCCGCAAGCTCTCTGAACGGTGTAAAGGATGGCTCTTGATATCGCCGTGTGCTTACAGACCCTTCTGAGTTCTTTCGATTCTCCTGGGTAGCATAGGCGGTTTGGGCGCCTTGCCTTGGCCAATTTGCTGACAGCACCACATCGGCACCCATTGAGTATGCAAGCCGCTCCGTTTCATTATCATTGAGGGTTCGGGCTGCTGAGGCGCTGAAGAGACCGACAGCCATTGTAAGTGACAAAAAGACCATAATGTAGCGGTAGCTAAAAAAGTTTCTGGAAACACGCATCATCGCCAGGTAGGAGCCTGCTTTCAGGAAAGGGTTGCATAACCTCGCGGCGCCCCTTAAAAGGAACGGGTATAGCCTCAAAAAGCAAAGGACAGCTCCGGCTGCAAAGCATGGCATCAACGCAAAGATGACCGGGTTCAATTCTCCAGATAGTGAGGCCATCCATTCCGGTTTTGTTTTAAATAGGTACCATGCGGCTATGAAGAACGTAAGGAGCAAAATGTCCAGGCCGAGTTTTGTCCATAGCGGCTGTTTTTCGCTTTTCTCCCTTGCCTGCTTTTGCTTAACAATGGATAACCTGTGCCTGCGCGCTGCAGGGATGGCCAGCATCAACACGCTGACCATCAGCGCAGCGGAACAATACAAATAGCTTTCTACACCAGGCTGCACCCTTGGAACTGAACGCAATGCAAAGGACAGAAAGCCGTTTACCGCGCCAAGCATACGGCACAGTATAAACGAAACTGCCGGCCCCAATAAAAAAGCGACCAGCGCCAGCATAAGGCCCAGCAATAGATAGCTCGTGAATACGAGGCCTCTGCCTGCGCCCCTGCTGGAGAGCATGGAGATTTCCGCCTCGTCATGATCGACCACCATGCCTGATACCATCGCCATATACAAAAGCAGCATCAAAAGCACGGGGATGTTCAGCATCCATAGGGTTGTTTTTAATGCTTTTTCCTTGGCATAGAAGGTGGAGGCTTTTGAAAGCACCGGCATTTCAAACGCTGCGCCCAAGGGCTTTAAAAACCTGCTGATTTCTTTAGCTTGCTCTACATAGGCAAAAAGGCCTACAGAGAGCATCTGCCGGTAATCGTACGCCGTATAGCTGCGTATAGAGGCTGCCAGCGCCGGCGTGCCAAGCAAAATGCCATTGGCATCATCAGCGCGCAACAGCAGGGAGTCTTTGAACATGGTGGGTTTAAAAAAGCCCCAGGCTAGCGGTTTGCTTGGGTCTACATCAAACGTTCCTGTAATTTTCACACGGATGGGGGTGCATTGCTGGTCCAACCTTGGCACACATTCGATGACATCTCCAACCTCAGCGCTCAAAGACATAAGCGTATCTTCTGTTGCCAGTGCTTCCAATATGCCCGCCTCCGGAGCTTTGGGCAGCGCGCCACGCAGGAGGGTGATGTTCTGTTCAAGATTAGATAAGGATTGCAGCCTTCCTGTTTTGCTTAAGTCCCTTCGGTTCTTGATCACGGTCATTTGCATGGAGGTGGAGGCGATATTGTCAATGCTGATCAGGGATGCAAGCCCTATCTTTTGATCCATACCTTCCAGAAACGATTGTATGGATACAATGCTGCTCCGGCGAGCGTCAAGCAGGCTCAGGATACGTGGGTCCTGTAAGGCAGGCTGTTTTTTCTGTTCCAACTCCCTAAGCGTATCCAATGCATCATTTTCATTAAAAAATGCTGAAGTCAGCGCCATGCCGGGATAGACATCGGTTTCTATTTGATAATCTTCCAAGTCCTTTTGCAGTTTCCGGCTCAGACTCATGCGAGCATAGGCGGGAATCAGCGCAGTCAGGGCGCCTGCCAGCAGCATGCCTGTAAGCAGGCTGGCCATTAAGCCTTTGTTGTGCATGATTTTGCGTAAGACCATTCGAATCGCCATTGCGTCACCGCCTATTTGAGTATCACCTGCATACCCTCGCTCACGCCTGATAGGATCTCGACCTGGGTGGTGGTTTCAATGCCCGTCTTCACATCGTACTCCTTGCGGATACCGTCTGAGAGTACCTGCACGTATGTCTGACCCAGGGCGGTCCGCAATGCGCGCTTTGGAATAAGCAAAGCATTTTTGCTTTGACTGATAATAATGCGCATATGGATCTGGTCGCCAATTTCAAGGCCGGATGGGAGGCTTTCCGGCGTAACCATCACGGCATCCTGGTACCGGCTGTCAGCCGTATCCGGCACATTGTCAGAGGAAAGGGTAACTGTACCTAAAAACGAAACTCCGCCTGCGGTCAAATACACCTGCATACCGCTGCGTACTTTCTTCAGAGATGAAGATTGGACATAGGCAGCCAATTCCTTGGGATCGGCAATTCTTATGAGAATCCTGAAAGGTTCGATAGCTTCGCCTTCTTTCAGGTTTTCGGCAAAAAGCACGACTCCATCCTGCTCACTGTACAGCGAACACCGCTCAAGCTGCTTTTGAAGTTGTTCCAAAGCCATGCGTTCGTTCTCCAGTTCCAACTGGCGTGCTTCCTTTTCATTGCGCCTGCTCTGCTCAAGCCTGATTTCTGCCAGGCGCATCATGTTATCCTGCACCTTGATACGGTAATCAAGATCACCGGGATCGGCCTGTGCTATCAGCGTTCCCTTTTTTACTGTGTCACCTGCTTTTACGGGCAGGGATAAAAGACGGAGCCCGCTTGTATCAAAGTAGTACGCAGATTGTCGGGCAGGTGTTAGAACGCCGTTTACGGTGATTTCCTCGGCGATGTCGCCCCGCACGACTGCTTCCATTTCATATTGCAGGTCCGCCTGCCGCTCAACTAGCGGAGGAGGCAGAACTTCCTCCTCCGTTGGGAGAAGCATGCAGCCGCCAAGGAGAAGGCAGATAAAGATAATCACTAACAAAATAACGTTTTTCAAAATACCCTCCATCGATGCCGTTTAATGCTGTAAAAATATAGCATAAAATGATGCTGTCTTATTTACACAAAATGTGGCAGACTGTAAAAAAGCGAGATAATATATATTAAGCATAGGATCGAACATTAAAATATCTACTTAATTAAGCAGATATACAAATAGTACATTTATTTAGGTGGGTAGAGCAATTGGACTTATCAACAAATTTTGTAGATAACAATCACATTCTTTGAATAGATAAGAAATCGGCATAAAAGATGCTTCGCAAAAGATCTCTTTTGCGAATAGTTTAGTTTTTTGATCACCTTCGATTATCTTTTCTACGCCTTCACCTCAAAACAGGGGTTGTTTCTGTGTGCTTACGAATTGTAAATAAGTGATTACTTGCAAATGTGACAATTGGCTTCGCGCATCGTGAAAGGGTGGCATCATTTTGCACACCTACGGTAGCTGGAAGACGTTGACTATGGTATGGCTCTCCAAGTGTTGAAACTCATCTGTAAGGGAGGACGAATTGATGAGTTCAGTGTGTTAGCAGGTCCTGCCAGTAAGACTGGTTGATTATTTGGGACGCTGAGAAAATTGATCGATATGGGGTACCCTATGCATGTATCGCTCGTTAATTAACCGTAAGCTATATGATAATTTTCAAAAATATGTTATTATTTACGGGAAGATGTATTTTTGAGGTGAAATATAGGTGCAATTAGCATCAAAGAAAACCATTGACCTGGTTTTAGCTTCAAAGAAATATGATATTCTTGTATCGGCTCTGAAAGCAGAAGGTATCATCACAATTGAACAGCTTTATAGCATTGATTTGCTTGCATTCATGGATTCCCATAACATTTTTCCTTGGCATCTAAGAAGACACATCAATCGCTCAATCATTGAGATTTTGAAACGATGTAAAAATGAATCTATAGCTGAAGAAAAGGATAGGAAGACTCATATCCATATGAGTGTTCCGAGTTGTTTGCATCACGAGCTGATCGCCGACACCTATAATGTGAGCACTTATGAAAACTATGTACCGACATCTGTTTCCTTGCTGGGCAAGAAAGTGGATGTGGAAAAATGGGCTGATGTTTTACCGGCTGCATGTGACCTGTTGTTTGAAAAAGATCCTTACCACATGAATCAATTGACTAACCAGGGCATCGGAATGCTTGGCAAACCTATCGTTTCCAGTTGGGCAGGCAAGTTTACAAAAGCCGCTTCGCTTCGTGTAGGCGCCTATGTGGATGCAACCATAGATGCCAAGACGACCCTGCAATACATAGGTAACCTATTGAACAGATGCAACTTGCCAAAAAAGGCGATTGTAGTATACATGCAGTCGGAGGTTGCTATGCATGTACACGCAGGTCTAGAGGATGCTAAGGCGATTACAAACCTCTCATCAACTTCTATTGAGAATGAACAACTAAAGGTAGATAGCATGGAAGTCTCGGAAAACATATCTGCACCGGGGGTTATAGAGGAATGTTGAATATCGTTTGATCAGGAGTCGGCAGAGACAACTAAAGAGGAGGTTGTTGATGATTCATTGGATTATACTTTAGACGATATTCATGTTTCCGAAGAAATAATTGACAATAAGAAAGAAGTATTAGGTGACACCGTTGAGGTTCTCACGGATGAGGTTAGGAGCCAGACCACAGATCAGCAGCAGTTGGCAGCAAGGAAAGTTCTGCTGCGCTGCGAACAGATTCGCAGAATTTATATGACTTCCATTATCCCTATAACATCCGGTGCTTTGGCGCAGGATCCAGAATTCAGGCAAGAAGATGGACTATCGGTTGCAGATAAAAAAGTTATGCAAATATATCCTTATGTTTTTTTCTTCGCCTCAGCCAAGCGGGTCTGCCTTTGGAAATGGATTATGGATGCCATTATAAGCCATACGGAAAAGCAGCAAGAGATTTCTTACCCAGACTTCATCCTGTATAATCTGCTGCGCTCAGAGTTCAAGGTACTATCGTTTTCTCGCGAGAGTTTCACATCGACTCTTCTACAAGTATCCCACAAAGACATCCCCTTATGGAACAACGTGGAATTGAAGGAGCTTCAGTCGATTGTTTTACAGGAATATATAACTATACTTGGGCCAAGTACGAATTTGGATAGAATGTTGATTACAATGCCTGCGAAAGAAAATGCTCTTGAACCTCGCCTATTGTCTGATTTAGAAATGGAAAGCATGCTAGATACTCGGCCATTGTTGTTGGACTTAGCGGATCACATAACAAGGGAAAAGAATTGTACAAGACAAAGAGCCTTGAGAGAAATACTGGCTTATCCATGCTTATGCAATAAGGGCGACTTGGTGCTGGAATATGATAGGAATGCACCTTCGGACGTGTCCGCACTGGTATGGCGCATACAAATGCTTCATCAATACGGTCTGCTGCAATATGAAGACCTAAATGCTCAGGAATGGGAAGAAGAGAAGCCCTCTCTTCCCAGCTTGTCAGAATTATTGATCAAACCTAACCAGTTTCTTTGGCCGATCCATTATCTCACTTGGCTAGAAATACCACGTGCGCTGGCAGACCGATTGTATGAAGCAAATTGCAGGACACTTGGACAATTAGTGATACCAGAGAATCGCTGTTATTTGGATGCGTTACTTCAAAGATTGTATTTGTTCCAAAGCGCGAAGGCTACAATTATTACAACCAAATTTAGTAAAATACCATTTATTACAACAAGCCCGCAAAGTTTATTTAAAAACATATTCGATCAGGGAAACGAAGGCACCAGGGCAATACAAGTCATGAACATGCGATATCTGGGAATAAGTCTGCAAGAGATCGGCGAGAAGTTTCATCTCACCCGGGAGCGCGTTCGTCAGATCGACGCTCGTTATTGCGAAAGGCTTTTTAAGTTGTATATTAGGGAGAAAAATCGGCTCAACGATTGCTTTTGCATTCAACCGCATGTCATGGAAGACGCGAACGGAAAGGCACTGTTAGGCGAGGAAGTATGGTTTTGCTTAAAGCATGCAATCCTTGAATGTGCCAAGCCTGAACAGGGTTTTCTTCGCTGGTCCGGCCCAGGCCTTTTATTGTTCGATATCAGGGAGGACTTTCAGAAAATACTTGACCAGGGAGCGCTTCGGCTTGACGAAATGGACGATGACCATATGGCACTGTCGATGATCGCGGAGGAAATGCGCGCCGCCGGTTACTGTTTTGTGTCGCCAGAACATCTAGATGCCTACTATACCACCCGCGGTTACCGTTGGTATGGGAATTTCTTTTCTCAGGGAAAGCTTACGATGGGGCAGGCAATCGCATATATCGCTGAAAACATCATCAAAGAGCCAGTTCATATCAGCGATGAAGAGCATCTTCAGCATTTCTCTGAGGAACTGCAGAAAATGGCTATCAAAGTAACCACTGCACGCGCATTGGTTGCCCGGCTTACGGATGTGTTGGTGCTATGCGGGCGCGGCACCTATGTACACCCTTCGCATGTTATCTTCCCGCAAGAGATACAAGATGAGATATCTGCTTATCTGAAGACGTGCGGTCACGACAGTATTACCTATACTGAACTATTTGAAAGATTCAAGACGCAGCTGCTTAAGATGTCCTCAGTCACGAATCATGATGCGCTGCATGGCGCGATGCAGCTGTATATGCCCAATCTGTATATCTATCAAAAGGATCTATTGTATACAAACACAGAGATATTAAACATTGCCAGAAATTCAGATGAACGGGTTCTATCCTATTTGAAGGAGAGAAGACGTGCTGTGACCTTAAGCGAACTGACACGTGCATTCCCAGGTTGGGATGAAACGCGATTTTCGTTTGTGGCTCAAAGATGCCCGGAAATGTTGACCAACGGCAAGGGACAGTATTTCTGGGTTGGGCACGTTACTTACCCAGAAGAGCGCGTAAAACGACTTGGCGAAATATTGGAAGCTACATTGAAAAAGGCAAATGGCGTTACAACAGATCGGGTAATGTTTGAAGCTGTATCTAGGCGATTTCCGGCTCTATTAAATTGTGCATTAATCAACGACCCGGGTAGTCTTTTTTCCTTATTATCCTATCATTTTAAAGATATTTATCGTTTCGCCAGACCTTTCATTCTAGGTAGAGAATCAAGTTTTGACAACGATATGACTATTGACCAGTTGATAAAAAACACCCTTAGCGATGCAAATGTGTTCTCAAAACAGGAAATGTTGCAATATCTGAGCACCATGTTTGGCGAAAACACAGTAAAAGGAAAGATTTCAGAGCTTTCAGGGAGATACTATGCACTAGACGGTGATCTGTTAATTACCGCAATTTCAGTTACTCTACAGAATACGATTCAGACCGAGTTAGTGAGTGTATTGTCGCGTTTTATGGAAAATGGTTTTACTGTCATTGCAAACATAAAATGGGATAAAGTTCTTAAACCATTGGATTTTTGGGGTATGATCTGGCATATCACTGGAAACAAAATGGAACGCTTTTGTATTCCTTGGAATGAATATATAGCAGCTTCAATGATAAAAAAAATAATGCCAAATTATCGCCTTTTGGAAAACGGTGAAGATCGTTCTACTTGCACTGTTGCCTTAACTGCAGATTCTCCATTTGAAACACGGGAGGATTTGGCAATCTGGCTCCTTGAGAACAGATACACAGGTGTACGTACCTATTGGGAAATGAGCAAATGGCTTGTATACCAGGGGTTGTATTTAAAAGAAAACAATGTGAAGCTTGTTGAAGCCCCGCGTTTTCGTCGACTGCGCGGAATCGTTGATGTACAGGCAAGTTCTGCCACCTCCTTTGAGCTTTCATGGAACTTTGATTCTATGTCTACGGTTTATGACGAACAGGAATTTGAGGAATGGTCACAATTCCTGAAGAATGAGCAAAAGCCGATAAGCCGTGATCGAATGATAGGTGCATTCAGCTCATACACAATGCGTAAGGAAGCACAGTGGCTCGAATACAATAAAGATATTATTTCGTGGACAAAGGATCGTTTGTGCCATGTGCATTCACTGATTCTGGAAGAAGCGGACAAGCATAAGATGATGGAGTTAGTGGAGCTTGACCTTGAACGGAATGCTGGCTATAGCAACGCTATTCGTATTTATCAGCAAATAAAGTGGAAGATGCAGCTTTTTCTGAACGATAATTTTGTACAAGGGGAAGAGGAGTTTTTTTGCATTCTGCAATATTGGTTTGGTGATAGCTGGTTTTTTCAATACCCGCATATCTTGAAGAATTGGGATAAGGGGAGCAGCTTCAAATATGAAAATCTGGTGAAAATCGGCGCTCCCAATGGCGGCTTTGAGCGCAGCACACTGGTTAAGGCTGTCGAAGCAAGGTATGGAGCCGAGCTCCCACAGGCTTTATATGGTGCCTGCCTGGAGTATTGCCGCAGCGCGATCCAAATAGATGCGGATCGTCACATAGCCGTTACGGAATGTCCCGTTTCTTCCGCCGTATTGTCCGAACTCGACCGTACGTTGGGACAAGTGCTCAAAGAAAAGCTTGCCATAGGCACTGATGATGCTGATCTTTATGAAATGCTCCCTTCAATTGCCTATCCTTGGACTGCCTTCCTCCTTCGCGATGTTGTAAGGACGAAATTGCCCCAATACAAGGTTTTGATGGAAGCGGATACGCAGACTTTGAGCATCAGTACAGCGCTCATCGTTCCACAAGGTAGTCCCTACGGTTCCTGGGCCCAAATGGCACAAGCTATTGTCTCAGCGTACCAGAAGGAAAATGCCCACCTCGCTTTCACTACATGGCTCAGGAAAAGGGCGCTTTCCCCAGCATTTGAACAGGCGTGCATCTCGGTCGTGGTCAAGCAGCAATTGAACATTCCTATTAACGAGTAGGTGAAATTGACATCTTGAATGTAGTTGTGGGATTGTACCACTTATCGTCCGATGGATCTATAAAACAATGGGTTTCCTAGACATTGTTGTAGAAATATGGTATAATCTGTCGCTGGATGAGGTGAATTGCACGCGACTGCTTGCCTCATGATATCTATTTTGGCGTGGAGCATAATTAACTTAATAACAGAAATGGCAGGGAAGCAATTTGTACCAATATCTTTGGGATAAAGAGACACATGGCTTTATTTTATCTCCTGAGGCTAATGGCATTATAAAGCCCATTCGCCCTGTTTTCTTTGAAGAATTAGATATGCTTGGTTTTAATCAATACTGGTCATATCCACAATGCAAGGAACCATTGTTATGGGCGGAAGGCGCAAGAAGATACCTTGTTGATGGAGAGTTGGTAGCAGAGACAAAAGGCGGAGGTTTTTATACTACGCCAAGCGTTGAAGTATATCAAAAGGAATTACAGTTGACACCAATAAATATAGAACTAATGACTAAAAAGAATGCGCTTGTCTCCGCTGGTCTTGAACAGAAAGCGATTTCTTTTGTCTATGAAGAATGGAAAAAGTACAAATCTTCGGTTGATTTTATTTATGTAGCTTATAGTGGCGGAAAAGACTCCGCCGTCATGTTTGATTTGGTCTATCGCGCTTTAAGCATACATGATTATCACGTCATTTTTAGTGATACTGGGATGGAGTTATCAGACACTTACGAAAACATAAAGAATTTGGATAATTACTACCCAGGGATTGAGCTGAAAGTAGCCTCATCTATGGAATCATCCAAGCTCTCGCCAAAGGAGACTTGGGAACTAGCAGGGCCTCCTGCCAGAAGGCAAAGATGGTGCTGTAGCATACATAAATCAGCGCCAGGATTACTGAAAATTCGCGAACTTATTAAAGCAAATTCTGCAAAAGCACTGGTCTTTGAAGGTGTCCGGGGAGATGAAAGTGAAAAAAGGTCGACTTATGAAGCTGCAGCGGAAGGCGTAAAACATGCAACGCAAGTCAACATTCGGCCAATTTTTGACTGGAATGTTGCAGAGGTGTTTAACTATCTATTTACACATGACATAAAGATCAATAACGCTTATAGAAAGGGATTGACCCGAGTAGGTTGTGCTATTTGTCCGATGGCATCTGGCTGGCGCGACTATGTCACAAACAAAAATTATCATGATGAAATCGAGCCATTTCTTGAGAATATTGAACAATACGCAAGCGCTGTTTGTGCGAATGCAAATGATGTTAAACAGTATGTTGAGGATGGCAGATGGATATCACGTGTTGGTGGCAATAACATCTACAATGCCCAAAGCCGTGTCCAGGAAAGCTACGATGGCAAGACGCTAACGTTGACGGCTCAGGGCAATTTATCACAATTCAGGCAATGGATCAAAGCAGTTGGGAGAATCAGCTGGCAGGGAGACGATAATGGAGAAATCGTATCAAGTGTCAGCAAAATAAAATATCGTATTTTGTGTAAGAGAAATCAAAACGGGTTTGAGACAAGCTTTTATCCCATTGATATCATACATGATAGAACAACTGCAAAGTTTATAAGAATGGCTGTTTCAAAGTCGTGTTACTGTATTGGATGTCGTGTATGCGAAGCCGAATGTGAATATGGTGCATTGAAAATAAACCGCGAAAAGATCGAAATTGGTGATCAGAAATGCAGACATTGTCTCAAATGTTTTTCAATTGATAAAGGCTGCCTTGTAGCCAAATCATTATATGTTACAAAGGAGGCTAATCGCGTGAAAAGTATAGATCGTTATAAAGGCTTCGGTATGAAGCATGAATGGCTTGCTCTTTTTTTTGAGAGGAGACAGAATTTTTGGAGCAATGGTTTGTTAGGTGTTAAGCAATATGATGGATTTAGGTTTTGGTTGAAGGATGCAGGCATTATTAATACGAGCGATTTGTCTCCATTCGGTATGATGTTTTTAGAGGCAGGTGCTGAATCCAGGTTGTTTTGGGCGTTAACCTGGTGCAATCTTGCTTACAATGCGCCTATCGCAAATTGGTATTGTTTACATGTAGCTCCAGGTTCCTATGTTGATAAAGGCGAAATAATGGAGAATATGGGAAGCGCGACCGCTGAGCGAACAAAGACCAATGCGCTTAATGCTCTGTGGTCCACTTTACAGAATTCATATTTAGGCGAAGAACTTGGGCAGGGAGTGCCAGAAAAGCGAAAAGCAAAAGTTTACATGTATCGCAAAGGATGGCTCGATGCGGAGCCGCTGGCGATTCTATACGCGCTCTATCTGTTTGCCGAGCACGAGGAAGGGCGGTACTCCTTCACTCTTGAGCAGCTGGATAATTGCGAAGCCAATGATAGCGGCTTGACCCCCCAGCAGATTTTCGCCATTGATACCAGCACACTTCGTGCCATCATCCTGGGGTTAAGCAAGGATTACCCGGATTACATCCAGGCGGATATGGCCATGGGGCTGGATAATATTCGTTTGTCGGATGCCAAGTCTTGCCAGGATGTACTCGCGCTTTATCGAGCTTAAATTACAAAAGTGATTAGGAGTGTCCTTATATGCTGTATCGGGAATATGTCCGTGTGGATGCAGACTTCATACCGGTTTTTTCTCAAGAGAATGATAAGGCCCATCAGCACGCGTGGAAATCATTCATACCGCATGAAAGCATCCGCAGGATCGTTCAAGACCTGATTGCAGCATTGAGCGGGGAGCGCCAGGAGAATCGAAAGGCGCTCTGGATGACCGGTGCATTTGGTACCGGCAAAACATACGCCGCTTTCCTGATCAAGCATCTTTTGGAGGATGATTTAAGCGAGGTTAAGACCTGGTTCGATAAGTATCCTCCTGTGCAGAGCTTATGGGCGGAGTTTTCAGCGTTGCGTTTAAACAAAAAGATCATCGTGCCCGTTTTTAAAAGCGCCTCCGCCATGGTTAGGGATGATACGCGCCTGTTCATGGAGATACAGTCCGCTGTCAAAAACAGCCTTCGTGCAAAGGGCTTTGCAAAAACGGATGCCGCTACCCTTCGCGACATGGTTATCGGCGAGCTCCTCAATGCTGAGAGCACTTTTAATTTCGACGCCGCCATTCGCAAATATCCTCAGGAGTTCCCCATCGGTGCAACAGCGGATATGATCCGCGCTCACGTGAACGCAAACCCGGAAGATACAAGCATACTCATGAATATCCTTCATGTGATGGAGAAGGAAGGCAGGTATCTTATCAGCGGCCCTGAGGAAATGAAGGCTTGGCTAGCGGACATCATCAGGCAGAACAAGGTTGATGCTATTGTTCTTATATGGGATGAGTTCACCGATTACTTCAGGAACAATAACGCTGTTTCTTCTTTGCAGGAATTGGCCCATGCCTCTGCCAGCATTCCATTCTTCCTGTTTCTTATCACGCACAGGGACTTGGAGCAGTTTGGCGCGATGGATGCAGAGGCACGCCGGGTGCTTCGCAACCGTTTCTATATGCATAATTTGGCCATGAATGACTTGACTTCTTACCAGCTCATGGGCAATGCCATCCTGCCTGTGGAGCGAAACAAAACTGTTTGGGAAAACAAGCGGGATACATTATGGGATATACAGCCCGTCCTGCTTTCCGAGCGTTAATAGATGCCATGCCGGGCAACAGTAACCTTCGTGAACAGGATTTTGTGGCCCTGGCACCCATGCATCCATACACGGCGTTTTTGCTTACCATGCTCTCTTCTAGCTTCAGTGCCAGCCAGCGCACAATGTTCAGCTTCTTAAGAGGCGACCAGGCAGGTGGCACCAGAGAAAATTTCAATTGGTTCATTCAAAATCAGGATATGGAGCGGTCTCCGTGGTTGACAGTAGATTATCTATGGAACTATTTCTTCGCCGTGGAAAACGCCGACGCAAGCCCACAGACCCAAGAGATTCGAAGTTACTATTTGAATAAATGTGACAGCATGGATGAGCAGGAACTGCGCGTTTTTAAGGTTATTATGCTGCTGATGCTTCTGGAAAAAGAAGCTCGTGGTAACCGAATCTATCGGCCGCTGGTGCGTAATGTGCAAATAGCTTTTATTGGAACGCCTCTAAACGGAAAAACAGACGTAATACTGGAGTCTTTTGCACGTAAGGGCTATATTAACCTAACAGGTGCGGCGGACGACATGCAAATAACGTTCCCAATGATGAGCATTGATCAGGCGCGTCTTGAAGAGATTACTAAACGTGTGAGTTTGGAGAAAAGTTTCGAGCGCTGCATGGCATCCGGCGGGGATATCTTTGAAGCTACGAAATCGTTGTACCGCAGTAACATGCCTAACCGGTTCGCAGAGCGCTTCCTAGTCAGACCTTGTTCTGCTCTGAGCAGCAATGCCCGCGCAACCCTCAGCGATCTTGGACGTTTTATTGCAGAAAAGCCTTATCGGATTGGCGTTCTTCTTCTGCTGCCCAAGGAAGAAGCGGATATCCCCAAGATCAATCAGTTCATCGAAATTGAAGCCTCCAAAGAGGAGAATGGTCGCATCATCTTCATCAATATGGCCGAGCCCATCCGAGCTGATCAATGGGACGCTTGGATCAAGGCAAAGGCGCGGGAAGAATATGCAGGCGTAACAGGTGATCAAAATCGACGGTTTTACGCCGATGCTGCCAAGAGTATATTAACTGCCTGGTGCAATAAATTGGCAGTGGTTATTAAGTTTGCAACCTTCTGCGGGGAAAAGAAGCAGATAAGTGATAATTTATCGGCCTATCTAGATAAGATCGTAAATAAGGTATACGGGTATGGGCCAGAACAACTGTCCCTTAACGATAATTTATATAAGCCACAGTACGGTAATACGTACATCAAAATGGGCATGGGGCTGGATACTGGTTCCCGTGGCGCTTTTGACGGTTTGATCAAACAGATCATTGATGATGGCCTTTGGGAAAATCGTGATGGACTGAGTCAGCCTAAGGCAAATCCGCTAAATAAGGCATACCGTGCGCTGCAGGAACTGATCGATGGAAATCAAGCGCAGCCGACACGATTTGTGCACATTTGGGATATGTTGCAAGCACCACCTTTTGGTTATTTCCCCAGCGCCATTGCCTCCTTCATCGTGGGATACCTGCTGACGGGCTATACAAAAGGGCAGCATTACCTGGATGATGGGCGCAATACCGTGCTTATGAGCGTGGAAGGCATGGCAAAAGTCGTTGAAGATATGCTAAAAGGCAAAGCCATCGCACTAAGTTATAAATTGCTTAAAATGGACCCAAAGCATCTGGAACTATGCCAGCGTATTGCCAGCATTTTCGGCTTAAGCGAGGATCAGACCGTGACCCTAGCTGAGGCGTGCAAGCATATGCGTATAAAGGTGGCGCAGTGGCAATATCCAATATGGGTGGTGGAGTACAGCAAGGCCTATGAAGAGCAGGATAATAAAGAAAATTTGTCCCAGACCATCGGATACATGATCCGGTTCATGAATTCCACTGATCCAGGGACAGAACTTGTCATTGCTGACAAATTGTATGATCTAATGTCACAAACACACCGCTTGCACTTGTATTTGAGGAATCTGCTCATCACGGATAATTTGTTGCAGGGTATGAACGTTTTCCTGGAAAAGCATGCGCCTCAAACGGTATCTTATATTATAGGTTCATTGGGAAAGCAGATGTCTGACGTTCGTGAAGCGGCCAAGGTTCGCACTGCTGAAAGTGGCTGTTGGCTATGGGGACGAGATAAATTCCAGCAGGAGATGGAAAGCTGGGAAAAGGAAACGCAGCTTGTGTGTGTGTTGAACGCACTACTTGCACAGCAGGCATCAGATCTGAAAGATGCTTATGCACAGTTGCGGGGTATATTCGGACAATACCGCCTACCTTTCAGCATTTTGAGGCTGGTCACCTTAGGTAACGTAGACGCATTGCAAAAGCTTTGGAATGTAATTGTAAGAAGTCAACGGGAGGATCCTTCGAACCTGGCCGAGGAATTGAAAGATCAAATAACAGACATCCGAGTTATGATCTTTGGCGAGGACAAGCTTCTGCAAGCTTATGTGTTTAAAGAATTCAATATTGATCTACCTCTGGAAAGCATACGGACAAATCTTACCCGTGAATTGCAGGCCAACGCTTGGGAGAAGGACGCTACTGTCTTCCGCTCTGAAGTGGAGCGGCATGTTCAAAACATGAAGGCCTTGCAGCTCTTTGAACAGATGCGTAGTTTGTGGCGTGATATCTCGGGCGTTGACTCACCCAATGCTTGGTCAGATAAAATGGGGACACCAATCGAGTGGATACCTGTCTATGATGATCCAGCTTTCAAAGATGTCATACAGTCCCTGCGTTCGCAGCGACCTGGTCATCCCAATTATATAGCTAAGCTGATAGAAAACTTGCAGGCAAATAACATCCTGTGGAAAAATCAGTTAGTGGATCAAAGTTTATGCGATCAGATGATAGTGAAGCATATTGTGCCAAATAATCGGCATATGATCGGCACCTATCTGACCGTGAATGAGCTGCGTACGCAGATGCTTCGTATAATCGGCAGGAACGTTTCTGATTGGCCATCAAGGTTGCACGATCTGATCCGGGAGAGCGGCAGGATGCTGGAGCAAGCATATCAAACGAAGGCAATGCCTTCCGTGCGTAGAAAGATCGAAGATATGACGCCAGATCGGGCAAAGGCTTACTTGATGGAGTTGGTCAAGTCAAGCGCAGCGCTGGGTATGGCGATACTAGAAGAAGACAAGTAAGGAGGGCGTTTATGCTGACCAATATGGCTACCTTTGAAGCATTAAAACAGTCTTTGCTTGACGATCAACAACGGGCACACCGATTTGCCACTCGCTTTATATTGGTCAGAGCTGTTCGGGATTGGCAGCAATTGTTGGTGTTTTTGAAGGAGCGAGGAGCAGACAACATAATGTATGCTTCCAGGCATTGCCCGAATGAAAATGCTGAGCCGCTATGCTACAAATTGCTCCAAGATATCGAAAATGCCAATGGGCACACATTGGTGCTGCCGCTTGGGGAATTGCTGCGTCTCAGCGCTACGAGGCAGCATTATGAGAACCTGCTTTTGCGCCTTGCGGCGATTGAAAACAACTTGGAAAGTGCAGACGAATCAAAAGGGAGAAGGATCTATGTGCCTCTCTTTTGCATGGATGCGGTTTTTCATGAAGTCATGGCTATTGGGCAAAACCTCGCCTGGAAAGTTCCAGATCAAGCAGCTGAGGCTTGGGTGTTGGATAATGAAAGCGATGCTCCGTGTCTTCTGCGGGTCATAGATGGGAAAATGAGGGCACCAAGCCAAACGGTAGACGCAATCTGCTTTCAGGAATATTTAGTGGCATGGGAACAATCGTTTTTGCGTGACGCAACATTAAAAACACCGTACATCGCAAGCTTTCGCTCCAGCAATATGGGCTGTTTTGATGTCCAGGTATATACGTCCAGTTATGAGATTCTGACGCAAAAATACTGGGAACTCAAGGAATTTACTAGAGCAGCACTTGAGGATGCCGTTTGGGACGCACTGCTTGATCGCCTACCTGTAAGCGATACGCTTGCTGATGCACTGCGCCATATGCTTCATCTGGAAGCCTTCCATAGCATGGATATTTTGAGGGGTTGGCAGGGAGTGGGATATATAGAAAGGGGCATTCTGTGGCTTTTACTTAAACTGCTAAGCGGGCAAGACCGTATAGGTAACCCCTATCTTTCGGAGGTAATGCGACTTTCCAAGAAGCCCGGAGACTTTTTACGCCACGCGGAAATCGCGCTTTTCGATATGGCTGCGAGTCCAGAAACAGAGTTGCTAGAGCAGCGGACCGCTCGAAAGGAAGTACTAGATAAGCTTAATGTCACGGAGCTCTCACAAGAAACCTGGGTTCAGTGGGAAGGTCTTCCCCAAGAAGTGCAGCAAAATATGCTTTCCTATCATACCAGAAGGGAAAAATGCGAAGGAATTAAGTTGTTGTTCCAAAAACAACACTTTACTTTTGAACAAGTGCGTCAAAGGGAAGATATCCGCAAGCTCTTCCCTCAGCTTGTTGCTTATGCTGCGCCTATGCAGGGGGAGAACGAATGGATTACGTCCTATTTTGCCCAATACCGTTTGGATAAGCTTCGCAATCAGATAAGTCCTGAGCTGGAACAAATGATTCATGAATGGCCAGAAAAACGGTTTGAGCAAAAGCCCAGGACCGATTGCCTGATAAATGCAAAAGACGATGCGGCTGCTATCCATTATTGGGATTGTGTGAGTGCAGAATGGCAACCCATGTTGAAAGCACGCATCGAGGAAGCCGATCCGACCTTGGAGGCGGCTGGCGTGCTTGTCCGGGCTGTATGGCCTACCGTTACAAGTATAAACAGGCAAAATGATCAGATGCAGGTCATGCATTTTGATGAAAAGCCTATGGACGAGATCATTCATTCGTCGTTGGAATATCCGGATTATCTTCTTTCGGAGTTTGATGAAATCGATAAAATAGCAGCCTGCGCTGTCAAACAAATGCACCGTTCCTCCCGGGTCCTCCTGTCCTCAGATCATGGCTCCTCTCGTATGGCGGTATTATGCCGACAGATGACGATTCCTACCCCAGCCGGAGCGACACCGAAATATTTCGGCCGCTATGCCGACACTGCCACACCTTGTGAAGGTGAAGGTTGGATCGTCGCCAATGGGTGCATGGTCGTCACCAACTACCATCGTTTTTCCGTGCCGGGTAATTGCGGTTGCGAAAATCACGGCGGAGCTACGCCGGAGGAAACGCTTGTTCCACTTCTGGTCGTACAAAAGGCCGTCCTTCGTGTGGTCTCCTATCAGGAAACGGTGAGAAAAGTGAAAGGGCAGCCGCTTTCATGGCAACTGACGCTAAATAAGCCAGTTACCGAGGCAAACGCCATTGTAGAAGGGAGGTTGCTTAAGGGGGAACGGATCACAGAAAATAATTGGCAATTTGACATTACATTACTTGATCCTGATAAGCAGTATGTTTTTGTGATCCAGGCTTCTGAAATGGGCAAACCTCTTGCAAAGGTACAAGAAGTCCAGGTTCAGATCCAGAGTGGACTTACACAGCGCAATATGAGGATTTGAGGTGAGTATTATGATGTTGCAGGAAAAGCTGCGCAAGCATTTTGCGGACATGGTGGTATTCAAGGACCCTGAGCGATCTCAATCCTTCAGCGCACTAAGTATGCCTTCATATTTGCGTGATTGGCTTATTATGCGCTATTCAGATCAGCAAGGTCAGGCGGATATGCCAAGTATCATGCAGTTTATGGACGAGCGGCTGCCTCGTCGGGAACAGTGGGATTTACTTTTGCACAAGATGATGTATAAAAACGAGGAAGTCACCATCCTTGCAAAGGTACGTACCCAACGGGAGGTGTCTTCTGGTGAGACATATTTTTCACTACCCGATTACAGCTTCCCCAAAAGAAAGTCGGACGCAGTAGTTGACGCCTATGTTGTAAACAACTTTGGAGAAGAACTGACCAAGATTGTGGATACCTGGGGAGTCGTAACCATGGAATACAGGATGAATGAAAAAGGAGAAGGCCAGATCCGCCTAACGGACTTTTCTTCATTTTGTCCCTACGCTGTGGAGCTTGAACAATACCGTGCTGGTAGAGCTAACTTTTCCACAGAAGAATGGATAGACATCTTACTTTCCGCCGTCGATTTAAACCCTGAAGGCTATATCAGTCTTCGCCAGAAAATGACGACAATCAGCCGCCTTCTTCCCTTTGCTGAAAAGCGGCTGAACCTGATAGAGCTAGCGCCCAAGGGTACGGGAAAGTCATATATCTTTTCTCGAATCAGTAAGTATGGCTGGCTAGCTAGCGGCAGCATGACAAGGGCAAAGCTATTTTATGATATGTCGGCTAAAATGAACGGACTGCTTGCCCGTTATGATTATGTGGCCATGGATGAAATTGCGTCTTTCACTTTTCCAGATGAGTCTGAAATGCAGGCAACCCTGAAAGGCTATCTGGAAAGCGGTCAATATAAGGTAGGCAATTATGATGGTGTCGCAGATGCCGGCTTGATCTTGCTGGGGAATATCAATGAGGCGCTGATGAACGAAGATATCGATATGTTTGCCGCTTTACCTGGCTTGTTCCATAGCGATTCAGCGCTTCTAGACCGTTTCCACGGCTTTGTAAAGGGTTGGGATATCCCAAGGATGCGCAGTAACCTGGTGGCACGCGGCTGGGCGTTGAATGTAGAGTATTTTTCAGAGATCATTCACGCGATGCGAGAAGAGGCGCGGTACCGTACAGTGGTCGATGAGCTCATCGTAGTTCCCGGCGGTGCTGATGTGCGCGACACGGAAGCGGTCAAACGCATTGCTACGGGCTTTTTGAAATTGATCTTCCCGCATGTGACGGCTGCTAAAAATATCACAATCGATGATTTTGACACTTACTGCTTTTCTCCCGCGGTGGAGATGCGGCGTATCGTAAAAAAACAGATGGGTATTATTGATCGGGAATTTAGAGGCAAACGCATGCCCGAACTATCACTGAGGTAATATGGCAAAAAAAAAGATAGAGTGCTATCTATGCGGCAATACCGTCGATAAAGATGTGGCTGCACTGAACAAAAAGACGATCAACCGAGAGATAGCCAGGTTTCTATGCAAGGCCTGCCTTGCTGAATCAATAGAATGCTCACAAGCGGATCTTGATGTTCTGATCGAAGAATTCAAACAGCAAGGATGTGTGCTTTTCATTTAGAGCAATATACCCCCCCTCCAGTTTCCCGCGCGGTTTTGGAAGACCATAAGCGCGGTCAGTTGCTCAGGGTGCCAGAGATTTGCCCCCCTCCCATCCTAGCTTCCTAGCCAGGCCTCCCGAAGCTGTTTTTATATGCCATAAGCACTTATCTATGGTTGGGCTCCAACTCGATTAGAGGAAAAAGATTGTGGTTGTAATACATTATCTCAAAAGGGACGAAGACTCGATTATCTGCGAGTTCCTCAAGCTGCTCAAAAGTATAATTGCCAATTATTCTTATAATCGATGTTGGGATACAACCTTTTAGGAAAAGTTCACGTATGATTCTGGCGAAAGCAATCCATTTGTTGTCTGCAATGGCCTGGAAGGAATTGTGCATATTATTGCCACATGCATCCTTGTAGTCCACAATAAAACTGAGCATTATCCATTGACCTCCATTTACTGGTTTCAAATTTGTGCATTCCGGGAAAGGAATTAGCTTGTGTGCCAAGGTGTGCCTGGTTCCATGGTTACCCCACGAAATGCTATAGGTTTTCAGAACTAATATTAAATCTAGGCACACTCTGACACACAGTCCATATTTCAGGCTCGTCAATCTATACCCAACTATGAGAAGGCATGAAATCAGTGACAATCACTTGTGTGCCAAGGTGTACCTGATTTCATAATTACCTCGCGAAAAGCTATATGATTTCAGAGCTAATGTAGAAACTAGGCACACTCCGACACACAGCACATGATTCAGCCTCATTAACCAAAGCCCAACTACGAGAAGGCAATAAATCCGTGATTACTGCTTGTGTGCAAAGGTGTGCCTGGTTCCATGGTTACCTTGTGAAATGCTATAGGTTTTCAGAGCTAATATAGAAACTCGGCACACCTTGACACACGACACTTAGTTCCACGGAGTAGGTTCATTCACCACTGTGAAATATGCCTTTAGCTTGTAACCCACGATGAAATTTGTAGGATTGGCTTCTCTCCCGCAACCTGCTGGCCGCTTACGCACCACAATCGCAACATTGCTGATGGAAGATTTGAAGTTGGCAGCATTCTCAGGAAAAAAACCATTGGCAATACACCATGTTTTATACCTGATGTATGCATCAGCGGTGCGTAATTCTGCGGTTGGGTCAGCTTCCATCTCTTCGGCTAGGAAACGACCCAACTTGTCATTATTATTTCGGTACTCATCTGTTGCATCACGCACAGCATCGGGTTCACGGAAGCCGTCTTTTTCAATCATCCGCAATCCCTCCAGACACCAGTTCAGAACGCCGCTTAGGTTCTCCTGGCTGGCCAGTTCGTTTTTGAGCCCTTCATCCCGTTCGCTCTCGCGAAAGTGCCGCTCGAAGGGGATGATCTTAACACGCCCTGAATTGAACAGCGTTGCGTCGGTGACTGAGGGTAGATGGTTGGTGTTGATGAATAGTTTAAACTGTGGCCTGTATTCAAAGCTGTTTTCATGGAGGTAGCGTGCCGTGATGCTGTCGTTTCCTGTGAGGGTTTTCACTAGAGCGGAACTGAGCACCAGCTTTTTGTCCGGCTCAGAGATGTTTACAAACCTTGCACCAACCAGCCTGGCGATGTCCTCGCTTGGGCCGCTGCCATTAGCCGTCTGCTTCTGAGCGATGGTGTCCGGTTTGGCGGATTTGCCATAATCTCCAACAAGGCGCATAAATGTCTCCATACAGGTGCCTTTTCCATTACGGCTAGATGGTCCATAAAGTATAAAGAAGCATTCGTGCCGCGTATCTCCTGTGAGCGCGTACCCCAATGATTTCTGAAGATAGGCAGCCTTCTCCGCGTCATCCTGCATAACCTCCGATATGAAGTGCTTCCACCGCTCATTTCGGGCATGCGGATCATATCGGACACCGGCCAGTTTGCTCAATAAGTCCTCGGACCTGTGAGCGTAGAATTCACCGGTCCGAGTATCGAGCGTTCCGTTCTGGCAGTTGAACAGAAATGGATCCGAGTCGAATTGATCAATGCCAATAGGGTAGATGCCAGCGGCATCCTTGAGGATCGTTTCCCGGCAGCTCCTTTTTTGCCATCTCCCGATGAAATTCATGTATTCATGGCGCTGATATTCATCCTGCAATGAAAGGGTATAGACCATTAGCTGATCAGCAAGCTGCTTGCACATCTCCATCGTCTGCAGGTTGTCAATATCAGGTACCCAGCGGCGTCCGTCAAAGATGAACCATTTCTTGCGCTCAGGTACGTACCGTGCTTGTCCTTTGAACCAATCGGCAAAAAGATAGCCGTTTCCAATATCGGTCCAGGCATATCGTTGGCTCTTTTGAGGATGCAAGTCGGCAAGCACGGTTTTCTTGGAGCCGATATGAATGGAATAACCATCCGTACACTCTTTGAAATAATTCTGAGGGGCATAGGTGTGAGCGCAGCTTTCCATGGCATGTTGAATGGTTATGGCACCATAGGTAGTGCCGGATTGAAGTCTGTCCCATTTCTCGCGCATCAAACCCGACAGCCTGAATAGCTTGTCCATACGTTCGGCATCCCGGCCTGTCCAAAATGCAAGCATGCTGCAAAGCGCCATATCGGCCTCGCTGGGGGACTTATAGCCGCTGGTATCACCGGCCCAAAGTGCAGAAAATGCAGCGCCATTATTAGCACTCTTCATCTTGTTGATCAGTTCGGGATCCGAGTGACGATCAATGGCATGAGATTTTCCAGTGGGGGAATGACCACCCTGATAACGCCTCATGTACTTCTCCAGAATGACCTTCAGAACATCAGAACAATCGGGCAGCACATCTGATTTATTTAGAGCATCCCCTGTTACGGTGACGTACTTATTTGTAACGCCGGACACGTAGATCTCAAGACCAATGCTTTGGTTATTAATGTAATATTTTGCTTTGTCATAGGCAAAGCCAGGTGCCCTAAACAAAACACGGATCCCTTGACCGCTTGGGCTTTTTTCTATGTAGGCATCCTTGCTTTTCATGAGATCAACAATATCCTGCGCCATGGGGGAGAGTACACCATAAGCATCAATGCAGTGGTCAATATCGATGGCGGATATCCCATCAAAGATACCAACACCGATGCCATCATAACGGTTTTGTGCAGCCACCGCTACAGATAATGGCGCAAAGGTGCTGGGATCATTTGACTTCCCCCTGCAGCTTGTGCGGGGGTTGTAAAGCACCTTTGTTTGCTTTCCATCTCGCAGCTCACGTCGCCAACAGCAGAAGAGGCCTTTCTCACGTAGTTGGGAAGGAAGCTGGTCTATAACGATCATCCTGTCAGCCCCTTAAGCTAAGAATATGAAGGATA
Organism: Bacillota bacterium; assembly: GCA_023398575.1. Taxonomy (GTDB): domain Bacteria; phylum Bacillota; class Clostridia; order Christensenellales; family Aristaeellaceae; genus JAEWAH01. The sequence goes on along the minus strand of JAEWSC010000010.1, from coordinate 32,334 downwards.
CCTTTGTACAGATAAATAAACTGGGTCGGGAGGGCAGTAGACGGCATGCCCCTCCTTAGCCCTTAGTTTTCAGCCGTTCAAAATTTGCATTGAAATCTGCCTGTTCAGGATTGATTAAATAGGAAACAATCGAACGGACATCCACGCCGGCGCTTACCGGGGTAAGCCTCCCATCTTCCAGCATCCTACGGATGGTTCTGGAACACTTTCCAAGGATCTTTGCTGCCTTTTCCTGTGTGCAGCACTCACCATAACGATCCAACATGTCATTTAGACGGGCATTGTAATCCATAACGAAACCTCCTTATCATATACGGGTATCCTCTCGGATACCTGCCATGACCGGATTATACACGGAAAAGAGAATGGAAGCAATATAATTATGGCATAGCAGAACAAATGTATTGACAAATCCGGCAATGCTGCATATAATTGCGACATAACCGGAAGAGGAGGCACACTTGATGGAGGGAATTGGAAGACGGATCAGATCGCTGCGAGTGCTTCATGGTATGAATCAGGAAGATCTAGCTGAAAAGTTGGGTGTATCCATTAGCACCGTATCAGGATGGGAGAAAGATGTATACGAACCGAGCTTAAAATTCATGTGGATGCTCTGTGATTTGTTTCACATAACTCCCAATAATCTTCTTGGTATAGGCAAACAGGAAGCGGATCTACCGGATGAGCAAGATCGATTTATGCTTTCTGTTTACAAAGAACAGATGCCGGGAAAGGTTAAGGATATCATACGTGACATAGCTTCTTATGTACATGAACAGTTTTCTCAATGCGCAGAAATGTATAAATTTAAACAGAAAGTCTATATGTTTATCTGCAAAAACGGGCTTGAAACATTATGGGATGCATATGAAAATGAAAGTGCCAGCCAAGATGGAGATATAACCTCGTTAATGTATAGGCGCAATGCAATGAAGGAATTCTTAACAGGTCTATTGCAAACGGAGTTTCCAACAGAATCAAACGAGATAACTGATAGAGAACTCAGTGAGGTGGGTGATAGAATAGATAAATTTGAAAAAGAAGAAAGGGATAGTGCTTCAAGAATGAATTTTGATATACATTTCTAGATTTTCTAGCTATTTGAGAAAACGCTGGACCGAATGAGATGTTAAGTATCTGATAGACAAAGTCCGCCCTCTGTTGGCGCAGAGAACGGACAGCGACAAAAACCTAGCACCATCAAAATACCGGGCATTGCCATACCCATTGTATCACGCGATGCCCCATTTAGGAAGGGGAATCCAAATGCCAAAGAAACAGGAAAACGGGCTTTACCGTGCAAAGGTGCGTATCGGGGTCACTCCGGATGGCAAAGAAATCGTGAAATACGTCAGCGCACCCACTATACGTGAACTGGAACAGGAGAAGCAGAAAATCCGAAATACTTATATTGATGGAAGCGGGCTGGATAAGGCCCGCTTGTTTCAAGATTACGTGGAAGAGTGGTTCGAGCACACGAAGCGGAAACGGCTCACACCCCATACACAGTACACTTACCGGTTGTTCCTAGATAAGCACATCCTGCCGGCATTTCACAATAGGCGGATGCAGGCTATCCGATCAACGGATATCCAAAAGTGGCTGAACAAATACGAGGGTGTTAGCAAATCACAGATCAACCAATTATCGATGTTGATCAAGGAAATCTTCCGTGCAGCCTATGCAGACGGGACCATCCCTCGAGACCCTACGGCAGCCCTTGTGAAGCCATTATGCGCCAAGAAGGAAGAACGCAGGGCATTGACCAACGACGAAACAGAAGGCGTCCTGAAGGCAATCCAGGGGCATAAACACGGTGCTTTCCTGGCGTGTTTGTATTACCTGGGCATAAGGCGAGGGGAAGCGCTGGGCCTTCAATGGGGAGATTTCGACTGGGATGAGGAAGCGGTACACATCCAGCGTGATATCATTTATGTTCGCGGTAAAACCACGGTGGGGGATTTGAAAACAGAGGCTGCTGATAGGTGGGTATTACTGCCCAAACCATTGATTGCCATCCTAAAGCCATTGCGGGGGATCTACCAGGCATGGGTTTTCTCGTCGGAGGGGGAGGGGAATCCGCTCTGCCTGACTGCTGTCAAGCGGATGTGGATGAGCCTGATGGTGGAAGCGAGGATGGCCACAAAAAGGGAGCAGCCCAAGGAATGCAAAGATAAAGCCCATAAGGAGCTTGCCGATGAATGGACCTGTGAAGTCACGCCCCATTACTTCCGGCATAACTACATCACCAAGCTGTACTACGCTGGATTTGACCCGGTCCTGGCAATGTGGATGGTTGGACATGCAGATTATGAGACGACGGTAAATGTATATACTCATCTCAAGAATCAACGCCTCCGTAAAAAGATGGCGGATATGGACTGGATGTATGACCTGAAGAAGGCAGCCAGCAAGCTCTACCAGCCGGAAGAGATGGTGCGAAGATAGGCCATAATCTTATAAAGGAGGAGAGAGTTCACAGACTCTCTTTTTCTTATGATAGTATAATAACGGGGAGTTATACAAAGTTGAATTTGAATACTGAAATACATGGAGACTTAAGGGATATGTTGAGCGTGTCGGCCTTTTTTCTAATCCAGTCTGTTCCCTTTGATGGCATCAAAAGGGGTGTGTTTGATAGAGCAAAGTTTGGTAAAACCACACTGGGGGACTTTCCTCGGTATGGTCTTTTTTTGCCCAGGAATAGAAAAGGAGGTGTTGCCCGGTGTTTTCAATTTTCAAGGGAAGGGGGTGTAGAAAAATCATAGATGGCGAAAAAATTAGACGCAGAGCGCATCGAACAGGCCCGGTACAAAGGCGAAAAGACGAGTAGCCGCCGCGAGGAACAGAAACGGGAAATCCAAGACACCATAGCGAAAAATCGCAGCGGTGAGCGCAAGGGCCGTGTCATTATGCCAGAAAAGAAGATATACGCATACCAAGACTCGCCCAAGGTGCGTGTGGCAGCATACTGCCGTGTCAGCACCGCTGAAGAAGCGCAAGTAGGCAGTTTTGAAATGCAGGTACAGCACTTCCAGTCCGCTATAGATAATAATCCGAACTATGAAATGGTCAAAATCTATACGGACGAAGGCATAAGCGGCACTTCTGTCGGCAAACGGAAAGGCTTTCAAGAGATGATTGAGGATGCTTGTGCCGGAAAAATCGACCTCATTCTCACAAAGAGCATCAGCCGCTTTGGTCGTAACATTGTGGATATACTGACCACGCTGCGCACACTGAGTGACCTAAATCCCCCGGTGGCGGTTAACTTTGAATCCGAGGGTATCAACACCAGTGATGGCAAAAACAAACTGGTTATATCCATTCTGTCGGCCTTGGCGGAACTGGAAAGTCAACAAAAAAGCATTGCAATCAAGGAAGGCATACGCTACCGAATGCAGGAGGGCCTGTACAAATTCTCTGTAAAGAACATCATCGGCTACTATCGAGATTATTCCGGTAGGGTCAAAATCGAGCCTGCAGAAGCCGAAATCGTGCGGTATATCTTCGATAGCTTTACAGAGGGTGCTTTTCCACGGGAAATTGCTGAATCTCTCATGAAGCAAGGGATACGCTCACCAAAGGGTATGGACTGTTGGCGGCAGGCTACCATTCGTAATATTTTGCGGAACGAGAAATACTGCGGCGATGTGCTATACCAAAAATCATATTCCAAGGACTACCTTACGCATAAATCGGTAAAAAACCGGGATGTGCTACCACAGTGGTATTGGGAGAATGATCACCCCGCCATCATTAAGCGTGAGCAATGGAACAGGGCACAGGAACTGCTCGATGCCGGAAGTTGGCGTAAGAGTAGCAAGCCTCTGGAGGCCATGAAGAAAATGTTCACAGTGGCCAAGGTCAAATCCGGCGTCCTGCGTGGTTATTTTCTCTTGGATATGATGTGGTCAAAAGATGAACGAGACCAGTTCATACAAATAATCAACAGTATTAACGAGCTTGACGATGGTCAAGAAGAAAGGAACGAATAATTATGGCAATCAATTTTTCTACTATCAACCTTGAGGTTATCGACATCAACACCAACGCCGCCCCGGATATCTTTATCAACCAGAACGGCATCACCTTCAGCAAGCGTGTTCTGGAGGACTTGAACTATCCGCAGAATGTCCAGTACTGCTTGGATGCTGCCCACAAGGTCTTTGCGATCCGTATGTGCAAGGGCAATGAGGCCAAGGCTACTCCGTTCTCCAAGCCGAGAGCCGAGCAGACCACAACGTTGAGCTGCGGCTACAAGAATCTGCGCGATATCATCGTTTCGATGATTCCTGGCTTCGATGCCAAGAAGCGTTACAAGGTGACCGGCGAGTACGATTCCGAAAATCGTGTGATGTACTATGACATGAGTACTGCGGAGGAGTCCAATTTCCGCAACAATGTGGCCAAAGGTGATTAAGCGGTAAGGTCGGAATTACGAAAGGGCGGTGATATTGAAAAAGACCACACAGCAGATATTGTAGCCTGTTGTGTGGTCTTTCTGTTGGCGCCGCTTGATGACGGCCTACAAAATTTATCGTTGTTATAATTATCCTTAAGTGAACGTTCCAAAAAGCGCTCTCTTCTTTTGATTCATATCAAAATATATCATTCAAGTAAATCGGACAGAAGGTAAATCATCCAGGATATGGTGAAATATTTAAGCAAAAAAAGTTGCAGGAACTATTTGGAAGCGATATCTTAGAAAAAAAGTTGCAATAAAGTTGCAATAGCCTAAATGGGGGGGTAAAAACAGTTACACAACATAAATAAAAAACCGTTGAAAAGCTAGTGTTTTCAACGGTTTCTCTTTGGTCTGGGTGAGAGGATTTGAACCTCCGGCCTCTTGAACCCCATTCAAGCACGCTACCAAACTGCGCCACACCCAGAAATATTTTCGCGGGCTCACTCCATGCGAACAAAAGCTATTATACAGGAGATGAGATATATTGTCAAGCAGATTTTATTATGGAACAAACTTTTCTCACAATTTATTTGATCGAGTTATTCGAGCGGATTTGGGTGCAACCCAGTTGTATTTCCACTAGAGCTCTCAATGAAAGGAAAGGTGGTGCTGGCAGAAATATTGCGCCAACAGTGTCAGGCAAAGATCATTACGAACGGTTTTTATATGAAATCATACAATAGATCGAGACCCCTTTTCCAAGCATACCGTGCTTTGCCTTTAGGCAATGCTCTTGGAGGTTTTTGTCATGGTTCATCAATGCAACTGTACTTCGTGCAGGCCTACTAAACAGCCTGACCGCAGTCCGCCTTGTTCTCAGGATTGGCATCATGGGGATTGGTGCGACCCCTGCCATCCGGTATGCCCGCCGCCATGTCCACCACCCTGTCCGCCTCCGTGTCCTCCGCCATGTCCTCCGCCATGCCCTGATCCGTATCCGCCAAAGTGTCGGCCCAAGTGTCCGCCGAAGGATCACTGCCGAAAAGAGCCGGAATCTCCTCAATTGCTTTTGCCAAAGATTATTTGCAGTGGCAAGGAGTGGCAACGTAGGCTATGCACTAAGCTGGAAGTCAACGGGCTACCTAGTTGTGCCAAGCCGCCGTATCAGTTATGCTCAGTACAGCAAAGCGGTGCTCAACCATGGTGGGAGCCTGCGAAGTGCTCAACGCCCCATGGCAAGGCAATGTATCATGTATTTATCCCAGTCAACGCGATGATCGTTGATTCTTGCGGCTGTGAGTATTGCTGCCCTGCCGTCGTGGAGATGGATGCCTGCCTGCAATTGAAATGTGCTGTCTCGGATTGCTGGCGATATAGCTTGGTCATTGTACCTTGCGTGCGCATGGCTTGCAACCCTGTTTGCTCCCATACCAACTGCTTTGAAGTTGAACTGGAAGTCATACTGGATCTATATCTAATTCAATGGATGCCTTTTCCATGCAAACCGCGCAAACCGGAATGCCGAGAGTTGCCCCTCTATCCTCAACCTTGCCCGAATCCTCATATTTCGTGAGCGATAATACCTAAGAGACCGGGTCCAGTGTGTATGGCCAGCACAGGACTTACGGGACAAATGCTGCTCTCGGCCAGATGAAGTAGCTCCTTTAAACGATCCAACAGCTTTTGCGCTTCTGCGGCGGCAGCGCCGTGGACAACTGTGAGGCGGATCTTGCTTTTGCCAAAGCGGGATACCGCCTCCTTTATCATAGTATCCAGCGCGTTGGCATATCCTCTGGCTTTGGCAAGCGTCTGATAAACACCTTCCGGGTTAACAAAAATCACAGGCTTCAATTGCAAAATCGAGCCAACCACGCCTTCTACCATGCCAATACGGCCGCCCTTGCGCAAAAATTCCAGCGTTTTGATGATGAACATGCTTAGTTGCGTTTCCCGTACCGCCTTAACTTTTTCGATAGCTGTATCCAGAGAACCGGTGGCTTCCAGCGTCTCTGCAGCCTCTATTACCAGCATTCCAAGACCGGCGGACAAGGTTTTACTGTCTATAAGAGTAATATTCAGTCGGCTTTCGAATTCTTTGGCGATCATGCGGATCATGTTGTAGGTTCCGCTTAACCCGGCAGAAATGCTCAAATGCAGCACGTGCGTTACACCATCATCAATCAGGCGTTCATACAGGTTGCTTACATCCTCTGGTAGGGGAAGACTTGTTTTGGGCAGTTCCTCTTCCATTATTTTATACAGTTCATCCTGCGTCATTTCTACCCGATCACGGAATTCACCCTTGCTGCAGACAATGCGCAGAGGAATCATATGAATGCCGTGCAAATCCAATTGTTCCTGGGTTAGATCGCAGGAGGAATCGGTGACAATAGCGACCTTTTGATTTTTATTCATAACATATATCTCCAATGAAGCAATTTCTTGTTGCCAAGTATAACGATTATAGCACAAGCAGTTGTCAAGTCAAGTTCGCGCTTTGTTTTACAATATTTGAGATCAAGGCGGATATTGATTTTACATATTCTTCCGAGTCACAACGGTTGACAAAGCCAGATGGGTGTTTTACTATAGCATATGGATAGCCATGTGGTTTTTTGTTACATATAAGAGGAAACGCCTGTTGCGCAGGCTTTTGTTATGATGGAGGAGCACATATGAGGCACCTGATGATGAAAAGGGCAAATAGTAAGGGCAGGGCAGCACGAATCGGTATACTAAGCAGTGTCATTCTTGCTGCTTTTTTCGTGTTTTCAATGGCTGCGGCAGCGCCAGAGGATGATGTTACTATTTCCATATCTTTTCGCGGCCTTCGGCTTAACACAATGCAGCAGTGGCAGACGGTGCCACTGGGCGGCAGTTTTGAGGTGATGGCGGGAGATACGCTGCTAGGGGTTGTGGCAGCTAATGTGACACCGGAGCAGGCATCACAGGGAATTAGTGAGACGCTGACGATTAAAAGGGAAGCTGCTTCCGCTGGGATCACCCTCACGACACTGGCGGGGAGTATTCCTGAAGCCTATGTAAGCCCTGATCCCATTCCTGTGACGCTGGGTTCAGCACCCAGTCAGCGGGTGGATGTAATTGCCTATGCAAGGGAAGGATTATTCCGCGTGATCAATGTAAGGGCAGATGATGGGCAACCAGCAGGCAGCGCTGACTTTGCTGTGCTTGATGCCAACGGGCAGACGGTTCTTTCCTTTTCGACAGACAATCAGGGTACCTATCGTTTAGCATCCCCACTGAAGGCAGGTACCTATACGCTGCATCAGACGCTTTCACCGCAGGAAACCATACCTGCCAGTGATATATTGTTTGAAGTCACCCCGTATTACGGTGCAGAGGATAACATTGCTGTTGTAACCATGGCAAATGAGTCCCAACCCGTAATGGAGGGATTGTTTTCTAATCTAAAAATGGAATCGATACCAGCCGGAAATCTGTATGCTGCAAATCAAACGGCGGAGTTTGCTATGAAAAGCAATATGCCGGAAGATAATGCGCTACCGCTTGAGAATGTCATCATGACCATTGATAATCTTTCTCTTACAGATGAGGAAGGTAATGTATTGCCCGATCAGACTGGCAAGGAATTGAGCAGTATCGCAGTGACACCAGGCACAGATGGCATTGCAGTCTATGCGAGGATTTATGATGAGCAAGGGAAACTAATAGGCAATGAAAGGCTTCTTACACTTGGACAGGAGCTTGATTTAAAAGGCCTTGGCGCAGCCTCAGCCCAAATCGAGTATAAAGCGGCAAATGGACAGATAGGTATACCTGCCGGATTTGTGCCTGGTGAGATTTGCTTTCGGGTGAACATGGCCCGCCGCACACCAGATACAGTTAAGGCCAGTGTGGCGTATGTAAATGCTTCATTTGGCGCAAAGTGGTCATACCAATATGAAGGCAGAGACCGGCAATCTATCATCGCTGATGGAAAAAGCAACACCTTTGCCTTATCTGCAAGGGTGTTGGATAACCGGGCGTCACTGAATGTATCGGCAAAAGCCTTGGATGCGGATCGTGTGGCATTGACAATTCGCCATGAGGGTGGGCCGTCACTAGAAAACACGAAGCTTGCGATACAACTGCCGGATGGATGGCGGGTTAAGGATGGCGGATATACGGCACCTGTTTTGGCTGTGAGCCATGGTGCTGATGCCGATATTATCCTATTGGGCTTTACCGGTACGCTGACAAAAGGTCAGGAGCAACGTATAGAGCTTTCTGCCTCCATTGGCACTGGGGTAGGAACTGGCGCTTATTATATTGAAAGCACAGCCGGTATTGATCCAACGTTGGATAATCCCAAAGGTCTCATGGTCCGAGGAATCAGGCAGGAAGAATGTCCTTTGGCTGACGTGGTACTGGGCCTTAGCTCACCCGGCATATATGCCTATGGTGTCTGGACAGCCGAAAGCACTGCACAGCAAGGCATGTCTTTGCAAGCCGCAGGCTTTGCTCAGAGCGATGCGGGAGCAGCTTTGCCGGCAAAGGGAAAAGCAGTGCTTCTATTGAATGCGGCGGGTAAAGGCGACTGGCATGCTGTAATCTTGCCTCAGGGCGTACAACTGCTGGATGTATCTAAGGGCAATGCTTATGTTACAACAGATGCAGCACCGCAGCGTGATTCTGTATGGGTAAATGCACAGGAGTATGCAGGTGATATGCATGAAGTTACAGCGGTTTCGCTTCATGGCGGACATGCTGTCAGGCTTTATGTATCAACCGATATCAAAGGGAAAACGGTAGAGTTTCCCACACTGTCAAGTACATCAAATGATGCGATGTTTAAGAATGCAATAGAAAGCATACCTGTAATAACTACAAAGGGTTCCGCGCTTCATGGGCGTTTGTATGATGACGCAAATGGTAATGGGAAGCAAGATGAAAATGAATTCGGAGTGGCCGGACAGTTGGTTTTTTGGCAAGCAGACCGCATAAACTTCCACACATACACCGACAGTCAGGGTGTGTTTGACTTTACAGGTGCCGAAACTTCCAACCAGCAGGGGACTCTGTACATAAAACTGCCTGACAATGTGATGGTTTCGGATCAAACGGCATCTGATGGCATCGTCTCCTTTCCGAACACCAATCTGAATAGTGCGAAGGAAATAGCCGTTGCCTATAGAAAGATGAGTGCTGTATATGGCAAGGCACATTGGTATGGCAGCAATGAAGGGCTGCCTGGCATTGAAGTTACGCTCTTAACAGACGGCAAGACAATTGGAACCGAGATATCGGATGCAAAGGGAGAGTATCTGTTTGATGCATTGCCGGCTGGAGAGTATCAGGTATCCGCGAAACTGTCTGATGCAATCTACAATAAGGGCGGATTTTATACCGGTGATGGGTATGAAGCTGTTGCGGGTATGTCAGCAGCGCTTCCAGCTGTTACCCTGCCTTATGGCGGTGACATGGTGTTGGATATGCCTATCCGCAAAGTTGGCTCGCTGAGCGTCGAAGTGAAGGGCTACACCTATCCCTTAGGCAAGGCATCGTTGCAAATGAGCGGTAGTACTGTGCTTGAGGCAGAACCTAAAGCAGACGGCAAATATCTGTTCGAAAGGTTATTTGAAGGCAATTATGCCCTTTCGGCAGTTGTTCCTGAAGGACTGGCTGCGCGTGCGGCAGGAGAAAAATCTTGGCAGAAGGAAAGTATATCGCTGGAAACAGAAGTCATAGCAGGGGAAAGCACGCATCTGGAATTGGAAGAAACGGTGACCGGCAGGCTCCTGGTATCCTTTGATGGAAGTGGCCTTAGGGGATCCAGCGTATCCGTATCCGGACCAGAAGTATTTTCCGCAGAATTAGATGGCAATGGAGCATGTTGGTTTGCTAATCTGCTGCCCGGTATCTATCAGATAACGGCTGTATTGCCCAAGTCTGTTTTGGCCGATCAAAGCGGCACATGGCAAATCAGCGCTGGGCAGGATGGTGCCATTGCAGTCTTGACAGCAGAAGTAAAGCCAGGTGAAGATACTACGACCCAGACAACAGCTCTCGTACAAACTGCTGAGGTTTCCGGCGTAGTATACGATGATGCCAACCATGATAACAAACTCGGAGCGGGGGAAGCGGCTGTCGAGGGCCTTCTGGTTGAATTGCATGCCATGCGTGATAACACATGGGAGAAGGTACAGTCGGCAACTACCGGATCGGATGGAGCATTCCACTTTAATAACCTTGCGCCAGGTCAATACAATGCATGCATTGTCTTGCCGGAGGGGAAGGCGCTGGCGGATTTACAGACCGTGGAACCATTTTTTCTTGCAAGCGGCCAATCTCTTGTTTGGGATATCGGCGTCATAGCTCCTGCTACCCTTTGGGTTAACGCATTTTGGGATAGCAGCAATGACGGCGAACAAGGCACCTATGAACGGGCGATTGAAGGTGTTTTGGCAGAAGTTATTCCGGCAGACAGCAATTCAAACACAGTGATCGCACAAGGGTATACAAATTATACCGGTATGGCTTCCTTTAAAAGTCTTGCGCCCGGTAAATATGTCATCCGATTCACGCTGCCGGAGGAGTACTGGATTTCCAGCAAGGGATCAGAGATCGGACTAGAGTATAACGCTGTAGACATGGCTGACAGCCAAATGGGAATGACAGCACCATTTATCCTCGCTCAAGGGAAGGAGCAGGGTATAGGTATTGGCGGGGTCAAAACAGGTCTGATCAGCGGGCGGATTTGGCTAGATGAAAACGAAAATGGCATCATGGAAGAGACCGAACCAGGCCTGCCTAGCGTAAATATCACGCTTACCGGTGCAAAGAACAGTCTACAATATTCCTACACGACCAGTGAGACTGGCCTATATGAGATCATTGCGCGTACCGATACCTATCTGATGACTGTGCAAGGCCCTGAGGCGATGACCTTTACACGTACAAGCACTACCGGCGGTGTAAAGCGGTCCATCATCACGCTCGAAGGCACAAACAGTGGGGAATGGAAGTATTTGCTTGAATCTGGCACAAAAGAAGTCGATCAGAACATCGGGTTGGTGCCCAGTATGAATCTATCAGGAATCGCCTTCCTGGATGCAAATTATAATGGAGCTTGGGATGCGGGTGAGCAGCCACTTGAAGGCACTGCGGTAGAACTGTCTACAGCAACGGGCAAAGCGCTGGGCAGCGTAACAACAGGCGTCGATGGCTCGTTCCGCTTTAGCACCCTGCGCGGCGGCCAATACAATCTGCGCGCTGTATTGCCTGATACGGGTGTCGTATTTTCAATGACATCAGAGAGCGGCGATTATGGAAACCTTTTTGCAAAAGACAAGGGAAAGATGGACAGCACAGTCATACTGCTCTTAACCAGTGGTGAAGACCGGACGGTAGGTGTTGGCGCTGTTGTGCCCGGAAGCCTTTCCGGCGGTATCTTTGAAGATGAGAACTATAACGGACTGTATGACGCTGGAGAAAGACCTGTATCCGGTGTGGCTGTAAGGCTGATTGGCCCAGATGGAAACACTGCAGCAAGCATGGTTACAAAAGCTGACGGCAAGTTTACATTTGATGCTTTAATGCCTATGAGTTATGTCCTTGGGGTGGAAAAGCCTGCGGGCTGGATGTTTACCAAGCAAGCGGAAGGACAAAGCAAGAGTCAGATTACTTCTATCCATGGGGATGAAGGGCTGTCTGATGATATTTCCATTGCTTTAGGGCAGCAGATTGATACTGTTTACGCCGGCACCATACCCCCGGCTAATGTGACGGGTCAGGTATTTGGCGATAAAAACGATGATGGCTTGCTCAATAATGATGATTCAGGCTTTGAAGGCGTGCGGATAACCCTTTTGGATGAAGCCGGCCAAGAAGTAACCAGCCAAGTGACAGGTGCTGACGGTAATTATGCCTTTAATGACCTGCATCCTGGTATGTATGCGCTGCGATATGATTTACCGGAGGATACGGTCTTTGCAAAACCCGTAAACGGTGGTAACGCTATATCGGGCGAAGGTCTGGCTGCTGCCGGTGAATTGTTCCGGCTGTCCATTGGCGAATCGAAGCAAGCGCCTCTGTGCGGTGCTGTGTCACTAGGCCGTATTACCGGCATCGCCTTCCATGACGATAACGCCAATGGCATGTATGAGGATGAGGAAGGTTTATTGGAAGGTGTGGAGCTCTCTCTTACAGAGAAAAGCTCCGGACAGATGCTCTTTGAAACGGTTACTGGCAAGGATGGTGTATTTGTTATAGACCAGCTGCGTCCAGGCAGCTATACACTACATTCTTCGCTTCCTGATGGAATGATTTTTACAAGGGAAAGCGAAGAGTCGCTGATGCCTGTATCTCTTCAATCGCAGGGAAGTGTCGATATAGAGATTGCCATGGGCCAGCGGTTGGACAAGCGTCTGATCGGCGGAACAAAGCCAGCCTCCATTGCGGGCCAGGTATGGCTGGATCAAAACAATAACGGCCTTATGGAGTCCGAAGAAACACTGTTAAGTGGTCTTGCAGTATTGTTTACTGATGCTTTAAACGGCGATGAGTACGTAAGCCTTGATACAGATGAAAACGGCGCATTCATAATGCCTGTGGTCCATCCAGGTTCGTATGATATTACGGTGGTTCTGCCTCAAAATAGTATCGCTGCCGATAGGGAATCCGGTGATAATCAATTTTCTGATAGTGCGCAAGGAAAGATAACGTTGGCCGGTCTGAACGTAGCTGAGGGCGAGGCAGTTGTCGGTATTCGCGCGGGGGTCAGGCAATACACATCCATCTCCGGTACAGTTTGGGCGGATGAGCAGGGGCAAATGGCTCCGCTTGGCGCTGCTCAAGTATATTTGTACAACAGCGGCAATTTAAGCACGCCCATGATGTCGTTAACAACTGCGGAAGACGGAGCATACAGGTTTGATCAATTAATGCCCGGCGATTACTGCATTGCTGCGCAGCTGCCAGAAGGATATCTGTTCGTTAAATCTCAGGATGAGCGGCTGGTTTCGGGACAGGCAGTTAGTGTAATCAGCGATACGGCAGGCGGGTTCTCTTCTGAATTTATGCTTTACATGGGAAATGATTTGAATACAGAAGACATCGGTGCTGTGAGAACAGGCAGCCTTGGAGACATAGCCTGGCTGGACGTGAATCAAAACGGACTGCAGGATGCAGGTGAACCTGGTATCCCTGGCATGACGGTTACACTATTGCAAGATGGCATAGTAATAGGGGAAAGGGTCACAGACGAATATGGTTACTATCTATTTGAGAATCTGTACCCAATGAGCAGTCAGTTAAAGGTTGACATGTATCCGGAGCTCTTGCCTACTGCACAATCGACGGATTTCCCCTTGCTCAGCAGCGTTGTCACCGGTAATGAAGGGACAACAGCATATACGGACAATTTACCAGTATATAGTGGCGGTCGAAATTTCAATTGTGACCTGGGCTTTATGCTAAAGGATGGCGCGAAACGGCCGGATGCAATCCAGCCGCCGCCTTCACAAAAGTGGGAATAGCATAAGAGAAATATTCATGCATTGGGCGGCAGGCCGAGGTAGGCCTGCCGCCCATGTCTATTGACTGAATGGTGTAGCATCTAACGCGCCGAAACGTACTGTATTGAGAGTTCAAAGGGATATCAACAGTTTGATAACATGATCGAAAGTAACGGAATGCAAAAAAAAGAACCCGCCTTCATATGAAAAGGGGTTCTTAAGGCTTATTGATTTCTTTATCCGGCAATCACAGAGCCACGGCTTTGGACAGGCTGCGAGCCAGACGGGCCTTTTTCCTGTTGGCCGCGTTCTTGTGCAGAATGCCCTTGGAAGCTGCTTTATCGATGGCGGAGGTGGTTGCGCTCAACTGCACGTTGGCGGCACCGGGATTGGAAGCCAACTCAACCTGGAATTTCTTAACGGCGGTTTTCACTCCGCTCTTGATCATCCGGTTGCGCAGATTCTTTTTTTCACTTACCTTGACGCGCTTGATGGCAGACTTAATATTCGGCAATGTCGTTCACCTCCTTGAATTAGCGTGAATCAGCAAAAACTATTTTATCATGCTTTGGTACGTATTGCAAGCATTTTATTGATAAGAGATGCTTATTTTTACATATAATTTTAAGAATTATGAGAATATTGAGAATTCAAAAATTCATTGCGCATTTTCATGGTATCATTTATCTTGTAGTACTATTAAAGAAAGCGGCTTTATGTAAATCATTATCATATAATGCTTATGTTATGGGCTATAAAGGATAAGGACCTGGCTGACTGTCGTGGCTCATAACAGCCATATGCAGCCTCTGGTAGTCGAAGAGGAATTAGTCTACCACCATGCACAAAGCGTTGAAAATGGCCATTGTAAGGGCATTGATAAGGATGACAAAGCTGTTTGTCAATAGCGGTAAAGTAAAACCGCCGGGATTCACAACCACGGCGGCATAAAAAAGGGTATACTGACAAATTGCAGTTATTAGAAAATGGATCGAAAAGCAAGGCCAGCAGCGAACAGAATCAGCGGCACGCCGATGATGGCACCAATGATTGTCATGCACAACGCAACGCCAACAGCGCCAAGAATAAACGCGACTATCAGCGAAATCAGGCCACCAACAGCCCCCAGTACAAAGCCAATGATTTTACCGGCCAGGCCTAGCGCACCGGTGAAAATACCGGCTATCAAAGCAAAAGGCCATAACAGACATCCCATAACCTATCACCTCCTACACAAACAGTATACGTCTGTGTGAAAAGAAAATCAAAAAGACAGGAATTAATTTTCCATGAGAAATTTCTCATTTTGAACCCAAATAAAAAGCCCCATCCGGGTGAGATGGGGAAATAAGACAATCAGTTCTTTTCTATATCCGCCGTGCTCTTTTTTCCTTTTTTATTGGGAATGGGCGCATCCAGCTGAAAATCAGCCAGGCAACGCCGGCCCCTAGAAAAACATCGCCTATGCTTGCCAGGCCGGAGCGAATGAAGGGGAGACGTATGGCATCGCCGAGGAACAGGAAAGGCGAACCATAAGGAACCAGCACATATTCGTACAGATCTCCAGATTCTATGCGTGTAACAAAGGATGCCATAAGTGGATTGTCATGGATGATTGGCGCGACAGGCATACGGAAGCCGTACCATAGAATTACAAAGAAATTTAGGAAGCATGCCAAAGCGATAAGCCTTACGGCTTTTGTTTTCCAATTCAAAAAGCAAAACAAAAAAAGTAATATGTATTCCACAAGAACAACGATCCAGACCCATTGTGATACTGGCAAGGGTATTCTGTCTCTAAGCAGCGGCGCGGCGGCCTCCAGGGCAAAGGCAAGCGGCGGCAAAAAAATGAGCCGCATAGGGTGATCGGCGATGTATTTTAGCCTCCCGCCACAAAAAAAACTTAGCGGGATTGCCAGCAAAATAAAGTAAACAAGTATCATGCTTCGATTGAATGCTCCTTTGCCTGCTCTTTCTGGGTCAACAGAATCTGCTGCAATGTATCTACAATAGCAGGGTGAAACTGCTTTCCGCTTTCCTCCAGAAGGATGGACATAGCCCGTTCCTCTGACATGCCGGCCCGATAAGGCCTATCGCTTGTCATGGCATCAAAAGCATCAGCGACGCCCAAAATATATGCCTCAAAAGATACGGCAGTGTGATCCAATTTATCGGGATACCCTCTCCCGTCATAACGCTCATGGTGGTGACGTATCATTTCTTTGATTTCTTCAGAAAGGCCCACCTTCTCTACGATGCTGACCCCGATGGTTGGATGTTCCTCAATGCGTTTGCGTTCTTCATCCGTCAGCTTGGCTGGCTTTCGCAGGATGATGTCTTCAATACCGATCTTGCCGATATCATGCAAAAGAGCGGCGATTTGAATTTCTTTCACCTTTTCCTTAGGGAGTTTGAGTGCGTTGGCGATCTGAAGAGCAAGCATCTCTACGCGCCGGGAATGGCCTTCTGTGTAGGTATCCTTTGCTTCCATGGCAGATACGAAAGCATGGATCAATTTCATATGCTGCACCTGTGATTCCAGATACAGCGACCAGGCATATCGCGCCAGCAAAAGAGGAAAGAGCATTAATATTGCCAGCCAATGCCCATTGGGCATCATGAACAAGATAGCGATCAAAAGCCCAAGTGGCATGGCAAAAAGCACGTTAGGTAAAAGGCTGCGTATCATATCCACAGCATCATCCATCCCTATTTGCTTTTCTAAGATAAATACGATCAAAAGGATGACATAATTAATAAAAAAAGTGCTGATGGAAAACAAAAAGGTCGGCCAAATAACACCAGGCAATGCCGCACTGCCTGGTGTACCGCCTGCCAACCTATAAAGAAGGCTGGGAATGAGTATGGAAATCATTAAATTACTATTGTTGAATGCGGACTTATAAAAGGAAGTATTATACAAGTGATGATATGTCTTTGCTTCTTTATCGTAATCTACAGAAAAAAGACTGCTGATCAAGTATACGCACATAGCAGCGTATGGACCCTTGGCAATAACAGCCGCCAGTATGCTTACAACAGATACATCAAGCGCATGCTGACCATCGCCTATATTGATAGGCAGCGAACGGCACAGTACGCACAAGATGATCAAACATATCATTTGCTGTATTTCAAGAGCTAAATTTTGAGGATTGACACCGCTGATATATCGATAAAAAGCATAAACGGCCAACACAAAGCCGATAAGGATAATAAAGTAGGAATATACCTTTGCCTTTTTAGACGTAATGATCACCTCAATCGACTAGGAATAGAGGAGAACCATTATATATGAAAACAGGTCCGCCACGCCCTTAGCACTACCTCCAGGTTATGTAGGCCCCACAGGACAAAACCAAGGACACCAAGGACACCAACGCGACAACGATCTTGGCCTTTTTCACGGATATAGCCTCCTTAAAATAAGGCTCTGCCATACGCTAAATGAACAGGCTATATTCTCTTCGCTCAGATGCAGCGCGTTTTGGCGTGGTCGGACCTGTTTTCAACTTGGATTAGAGGCCATCAAGGCCAATCTGCGGTTTAGCGCGGAAAGTGTAGCACGAACGATGGCTTGGCCTTCATCTGGGCCACACTCGGCAGCGCCGATTAATACCGGTGCTGATTGCATATTCATGCATTCTACAGCAACCAAAACCACTTTGATGCTGGAAAGTTGATTAAACTGAACAGAAAGGAGCAGGAAGACATCTTCTACACCTAGGAAGCTGTGAACTGCTTGAAGTACAGCTGTCGCTACTGCCCGGGGCCGCTGAATGGGCGTATTTCGGCAGGAGCAGCGTCCTGTATATTCGATATCATCCTTTGTCAAAGAAATTTTCACATTGAACTGACTTCCAACTACATTTTGGGAAAATTCATGCATACGCAGGCGCACTTCACCACTGGGTGTGGATACCACATGCTCCTCAGACTGAACTGGGTCCTGCCTCAATTGTGCGATGCTGATGATGCGGTGATCAACCGTAACCCCGAACGCTGATGCCAGGGCGGATTGCACATCGCGCATGATTTGCTTCGGATGGCGCATACTGCTACCCAGAATGTGGATTTCGGTGATCGCACCATCAGGGGTAAGATGAACATTTGCTGCGAATACACCAGTCAACCGCATTAGAAGCTGTCTATACATTTCCTCCTGAGATTTGACGGAATCGGAAAAAGCGTCTACTGCCATAGGACAGCCTCCCTGTGCAACATGCAGAATTCTTTGGTAATGACATTTCTGGAAATGTACACCAATTCGCCTTGTTACATTATAAACTATGAATGTTATTTATGCAAGGAATTGGCGCAAAAAAATATTTCTTTTTCAGAGAACGAAGAAACAATTCGTCATAATATTGCAAAATGTAAAATAATTTCTGGAAATGTTGATATGCTGATAGATTACAAAGGTTTAGTAATAAAGTGATGTCTTGGAATCATGAAGAGCGGCCTTGCCTGTTTTTATTATGGATTATTGCACTGCGGACGGCTGGCCCATTCTTGACGCGGCCTATACTGTCAAAGCGTGAGCCGTGGCAAGGGCAGTCCCAGCTGTTGGTTGATGGAACATATCTCAGTCGGCAACCCATATGCGTGCATTTAGGCGCTTGTTTATTTGATAAACCATTCAAATGAACAACGGCAGTTTTTATAAAGGTTGCTACAATGCCGCGCATGCTGTATTTCATGGTGCGCGCCGGATCAAATATCTCGGATTCAGGCATGATATCACCCAATATGCGGGAAGTGACTGTCTGTGCCGCTGCCATGCTGTTTGTTATGCCCCATTGAGAAAAACCGGCGACTACAAAGTGGTTAGGTGTTCTGCGGCTGTAAGGACCTGCGAATGGCAGTCCATCTGCGCTGTAGACATCCTGTCCATGCCATGATGCAATGATTTTTGCCTTGGGAAAGTTTTCTTCAATCTGACTGCGAAGCAGCACATCATGGTCCACATCTGTTTGCCGCCCACAAGGGTAAATGGCATTTGAAAGCAGCGTCATGCCGTCTGCTTTGCGCAAGGAAAATCCGCCCTCAGCGATGAACTGGTACATGCCATCGTAATTGTGTATGCCGCCGGCGGCGGCAACATAACTGCGCATTTGCCGTGCACGAAGGAAATACCAGCCTGGAAAATTGATAATGGGAAAGTGGGTTGCAATGATCACAAACGGTGCGTGCACCACCCCTGTTTCGGTTGCAACACTTTGCGTGCTGATGGTGCGTACACGGCTGTTTTCATACACACGGCCGCCAAGCAGTACAAAGGTATCGGCAAGTGCTAGCAGATAGGCATATGGGTTGAATACTGCCTGTGCAGGCATGGTTAATAGATGCAGTGCAGGCAACGGGCAACGGCTGCCAGATGTTTGCGACATGGCCAGGCCTGCCGCCTGAGCCGCAGTTTCCTCCTTTTCCAGCAGGCGAGATTCTTCGTTCGTAATTGCGGCGAGAGCTGCATCTTGCAAGGTCCAGCCGCAGGATATGTTCAACTCATCAACCAATGAGGCCATAGTTTTTAGCGCGCGGGTCTGACAAGTGGCATATGCTTGTGCGGTTTCCAGCCCCCAATGCTCCTTCAAGCGGCTGTAAACAAGCCCGTGTTGAACTGTAGCACGCGCCATGCTATGACCGGATGTGCCAAAGCCTATTCTATCGGCTTCCAACAAAACTACCCGCATACCGCCCTTGGCAAGCAAGAGGGCAGCCGTAACACCGCACAAACCGCCCCCCACAACAACCGCTTCTGCCTGCTGTTTGCCGCGCAATGGAGGGTGGGCAGGTTTTTCACCAGACAACCATATGGATTTTCCATCCATATACTCACCTCCCTGCATGCAAGTATGCCCTTAGATAAGTGTTTCCATCAACAGAAATAGCTTCATACCCGCATTGCATCAAAAGCATATGCCTGCTATAATGGCTTTGAAGCAGAGGGAGGGCATGCATGGCAAATATACTTGTGACTCATGGCATTCCAGATAGTGCCTTTTCAATTTTAAAAGAGCATCATGTGATAATGCCCGAAAGGGGAAAAGCCTTTTCAAGGGAGGAACTTTTTGCGCTGCTGCCTGATTGTAATGCCGTACTTGCTTGCGGCAGGTTTAGCGCGGACTTTATTAATGCTGCCCCAAAGCTGAAAATTATCAGCAATTATGGTGCTGGTTATGACAAGATTGATGTGTGGGCAGCAACGGAGTATAGGATTCCTGTGACCAACTGCCCAGATTGCACCGCGCAGCCTACGGCCGAAATTGCGATTGGGCTTATACTTTCCTGCGCAAGGCGTATTGGCGAACTAGATAGGGAATTGCGTAGGGTGCCGCCCGAATCTGTGTTTGGCATGGGGCACTTTATGGGTATGGGCCTTCATGGGCGAACGCTTGGCATTATCGGGTATGGAAATATCGGCAGAGTGGTGGCAGATTTTGGTCGGCTTGTCGGCATGCAGGTTGTATATCACAACAGGAATAGACTGTCACCTGAAAGAGAAAACGGTGCGGAGTACCTGCCGCTGAACGAACTGCTCAAACAAGTGGATATTCTCAGTATTCATTGCCCATTGACGGAGGAAACGGAAGGTTTGCTTTCAGCAAACAGGCTTTCTTTGTTAAAATCAACTGCCATATTGATCAACACGGCCAGAGGTGCGATTGTAGATGAGCAGGCCTTAGCCACCATGCTGAAGAATGGCAGGTTGTTTGGCGCGGGGTTGGATGTTTTTTCCCACGAACCGCATATTTTAAAGGAACTGGTTGAGCTTGACAATGTGGTTTTGACACCGCATATCGGTACCAATACAATGGACGCTCGAAATGCCATGGCACATGATGCCAGTGTCCGCATACTGGAGGCACTGGCGGGCAGAAGACCGCCTAATGTGGTAAACCCTGAGATATACGAATAGTAAAAAGGCCGGAGATGTGCAATTCTCCGGCCTTTTGCCTGTCTGAGTCCAATTACTCCCGTTTGGCAGAATAGAGCTTGTCGATGTGCTTGGGTATAGCAAGGAACAGTGCACCGCCCACGATAAACATAAGCAGCACCGGTACAACGCCCAGATAGGATTTTTGTGTAGCTTCCCAAACTAGGCCAAATAGGAAGGGGCCAAGCACGGCCGAGAACTTACCAAAGATGTCGTAGAAGCCAAAAAACTCGTTGGCGGATTCAGGAGGGACCAGCTTTCCGAAAAAGCTGCGGCTCAGCGCCTGGATACCGCCTTGTGCAGTGCCTACCAGTACGGCCAAGAGCACAAAGCCCATCAATAGCTGTGTCATGCCCATGGCCCTTAAGGGTTCTAGGAACATAGCTACCACGCAGATCACAAGATAGGTGACAATACCGGTTATAAGCATGGCCCGGACGCCAAATTTACGAGATAAGAGCCCATATATTATGGCACAAGGAAAGGCCACCAATTGTACTATAAGGAGGATAACGATTAATTCCGTTTGGCCAAGCCCCATGCTGGCCCCAAAGATAGACGCCATATGGATGATGGTGCCTACGCCGTCAATGTAAAAAAAGTAAGAAAGCAGGAATATCAGCACAGCCTTGTTGGTGACGATCCGCTGAGCAACAGAGTTAATCCGCGACACGCTCTGCTTCATCAGACTGCCACGCTGCTCAACATAATGCTTTTGCTTGACTGCACGCCACATGGGAATCGTAAATAATATCCACCATACGGCTGTAATCGCAAAGGATATCTGACAGGCTGTATCTGAGGGGATACCGAACGAATTACCAAACATAATCAGGCCTAGCGCAATCAGCAAAGGTATGGTGCTGCCACCAATATAACCCATGCCGTAACCATAGCTGGAGACCATATCCATTCGTTCTTCCGTTGTGACATCGGGCAAAAAGCCGTCGTAGAAAACGCAGGAAGCGTTAAAGCCGATAGAGCCCAGGATATAAAACACCAGCATCAGCTGCCAGTTGCTGGTCGTGGCCAATAGCGCCGTAGCTGCAGCACCCAGGATGACAAACGCTGAAAAAAGACGCATCTTATAGCCCTTATAGTCACCAAGCGTACCGAGTATAGGTGCGCTCAGCGCGCTGACAAGAGATGCGATACTTGTGGCATAGCCCCACCAAGGGCCTGCGCTTTCTACACCCTGCGCAACTTCCTTATAAAATGGCGGGAGTACGATGGCGAGAATGATGGCTGCAAAGGCAGAATTGGCCCAGTCGTAAAAAATCCAGCCCTTTTCTTCACGCGTAAACTTTTTAAGCATGCTGCCCTCCTCCTAGAATGGCCATTTGACAACGAGAACCAAAGTCCCTGCGGCAATCAGCCCGCCGCCGATAAGCTTTTGGGTATCCAACTTTTCTCCAAGAAACAAAAACGCCAGCACCATGGTGATCACAACGCTGAACTTATCAATGGGCACTACAACGCTGGCATCTCCCATTTGAAGCGCCTGGAAATAGAACAGCCAGGAAAGGCCTGTGGCGACACCGGAGAGAATGAGAAAAATCCAATTCTGTTTGGTGAGGCCGCCGATGTTATGCTGCTGGCCAGTAATGAAAACCATACCCCATGCCATAACAAGAACGACAATCGTGCGTATGGCAGTGGCGAGGTTTGAGTTGATGCCGGCCATGCCGATTTTAGATAAAATGGCAGTCAGCGATGCAAAGACTGCGGAAAGAACGGCATAAACAATCCACATAATAACCCTCCGCAAATTGAAATAAGGTGCTTGCTTTTTGCCTCATTATAACAGCGTTGTTAAAAAAGAACAAGAAAGGACGGTGTGAAATTTCCTCCAGGAATGCAATAGAAATAACTTGTCCATCGATAATGAAAGATGTGTATTTTCATTATATATTGTACCCTTGCTAACAGATAGGTATACATGTGCTACGCCTTGCGCATAGCGTCGCTTCCATTTTCACGGGAACAACCGGGCAATTGCCCCAAATTGACAGGGGAAAAGGCTTGACACATACTGTCTTCCTTGTATAATAAATCAACGGTAACTATTTTTTTAGCTGTGCCGTTTAAGAATTTGTATACCGGTTGTACGGAAGGACGGGGGCACTGCATGCAAGACATTACGGTTATGCTGGCAAATGAGCTCAAAGCAAAGCCGGCAGATGAATCCAAACTGGGATTTGGCAAAATCTTTACGGACCATATGTTTGTTGTGGACTATGCACCTGAAAAAGGCTGGCATGATGCAAAAATTATGCCCTACGCGCCATTTGAAATGGATCCCGCGTCCATGGTGCTGCATTATGGTCAAGCGATATTTGAAGGCACAAAATGCTATCGTGCCAATGACGGCAGCCTTCAAATGTTCAGGCCACGAGATAACTTTGTGCGTATGAACCGTTCAGCACAGCGTATGTGTATGGCTGAAATAGATATTGATCTTTGTATGAAAGGTCTTACGCAGCTGCTTCAAGTGGAAAAAGATTGGGTACCAAATTCCAAGGGAACATCATTGTATGTCCGGCCTACATTGATTGCCACCGATCCTGTGCTGGGGGTGCACGCCTCCAAGACATACAAGTTCTTCATCATTCTATCGCCTGTGGGTGCCTACTATCCGGGTGGATTATCGCCCATCGGCATTTGGGTGGAGGACGAGTACGTGCGTGCCGTGCGCGGCGGTGTAGGTCATGCCAAGACAGCGGGCAATTATGCGGCTTCAATCCTTGCGGCGAACAAGGCGGAGGAGAAGGGCTATGTGCAGGTGCTCTGGCTGGATGGCATTGAGCGCCGGTATGTTGAAGAAGTTGGCGCCATGAACATGATGTTTGTATATGGTGACAAGATTGTAACGCCTTCACTGAGCGGCAGCATACTCCCGGGTATCACCAGGGACAGCGTTTTAAAGCTCGCGGCGCACTTGGGCTACAAGGTAGAAGAAAGCCGGCTGGCTATTGATGAAGTATTTGAGGATATGAAGGCTGGCAGGCTGACAGAAGCCTTTGGCACAGGAACGGCGGCAGTGATCTCACCGGTGGGTGAATTGTGCTTTAAGGGTGAAAAGCAAAAGGTCGGCGATGGTGGCATCGGCCGCATAACGCAACAGTTGTACGACACGCTGACCGGAATTCAATTAGGACGGGAGCTTGATCCCTTTGGGTGGGTGCTCAAACTCCCGTAAAGTTAGTATTGTATGGGGAGGTTCGGCCATGCAGCGCGAGGAAAGTGTACGCGCCTTGAATTGGTGCGAAAAAACGATGAGTGTGCTGCGGGAAAAGCAGCTGGAGGCGTGTGAAAAGCGTCTGAGCGGCTACCCTAAAACGGGGCTGTTCTCCGGCTGTACCCTTGCCGATATTCAGGACATTTGGAATATTTCTTACTATGCAATGGAGAACCCTGAAATCAGAAGGTTGCATACGGTAGAAGAGGTCAAAGACCTGGTAATGAGAAGACTGCCCAGAGAGATTTCTTATATCTCCGTCAGGGAGCATATGCTCTTGGAAAGGCTGCTAACCTTTGAAGGTGAAACCGAGCTTCTGGATTGGGATGAAGCCGGCGCGGCGGAGGCCCTTGTTGCAAGGTTGTGGTGTACACTGACTGTGGAAGGCGACCATATCTATCTGCACTTGGATAACTCCTTGCATATTCCAATGCTGGAGGCTATGAACCGTAAGGAACATGCCGAAGTTCGGGAAAAAGTATTCCGGTTTGACGCCACCATGCATGGGCTTTTGTACATCGCAGGTTTTTTGCATGCCCAGCAGCCGACCATGCATTTTTTGGAAGAGGTTTGCGAGAGCCTGGACGCGGAATCCTACGATTATGCGCAGCGGTATCTTCGGGCTACTTTTGATTATACTACAGATGTAGAAGGGGTTATGATCCTTGTCCACCCCGGCCTTGCTGATCCGGAGCATTTGATGCGTCAGGTAAAGAGCCACGGCATCACTTCATTGGAGTTATCCGAATCCATGATGCTGGGCGGTATGAACGGCATTTTTCCTGAAGAAGTGCCCATCAGTGAAGAAATGTCCGGGGTGCTTCGCGGTGCGCTCCGCCCTGAGTATACCATTGAAGAAGCTGTGGAAGACCTTCGCATGCTGGCCAAGCAGGGCGTATCGTTGCCAGAGATGGAGAGCGTGCTTTCATCCATGTTGTGGGTACTGCCCACCCAGTCCATGTACAGTGCGTTGGCTAGATTGTCTGCGCAGACCCCAAGGTGGGCGGGTTTGCAAGCAGCGCTTAAGCATTGACCAGTTGGAGGGAAAAGTGGCCGTACTGGAGGTTTTGATTCCCCAGGACCTGCCGCCTATGCGGTTGGATAAATATTTGTGCCGTGCGCTTCCCGGATTGCCAGCCTGGCAAATTCGGGAAGCTTTTTCCCGTCGGGATGTAAAAATGGATGGCCGGCGCGCAAAGGCAGAGGACATCGCGCTATCTGGGGCGAAGGTTCAAGTGTATGGCATTTGGGAACCCATGTCTGCGGCGATTGACGTGGTGTATGAAGATATGCAGGTACTGATTATCAATAAACCAGCCGGTATCAGCGTACAGGCAGACAGCGGCGGGGGAGTAACAGCGGAAAGCTTGGCCTTCGCCCATGTAAAAAGCAATAATCCAGATGCGTGGCCGCCCAAGGCCTGCCACAGGTTGGATAACCAGACCAGCGGTCTTTTGCTGCTGGCAAAATCCACAAGAGCGGAAGAGCTATTCATAAATGCATTTAAAGAGCGGACAATGAAGAAAACCTATGTCTGTTTGGTAAAGGGAACCCCTACACCGGATGTGGCTGTATTGAATGCCTATTTGCTTAAGGACGCGAAAGCAGCCAGGGTTCAAATCTTTGATAAACCGGTTTCAGGTGCCCTTTCTATCACAACGGGGTATCGGGTAATCGAAAAAGGCGAAATCAGCCGACTTGAGGTGGATTTGATTACCGGTCGAACCCATCAAATACGCGCGCATCTGGCTCATATCGGCCATCCCATTCTAGGTGACGATGCATATGGCGATCGTGCGCTGAACAAAAGGATGAAAGCAAAGCGGTTGATGCTGTGCGCCTCATCTATCACCTTATCCGCTGATGAGGAACTGAAATATCTGGATCAAAAAGAGTTTTCAATTTTTCCGCCATTTTAACCATGATTATGAAGGAGTATGTAATGAAGCATTTACCCGTACGCCTGATCGCCATCGACATGGATGGCACTTTGTTAAATGAGGAATGCGTTATTCCGCAGGAGAATATAATCGCACTGCGTGAAGCGAGAAATGCCGGCATACAACTGGCAATTGTCAGCGGCCGGGTGCCGGAAGATATAAGCTATTTTATGTCTGATGCCGGGTTTGACGATTGCTTTGTACTGGGGCTCAATGGCGGATTCTGGCTGGATAAGCCTCATGGCATGCCTATGTCCGAAAGCTATATGAGTGACGAAGCTGCCGGGGCTTGTATTTCGATATTGGAATCGGAAAAGGTGATATACTCCGCATTTGGCCGCAGCCATATTGCTATCAGCCGTCCTTTTCCAAATGACGATGGACAGATAAGCTGGGGGACGCATCTTGCACGCAAAGGAAATCTACTCTATACCTATGGCATGAATGGTATTCTTGAGCAGAAGAAGCTTGGCATCAACAAGTTCGTATATGTTGACCTGGAAGATACAGATCGGCTTATGCGTATACGAGAAAAAATTGAAGCAATTCCAGGCGTGGAAGTCACCAGTTCATGGATCAACAATATCGAAATCATGCCCGCTGGCATACACAAGGGCACTGCTCTTGCCGCCCTTTCTCAAAGGCTGCATTTAGATGTGGGCCAGGTGATGGCCATTGGCGATAATGACAATGATATTTCTATGCTTAAGTGGGCCGGATATGGCGTGGCAATGGGTAACGCAACAGAAGGGGCAAAGGCCGCTTCTGAGTTTGAGACCGACGATAATGAAAATGCCGGGGTAGCGAAGGCGATCCGGCGGTTCGCGCTGGATCGTATGTAAGTCTATTCAGGCGAATGCTCAAATTTGCAAGGCTGCTTGTGTGTATGCACAGGCGGCCTTTTGCGCTCACCGTAAAGGCTGACATCCATTTCGGTTGTTCGCATGATAGGCGTAGATAAAATTTCATTACCAAACCGAGAAATAACAAGAAGGGTATTGAATATGTATAAAGAAAAATGTATAATAATACATATTCCGTTTATGGAATGGTCAAAGGTGGGATTTTAAATGGGCAAAGGTTATCTGCTGCTGGAAAACGGCCAGATTTTTGAAGGCAAGACCTTCGGGGCGGAAAAGGAAGCCTCGGGGGAATTGGTGTTTACTACGAATATGACAGGGTACCTAGAAACCCTTACCGACCCCAGCTATTATGGGCAAATGGTGGTACAGACATTTCCCATGATTGGCAACTATGGTGTCATTCCGCAAGACTTTGAAAGCAAAAGTCCACGGCTGTCTGCCTATATCGTCAGGGAATGGTGCGAGGCTCCCAGTAACTTCCGCTGCGAGGGCACGCTGGATGCGCTTTTGAAGGCTGCAGGCATCCCAGGCTTGTATGATCTGGATACCAGGGCATTGACAAAGATCATCCGCCAAAAGGGCGTCATGAACGCCGTGCTGCTCAATGCATTGCCTACCGATATAGATGTCATGATTCAATCCATGAAAACTTGGCCGTCGCCCAAAGTGGCTGATGTAACGTGCCAAAATATTTCCATCAATACACCGGAGACGGTTATACACCGTGTGGTATTGATGGATTTTGGCCAAAAGGGCAGCATTGGAAAAAATTTGTATAAACGTGACTGTGAAGTCATCACTGTGCCTTCCAATACAGCGGCGGAGGCGATTGCAGCACTCAAACCAGATGGCATCATGCTCTCCAACGGTCCAGGAGACCCGGCCGACAATGTGGGCATTATTCAAGAACTGAAAAAGCTATGCGGCAGCAACATCCCCATATTTGGGATATGTCTTGGCCATCAGCTGTTGGCCTTAGCCCGGGGCGGCCAGACGGAAAAGTTAAAGTATGGCCACCGGGGCGGAAACCAGCCGGTAAAAGATTTACAAAGTGGGCTTATGTATATGTCCAGCCAGAACCATGGCTATGCGGTTTCTACAGACCATTTACCGGCAAACAGCCGTATGCGTTTTGTGAACGGCAATGATTTTACTTGCGAAGGCATTGATTATGCGGATATACCTGCATTTTCAGTACAGTTTCATCCTGAAGCTTCCTGCGGCCCGCTGGATACGCTGTTTTTGTTCGACCGTTTTATTGCCTTAATGGGAGGGGTAAAAAATGCCGCTGAATCCTAATATCAAACGGGTGTTGATTATTGGTTCCGGGCCTATTGTCATCGGACAAGCGGCGGAGTTTGACTATGCTGGCTCCCAGGCGTGCCGGGCACTGAAAGAAGCGGGGCTGGAAGTCATTTTGGTCAACCCTAATCCGGCCACCATCATGACAGATCAGGCCATGGCAAGCAAGGTATACATAGAGCCGCTTACTTTAGAGACCATTCGGCGAATTATCATCAAGGAAAAGCCGGATAGCCTTTTATCCACCCTGGGCGGACAGAATGGGCTCACACTTTCTATGCAGTTGGATAAGGAAGGATTTTTGGAACGGCATCATGTAAAGCTGCTGGGGGCCAACCGGGAAACCATTGAAAAGGCGGAGGACCGGCAGCAGTTTAAAGATACCATGGTGGAAATTGGTCAGCCGGTGATTCCCTCTCTGGTTGTTACAGATGTGGACGCAGCCCTTAGATTTGCTGTGGAGATCGGCTATCCTGTGATTGTACGCCCGGCCTATACCCTGGGAGGCAGCGGCGGCGGTATCGCAATAGATGAAAAAATGCTGTTGGAAATTGCGGCCAATGGGCTTCGCATGTCTCCTATTGGGCAGATATTGGTGGAAAAGTGCATCTCAGGTTGGAAGGAAATTGAGTTTGAGGTCATGCGCGATGCCGTGGGTAACGTGGTATCCGTCTGCAGTATGGAGAACTTTGACCCTGTTGGTGTCCATACAGGGGACAGTATCGTAGCTGCGCCGGCGCTGACATTAGCCGATAAGGAATTTCAAATGCTGCGCCGGGCAGCGCTTGACATCATCAGCGCTTTAAAGGTAGAAGGCGGCTGCAATGTGCAGTTTGCACTGCACCCAAGCAGCTTTGACTATGCGGTGATTGAGGTGAACCCTCGTGTATCCCGTTCATCGGCATTGGCCTCCAAAGCCACGGGGTATCCAATTGCCAAGGTATCCGCTCAAATCGCCATCGGCTATACCCTGGATGAAATAAAAAATGCCGTTACCGGCAAAACCTGCGCCTGCTTCGAGCCGGCCTTGGACTATGTGGTTGTAAAGCTGCCCAAGTGGCCCTTTGACAAATTTGTGTATGGCCGCCGCACCTTGGGCACACAGATGAAGGCCACCGGTGAGGTAATGGCCATCGGAACCTGTTTTGAGCAGGCGCTGATGAAGGCGGTACGCGGGGCGGAAATCGGCCAGGATACCCTGCGCATGAAAAAACTATCTGCCCTTTCCAAGGATGAGCTGTTGGCTTTTATTTCAGGCTGCACCGACGAGCGGTTGTTTGCGCTGTACGAGACCATGGATAAAGGTGCAACCCTCGAAGAACTCCATGATCTGACGGGGGTGGATCCGTTCTTTTTACAAAAAGTGAAGAATCTGCTGGAGTTGGAAAAGCTGCTGTCGCAGGGGAAGGTATCAAATGATATCTACTATTTAGCCAAGAAGGCGGGATTCCCCGACAGCGCCATTAAGCGCCTCAGTGGCTGCGCCATCGAAAATCCATTGTATCCTGTATATAAGATGGTAGATACCTGCGCTGCGGAGTTTGAGGCGCAAACGCCTTATTTTTACGCAACTTATGACAAAGAGAACGAAGCAGAGGAATTTATTTGCCGCCGCGGGGAGAAAAAGCCCTGCGTTGCAGTGTTGGGCTCAGGACCTATCCGCATCGGCCAGGGGATTGAATTTGATTATGCCTCTGTTCATTGCGTATGGACACTGAAGCAGCATGGATACGATGTGGTGATGATCAACAATAACCCGGAAACTGTATCAACTGACTTTGACACGGCCGACCGGCTATATTTTGAGCCGCTGACGCCGGAAGATGTGATGGGCATTCTTCGCACCGAAAAGCCGATAGGTGTAGTGGTGGCTTTCGGCGGCCAGACAGCTATCAAGCTGACGGGATACTTGAGCAAAGCTGGCATACCCATCCTTGGCACAAGTGCTGACAGTATTGACGCAGCGGAAGACCGCAAGCGCTTTGATGAGATTTTAGAAAAGGTGCATATTCGCCGCCCGCAAGGCTGCACGGTGCACACGGAGAAGGAAGCACTGGAGGCGGTTAAACAACTTCAATATCCTGTTTTAATGCGTCCATCCTACGTGCTGGGCGGGCAGAACATGATTATTGCCTTCACGGAGGATGATATCAGGGAATACATGAAAATCATCCTGGAAAAGGGCATTGAAAACCCCATTCTTATCGACCAGTATTTATTGGGCGTAGAGGTGGAGGTGGATGCCATCTGTGACGGTTGTGACGTTTTGATCCCTGGGATTATGGAGCATGTGGAACGTGCCGGCGTTCACTCCGGCGATTCCATCGCGGTCTACCCGGCCTGGAACTTAAATGGCGCACTAATCCAGCGTCTGTTGGAAGCTACAAGAGCGCTGGCGCTGGAAATGAATACGGTTGGACTCATCAACATCCAGTATGTCATCCATCACAACCAGGTGTATGTGATTGAGGCCAATCCCAGGGCTTCCCGTACGGTGCCATATATCAGCAAGGTGACAGGGCTGCCTGTGGTTGACCTGGCAGTACGCTGCATGCTGGGGGAAAAACTTAATCAAATGGGTTACGGTACCGGGCTTTACCGCCAGGCGCCTTATTATGCCGTAAAGGTGCCTACCTTCTCTTTTGAAAAGCTGGCAGACGTGGATACACACCTGGGGCCGGAGATGAAATCTACCGGCGAAGTACTGGGAGTGGGACGTACGCTGGAGGAAGCACTTTTCAAAGGGCTCATCGGGGCTGGATATAAAATGAAACGGACCGGAGGCTTGCTGGTCTCCGTTCGTGACAACGATAAACGCGAGGCAGCCGAAACCGCCCGAAAATTTCACCAGATCGGTTTCAAACTATATGCTACACCAGGTACATGGAATGCGCTGCATGATGCTGGCTTGCCGGCTGCAAAGATTGATAAGGATGACACGATGGCGCTGCTGGAGCAAGGCTTTGTGAGCGTAGTGATCTCCACCTCCAGCAAGGGGCGGTTCCCCACCAAATCCAGTGTCAAGCTGCGCCGTAAGGCAGTGGAGCGGGCCATTCCCGTACTCACCAGTATGGATACAGCCAATGCCCTATACAACTCCCTGGCTTCCCGTTATACGGAGGAGAGCATGGAACTGGTGGACATGAACCACATGCGCAAGGAAAGAGAAAAGCTGCGCTTTGTCAAAATGCGGGCCACTGGCAATGATTATATTTACTTTGATTGTTTTGATCAGGAGATTCTAAGCCCAGAATCACTGGCTATACGTGTATCCAGCAGGCGCAAGGGCATCGGTGGGGATGGCATTGTGATAATTCTGCCTTCCACTGTAGCGGATGCCAGAATGCGCATGTTTAATGCGGACGGCAGTGAAGGCCAGGTAGCAGGCAACGCCATGCGCTGCGTGGGGAAATATCTGTATGAATCTGGCCGGGTGAAGAAAGATCATATGTTGCTGGAAACCGGAGGCGGTTTGAAATCTATGCAGCTGTATATCCGCGAGGAATCAGTGCACTCTGTCTGCGTGAAAATGGGTCAGCCGAACTTTCATCCCACCGCTGTACCGGTTCGGCTGGAAGGTGAAGTCATACGCAGAAAGGTGAACCTGGCAGGCGGGGAGTGGGAAATTACATGCCTTTCCATGGGCAACCCGCATTGTGTAATCTTTGTGCCGGATGTAGATCTGATTGACATCGAAAACATAGGACCTGTGATGGAGCATGATTCGCTATTTCCGCAGCGTGCCAATATATCCTTTGCCCAGATCATTGACCGTAACACATTGAAAATGCGGGTGTGGGAACGGGGAATAGGGGAAACGTGGGCCTGTGGTACCGGTGCATGCGCCGTAGCCGCTGCTGCAGTACAAAGTGATTTGGCCGACAACAACACGGATATCTCTGTACGATTATTAGGCGGTGAACTTGTGATCCGATATGATATTGATGGCATTTGGATGACGGGCGATGCGCAGAAGGATTTTGAAGGTGTTATTGAAATTTGATCATTGTTGAATGAACCAATTTATACCGCCGTGTCATTTTGAACTGCACCCCTAAAGTTAGACAGTATGGTATACTGAAAGAACTTTGGGGGTGTATTCATGCCAAAAGGGATGCCGAACGCGAGGTATACGGCAGAGTTCAAGCAGCATGTAATGGAGATAAT